>NZ_JACHYG010000002.1:0-939100 GCF_014192635.1 Pseudomonas sp. Tn43
CACAAACCCCACTTAGACGCCGGATAGATGAAAGCAAGCCAAACACGCATCAAAAACAGTATTGCAGAAAAGGGGGTAACCATAGATGTAGGAGCAGAGCTTGCTCGCGAAGGCGGAGTGCCAGTCAACGTTAATGTCGCCTGACACTCCGCCTTCGCGAGCAAGCTCTGCTCCTACAAGGGTGGTGCAAAGCCAGAAACAACTCAGGCCGTGACGCGGAAGCGCTCACGGCCTGTTTGTTTGTAGCGATGTAATGTTTAAACCGAGTGATAAGTCGGCAAGGCGAACCGTTGCTGGCTTTGCAGCATGGAGATCTGCGGCAGTTCGCTGGCTTGTTCGGCGACGTCACGACGTATCGCGCTGATCACCCATGACAGCTGATCGCCAGCATGCAATTGCTGGTAGGAAATCGAACGTTTGAAGATTTTGCCGTCTGTACTGCGCAGGGTCAGCAGAATGCCGCCATCAGGCCGTGGCTGGGTGGTCACTTCGAAGTTGGAGAATAGCGACGAAAATTTTTCCTGGATCAGGCTCATGTCTATCAGCTCCGTTTGTGCTTGAAGGGCAACATGGAGAGGTAGTTGCAGTGATTGTGCCAGTACCTGGTTTTTTAAAAATACTTATAGATCAATAAGTTAGAGAAATGATGTTCCTACGCTTTCGTGCAATCTGCATGAATGGCCATCGTGCATCCTGCATTTTGCGTGGTCGATCGCGATTCGATGGAACCTATCACGACGCCAGGGTTCCGCTTTCGATCGCCGGTCCAGACGCTTGGGTCGCGGATACAAAACATTGCAAAAACCGCGTGTACAGCTCAAGAACCGCTGACGTATTTTCGGCCTCAAACAACGCCACCCGACAATAAGAAAATCGAACGGGAGCATCAATGAGCCGCACGCTGAACGACACGATTACCTGGGGCATGATGCTCCGCAAGCTGCCTTCCATTACCAAAGCCATTCCCCGCGTGGTGAAGGGCATGAAAGCTGCCAACGTCAAGGACCCGACCCAACCGTGTGGCCTGGGCTGGAGCTTCGAGCAGGCGACCTTGCGCAATCCCGATGGCCCGGCTTTGCTGCAGGGCGAGGTGAGACTCACTTATGCCCAGGTCAATCAGTGGGCCAATCGCATCGCCCATAACCTGATTGCCCAAGGCATCGGCAAGGGCGATGTGGTGGCGATTTTTATCGAAAACCGTCCGGAACTGCTGGTAACGATATTGGCGGTGGCCAAGGTCGGTGCGATCAGCGCTTTGCTCAATACTTCCCAGACCCGCGATACCCTGGCCCACAGCCTGAATCTGGTGGCGCCGGTGGCAATCGTGGTCGGAGAAGAGCTGGTTCCGGCCTTCAACGCGGTCCGTGAACGGGTGTCCATCGACGCGACACGTACCTGGCTTGTCGCCGATCAAGACACTTATCGCGATCCGGGCAATTCGCCCGATGGCTTCATCAACCTGATGGCGGCCAGCGTTGAAGCGTGCAGCGATAACCCCGTCAGCAGCCAGCAGGTTTTTCTCGACGATCCTTGTTTCTACATTTACACCTCGGGCACCACCGGGTTGCCCAAGGCCGGGGTGTTCAAACATGGCCGCTGGATGCGCAGCTCCGCCAGCTTCGGGTTGATTGCCCTGAATATGCAGCCGCAGGACGTCGTCTATTGCACCTTGCCGCTGTACCACGCCACCGGGCTTTGCGTGTGCTGGGGTTCGGCAATCAGCGGGGCGTCGGGGTTTGCCATTCGCCGCAAGTTCAGCGCCAGCCAGTTCTGGAGTGACGTGCGCAAATATCGGGCGACCACCCTCGGTTACGTCGGCGAATTGTGCCGCTACCTGGTGGATCAACCGCGCAGCGTCGACGACAGTCGCCACAGCGTAACGAAGATGATCGGCAATGGTCTGCGCCCCGGCGCATGGAGCGAGTTCAAGACGCGTTTTGCCGTTGACCATATCTGTGAGCTGTACGCCGCCAGCGACGGCAATATCGGTTTCACCAACATCCTCAACTTCGACAACACCATCGGCTTTTCCCTGATGTCTTGGGAGCTGGTGGCGTACGACCACGACAGTGGCGCCCCCACGCGAGATACCCAGGGTTTCATGCGTAAAGTGGCCAAGGGCGAGCAGGGGTTACTGCTGGCGAGGATCGACGACAAGGCGCCGCTAGACGGCTACACCGATCCGCAGAAGACCGCAAAAGTCGTGCTCCACGACGTATTCAAGAAGGGCGACCGCTACTTCAATACCGGCGACCTGTTGCGCAACATCGGTTTTGGCCATGCGCAGTTTGTCGATCGTTTGGGCGACACCTATCGCTGGAAGGGCGAAAACGTCTCGACCACCGAGGTTGAGAACATTCTGCTGCAACATCCGCACATTGCCGAAGCCGTGGCCTATGGCGTGGAAATCCACAATACCAACGGGCGTGCCGGGATGGCGGCAATTACGCCGGCCGAATCCCTGGCGACCCTGGACTTCAGCGAGTTGCTGGCTTTCGCCAGGCAGCAACTGCCTGCCTATGCAGTGCCGCTTTTTCTGCGAGTGAAAGTGAAAATGGAAACCACCGGGACCTTCAAATACCAGAAAACTCGGCTCAAGGATGAAGCCTTCGACCCGAACAAAACCGGCGATGATCCGATTTATGCCTGGTTGCCGGGCACTCAGACTTACGTGCAAGTCACCGAGCAGGTGCTGGCGGAGATCCAGGGCGGCAAATACCGCTATTGAATGCGGCGCTTATTAAATGTGGCTATGACCGGGCATGAGAAAAAAGAAGTGACAGGTTCTTGAGCGCTCGGGAAACTATGGGCTTTCCGATTGACCGAATGTGGAGTCACCAATGTCAGACAAAAGCCGCCAGATGACACCCGAAGAGGCTGCTGAATTTGCCGAACAGGTGTTCAATAAAGCGCGCGAAGGCGATGCGGCCATGATGGCTGCGCTGCTGACCAAGGGCTTGCCGGCGAACCTGCGCAACCACAAGGGCGACACCTTGCTGATGCTCGCCGCGTACCACGGCCATGTCGACACGGTAAAAGTGCTGCTCGAGCACAAGGCTGATCCTGAAATTCGCAACGACAACGGCCAGAGCCCGATTGCCGGCGCGGCATTCAAGGGTGATCTGGCGGTGGTCAAGGCGTTGGTGGAAGGTGGCGCACAAGTGGAAGGTTCGTCCTTCGACGGTCGCACGGCATTGATGATGGCGGCCATGTTCAACCGCGTCGAAATCGTCGACTACCTGATCAGCAAAGGCGCCGATCCGAAGGCCAAGGATGCCAACGGCGTATCCGCGCTGGACGCGGCCAAAACCATGGGCGCGGTGGATACCACCGCACAATTGCAGAAATTGCTTGGCTGATCACATTAAAAGATCGCAGCCTTCGGCAGCTCCTACAGAGCGCACGTCATACCAATGTAGGAGCTGCCGAAGGCTGCGATCTTTTCGTTTTCATGCTTAACCTGCGTTATCCTTCGCGCCCTCAAATCTCCCTCGCTACAGGATCCACCTCATGAAAGCCGCACTCGTCGAACTCATCAGCAAAATCAGCTCCGGGTGCATGAGCGAGGACGAAATCCTGAAAGTCGCTGACGAAGCGGCTCAGGCCTATGCGGATCCAGAAGCTTTTCTGACGGCCAATCCAGACATCAACTACGACGACACTTTCCCGATCCCGTTGGGCGAATGGGTCGTCGTCGGCAGCTTGCCGGAAACCGTGCTGTTCCAGGCCGATACCTACATGGACCTGTTTGCGCAAATCGTCGCTTCGTTCGGCCCCGGCGTCGATTTCAACATCAAACCCAAGCAACTGGCCAAGACCGAAGCCCTGACAGCGCTCAACCGCATTCAGGTGCAGATGAGCAGCCTGAACAAGGAAAACGGCGGTTACACACTGATGAACTTCAGCCAGCTGCTCGACGACGAGTTGCAAATGGTGCTGGTCTACGGAAACGACGTGCCACGGGTGCTGGAGTTGTGCGCCGAAGTTGGCATCGCCGCGGCGCCATCCCTGGAAGCGCTGAAAGTGGCGATCCACGTCTGAAGCTGTGCAGGACGGTAATAAAACGGAACCCTCGCAAGGCCCGACTATCCTAAGAGGGCGTATCACTCTTCGGGAGCGTCACCATGGGTTCAACGTTCAACAGCCTGGTTGGCCTGATTATTCTTGCCCTGGATATCTGGGCCATCATCAACGTGCTTAAAAGTGGCGCCAAGACCGGGATGAAAATCCTCTGGGTGTTATTGATCCTGCTGCTGCCGGTCCTGGGCCTGATCATCTGGGCCATCGCCGGGCCAAGGGGTGACGTGCGGATTTGATTGGTTTGGCCTGTAACACTGAACCTGTGGGAGCGTGGCTTGCCCGCGATGCAGGCGCTGCGGTCTGTCAGCTGTAACGCGGCGATCCTGTCGCGGGCAAGCCACGCTCCCACAGGATTGGGCCGAGCCATGACGTGAGGTTCGACCTGTATATTCAGTCAATCCATCTGTCGACTTCGCGAGCAAGCGTCGCTCAGGTTCTGGGTTTTTTCATGCCGACACGCGGTAATCCGTTGAACGATCAGTCAGGGGTAAAGTCCAGATAGAAGTAAGCCCATCCATGGGTTTATCGAGGAGGCACCGATGCAAAAGTGGAAAATCACTTTCGTGGATGATCACGGTGAAACAGTGGACGAACTCTTCGAGTGCGAGGAATGCCCGAATAGCGAGCAGGCCGCCAAACTCATTCGCGCCCGGTGCCTGCCGGTCGCGGCCGAACTGGATCTCAATGATCTGGAGGGGCGTACCGATGATCCGACCGTCAAAAGTCTGAAATCCCAGAACAGCATCGAAATCATCAGTATTACCCCGATCTGATACATCTCTTGTCACATTCACACCCAGACCTTGGCAGCAGCTCTGTCTTGAGGCTACTCTGCAAGCGAGATCAGCGAATGACTCGCTAAGGTCTGGTCTTGTCAGCTACATGCTTGTTTCCCGTCGGCAACCTCTGTTGCCGTATCGCTTTCACTAATCGGTTGAAAGTGCAGGGAATACGGAAAGTCTATCCATCAGTCTGAGGGGGACGTTTCATGAGCACAGCCTATCAAGAAGACATCAGCAGCAGCGTGCTGCGCCGCATGAAAGAAGGCGGTTTCGACTTTTCACGATTCCATCCCATCGAGTTCTACGCCATTTTCCCGGACGAGGAGCGGGCACGCAGGGCGGCAGGTCATTTTTGTGGTGAATCCTTGAATGCCCAGATCAGCGTGCGCGATGACGGCGCATGGCATCTGGAACTGAGCAAAGTGATGTATGCCACCTACGACGGGATCGGCGACTTTGAGCAGGACTTCGAGGCGGTGGTCGAGCCTCTGGGCGGTATCATCGAAGGATGGGGCGTCAAGCAGGAGGTACGAGGGCTACTCGCATAACGTTATGAACAGTGACAATTCAGCAACGGCTGACCTTCGGGTTGGCCGTTTTCGTTTTTGCGGTTTGCAAAGGTTTAAAAGATCGCAGCCTCGTTTCACGCGTTCTCCTGTAGGAGCTGTCGAGTGGAACGAGGCTGCGATCTTTTGATCTGGGTTTTTGATTCATAACGTTTCAAACACGCAAAAAAAACCGCCTGAGCAGGCGGCTAAAGGGAAGTTCGATCAGGTTTTCCAGCGAATGTGCCGATTATCCGCACCGCCGCCCGGGCAGTGAAATCAACTCTGGCTATGCTGCTGATAGGCGACAGCATTGCTTCGCCATGAAGCGGGGGCAATCAGGTTGGGGCATTTACCGCACAGGATTGGTGCGGTGCGCGCAGCGTCATTATCCAACTGATTGATATCAAAGCGTTTATGCCGATGGCACGGGCCTTGCGAAGGCCTGGATGTCCATGTGACAAGGAGTACGGCATGATCCGCACCTATTTTGATGAGATGTACGATGCCGGCGGCCAGGTCCGCCCGCATTATCGGGAGTTTGCACGTTGGCTGGCCGAAACGCCTGACGAGCTTTTGGCACAACGGCGACGCGAGGCCGATCTGTTATTTCATCGTGCCGGGATTACATTCACGCTCTATGGTGATGAGCAAGGGACAGAGCGCCTGATTCCCTTCGACACCATTCCCCGCAGTATCCCCGCCAGTGAATGGCGGGTCGTCGAGCGCGGCTGCATTCAGCGGGTCAAGGCATTGAACATGTTCCTTGCCGACCTCTATCACGAGCAGCGCATCATCAAGGCCGGCATCATCCCGGCCGAGCAAGTGCTGGCCAACGAGCAATACCAGTTGGCGATGCAGGGGCTGGATTTGCACCGCGATATCTATTCCCACATTTCCGGTGTCGACCTGGTGCGCGATGGCGACGGCACGTACTACGTGCTCGAAGACAACCTTCGTACCCCCAGCGGCGTGAGCTATATGCTCGAAGACCGCAAGATGATGATGCGATTGTTTCCCGAATTGTTCGCCGCCCAGCGCATCGCGCCCATCGACCACTATCCGAACCTGTTGCTCGACACCTTGAAAAGCTCCAGCCCGATCGACAACCCGAGCGTGGTGGTGCTGACGCCGGGGCGCTTCAACAGCGCGTTTTTCGAGCATGCGTTTCTGGCTCGGGAAATGGGGGTCGAGCTGGTGGAAGGTGCGGACCTGTTCGTGCGCGATGACAAGGTGTTCATGCGCACCACGGACGGGCCGAAAGCCGTCGACGTGATCTACCGTCGCCTCGACGATGCCTTCCTCGATCCGCTGGCATTCAACCCGGACTCCATGCTCGGCGTGCCTGGTCTGCTGTCGTCTTACCGTTCCGGCAATGTTGTGCTGGCGAATGCCATCGGCACCGGGGTCGCGGACGACAAATCGGTGTACCCCTTCGTCACGGACATGATTCGTTTCTACCTGGATGAAGAGCCGATCCTGAAGAACGTGCCGACATGGCAGTGTCGTAATCCCTCCGAACTGTCCCACGTGCTGGCCAATCTTCCAGAACTGGTGGTCAAGGAAACCCAGGGCTCCGGTGGTTACGGAATGCTGGTGGGGCCGGCGGCGACGGCGGCGGAAATCGAATCTTTCCGTGAGCGGATCAAAGCCAAGCCCCACGCGTATATCGCTCAACCGACGTTGTCTTTATCGACCTGCCCGACCTTTGTCGAAAACGGCATCGCTCCGCGCCATATCGACCTGCGTCCGTTTGTATTGTCTGGCCGCGAAACCCGGGTTGTGCCCGGCGGTTTGACCCGTGTCGCCTTGCGCGAAGGCTCCCTGGTGGTGAATTCCTCCCAGGGCGGTGGAACCAAGGACACCTGGGTGGTCGAGGATTGAAGGAAGCCTGCCATGTTAAGTAGAACTGCCTCGGATCTTTATTGGATGTCGCGTTACTTGGAGCGGGCGGAAAACCTCGCACGGATGCTCGACATCAGTTATTCGCTGTCACTGATGCCGCAAGACGGGCGTGGTGATGGCTTGCATGAACTCGCCATGCCATTGCTGATCACTGGCACCCTGGACGATTACCTGGAGCGCCATGGCGAACTGCATGCTGAACGGCTGCTGCATTTTTTTGCCCTGGATGCGGCCAACCCGGCGAGCATCTACAGCTGCCTCGGTGCCGCGCGAGCCAGCGCCCATGCGGTGCGTGGGCGAATCACCGCCGACATGTGGGAAAACATCAACGCCACCTGGCTGGAAATTCGCGGGATCGCCGAGCAGGGTTTGAGTCGCTACGGCATGAGCCGTTTCTGTGAGTGGATCAAGGAACGTTCCCACCTGTTCCGTGGCGCGTCCTACGGCACCATCATGCGTAACGACGCGTTCCGCTTCATTCGTCTGGGCACCTTTATCGAAAGGGCTGACAACACGTTGCGCCTGCTCGACGCCCGTTACGAAATGGCCGGCGATCAGGCCGAAGCAGTCAGCGACGGCACGGCTCACGCCTATTACCAGTGGAGCGCCTTGCTGCGGGCCTTGTCGTCGTTCGAGGCTTACACCGAGATTTACCGCGACGCTCCCGGTGCCCGGCATGTGGCCGAGTTGTTGTTGCTGCGCGCCGATGTGCCGCGATCCCTGCGGGCCTGCACTGAAGAAATCGACCAGATCCTCGCTCAATTGCCGGGAGCCAACGGTCGTCCTGCCCAGCGGTTGGCGGCAGAAATGGACGCACGCCTGCGCTACACCGGTATCAACGAAATCCTCGACGAAGGCCTGCACGCCTGGCTGACCGAGTTCATCCCGCTGGTGCGCCGGTTGGGCAATGCCATACACAGTTCCTACCTGGAGGCTGCATGAGACTTTCCATTAGCCACGAGACCACCTATCACTACGAAGATCAGGTGCGGGCGAGCATCCAGTACCTGCGACTGACCCCCCATGACAGCGAACGCCAGCACGTGCTCAGCTGGCAGCTCGACCTGCCACGCCCGGTGCGTGCGCAACTCGATCCGTTCGGCAATATCCTGCATGTGCTGACCCTGGACGAACCCCACGAGGCAATCATCATCGGCGCCCGCGGGCAGGTGGACATCGACGAACTGCGCGAAGCCGAACATGAAAGCCAGTCGGCGCTGCCGTTCTTGCGCTTTACGCGCCTGACCGAAGCCGACGACGCGTTGCGCGCGTTTGCCGAGAAGGCCTGCAAACAACGCCGGGATCGTACGGCGCTGATCGATTTGATGCATGGCCTGAACCAGCACATGACCTACACGCCGGGTTCCACGGAAGTCGACACCAGCGCCGCCCAGGCTTTCGCCGGGCGCTCCGGCGTCTGCCAGGATCACACCCATGCATTTCTTGCCTGCGCCCGCAGCCTGGGCATTCCCTCGCGTTATGTGTCGGGGTATTTGTACAGCGAGAACTGCGAACACCTGGCCAGTCACGCCTGGGCTGAAGCCTGGCTGGATGACGCCTGGTACAGCTTCGACGTAACCAACGAACTGGCCCGCCCGGAGCGTCACCTGAAACTGGCGGTGGGCCTGGATTACCTCGACGCCTGCCCGGTGCGCGGCATGCGTCGTGGAGGCGGGTGCGAGCAGATGCATGCCAAGGTGTTGGTCTCGCCGACGCCAGCGCCGGTGATTTTGGTGCAACAGCAGTAACCTGCCACCGATCGTTCCCACGCTCTGCGTGGGAATGCCTCCACGGACGCTCGGCGTTCGGCTTTGGATGTGACGCAGAGCGTCACGGGCTGCATTCCCACGCGGAGCGTGGGAACGATCACTGAGCAGGCTCGCTCCCACAAGGGGATTGGTGTCAGGGCTTCACCTTGCGCCCAGCCATGTGCTTCAAATACCCCACCAACATTTCCAGATCCCCCTCCGGCAACACCGTCGTCGCGAACGCCGGCATCTTCGCCTGTGGCCACTGGCGCAAGCTTTGCGGATCACGAATGTAGCGCTTGAGGAAATCCGCGCCGAAGTACTCGGTCGGGTTGAACGGGATATTCAGGTCCGGCCCGAACTGCGCATCGCCTGCGCCATTCAATCGATGGCACGCCAGGCAGTTCTTCTGAAACAGCGCAAAGCCCTTGTTCACCGGATCGTCCGCCTTCAGTGCAGGGTCGGGCAGCAGGGCAGGGAAGCGCTCGGCCACCGGGGCCATGCGCTTGATGCTGGCGACTTGGAATGGCCATTGCTCGGGGCTGATATTGCCCGCCTGTGGATCGGTCCAGACCAGGTAAAACGGCCCCGCACTGGGCTTGCCTTCTGACAACGGCGGCCAAGGCTTGGCCGGGTCTTCAATCGCCAGCCAGGCCCGCGCGCCTTGGGTATTGAGTAATGGCGCGGCGGTCAGTTCGGCGGCAAAACCGTCCAGGGCAATGGCTTGCAGGTGATCGTCAGGCTTGATGCCTGTCAACAGCGCCGCCAACGGCACCGCGCGATAGCTCATGTCCCGCTTGTAGGAAACGTCGTTCGCGATCGTGATGGTCTGAACCTGAGGATGCTTGAGCAATTGCTCGGTCTGCCAGGTGCGAGGGCTCGCGCCTGGCTCAAGATTCAGCTGTGCGGCAGAAAGAGGCATGCTGAGCAGCAAAGCCCCAAACACAATGAGCGCTTTCAAGTGATTGCCGTCCATGTCGTGGAAATGCCGCAAAGGTTGGCACAGCCACGCCGGCTCGAATAGCGAGCCAATCACATTTTTATCAGGCGAAACGAAAACCCTGATGCTCGATCAGCTAATCACCTTGGTCAGGTTCGGCAAAATCAACAGCAGCGTAGTGGCGAATAGAATGAGCCCGGCTTGACGAACTTTCGAATGCTTGAACATGGCTTGACCGCCTTTTTTGTTATTTCCTGGTGCCTGCCTGCATATCCATGACGGCAGAGCGCTGCACTTCCTGTAGTACGAGTGCCTCGGCAAAACCCGACGACAACTTCGTACAGGTTTACCTTAGGGCCCGCGTCAGGCTTGACTTAGATCCATTTCGTATGGGCTGAGTGCTTCTCGCTATTAAAAAAGAATGAGGCTTATGGCCAGCTTCTTGGGCGCCCGTTTGCTAGACAGCTTGGTGACGGGAATCGGTTTATCCGATAGCAGACTACCGTTCGTCTGAGCGTGACCGTCAACGTCAATGAGCATTGCGGTCATTGAATCCACGGCTGCCGGGCATAAGGTGAGTGCATAAAGATCAGGATCACACGGTCCCCTGTAGGAGCTGCCGAAGGCCGATCTTTTGATCTTCATTCACCATCAGGTTCGAGGACATCATGACCCAGGCTTTGATATTCGACGCGTTACGCACGCCCCGTGGCAAAGGCAAGGCCAATGGCGCCTTGTACAGCGTCAAGCCGGTTAATCTGGTGGCAGGGCTGTTGACGGCGCTGCAGCAGCGCATGTCGCTGGACACCAGTCAGGTCGATGATGTGGTGCTCGGCTGCGTGACGCCCATCGGCGATCAGGGTTCCGACATCGCCAAGACCGCCACACAGGTGGCCGATTGGGACGTCAGCGTGGCCGGTATGCAGCTCAATCGCTTCTGCGCGTCAGGGCTGGAAGCGGTGAACCTGGGGGCGATGAAAGTGCGTTCCGGCTTCGAAGACCTGGTGGTGGTCGGTGGCGTCGAATCGATGTCTCGCGTGCCCATGGGCAGCGATGGCGGCGCTTGGGCGCTGGACCCGGAAACCAACTTGCACAACCACTTCACGCCTCAGGGCGTGGGCGCCGATCTGATTGCCACCATCGAAGGCTTCAGCCGTCAGGACGTCGATGCCTTCGCGTTGCAATCCCAGCAGAAGGCGGCGCGGGCGCGAGGGAACGGTTCGTTCCACAAGTCGCTGGTGCCGGTGCAAGACCAGAACGGCATCATCTTGCTTGATCACGATGAGTTCATTCGTGCCGATTCGACGATGGAAGGTTTGGGCAAGCTCAAGCCGAGCTTCGAAATGATCGGGCAAATGGGCTTCGATGCCACGGCGCTGCGGGTTTACAGCCAGGTCGAGCGGATCAACCACGTGCACACGCCGGGCAACAGTTCCGGGATCGTCGATGGCGCGGCGTTGATGCTGATCGGCTCCGAAGCGAAGGGCCGGGCGCTGGGCTTGCAACCGCGAGCGCGAATCGTCGCCACGGCGGTCACCAGTACCGACCCGACCATCATGCTCACCGGCCCGGCACCGGCCACGCGCAAGGCGCTGGCCAAGGCCGGGCTACGGGTCGAAGACATCGACCTGTTCGAAGTCAACGAAGCGTTCGCCTCGGTGGTGCTCAAGTTCATCAAGGACATGGCCGTCGACCCCGACAAGGTCAACGTCAACGGCGGCTCCATCGCCATGGGGCACCCGCTCGGGGCCACTGGCTGCGCGATTCTCGGCACGCTGCTCGATGAACTGGAAGCCCGGCGCCAGCGCTATGGCCTGGCGACATTGTGTGTCGGCGGCGGCATGGGCATTGCCACCATCATCGAACGCCTCTGAGCCCTGACTTCTAGGAAAATTGCCATGACCCAAGCCATCCGTTACGAAAAGGGCCAGGACCGGATCGTCGTCCTGACCATCGACATGCCGGGCCAGAGTGCCAACACCATGAACGCGGTCTACCGCGACGCCATGGCCATCTGTGTCGCCCGACTGGTCGCTGAAAAGGAAGCCCTTGCCGGTGTCATCATCACCTCGGCCAAGAAAACCTTCTTCGCTGGCGGCGACCTCAACGAACTGATCAAAGTCGGCAAACCCGAAGCCAAAGCCTTTTACGACGTGGTGCTGAGCCTCAAGGGGCAATTGCGCACCCTGGAAACTCTCGGCAAACCGGTGGTCGCCGCGATCAACGGCGCAGCGCTTGGTGGTGGCTGGGAAATCTGCCTGGCGTGCCACCATCGCGTGGCGCTGGACGATCCGTCGGTGTTGCTCGGGCTGCCGGAAGTCACGCTTGGCCTGTTGCCGGGCGGCGGCGGGGTGGTGCGCATGGTCCGTTTGCTGGGCATCGAAAAAGCGCTGCCGTATCTGCTTGAAGGCAAGAAAATCCGGCCGCAACAGGCGTTGCAGGCGGGGTTGATCGACGAGTTGGCCGCCGATCGCGATGAACTGATGGCCAAGGCGCGGGCATGGATAGTCGCTCACCCGGTCGCTGTGCAGCGCTGGGACGTAAAGGGTTATCAGATTCCCGGCGGCACACCGTCGGATCCGAAGCTCGCGCCGATGCTGGCGATCACGCCATCGATTCTGCGCAGCAAAACCCAGGGCTGCCTGCCCGCGCCGGAGAAAATTCTCTGTGCTGCGGTGGAAGGCGCCCAAGTGGATTTCGACACCGCGCACTTGATCGAAACCCGCTACTTCACCGAGCTGACCACCGGCCAGGTGTCGAAAAACCTGATTGGCACGTTCTGGTTCCAGCTCAATGAAATCAATGCCGGTGGCTCGCGGCCCCAAGGCATGGCGCCTTGCGTGACGAAGAAAGTCGGCGTGCTCGGCGCCGGGATGATGGGCGCGGGCATCGCATTCGTCAGTGCATCGGCCGGCATCGACGTGGTGCTCAAAGACATCAACCTCGCCGCGGCAGAGAAGGGTAAGGCCCACTCGGCGGCGTTGCTGGGCAAGAAGGTTGCGCGTGGTCAGTTAACCCAAGAGCAACGCGAGGCGATTCTGGGGCGAATCCATGCCAGCGAAAACGATGAGGACCTGGCCGGTTGCGATCTGATCATTGAAGCCGTGTTTGAAGATCGCGAACTGAAGGCCAAGGTCTTATCGGCTGCGCAAACAATCGTCGGGCCGGAGGCGGTCATCGCCTCCAACACCTCGACCTTGCCGATCAGCGGCCTGGCCACTGCCGTGCCGGACCAGACGAAATTCATCGGCCTGCATTTCTTCAGTCCCGTGGAGAAAATGCCGCTGGTGGAAATCATCAAAGGCGTCCATACCAGCGATGAAACCCTGGCTCGCGGTTTCGATTTCGTCCTGCAAATCAACAAAACTCCGATCGTGGTCAACGACAGTCGCGGCTTCTTTACCTCGCGGGTGTTCGGCACCTTTACCAACGAAGGCATCGCCATGCTCGGCGAAGGCGTGAGCGCGCCGATGATCGAGACCGAAGCGCGCAAGGCCGGCATGCCTGTCGGACCTCTGGCGATTTCCGACGAAGTTTCCCTCAGCCTCATGAGCCATATCCGCGGACAAACCGCCAAAGACCTGCGAGCAGAAGGGAAAACCCTGATTGAGCACCCGGCGTTCGCCGTGATTGACTTGCTGCTCAAGGAGTACAAGCGTCCGGGCAAAGCCGCTGGCGGTGGCTTCTACGATTACCCGGCCACAGGGCAGAAGCATTTGTGGCCTGAGCTGAAAAGCCGCTTCGAGAAAGCCGATGGGCAGATTTCGCCGCAGGACATCCGCGATCGACTGCTGTTCGTCCAGGCCATCGAAACCGTGCGTTGCATGGAAGAGGGCGTGCTGACCTCGACGGCGGATGCCAACGTTGGCTCGATCTTCGGCATCGGCTTCGCGGCCTGGACCGGCGGTGCGCTGCAGTTCATCAATCAGTACGGCGTGAGAGACTTTGTCGCTCGCGCTCAGTACCTGGCCGAGCAGTACGGCGAGCGCTTCGCTCCACCTGCGCTGCTGCTGGAGAAAGCCGCCAAGGATGCGCTGTTCTAAGGGACCGATGACGCGTTCCGGGGCTTGCCTTGCCACCGTGTTTCAAGGCAGGCTCTGGGGTGTGCATTATTCCCATCATGTGTCAGGTATTTTTTATGTCGTTACGCATCTGCATTCTGGAAACCGACATCCTGCGTCCGGAACTGGTCGATCAATATCAGGGTTATGGGCAGATGTTCCAGCGTCTGTTTTCGCAGCAACCCATCGCTGCCGAGTTCACCGTGTACAACGTGATGCAGGGTGATTATCCCAGCGATGACGAGACTTTTGATGCGTATCTGGTCACCGGCAGCAAAGCCGATTCCTTCGGCAACGACCCATGGATTGAAACCCTCAAGACGTACCTGCTGAACCGCTACGAACGCGGCGACAAACTGCTGGGCGTGTGCTTCGGTCATCAGTTGCTGGCGCTGTTGTTGGGTGGCAAAAGTGAGCGGGCGACTCAGGGCTGGGGCGTCGGCACCCATCGCTACAAACTCGCGGCCAAGGCGCCATGGATGAACCCGGTGAGAGAAGAGCTGACGCTGCTGATCAGCCATCAGGATCAGGTCACCGCGCTACCGGAAAACGCTACTGTGATTGCTTCGAGTGATTTCTGCCCATTCGCCGCGTACCACATCGATGATCAGGTGCTGTGCTTCCAGGGGCATCCGGAGTTCATTCACGATTACTCACGGGCGCTGTTGGATATTCGTCAGGAAGCGCTGGGCGAGCAGGTTTATTCCAAAGGCATGGCCAGTCTTGAACACGAGCATCACGGCACGACCGTCGCGGAATGGATGATGCGGTTTGTGGCGCACAAGCCTGAAGGTGAGGGTGAGTCGGTCAAGCCTTAAAAGCTTCGCGGGCAAGCCTCGCTCCTACAGGGGCTTGAAGGAGCGAGGCTTGCCCGCGAATTTCGCAGACGCCTCGGTCCCGGCTACAACCACCCCGACCGCTTGAAGCTCGTCCACAAACCGACGCACCCCACGGCGATAAATCCCAGTATTCCGAAATATCCGTAATGCCAAGTCAATTCCGGCATGTTCTCGAAGTTCATCCCGTAGATCCCGGCCACCGCCGTCGGGAACGCCAGAATCGCTGCCCACGCTGCAAACTTGCGCTGCACCACGCTCTGCCGCGACGCCTCCAGCAATATCCCCACCTCAATGGTCTGGCTGGCAATGTCCGCCAGCGTCATCAGGTCTTCCATCTGCCGCGTGACATGAATCTGCACATCACGGAAATACGGGCGCATGTTCTTGTCAATGAATGGAAAGTTCAGCTTCTGCAGTTCCTCACCAATCTCCACCATTGGCGCCACATACCGGCGCAAGCGCAATACGTCGCGGCGCAGGCTATGGAGTTTCTGGATGTCATGCTCGTTCAAAGAATTGCGCATGACGTTGTGTTCCAGTTCATCGATCTCGGCATGGATCGCCTCACCCACGGGCTGGTAGTTTTCAATCACGAAGTCGAGGATGGCATAGAGTACGAAATCTTCCCCGTGCTCCAGTAACAGCGGCCGCGCCTCACAACGCTGTCGGACATAGGCGTAGGACGCTGAATGACCATTGCGTGCGGTAATGATGTAGCCTTTTCCGGCGAAGATATGAGTCTCGATGAACTCCAGTTTTCCTTCATCGCGGACCGGCGAATACGTCACGATAAACAGCGCGTCACCGAACGTTTCCAGTTTCGGTCGGCTGTGTTTTTCCAGGGCATCTTCGATGGCCAGTTCATGCAGGTTGAACTGACGTTGCAAATTGAACAGCTCTTCGGCGTTCGGCTCTTCCAAACCAATCCAGACAAAGTGGCCAGGCTTGGCAGCCCAGGCAGCGCCTTCATCGAGCGTGATATTGGTGACCTTCTTACCGGCACTGTAAACCGCAGCAGCAACGACTCTACCCATGATTTTGGTTCACTTCTTTTAGCGCTTTGTATTAGCAAATATGCAGTGGCAAGCAGGATTGAGCTTAACCTTGTCTGCTGCTTCAGAGTCAGCGAAATCTGTAGAGTTCGCAGGCAAAGAAAACCCGCGCACGGCGGGTTTTTTTCAAGCGGCCTGTAATTGCCGATCCATCGAGTCGATGCATTCGCGCATCTGCTCGCGGCACTGGGCAATCAGCATCGGCATGTCATCCAGGCTCAATCCAGCCGTAGGAATCGCCGGTAACGAACGGATCAGAATTTTCCCACTGCGCCAGCGGTTCAATCGCATGTGTTTGACGTAACTGCTGACACACACCGGAACAATCGGCACGCCTGCGGCAATCGCCATCTGGAACGCGCCTTTCTTGAAGGGCAGCAGCTCTTCGCCAAGGTTGCGCGTGCCTTCGGGGAAAACCCAGATCGAGGTGTCTTCATGCTGCAAGGTGCGAGTCGTAGTCAGCATCGACTGGCGTGCCTTGTGGGCATTGCCGCGGTCGATCAACACATTGCCGGCCAGCCAGAACAACTGCCCGAACAACGGCACCCACTTCAGGCTCTTCTTGCCAATGCACACGGTGCGGCGGGGTACCACATTACCGAATACAAACAGATCGTAGTTGGACTGGTGGTTCGCAACGATCACGCAGCTGTCAGGCTTATCCATCAACGGCCCGACGTCAGCCTTCACCCGCAAACGCAGAATGCACATCGCCGGCCATGCATACAGACGCGCGCATAAACGGCTGTTGTCCGGATTGAACGGCCGGCACAGACCGATAATCACCCCAAGCATACCGGCCAGAATAAAGTGCAAGCCCATCAATAACATACGAAACACAAACAACATTTAAAGGGCCCACCGGGACAAAAGGTGGCGCAGTGTACGGAGGTGTACTGTTTTCGGCAATTGCCGCTATAGAAGTGGGAGATAGCCGATATTTGAGCGCATATTCCCGACTTATGGGGCAGATGCGGTCTAGAGCGGTTGTAGGCTTTAAACCACACAGGCAAAAAAGCCCGACACGACGGTCGGGCTTTTCGTACAGCGCTTTCGGGCTTAACCCATATATTCCTGATCCAGGATGATCGCGTTGTCCAGCGTCTCCAGCAGTGCCTTGCGCACTTTCAGCTTGGTATTTTTATGGGCCGTCATATTAAGCTTCTTCAACTGACGAGCCGCCGCTAGCGCTGCGCCTTGCAGCTCTTCGGCCGACACCACCAGGTCAAGGAAACCGGCATCCACGGCACTCTGCGGATTGAACATCTCGGCATTGATCACCGCGCGATGAAACGCCGACTTGCGCAGACGATCACGCGCCAGCTCGATACCGGCATGGTGCATGGTCATGCCGATCTGCACTTCATTCAGACCAATGCTGAACGGGCCATCGACACCAATGCGGTAGTCAGCCGACAACAAAATAAACGCACCCTTGGCCACCGCATGCCCAGGACACGCCACGACCACCGGGAAGGGGTGCGACAACAGGCGACGAGCCAGCGTCGAACCGGCAGCCACCAATGCAATCGCTTCTTTTGGGCCGGCCGTCATCACCTTCAAGTCATAACCACCCGAAAAAATACCCGGCTGACTGGTAATGATCACCACCGCCCGATCCGCCACCGCCCGATCCAGGGCTGCGTTAAACGCAACAATCACATCCGGTGAGATGGCATTGACCTTGCCATTGCTCAAGGTCAGGGTCGCGATACCGTCTTCGAGATGGTAGGAAATCAACTCACTCATGACGCCAATCCTATTAATAAAGTAAGCCAGACGTTACTCACCGTCGTAGGCCAGGTAAAGCGCCGTGACTGACCGCTCGGTCACCTTTTCCCCGCCCGGCAAGCGTCGCCGGCCACGCCAGCCGCGCATTCCCCTCTATATAGGAGAGGATGCGAAGCCGGAGATTGGCGGATTTGCCATGGCACGGCAGCCAGCGGAACGACTAAATCGCTAACCGCATGAAAATTCTGCAAAAAAAATTTGCCATCAGAAAAGCTTTCGACTACATTAGCGCGCCTCGACAGACAGAACATGTTTGACGAGATACGGTGAAGTGTCCGAGTGGCTTAAGGAGCACGCCTGGAAAGTGTGTATACAGGAAACTGTATCGAGAGTTCGAATCTCTCCTTCACCGCCAAATTCGATGTACACAAAACCCCTGATTTCGAGAGAAGTCAGGGGTTTTGTGGTTTCTGGTGTCTGGATTATTCAATCATGGCTGTCACTGGCTGCCGCTTTTTCAAGCTCCCCTAAGCCCCATTTCAGGTGCGTTCAGCCCCCCTGTTAAACTGGCAACCCGCTCGACGGGAATCGATCTCTATACTCAATTCTCGCGCCGTTTCCCATCGTTTCACCCAATCGACGGCAGCTCTGAACAAGGACATTTTCATGATCACCACCACAACCCACACCATCGAAGGCCGGCAAATCACTGCTTATCTGGACATCGTCAGCGCTGAGTCGGTGCAGGGGGTCAACGTGATCCGCGATCTGTTCGCAGGCATGCGGGATTTTTTCGGTGGGCGTTCACAAACGTTGGAACGAGCATTGAAGGATGCGCGGATTCAGGCAACCGACGAGATCAAGGAGCGGGCGCGGGCGCTTCAGGCGGATGCGGTGGTAGGGCTCGACTATGAGATCAGCATGCCGGCCGGTAAAGGTGGGATGGTAGTGGTGTTTGTGACCGGGACAGCAGTGAAGCTAAGGTAGGAGGCTGCACCGGCCATTCGTCGATCATGCAACAATCTGAATCACAAGTCTTGGAATGACCAGCTAGTCTCAAAATCCTGGGTGGTCGATATTTTTCAGGCAAAAAGGGCTTGCCGGTATCGACCCGTTGAGAGGAGCGAAGATATGACTGAGCCGTATATCGAAGACGACGGGGCGGAGTTTCCAATCAATAATTGTGTGCAGTGTGGTCAGACGGACTATGTGCCGAGCTTCGGTGAAGACCGTATCAAAATCAACAAAATCAAATCTACGGTGCCTCGAACTCGGGGACCTAAATCGAAATTCATGCCCAAGCTGCGTGCGTCTTCCAGGAAGTAAACAGTGACCGTACAGAGCCCCGCCATCGAGCGGGGTTTCTTGTTTTTGAAGGGTGAAAAGCGGCTTGGCGATAATGTGGGGAAACGTCTTGCAACAATGCGACTTTTTTCACAATCTTTTCACACCTTCCTACGTAGTCTCAGCTCATCCGTTAGAAAGCAGTACCCTGGCCCGTCTCCCCAGCGGGCTTTTTTTTGCCTGTCATAAAACCTTTCCCATAAATGCTGTCCAACCGTCGCCAATGACGAGGTTGTTCCGTGTTTGTGTCCGGACTTTGCCTCCTCTTAAGCATTCAATCTCCGGCCTTCCGGTTTCCCCCTTTCTTGAGGTTCTCGTTATGCGTTTGACACTGCCTGCTCTGGTTCTGGGCCTTCTGTTTGCTCAAGGTGCGATGGCTGCCGGTGATGGCACTGCTGCGCTCGGTGGTGGTCTGGGTGGCGCGCTGGGTAATGTGGTCGGTCAGAAAATGGGCGGCAGCACAGGTGCAGCGATTGGTGCCGGCGTGGCGGGTGCAGCTGGCAGTGCGGTTGCAGCACGCAAAGGCAGCCGCACCAAAGCGGCCATCGGCGGCGGTGTTGGCGCGGCGGGCGGTTCGTTGATCGGCAACAGTTTGGGTGGCAAGACTGGCTCCACCATCGGTGCCGGTCTGGGCGGTGCATTGGGCGGCGGCGTGGGCAGCAATCTGTCCAAAAAAGGCCACTGATCCTGAGATGATCCCGCTGAAGACGCCCGGCTCAATGCCGGGCTTTTTCGTTTTGGAACGTTTCTACAGGATGTGGCTCAAAGCTCTTACAGTCGGTATCTGATTCGCTGTTCAACAGAGGCAGAAGCCAGACTGATGCCTATCCGCGGCACGATCTTCCCCCGATGCGGAAATTAGAGGTTCCTATCATGCGTTTGACATTATCCACGGTGGTTTTTGGACTTTTGATTGCTCAGGGTGCAATGGCTGCCAGCGACGGCACCGCTGCAGTGGGCGGTGGTCTTGGCGGCGCCTTGGGTAACGTGGTCGGCGGTCAACTAGGCGGCAGCACCGGAGCAGCGGTTGGCGCGGGCGTCGGTGGTGCGGCGGGCAGCGCGGTCGGTGCGCGCAAGGGCAGTCGAACAGAAGCGGCTGTTGGCGGCGGTATCGGCGCGGCGGGCGGTTCGGTCATCGGCAATAGTCTGGGCGGCTCCACCGGTTCGACCATTGGCGCTGGCGTGGGCGGTGCAGCCGGTGGCGCGGTGGGCAGCAACCTGGGTAACGACAACGACAGTTCGCATTCTGGCGGTGGCAAACACAAGCACAAACATAAAAATAAGTACAAGCATCACTAACTCGATATCGAGTGACAAGAAACCCGGCCCCCGCGCCGGGTTTTTCGCGTCTGTCACCAGGACTCTGGAACGTTTGCCCGCCGGACGCCTCGAACTAATACCCCCCTGAACGTTGTGAGGCAGGTCATGACTCCGGAAACTGAAAGTATGGAAGATGAAGGTCCGATCAATGATCCTGGCAACGAAGATCCGGGGTCGCTGATGGACGACGCCACGGTGCCGCTCAACGATGCCGATGATGCAGGCGATGTGGGCAATTGCGAGTACGACGAATACGACGAGGAAGATGACGAGTAATCGTGCTTTACGGCCAGACCGACCGATCGTCCCTCTGATCGAACCGCGCCTATCGCGTTGTCCTCGAAATGTCAGGATCTGCTTTTCAGGTCCATTGAGAGGTGCGTTATGAACGCTGATCCAAAAGACTCCGATATCGACGACGATACCCCTGAATACCCGCTGCCTTCACCCACCGATTCCCTGAGTCGCGACCAGCGCCCGCCCGACGATGACGACACCGCCGTGGAGCAAGTGCCCACCGATGATGTGAAGCGCGGTGATGTGGAAGCCCATCCCGATGATCCAGACATTGCCGGCGACGATCTATCGGGAGAGCCGAGTTGAAACCTGCGCAGCGATCCATCACCGCTTGTCGATTGCGCGGCACCTTTAAAAAGCGACTGCGGCCAGACTTCAGGTAAAGCACTCTTTAAGGAGGTGCGTCATGATCAGGTCAAAACTGACGACGCTGACGGTGGTTGGCTTATTGTCGATCAGTTCATTGGCGGCGTTTGCTCAGTCTTCTGGCCGCGATGCGCCGGTCGACAAGGGCGGAATGCCCCCTTATTCGGAAATGAATGCGGGCGCCTCGGATGGGAAGGTGCCGCCACCGGACACCATTGGTGGTGGGAATGGTGGTGATGCCAGCGGGAGTAGCACCAGCCCGGGGAAGGGAAGTGGGTCGATGAGCGATGGCAGTTCGATGGGGAGTGGTTCTGGAAGTGGGTCTGGAGAATCAGGTGGTTTTGAAATTGATGAGAGCGGTAGTGGAGTAGGTAGTGGGGATAAGGTCGATGGCTCTGGCGGCTAAGCCAGAGTGTGTATCGAAGAATTGAGCCCAGCGTCGAGCTGGGCTTTGGAGTTTTGCATAGGCGTAACTAATGCTTGACGCTTTGCGCGACCCTGTTGGTTATGGATTGTTATCTTCAGGTTTTTTTTGCATTTTAATTAATGAGTCGATCCAGTTTTTATAGAAGGTTCTTTGCTCTTCAATATCGTTAGTAATGTTTTCGTCTTCGTAGTCGAAAATTCTTACTATGTCCTCTTCTTCGCTAGGTTTTCCAAGTTTAAGTTCGTATGCGACCAAGCCGCCAGACATTTGGGAAGACATTCGTGAAGGATGAACATTTAATTTAGCGCCTTTGCACAAGAAATTTATCTCGGGATGGTCTGCTCTTAACATGCCAAAGCATACGTAAAGGTCAAAGGCTGTATAAACTTTTTTTAAACCACTTTGCATCGTGAATGTGAGTGTCGGTTTTTTTCTGTCACATTCGATTGTGGCGCTTTCTATGAGGCCATGATTTTTTATTAAAATTTCTATTGTTTTCATGGTTGCTTCCTGAAAGGGTTGGGTATTGAGTAGCCCTTATAGCTACCATCGTCATAGACGGGGGTGGCACCCACGATATCGTGATTTTTTATTCCTCCTGGGATTGCTATTTCAACCTCACGCCGATGTGGTGACATCATGCCCAATTCTTTATTTACATCGATGCCGCGAATGTTTTTTAAAACATATATATATCCGTCGGCAAGGCCGTAGCCTGTGGCAAACTTTGTCGCCTCTTTTTCGTTTGTCGTAGTGCTGACAAAATAACTGGGAGGGCTTCTGTTATCTGATGCATGCAGAAACAGATCTGTACTATCTCCCAAGGGCTCAAATCCTGCCTCAAAAATTTCCCATGGTTCTCGGTCGTCACCTCGATACAAATAATAGTTCTCTTGTTTTGGGGTTCCAGGCTCCCCCTCATCAACTCCCACCTTACCCGCCGGATCTTCATCCCCAAACGACGGCTTCTTACACCCATCCCCTCCAGGACAATCACTCAATCCCAACGGATCAACCCAGCCCGTGGGATTGCGCGTGTACTGATACCCGTTTAACCCACCCGCCAACTTGCTCGGGTCCGGCGTCAGGTACCGTCCGATGTCTGGATTGTAGTAGCGGTGCCGGTTGTAATGCAGGCCGGTTTCGGCGTCGAAATACTGGCCCTGAAAGCGCAGCGGCTGATCGAGGACCTGGTGGGTGTCGCGGTTGAGGCGGGTGAGGCGGCCATAGGCGGTGTATCGGGCGGCCCAGATGATGTCGCCGCTGTAGTCGGTGAGTTCTTGCGGCGTGCCGAGGTGGTCGAGTTGGTAGTAGAACGGGCAGGCCTGGCGCGGGCCTTTGCCGTCGAGCATGGCCAGTGGGCGGAAACTGCCCGGTTCGTAGATATAGCTGCGATGGTGATCCTGGCTGTGTTCGGCGACGAGGTGATCGCCCTGCCAGAAGAACTCGGTGGTTTTGCCGTCGACGGTTTTGCTGATGCGGCGGCCGAAGGCGTCGTAGCGATAACTCACACGACGACTGTCCGGCAACGTGACACCGATCAACCGGTGCTGGCCGTCGTAGCGGTACTCGGTGACGAGTTTCTGCCCGGTGCCGCGGCGTTCGCGGATCAGATTGCCGAAAGCGTCGTAATCGAAGTGGCAATCGCCCTGCATCAACAGGCGGTTGCCTTTGATGGTGGCCGGGCCGGGCCGGTCTTGCACCAGCAGGTTGCCGGCCGGGTCGTGGGCGAAGCTTTCCGGTGGCTGGTCGCGAGAGTGGCGCACGCGGGTCAGGCGGTTGAGCGCGTCGTACTGGTAGCTGCGCTGGCCATGGCGGGTGTCGGCGATGTGGTCGAGATTGCCGTTGGCGCTGTAGGCAAAATCGCGACGGTAGAGCGCTTGTTTCTGTTGGCTGACGGCATGCGCTTTCAATCGGCCCTGATCGTCGTATGAGTATTCGCTGGTGAGCTGACCTTGTTGGCGTTGCAACTCGCGGCCGAATGCAAACTGGTGGGTGGTGAGTCGGGCGCCGTTGAGGCCGATACCCGTCAGGGCGCCACCCTTGGCGTGGTGATAATCGAGTTTGCTGTTGTCCGGCAGGCGCAGGTGGTTAAGTCGGCCGCAGGCGTCGTAGCGATAACGCAAGGTGCCCCAGCCCTGGTGCTCGGTGATCAGCCGATCTTGCTGGTCGTATTCGAATTCCAGCGGATGGTCGTGGCCGTCGTCGACACTGACCAATCGGCCGAGGCTGTCGTAGCGGTATTTAACCTGGATACCGTCGGGCAGCGTCTTGACCAGCAACCGTCCGACCGAGTCCCGCTCATAAGCCGTGATCAGCCGTGAGCCGTCATCGCCAAACTCGGTTTTCTCCAGCAGGTTGCCATTGAGATCGTAGCTGTAGGCGGTGCGGCGGCCATCGAAGCCGGTTTCCTGTCGGATCAATCCGCCGGGCGTGTAGTCCAGCCGATAGTGTTCGCCGGCTTCGTTTTCGATGTCCGTGAGCAGCAGCTGGGCATTGTCGTAGCGGTATTGGAGCTGGGTGCCGTCGGGGTTGATGCGGCGGCTGACCCGGTGCAGGTCATCGGCGTATTCGTAGCGGGTGACGCGGCCCAGTTCATCGCGCTCGGCGGTGATCTTGCCGTAGGCGTTGTAGCTGAAACCGCGGCTGGCGCCGGTCGGCAGCGTCGCCTGAACCAGTCGGCCGACGGCGTCCCATTGGTAACGGGTGAGCGCACCGTGTTCGTCCTGACGGGTAATCCTTCGGCCCAGTGCATCGTAGGAAAAGCGCCGCTGGCTACCGTCCGGCAGCGTTTCCTCGAGCAACTGCCCCAAACCATTCCAGGCAAACACATGCCGACTGGTGTCCGGGTAGCGGATCGACAGCAGCTGACCTTTGTCGTCGTAGTGATAGTGGGTGATATTCCCGTCAGGAGCGGTCGCTTCGATGACATCGCCCTGCGCATTGCGCTGGTATTTCCACACCGCTTGACCGCGATACCGCGCATGCAGGAAACCGTTGCGGTACTCGTAGGCCGTTGGCTCGTCTTCCGGCGGAATCAGCGCGACCAGCCGTCCGACTTCGTCGTAGCGGTATTCGATGACGGCGCCGAGCGGATCCTGTTCGGCCACCAAGCGGCCCTGATCGTCATAGGCCTTGAGGTGTTCGCCACCGTCCAACTCGACCTTGCGCACCAGCCGCGCCCGATCGTCGTGGACGTAAACCTCTTCGCTGCCATCGAGGTTCTGGACGGTGACGCGGCCCTCGTCGTCCCAGACGTAACGCGTGTCCATCTGCGAAAACGACGCCCAGTGGCGGATACAGCGCGCCGCCTTGCCGGACCGTTCCCACTCCCAGAAGAAACTCGCCCCACCGGCCAGTTGCCGCTGCAGAATCACGTGCTGGTCGTCGTAATCGTAACGCTCGCTTTCACCGGCGGCGTTGGTCGTTTCGATCAAGCGTTGGCGGGCGTCGTAGCGATAGAAAATCAGCGTCTGCTCTGTACGCCAGGCTTCACCTCCAGCATCGGTGGGATGAAACGACTGATATTCGATGGCGACGAGGTGCCTGCGCTCGTAGCACAACAGCAGGGAACGACCGGCGCCGTTATCGAGGCGCTGGATGCGCTGCTGACGGTCGCGAGTGATGTGGAGTCGGTTGTTGTAGGCGTCGCTGATCGCCGTCAAGCGACCCTCTTGAAAGTGATAGAACCGGCTCGTCTCGCCGGCCAACGCAAGAATCAATTCTTCCGACTCATTCCCAAGGTAAATCGCCGCGCGTGACAGGCTGTTGTGAATCGCCGGGCGTTCGCGGTTTGGCAGTGGAAAGGTGGTGCGGCGGTTCTCGTGGTCGATCCAGACGACCTGATCACCCTCGATTTCCAGCCGATGGGCGAGCGAATGGCTCCAGCCAAAGCCCAGCCCGCAATCGACTTGCGCCGCGCTGGTGCGGTAGAGCCGGGTGAAGTCGAACGACAGGATGCCGTCCAACGAACCGTCGGTGAGGGTCAGCAGCTCTTCACCGGTGACCATCGACACCGGGCAGCCGTTGGTGCAGGTCAGTGCCGCGCAATCGGTGCTGTCGCCGTTAGGGGTTTTCGCCTGACTCGGTGCATCGTCGTAAGGTTCGTGACGCCCCAGCCGGGTCATGGCGTTGGATTTGTCGCGAGCGATGGCGACTGGATTGTTCACCTGCATAACCGGCGAGTCGCCGGCACTGATCTGTAGCGGAACGGTTGGTGCAGGTTTCAGCGGTGCATTTCGCGCGCTGACCACGAGCGGTTTGAGCGCGCCAGCGTGGGCTGTCAGGTCAGATTTGGCCGTTAGTTCGGCCAGTCGCAAACTGGCCGCCGCCAACCACTGTCGCGCCTGCCGGGACTTGATCTTGTCCAGTACTTTGGCGCTCATGCCGAGCTTCAGGCCCGTAGGGCCGGTGAGACGCACCAGCAGGAAACTGATCAATAATTCTGTACGAATGTGCGCCACGACTTCAGCGATGTGCTGCGGCGGTAACATCTTCATCCAGCTGATGAAGGCGGCGAGATGGATGAACATCAATGGCTCATCGCTCAACATCAGCAACACATTGGCGATGGCTTCAGACGAGGCATTGAGCAGCGTCTCAAGCTCGCCTTCGGTCAGGTATTCAAGGAGTTTTTCGCTATTGGCTTGCAGATCTGCCACCAGGGCGTAGACCTGCTTCACGTCATCCCACAAACCCTGCAGCGCACGCTCGAGGCCGCGCCAGTCGGCCTGTTGCAGCAGGCCGTAGCGCTGAGTGAAGGTTGCCTCGGAGAAACCTGCCCATAAAGGCTCGAATTCATTCGACCATTCATTGCGCAACCAGCCTTCCAGCTCGCCGATCACGCCTTGATAGGAGGCATAGAGCGCTTTGACGTGATCAGCGCCAACGTTGGGAAAGAAGGTGATGCGATAACGCTGGCCACGCCAGCAGTCGGGGATTTCGAGGATGCCGCTGGGGCCGATGATTTCGTGGACGGGCTCACCGAACGTCAGTTCACCCTTACGCTGCGAGATAACCGGTTCGAGCATCACCGGCGTATCGCCGATCGGCACGAAACGTGCGGCTTCAAACAGGTGCACCAGTGTCAACGGACCGCTGGCAGGGCACATGGCGAGCGTTGAACTGACAGGGGTAGTGGAATCTTTCGGTGCGCTGAGCCGGACTTCGTTGCCGACCTTGAACACCTGTTCGACATCCAGTGCCCCAACGGTCCAGAAGTTTTCCGCCCAGGCCTCGTAGTCGTTGAGGCAGAGTCGAAAGTCACCGAGCAACGCTTCGACGTCCGGCTGCTCGGGGTCCATGGCAGCGACCACGAGCAGGCCGATGGCATTGTTCAAGGCCAGGACCTTGTCAGGTTCGAACATTCGCAGTCCCTCGCGCTGATTAATCTGGAGCGCAAGACTTTGCGGGGGATCAACGAGAAAAGAAGTCGGGAAAGGTGGTGTTTGGTGTAGGGGAAATCGCTAAATCATCGCGGGCGTCCCGAGACAGTTTTTTGTATCCGCCAGGCATTGTCCGTTGCTCTCCGCCAACCGTGCTCGCTATGCTGCTGAACCCTTTAATCCATCACGATCCCGGCGTGCCTAGGCCGTTCTTGGGATGTCGTGAGAAATCGGATCAGATGCGATGAATGCACCCTTGGATGAGTTCGGCCCGATCAAGGCCGTGATTTTCGACATGGACGGCTTGTTGCTGGACACCGAGGGCATTTACACAGAGGTCACGTCGATCATTGCCGGGCGTTACGGCCGGACCTTCGACTGGCGCGTCAAGCAGAACATCATCGGTCGTGGCGCCTATGATCTGGCGCGCTATGTGGTCCAGGCGCTGGACCTGCCGATCACTGCCGAGGAGTTCCTGGTGATCCGTGAGCCCTTAATGCGCGAGCGTTTTCCGACGGCGCTGGCGATGCCCGGAGCAGAAGAGCTGGTTCGGCACTTGAAGGCCAACAACATTCCTATCGCGGTGGGCACCAGTTCTTCGCGCCAGTCGTTTGGCCAGAAAACCACCTTGCACCGCGACTGGTTCGCGCTGTTCGACTTCATCGTCACTGCGGATGACCCGGAAGTGGGTGCCGCCAAACCGGCGCCGGATATCTTCCTGACGGCGGCGCGGCGCCTGGGTGTCGCGCCCGGGGATTGCCTGGTGTTCGAGGATTCGCCGTTCGGTGTCACGGCGGCGAAAGCGGCGGGGATGACGGCGATAGCGATTCCGGATGCGGCGATGGCCGACGAAAAGTACGCACACGCCGATGGCATTCTTCGTACGTTGAAGGCGTTCAAGCCCAGTGCATGTGGTTTGCCGGCGCTTGAGTGGGCTTAATGCCTGTCTGATGGGGGAGGGGCCTTTTGTGGCGAGGGGGCTTGCCCCCGTTGGGGCGCGAAGCCCCCCGGTGACTGGTTTACGACTGCTGCGCAGTCGAACGGGGGCAAGCCCCCTCGCCACATAAAGCCCCTCACCACAAAAGCCCCCCCTCACTCTATCAATCCGCTTACGCAGTGACCTGTATCAGGCGCCGAAACCACCGTCGATGGTCAGGCTGGCACCGGTGATGTAACCGGCTTCGGGGCCGACAAGATAAGCGACGAAGCTGGCGATTTCTTCCACTTTGCCGTAACGACCCACGGCCATCAGCGGGATCAGGCTTTCAGCGAAGTCGCCGTTGGCAGGGTTCATGTCGGTGTCGACCGGGCCCGGTTGCACGTTGTTGATGGTGATACCCCGCGGGCCGAGGTCGCGGGCCAGGCCTTTGGTCAGGCCGACCAGCGCCGATTTGCTCATGGCGTACGGGCCTCCACCGGCGAAGGGCATGCGCTCGGCATTGGTGCTGCCGATATTGATGATGCGACCGCCTTCGGTCATGTGTTTGGCCGCTTCCTGAGTGGCGATGAACACACTGCGCACATTGATTGCCAAGGTTTGGTCGAAATCTTCGAGTGTGAAGTCTTCCAGCGGTGCGACGGCCAGGACGCCTGCGTTGTTGACCAGGATGTCCAGGCGACCGAAGGCTTCGACAGTGGCATTAACGGCATTGCGGATCGCGACGGCATCGGCGCTGTCAGCCTTGATGGCCAGGGCTTTGCCGCCTGTGGTGGTGATGCTGTTTTGCAATTCCTCGGCTTTTGCGGTGGAGCTTACGTAAGTGAAGGCCACGCAAGCGCCTTCGGCGGCCAGGCGTTTGACGATGGCAGCACCGATGCCGCGTGAACCGCCTTGAATCAGAGCTACTTTACCGCTGAGGTGTTGAGTGGTCATGTCGATCTCCAGAAAATTCAAGGCGGGTTGCCTTGTTGTCGGAGTCGAGTATCGGCTTAGCATTCCCCGCCGGATAGACCGTCATTGCTATAGTCTGTGTAAACCAGAAGTTTATAGTGGCGCCTATGGAAACCTTCAGCAGTATCGAATGCTTCGTGCGTAGCGCCGAGGTTGGCAGCTTCGCCGAAGCAGCGCGGCGCTTGAGCCTGACGCCGGCGGCGGTGGGCAAGAGCGTTGCCAAGCTGGAGGTGCGACTGGGTGTGCGGCTGTTCCAGCGCAGCACGCGCAGCCTGACGCTGACTGAGGCCGGTCAGCTGTTTCTGGGCGAAGTCAGCGCCAGCCTGCACACGATCCAGAATGCCGTGGCCAACCTGGCCAGCGCCGAAGGACGTCCCGCCGGCACATTGAAAGTCAGCATGGGCACAGTGTTCGGGCGTTTGTACATCGTGCCGTTGCTGGGCGAGTTTCTACGGCGATTTCCGGCGATCAACCCGGACTGGCATTTCGATAACCGCCAGGTCGACCTGATCGGCCAGGGTTTCGATGCGGCGATTGGAGGCGGATTCGAGCTGCCCCAAGGCGTAGTGGCGCGCAAGTTGACGCCGGCCCATCGGGTGTTGGTGGCTTCAGCCCACTACCTGGCGGGGCACGAGGCGATCATCGAGCCCGACGACCTCAAACATCACGACGGCATCTTGATACGCTCGCCCCAGACGGGGCGCGTGCGTTCCTGGCAGTTGACCAGTCGCACCCGGCAACACAGCCCGCTGACGCTCAAGGCGCGGATGACCATGAGCGATTCGGAAGCCGCCTGCGCCACGGCGGCTCAGGGGTTGGGCATTGCGCTGGTGAGCATGCCGTTTGCCGTGGGCTATCTGGAGGCGGGTACGTTGCAGCGGGTGCTGCCTGACTGGTACGTCGATGACGGCAACATTTCCATTTATTACGCCGAACACAAACTGCTGCCGGGCAAAACCCGGGCGTTTGTCGATTTCGTCATTGAACAGTTTTCGGAGCAGGAGTTGGGGCGGCGGTTCAGCGCGCTTTGAGCCTGGCTTTGGACCGAGGCGTGGCCATCGCGGGCAAGCCACGCTCCCACAGAACGATACAAATCTGTGGGTGGCCATCGCGGGCAAGCCTTCCCACAGAACGACACAAAACCTGTGGGAGCGAGGCTTGCCCGCGATGAACGATAACGCGGTCTAAGACAGTGATTTTCAAGCTTTCGATTTGCTGATGATATTTCCCGCATGCAGTCCGCATTCTTTCTGCGTGGCTTCTTCCCACCACCAACGACCTTCGCGTTCATGCTGGTTCGGCAATACCGGACGGGTGCAAGGCTCGCAACCAATACTGATGAACCCGCGCTCATGCAGGCTGTTGTACGGCAGCTCCAGCATGCGGATGTAGCCCCAGATCTCTTCGCTGGTCATTTGCGCCAGCGGGTTGAATTTATACAGCGTGCGTTCCGGGGTGGAGAACGCGGTATCGATTTCCAGCACCGCGACCGCGCTGCGGGTGCCCGGGCTCTGGTCCCGACGCTGGCCGGTGGCCCAAGCGCTAACACCCGAGAGCTTGCGACGCAACGGCTCGATCTTGCGGATGCCGCAGCACTCGCCGTGACCGTCCTTGTAGAAACTGAACAAGCCTTTTTCCTTCACGAAAGGTTCGAGCTTGGTGGAGTCCGGCGATACCACTTCGATATCGATCTGGTAGTGCTCGCGCACCTGCTCGATGAAGCGGTAGGTTTCGGGGTGCAAACGACCGGTGTCGAGGCTGAACACCTTGACGTTCTTGTTCAGCTTCCAGGCCATGTCCACCAGCACCACATCCTCGGCGCCGCTGAAAGATATCCACAGGTCATCGCCGAACTCGGCGAACGCGAGTTTCAGGATGTCCTGTGCGGATTTGTTGGCATAGGTCGTGGCGAGTTCCACGACATCGAACGATGGGCTCATCAGGGCGGCTTCCTACAGGTCGGTGGCGCTGGGCGCTCTATATGCCGCCGATGGTAACAAAATCCTGCGGCGGCTGGTGTGCCCTCTGCATTGCACAGAGGAGGGCGAGTCGCTAGAGTTCGGCAGGCCTTTTGCTCGCTCGACTCAATAAACAGTACAAAATGGGAGTGTCTTGTGGAAATTGCCTGTCTGGATCTTGAAGGTGTGCTGGTCCCGGAAATCTGGATCGCCTTCGCCGAAAAAACCGGGATTGACTCTCTCAGGGCCACCACCCGGGACATTCCCGACTACGACGTGTTGATGAAGCAGCGCTTGCGGATTCTTGACGAACATGGCCTGAAGCTTTCCGACATTCAGGAAGTGATCGCCACGCTAAAGCCTCTGGAGGGCGCCAGCGAATTCGTCGACTGGCTGCGTGAGCGTTTCCAGGTGGTGATTCTGTCGGACACCTTTTACGAATTCTCCCAGCCACTGATGCGTCAACTGGGCTTCCCGACCTTGCTTTGCCATCGTCTGATTACCGACGATGCGGGTCGGGTCACCGGCTATCAGTTGCGTCAGAAAGACCCCAAGCGTCAGTCGGTATTGGCGTTCAAGAGCCTCTATTACCGGGTGATTGCGGCAGGAGATTCTTACAACGATACGACGATGCTGGGCGAGGCGGATGCGGGGATTCTGTTCCATGCACCGGACAATGTGATTCGCGAGTTTCCGCAATTCCCGGCGGTGCACAGCTTTGCGGAGTTGAAGCAAGAGTTCATCAAGGCTTCGAATCGGGCGTTGAGTTTGTAAACCGATACTTGTGGCGAGGGGGCTTGCCCCCGTTGGGGCGCGAAGCGGCCCCAGAACCGGATTCCGCGGATGCAACGCTTACACCGGTTTACGACTGCTGCGCAGCCGAACGGGGGCAAGCCCCCTCGCCACAGAAGCCTGATATCAGAGGTTTTGCAGTGTATCGAGCAGCACCTTCACCTTGGTTATCGATTCCTGATATTCCGCCTGCCAGTCCGAATCCGCGACGATTCCGCCGCCACCCCAGCAGCACACTTGCCCATCCTTGACCAGCAAACTGCGAATGGCGATGGAGCTGTCCATCTCCCCACGCACGTCCAGGTACAGCAATGAACCGCAATACAACCCACGACGGGTCGGTTCCAGCTCATCGATGATCTGCATCGCCCGAATCTTCGGCGCGCCGGTAATCGAGCCGCCGGGGAAGCTGCCAGCGATCAAATCCAGCGCATCCTTGTCATTCGCCAGCTCGCCGGTCACGCTGCTCACCAGGTGATGCACGTTCGGATAGCTTTCCAGACTGAACAGCTCCGGTACCCGTACCGAGCCGATGCGGCAGGTTCGGCCGAGGTCGTTGCGCAGCAAATCGACGATCATCAGGTTTTCCGCGCGGTCCTTGGGGCTGGCCAGCAGTTCGGCGGCGTTCGCCGCATCTTCAACTGCAGTCAGGCCGCGAGGGCGGGTGCCTTTGATCGGACGGGTTTCGACGTGGCGCTCACTGACTTTGACAAAACGCTCTGGCGACAGGCTCAGCACGGCGTCGCCGTCGGGCAGACTCTGGAAACCGGAAAAAGGTGTCGGGCACGCCGCCCGCAGCGCGCAGTACGCGGCCCATGGATCGCCCTGGCATTGCGCACGAAAGCGCTGGGCGAAGTTGACCTGATAGCAGTCGCCGGCCTGTATGTACTGCTGAATGCGTTCGAAAGCTTGTCGATAGTCATCGGCGCTCAAATCGGCGCTCATCGGGCTGTCCAGTTTGAACGGCGCGATCTGCCCGACCGCCGGTTGGGTGAACAATTCGAGCAGCCGCTGCCGCTCACTGTCGATCAGCGCCGGGTGGAACACCAGTTGGCTGGTGGCCAGGTGGTGATCGCTGATCAGGGCCCAGTCGTACAGCCCGAAACGAGCGTCAGGCAATTGCAGGTCGTCCCGCGCCTGGCTCGGCAGGTTTTCCAGATGCCGGCCGAAGTCATAGCTCAGATAACCGATCAGGCCACCGGCGAAAGGCAGGTCGAAAGGAACAGTGGCTTGGCCGAGTCGCGTCAACGTGTCGCGAAGGCGTTGCAGGAAATGGCTGCCGCTTTCATCCGGTAATACGGCCAATTGCTCCAGCGGCCAGGCGCTGAGCAGATCAAAGCGCCCACGTTCGGCGCTCGGCCGACCGCTGTCGAGCAGCACGGCACCGGGGGCATGACGAATCGCCGCGAAGTATTCGGCGGGATTGGCGCGATAGGGCAGCGGGTGTACGGAACAGGTCAGCATGGGCGGGGCAGATCAGCCATCGAGGCGGGGGAGCGATTGTAGTCCTCTGCGGGATTTGCTCCTAGAGGGGATGTCGGCAAGAGATACATCCGTGGCGAGGGAGGTGATCGTTCCCACGCTCCGCGTGGTAATGCCGCCACGGACGCTCTGCGTCCGTCTGTGACGCGGAGCGTCACGGATGCATTCCCACGCAGAGCATGGGAACGATCAGTGTAAGGGGTCAGCCCTCGACCGCAGGAATATGCCCGAACATTTCCTGGACGAACTCCACGCGTTCCTGCACGGTTTCGATTATCCCGCGGGCCTGCAATTCTTCCAGCCGCGCTTCGACCGCGTGAGTACGCAACGTCAACCCGCAGTCGTTGGCGATCTGAATGTTCAACCCGGGCCGGGCGTTCAGCTCAAGAATCAGTGGCCCTTTCTCTTGGTCGAGCACCATGTCGACACCGATGTAACCCAAACCGCACAGTTCATAGCAGCCGGCCGCGAGCTTCATGAAACCGTCCCAGTAGGGCAGTTGCACGCCGTCCACTGCGTTGGTGGTGTCCGGGTGTTTGTTAATGATGTTGTTCAGCCAGGTGCCGCGCAATGTCAGGCCGGTGGCCAGATCGACGCCGACGCCGATGGCACCCTGGTGCAGGTTGGCCTTGCCGCCGGACTGGCGGGTCGGCAGGCGCAACATGGCCATCACCGGATAGCCCATCAACACGATGATGCGAATGTCCGGCACGCCTTCATAGCTGATGCTTTTAAAGATCTGGTCCGGGGTCACGCGGTATTCGATCAGCGCGCGGTCACGGTGACCGCCGAGCGAGTACAAGCCGGTGAGGATGCTGGAAATCTGATGCTCGATTTCCTCATGGCTGATGATCTTGCCCGACACCGTACGATAGCGGCCCTCGAAGCGGTCGGCGATCACCAGAATGCCGTCACCGCCGGCACCTTGGGCTGGTTTGACCACGAAATCGGTGCGCCCGCCGATGATCTCGCTGAGGTTGTCGATTTCCTTCTCGGTGGAGATCACGCCGTACAGCTCCGGCACATGGATGCCGGCGGCGATGGCGCGTTCCTTGGTGATGATCTTGTCATCGACGATCGGGTACAGGCTGCGCTTGTTGTACTTGAGCACGTAGTCTGCGTTGCGCCGATTGATCCCCATGATGCCCCGGGCCTCCAGGGCTTTCCAGGTTTTCCAGAGACCGAACATCAGGCGTCAGCCTTCTTGAGGAAAGCTTTGAAACGCACCAGTTCGGTCAGGCGGTAACCGCGATAGCGACCCATGGCCAGCATGAAGCCCACCAGAATCAGCAGGATCGCCGGGAAGGTGAACACGAAGTACACCAGCTCAGGCACGCTCATGATCAAATGCGCCAAAGAGGCGGCGAACAGGGTGCCGATCGCCACTTTCATGGCATGGCCGCCGCCGCGTTCTTCCCAAGTGATCGACAGGCGTTCGATGGTCATGGTCAGAATCACCATCGGGAACAGCGCCACCGACAAACCGCGTTCCAGGCCCAGTTTGTGGCTGAACAGGCTGATTGCCGCGATCAGCACCACCACGAAGGTCAGCACCACCGATAGCCTTGGCAGCATCTGCAGCTTCAAATGTTCAAGATAGGAGCGCAGCGACAGCCCCAGCGTCGTGATAATCGTAAATAGCACGATGCCGAAACCGAGTTGGGTTTCCCGGAAGGCGAGGGCGATCAGTACCGGGGTAAAGGTGCCGAGTGTCTGAATGCCGATCAGGTTGCGCAGGATCAGGATCACCAGCACGCCGATCGGGATCATCACCATTATCATGAACGTCTGCTGGGTTTGCAGCGGCAGGCCGTACAGCGAGTAATCGAGGAAATTGGCGTCGGAATTTTCGTCGGTCAGCTTGGCCAGGCGAATGGCGTTCATTTCGCTGTTGTTCAGGCTGAAGGTGACGTTGGCTTTTTTGCCGCCATCGACGGTGATCAGGTTTTCATCGCCGGTCCACCACTGCAAGCGGTCGGTGGGCAGGCCTTGTTCGCCGGTTTCCGGGTTGAAGTACAGCCAGTCGGTGCCATTGAAGCTGCGCAACCAGAGTTCCGGCGTTTGTGGTTGATCGGCCACCAAGCGGATGGTGTGGACCTTTTCGATCGGCACGTGGGCGATGGACAGTACCAGCTCGACAATTTTGGCTTTGTTCGCGGTGGACGGATCGCCGCCCAGCAGCAGTTTCACGTTGTCGTCGTTGAGATTGTTGACGCGCTTGATGGCTTCGCCGATGAAGGTTTCGACGTCGGCCGAGTGTTGACGGATCGGTGCGAGCAGGGCCTCGGCGGCAATTTTTTCCGCGCCTTCGACGGCGATGCTGTCGCGGAAAGTCGGACCTTTGACCTTGGATTTTTCGCCGCTGTAGCGCTTGGTCAGCACCAATCGGTAATAAAGGGTCTGGTTGCCCTTGGCCCGACGCGCCGACCAGGTGACCTTGCGGTTGCCGTCGACACGGTTCACCGCCACGCCGTAATTATTGGAAATGAAACTCTCGTTGAGGCTCACGTAGTCGCGGCTCAGCGGTGGTACGAACATCTGGATCTTGATCGGATCCTTGGCGTTGGCGACGAATTCGACCTTGGTGTCGATGTTCCACAAGTCGTCGGTAGCGTCTTCGGTCACCGGAATTCCGAGCACGAAAATCTGATAGGCCGTAACTGAAATGCCCAGCACCACCAGGATGGCGATCAGCAGTTTCAGATGGAGGGTAAGAGAGCGCATTGGAATTACTCTGCGGTATGTGCGTCGGTGGCGCAGGCGGGTTTGCCAGCAGCGTATTTAAGACTGGGGTCGACCAGCGCATCGAAGCGTTTGAGCGCTTCGGAGCCGATCAGGAGCGGGTATTGGAAGGCACTGCGGTCGGTCAAGTTCACTTCGATGCTGCGTAAAGCCGAACCCATGCAGATATCCAGCTCGATGACCGGACGGGCGGTGTACTTTTTGCCTTCTTCCGGGTCGTAGTCACCGGCCCGGCGCTTGATCTTGCTGACACGGGCCAGCGGTCGTTCGATCGGGTGCGAATGCGCGGCGTCGATGGCCAGATAGAAGCGCACCCAGGATTCGCCATTGCGTTTGAAACGTTTGATGTCGCGGGCACTCAACGAAGCGGTTTTCGCCCCGGTGTCGAGTTTGGCGGCCACTTCCAGATTGATGCCGTTCAGCGAAGCGTACTCATTGAGGCCGTACACAGTCTTTTCCCCTGCCGCGGCGAAAGCTGGCAGGCCAAGAAAACATAGGAATGTGGTGAAGGGCTTGAGTCTCATAAATCCTGGTGCGCAGCGGTCCGTTCTTCAATTCAAGGCCCTGGCATTGCTGCACAAGCTCCCTCGTATGCCTGTCTGCTGTTTATGACAGGCAATGCAGATGACAAGCAAATGCGGGCGGCATTCTAGCACGGTGGTTTTATGGCGCCAGCGCTGGCCGACGGCAGTAATCCTCAAAGGCTGCTTCGTTATGGTCAGAGCGGTTATTAGACGATTGTCGACAATATCAATTTATCCTTTGACGTAACCGGCCATATTCGCTAGTTTTTGCGGCATTGGTTTTCAAGGTGTCGACAATATGCTGGATCAACTCGATCCCCCGGTCACAGTTCAGGACGACTCGGAAACACTTTCCGAAAACGTCTTCCGACGCATTCAGGCGGCCATCGTCAAGGGCGAGATCGCCCCGGGAAGCAAAATCTCCGAGCCAGAGCTGGCGCGCACCTACGGCATTAGCCGCGGGCCGCTGCGTGAGGCGATTCACCGTCTGGAGGGCCAGCGTCTGCTGGTTCGCGTGCCGCACGTCGGGGCGCGGGTGGTATCGCTCAATCACGCCGAGCTGCTGGAACTCTACGAAATTCGCGAATCCCTGGAAGGCATGGCATGCCGTCTGGCGGCTGAACGCATGACGGTCGAAGAAATCGACGAACTGCGCCGGGTGCTGGAAACCCATGAGCGCGATGCGGCGTTTCAGGCCGGTGTCGGTTACTACCAGCAGGAAGGCGATTTCGACTTTCATTACCGGATCATTCAGGGCAGCGGCAACCGCACCCTGACCCAGATGCTATGCGGCGAGCTCTATCAGCTGGTGCGCATGTACCGCATCCAGTTTTCCACCACGCCCAATCGGCCGCGCCAGGCGTTTGCCGAACACCACCGAATTCTCGATGCCATCGCCGACCGTGACGGTGAATTGGCCGAGTTGTTGATGCGCCGCCACATCGGCGCCTCCAAACGCAATATCGCCCGTCACTATCAGGACGGCGCTAACCCGACAGCCACTGAACGAGGTGAGTCATGAGTTCCAACAAGAGCACTCCAGGCCAGCGTTTCCGCGATGCGGTCGCCAGCGAACATCCGCTGCAAGTCGTCGGCACGATCAATGCCAACCACGCACTGCTGGCCAAGCGCGCCGGTTTCAAGGCTATCTACCTGTCGGGTGGCGGGGTGGCTGCCGGCTCCCTCGGCGTGCCGGACCTGGGAATTACCGGTCTGGATGACGTGCTGACCGACGTGCGGCGCATCACTGACGTCTGCGACTTGCCACTGTTGGTGGACGTGGACACCGGTTTCGGTTCCTCGGCGTTCAACGTTGCCCGTACCGTGAAGTCGATGATCAAGTTCGGCGCGGCGGCGATTCACATCGAAGACCAGGTCGGTGCCAAGCGCTGCGGTCATCGTCCTAATAAAGAGATCGTTTCGCTGCAGGAAATGGTCGACCGCATCAAAGCGGCCGTCGATGCCCGCACCGATGACAGCTTCGTGATCATGGCGCGCACTGACGCGCTGGCGGTGGAAGGTCTTGAATCTGCGCTGGATCGCGCCGCGGCGTGTATCGAGGCCGGTGCCGACATGGTGTTCCCGGAAGCGATCACCGAACTTGAGATGTACAAGCTGTTCGCCAGCCGCGTGAAAGCGCCGATCCTGGCCAACATCACCGAATTTGGCGCGACACCGCTGTATACCACCGAGCAACTCGCCGCCGCCGACGTGTCCCTGGTGTTGTACCCGCTGTCGGCGTTCCGGGCGATGAACAAGGCTGCGGAAAATGTCTACACCGCGATCCGCCGCGACGGCACGCAACAGAATGTGATCGACACCATGCAGACGCGCATGGAGCTTTACGATCGCATCGATTACCACACCTTCGAGCAGAAGCTCGATGCGTTGTTTGCGGCGAAGAAGTAATGAAAGCCCTGTAGGAGCGAAGCTTGCTCGCGAAGTCGGACTGACATTCAAAATCAATGTCGCCTGAGACACCGCTTTCGCGAGCAAGCTTCGCTCCTACAAGTTTCCCTGACAAATTCAAGAAAAACTGGAGACAGCAATGGCCGAAGCAAAAGTACTCAGTGGCGCCGGGCTCCGTGGCCAGGTTGCCGGGCAAACCGCACTGTCCACCGTGGGCCAGTCGGGCGCAGGCCTGACCTATCGCGGCTATGACGTTCGCGACCTGGCGGCTGACGCCCAATTTGAAGAAGTGGCTTACCTGCTGCTGTACGGCGAACTGCCGACCAAAGCGCAACTGGCTGCCTATACCCAGAAACTGAGCAAGCTGCGCGACCTGCCGCAAGCGCTGAAAGAGGTGCTGGAACGCATCCCCGCCGACGCTCATCCGATGGACGTGATGCGTACTGGTTGCTCATTTCTGGGCAACATCGAGCCGGAGAACGACTTCTCCGAGCAGCACGATAAAACCGACCGCCTGCTGGCCGCGTTCCCGGCGATCATGTGCTACTGGTATCGCTTCAGCCACGACGGCAAACGCATCAATTGCGTAACCGACGAAGCCTGCATCGGCGGCCATTTCCTGCACCTGCTGCACGACAAGAAGCCGAGCGAGTTGCACGTCAAGGTGATGAACGTTTCGCTGATCCTCTACGCGGAACACGAGTTCAATGCATCGACCTTCACCGCCCGGGTGTGCGCCTCGACGCTGTCCGATTTGTATTCCTGCATCACAGCAGCGATCGGTTCCCTGCGCGGCCCGCTGCACGGCGGCGCCAACGAAGCGGCGATGGAAATGATCGAGCGCTTTTCGTCGCCGGAAGAGGCCGTCGAAGGCACCCTCGACATGCTTGCGCGCAAGGACAAGATCATGGGCTTCGGTCACGCGATCTATAAGGACAACGATCCGCGCAACGAGGTGATCAAGCGCTGGTCGAAAAAACTCGCCGACGAAGTGGGCGACACGGTGTTGTTCCCGGTATCCGAAGCCATCGACGCAACCATGTGGGAGCAGAAGAAGCTGTTCCCGAACGCCGACTTCTACCATGCGTCGACGTACCACTTCATGGGCATCCCGACCAAGTTGTTCACACCGATTTTCGTCTGCTCGCGCCTGACCGGCTGGGCGGCGCATGTGTTCGAACAGCGTGCCAACAACCGCATCATCCGCCCGAGCGCCGAATACGTCGGCGTCGAACAGCGCAAGTTCGTGCCAATCGAACAACGCTGACTGGGAGGGCGCCGGTGCCGGTTGCTGAATGAACCGAGACCCCTGTAGGAGCGAAGCTTGCTCGCGAAGACGGACTGACATTCAACATCAATGTCGACCGACAGACCGCTTTCGCGAGCAAGCTTCGCGCCTACAGGGGATCGGTTTCAGTTCAGTAGCTGTGCCAGCCGCCCACCCTTTGTAACCACCGTGACCGAGTCCTGACGATGAACACAGAATTCCGCAAACCGCTGCCTGGCAGCCATCTGGATTATTTCGACGTCCGCGCGGCGGTCGAGGCCATTTCGCCTGGCGCCTACGACACCCTGCCGTATACCTCCCGTGTGCTGGCGGAAAACCTTGTGCGTCGCTGCGACCCGGCCACGCTTACCGAATCCCTGAAGCAATTCATCGAGCGCAAACGCGACCTCGACTTCCCATGGTTTCCGGCCCGCGTGGTATGCCACGACATTCTCGGCCAGACCGCCCTGGTCGACCTCGCCGGCTTGCGCGATGCCATAGCCCTGCAAGGTGGTGACCCGGCGCAAGTGAACCCGGTGGTGCCGACGCAGTTGATCGTCGACCATTCCCTGGCCGTTGAACGCGGTGGCTTCGACCCGGAAGCGTTCGAGAAGAACCGCGCCATTGAAGACCGTCGCAACGAAGACCGTTTCCACTTCATCAACTGGACCAAAAAAGCCTTCAAGAACGTCGACGTGATCCCGCCAGGCAACGGGATCATGCACCAGATCAACCTGGAAAAAATGTCCCCGGTGATTCAGGTGCGTGATGGCGTGGCCTTCCCCGATACCTGCGTCGGCACCGACAGTCACACCCCGCACGTCGATGCGCTGGGCGTGATCGCCATTGGTGTGGGTGGCCTGGAAGCGGAGAGCGTGATGCTCGGTCGCGCATCGTGGATGCGTCTGCCGGAAAGCGTCGGTGTCGAACTCACTGGCAAGCTGCAACCGGGCATCACCGCCACCGACATGGTGCTGGCGCTGACCGAATACCTGCGCAAACAAAAGGTCGTTGGCGCATGGCTGGAATTCTTCGGTGAAGGGGCTTCGGCGCTGACTTTGGGCGACCGCGCGACCATTTCCAACATGGCCCCGGAATACGGCGCCACGGCGGCAATGTTCTACATCGACCAGCAGACCATCGATTACCTGAAACTCACCGGCCGTGAAGACGAGCAAGTGCAGTTGGTCGAGAATTACGCCAAACAGACCGGCCTTTGGGCTGACAGCCTGAAAGGCGCGCAATACGAGCGTGCGCTGAGCTTCGACCTGTCCTCGGTGGTGCGCAACATGGCTGGCCCGAGCAACCCGCACGCCCGTGTCGCCACGTCCGACCTCGCGGCCCAAGGTATCTCCGGCCAGTGGGACGACGTGCCCGGCCAGATGCCGGACGGCGCAGTGATCATCGCCGCGATCACCAGTTGCACCAACACCAGCAACCCGCGCAACGTGATTGCCGCCGGCCTGCTGGCGCGCAACGCCAACAAGCTTGGGCTGACCCGCAAGCCGTGGGTCAAATCCTCACTGGCGCCGGGTTCGAAAACCGTGGCGTTGTATCTGGATGAAGCCGGTCTGACGACAGAACTGGAGCAACTGGGCTTCGGCGTCGTGGCCTTCGCCTGCACCACGTGCAACGGCATGTCCGGCGCGCTGGACCCGGTGATCCAGCAGGAAATCATCGACCGCGATCTGTACGCCACCGCTGTGCTGTCCGGTAACCGCAACTTCGACGGGCGGATTCACCCGTACGCGAAAAACGCGTTCCTGGCTTCGCCGCCATTGGTGGTGGCTTACGCCATTGCCGGGACCATCCGTTTCGACATCGAAAAAGATGTGCTGGGCGTGGTCGATGGCAAGGAAATCCGCCTGAAAGACATCTGGCCGAGCGACGAAGAAATCGACGCGGTGGTGAAAGCTTCGGTGAAACCGGAGCAGTTTCGTCAGGTGTACATCCCGATGTTCGCCATCCACGACGACACCGGTCCAAAGGTCACGCCGCTGTATGACTGGCGCGAGATGAGTACCTATATTCGCCGTCCGCCGTACTGGGAAGGCGCACTGGCCGGTGCTCGTCCGCTCAAGGGCATGCGCCCGTTGGCGGTGCTGCCGGACAACATCACCACCGATCACCTGTCGCCTTCCAACGCGATCATGCTCGACAGCGCAGCGGGCGAGTACCTGGCGAAAATGGGCTTGCCGGAAGAGGACTTCAACTCCTACGCCACGCACCGCGGCGACCATTTGACCGCGCAACGCGCGACCTTCGCCAACCCGAAACTGTTCAACGAAATGGTCCGGGAAAACGGCAAGGTCAAACAGGGTTCCCTGGCTCGCGTCGAGCCGGAAGGCCAGGTCATGCGCATGTGGGAAGCCATTGAAACCTACATGGAGCGCAAGCAGCCGCTGATCATCATCGCCGGCGCCGATTACGGCCAGGGTTCGTCCCGTGACTGGGCAGCCAAAGGTGTGCGTCTGGCGGGTGTGGAAGCGATTGCCGCTGAAGGTTTCGAGCGCATCCACCGCACCAACCTGGTGGGCATGGGCGTGTTGCCGCTGGAGTTCCAGCCGGGCACCGATCGCCACACCCTGGCCATCGACGGCAGCGAAACCTACGACGTGATTGGCGACCGCACCCCGCGTGCGACGCTGACGCTGGTGATCAATCGCAAGAACGGCGAACGCGTCGAAGTGCCGGTGACCTGCCGCCTCGACACCGCCGAAGAAGTGTCGATCTACGAGGCCGGCGGCGTGTTGCAGCGTTTCGCTCAGGACTTCCTCGAAGAATCGGCGGTTGCCGTTTAACACGATGAGCCGCGCAGGGTTTTAAGCCCTGCGCCGGCCGATAAGGATCAATATGGCCCACGCACCTCAAATTAAAATCCCCGCCACCTACATGCGCGGCGGCACCAGCAAAGGCGTGTTTTTCAGCCTGACAGACCTGCCCGAAGCGGCGCAGATTCCAGGTCCGGCTCGCGACGCGTTATTGTTGCGAGTAATCGGCAGCCCCGACCCATACGACAAGCAAATCGACGGCATGGGCGGCGCGACGTCCAGTACCAGCAAAACCGTGATCCTGTCGAAAAGCCGCAAGGCCGACCATGACGTCGATTACCTGTTCGGTCAGGTCTCCATCGACAAGCCTTTCGTCGACTGGAGCGGCAACTGCGGCAACCTGTCGGCGGCGGTCGGTTCGTTCGCGGTCAGCAATGGCCTGGTGGATGCCAGCCGCATTCCACACAATGGCGTGGCGGTGGTGCGCGTGTGGCAGGCCAACATCGGCAAGACCATCATCGCCCACGTACCGATCACCAACGGCGAAGTGCAGGAAACCGGCGACTTCGAACTCGATGGCGTGACCTTTCCGGCGGCCGAAGTGCAGCTCGAATTCATGGACCCGGCGGCGGAAGAAGAGGGTGGCGGTGGTTCGATGTTCCCCACCGGCAATCTGGTGGATGACCTCGAAGTGCCGGGCGTCGGTACGCTCAAGGCGACCCTGATCAACGCTGGCATTCCGACCATTTTCATCAATGCCGAAGACATCGGATACGCCGGCACCGAATTGCAGGGCGCGATCAATGGCGACTTGAAGGCCTTGGCGATGTTCGAAACCATTCGCGCTTATGGTGCGCTGCGTATGGGGCTGATTGAGCATCTGGACGAAGCGGCCAAGCGTCAGCACACCCCGAAAGTGGCGTTCGTCGCTAAACCGGCGGATTACATTGCATCCAGCGGCAAGAAGATCGCCGCCGCCGACATTGATTTGCTGGTGCGCGCGCTGTCGATGGGCAAACTGCACCACGCGATGATGGGCACGGCAGCGGTAGCCATTGGCACGGCAGCGGCAATTTCTGGCACGTTGGTGAACCTGGCGGCGGGCGGCGTCGAACGCAACGCCGTACGCTTCGGTCATCCCTCCGGTACGTTGCGCGTGGGGGCCGAGGCCAGCCAGGTCAACGGTGAATGGACCGTGAACAAAGCCATCATGAGCCGCAGTGCGCGGGTGTTGATGGAAGGTTACGTCCGCGTGCCGGGGGATTCTTTCTGACAATTTAGAAGTCACCCAAAACCCTGTGGGAGCGGACTTGTCCGCGATGAGGCCTTCACATTCAACATCTATGTTGGCTGATACACCGCTATCGCGGGCAAGCCCGCTCCCGCAGTTAATTGCATTGCAATAACAAGAATGGCGTCATCAACTAAGATCGATCCTGAACCGAGGTCCCATCAGCGAACCACTGACCGAGTGAATCGAACATGAGCGCCAACGTCGACCTGAACGACCGCCCCGACTACGACACAGTCCTGCAGGACATCGCCGACTATGTCCTGAATTACAAAGTCGAGTCTGAAGAAGCCCTTGATACCGCCCGCAATTGCCTGATGGACACCCTCGGCTGCGGTCTGCTGGCGCTGCGTTTTCCCGAATGCACCAAACACCTGGGGCCCATCGTCGAAGGCACGGTCGTCCCTTTTGGCGCTCGCGTGCCGGGCACCCGTTACCGTCTCGATCCGGTCAAAGCCGCCTGGGACATCGGTTGCATCGTTCGCTGGCTCGATTACAACGACACCTGGCTCGCCGCCGAATGGGGCCATCCGTCCGATAACCTCGGCGCCATTCTTGCGGTGGCTGACCACCTGTCGCAAAAACGCCTGGCCAATGGTGATGCACCGCTGACCATTCGCGTGGTGTTGGAAGCCATGATCATGGCCCATGAGATTCAAGGCGTGATCGCGCTGGAAAATTCCTTCAATCGTGTCGGTATCGATCACGTCATCCTGGTAAAAGTCGCCTCCACCGCCGTCAGCGCCAAGCTCATGGGCGCCAACCGCGAGCAACTGTTGTCGGCGTTGTCCCACGCCTTTGCCGACGGCCAGGCGCTGCGCACTTACCGGCATGCACCGAACGCCGGGTCACGCAAATCCTGGGCGGCAGGGGATGCGTCCAGCCGTGGCGTGCGTCTGGCGGACATCGCAATGCGTGGCGAGATGGGCATCCCCGGTGTGCTGAGCGCCAAACAGTGGGGCTTCTATGACGTGCTGTTCAGCCACACAAACAACGATCTGGCGCTCAAGCCTGAAGACAAACGCATCTTCAGCTTTTCCCGGTCATTCGGCAGTTATGTGATGGAAAACGTGCTGTTCAAGATCAGCTTTCCCGCCGAGTTTCACGCACAAACTGCCTGCGAGGCTGCCATTACCTTGCACCCGTTGGTCAGGAATCGCCTGCACGAAATCGACAAAATCGTCATCACCACTCACGAATCGGCGATTCGCATCATCTCCAAGGTCGGCCCGCTGGCCAATGCGGCGGACCGTGACCATTGCATCCAGTACATGACAGCCGTGCCGCTGGCGTTCGGCAATCTGGTGGCCGAGCAGTACGAGGACGGCTTCCACGCGGCGCACCCGATCATCGATGTGCTGCGCGACAAAATGGTCATCGTCGAAGACCCGCGCTTCACCCGCGAATACCTGGAGCCGGACAAACGCTCGATCGCCAATGCGGTGCAGGTGTTCTTCAAGGACGGCACCAGCACCGAAAACGTGTTGGTGGAGTACCCGATCGGCCATCGCCGCCGCCGCACCGACGGCATCCCGCTGTTGGAGGACAAGTTCAAGACGAACCTGGCGACGCGCTTCACCGCCCAGCGCAGCGCCGAGATTTTTGCATTGTGCAAGGACCAGGCGAAGCTTGAAGCAACACCGGTGAACCGCTTCATGGATCTCTTCGTAATCTGACGCAAAACCCTGTAGGAGCACGGCTTGCCTGCGATGGCGATCATGAGGGCGCCATCGTCGGAACGCCGCCCGGAGCAAGCCATGCTCCTACAGCGCGGGAAGGGCTTCAGGTTTTAAGCCATTTTTCGATCGGCAATTTGGTGATCGCAAACCCTGTCAACAGAATCGCCGAGTACACCATCAATTCCCGAGACACGGTTTGCCCCTCGTACCAGGCGCCAATGATCACGGCGAACACCGGAAAAATGATGAATACAAACGACAGAATGATCGGGCTCAGCCGCTTGAGCAGCAGGAAGTAAACGATAAATCCGCCCACCGACGCCACCAGCCCCAGATAGAGCAGGGCGCTCCACGAACGCGCGGTGATGGCGCCAAACACCGGTGCTTCGACACCCAACCCGGCGACAAACAGCATCAGTCCGGCGATGCCGATTGGCAGCGTGTTGTAGGTAATTACGCTGATCGCCGTGCCGTGTTTTTTCGTCACCACGTAACACAGCGCATGCATCACCGCCGCGCAGAGAATCGCCAATACCCCGAACAATTCGGCATGGTCCAGATGCAACCCCTGGCTGCGGATGATCATGAACAGGCTGCCGAAACCGATGGCGATGCCCAGCACTTGCGAAGGGTAGATTTTCTCCCGCAGAAACAGCGAGGAAAACAGCAGGATGAACACCGGCATGCAGCTGAACAGCAGCGCCGTCAGGCCCGATGACACGTGCATCTCGCCGTAGTTGAGCAAGTAGTACGGCAGGCTGAAATACGACAGCGTGACAAAGACAAAAAACCAACGGATTTCCTTGGGAAACAGCAGCGGCTCACGACGGATCAGGGCGAAGCCGAGAAAGAGCGGGAAGGCAATCAGGAACCGCAGTCCGGCGGCAGTCAGCGGCGGCACGCTTTCAACGGCAATCTTGATCCCCAGCCATGTGGTGCCCCAGCTCAGGCATACGATCAGGAACAGCACACTGGTAACCAGGCCGGCCAGCCAGGGTTTGGCAGCACCTGAAGGTGCGCTGATGGCGATGGACATGATTGGACTCCTTTTATGTTCGGAATTGACCTTCAGCTGCAAAAGGTCTATCCCTGATTGAACCTGTTTCAAGCACGCTATTCGGGACTGGAATGACTGTCAAAACAAGTATTGCCATGGTGTCAATCCTGCGCGACGGCCTGGCAAACGGTCAGGGGGTGAAATACAAACGTCTTGCCGACGCCGCTGAGAAAGGCATCGCTGAAGGGGTTATTGAGTCCGGCTGCAAATTGCCGCCGCATCGCTTGTTGGCGGATAGCCTTGGGGTGACCATCGGTACCATCAGCCGCGCTTACGGTGAACTCGAACGTGTGGGATTGGTGATCGCGCGCGTAGGAGACGGCACCTATGTGCGTCAGCGCGGAATGGAAAGACCGCGGGACAGTGGCTTTCGCAATGTCAGCGATGAGCCTCGTGCGTTTTTTGACATGAGCCGCAATCAACCGATTCCACGGCAGGAAGCGCTGTTTCTGAGCCGGAGCCTGCAAGCGTTGTCCCTTGATCCTGAGGCGTTGCAGCACCTCAGCGGCTACACCGTCGACGTCGGTTTGCCACGCTTTCGTGCGGCGGGCGCGCATTGGCTCAGGCATAAAGAATTTGTCCCGAACGCCGAGCAGATCGTTTGAGTGAACGGCGGCCAGCACGGCCTGTTGTGTGCCTTGATGGGGCTGCTCAAGGCGGGCGATACGTTGGTGACGGAGCACTTGACCTACCCGGGGTTGATCAGCGTCGCACGCCAGCTCGGAATAAAACTCATCGGCGTCGGGATCGATGATGAAGGCCTGATGCCCGATGCTCTGGAGGAGGTTTGCCGCAACCATCGTGTGTCGGCGCTGTATTGCACACCGACAATCCAGAATCCTACGGCTGCGGTGATGTCCGTCGCCCGTCGCGAGGCGATTGCAGAGGTCTGTCGGCAGCACAATCTGTTGATCTTTGAAGACGAAGCCCACGCAGTATTGGCTCGACAGCGACCGTTACCCTTGAGCCATTTCGTCCCGGAGCGCTCGGTGCTGATCGGCAGTCTGAGCAAGGCGGTTTCGGCGGGTTTGCGAGTCGGTTACCTGCATGCGCCGCAACCGTTGATCGGACGCTTGAGCGCAGCCGTGCGCGGGACGTGCTGGATGGCCAGCCCGTTGTCATTAGAGGTCGCGAGTCTGTGGATAGAAAACGGCATGGCCGAGCAATTGCTGGGCCAGCAGATTGCCGAGATCGGTCGGCGCAAGGCGTTGGTCAGTGGGCTGCTGGAGGGTTTGGTGTACAAAACCCATCCGCATAGCCCGCACTTCTGGATCAAAGTGCCCGAGCCGTGGCGGGCCTCGCAGATTGCTGAGGAGCTCAAGGAAAATAAATATTTGGTGGCGACTGCTGAATCGTTTGCGGTCGGGCAGGGGGCGGTGCCGCAATTCATCAGGGCGAGTGTGTGTAATTCGACGATGGATGATCGGTTGTTGCTTCAAGGGTTTGAAGCGTTGGCGGGGGCATTGGCTGAGACCGAGTGATCGTTCTTCGCGAGCAAGCCCGCTCCCACATTTGACCGAGTCGCGGCAAACGTACGCGGTCTAATGTGGGAGCGGGCTTGCTCGCGAAGGCGGCATGACAGGCGCTACAGCACTACTTGAACCGCCGCTCCACACCTTTCTCCACCAGAATCTTCGCCGAAATCTCTTCGACGGAAAAATGCGTGGAATTGATGTGGGCAATGTTCTCGCGGCGAAACAGATTCTCCACCTCGCGCACTTCAAACTCGCACTGCGCGTAGCTCGAATAGCGGCTGTTGGGCTTGCGCTCATTGCGGATGGCTGTAAGACGGTCCGGGTCGATGGTCAACCCGAACAGCTTGTGATGATGGGCGCGCAGGGCGGTTGGCAGTTGCAGGCGCTCCATGTCGTCTTCGGTCAGCGGGTAATTGGCCGCGCGGATGCCGAATTGCATGGCCATGTACAAACACGTCGGGGTTTTACCACACCGCGACACGCCCACTAGTATCAGGTCAGCTTTGTCGTAATAGTGGGTGCGGGCGCCATCGTCATTGTCGAGGGCGAAATTCACCGCCTCGATGCGCTCCATGTAATTGGAGTTGCCGCCGATGGAATGGGATTTGCCGACGGTGTAGGAAGAATGCTCGGTCAACTCCTGTTCCAGGGGCGCCAGGAAGGTCGAGAAAATGTCGATCATGAAACCATTCGACGTTGCAAGAATCTCACGAATATCCTGATTGACGATGGTGTCGAAAATAATCGGACGAAAACCATCGTTTTCGGCGGCTTTGTTGATTTGTTGTACCATGGCCCGCGCTTTATCCGCGTTGTCGATATAGGGGCGCGTGATTTTGCTGAAGGTAATGTTTTCGAACTGCGCCAACAGGCTTTGACCGAGGGTTTCGGCCGTAATGCCCGTGCCATCGGAGATAAAGAAAGCAGATCGTTTCATTTGCACCTTGGGCCTTAAGCTAGTTTCGATTCTTGGATATAGTAGGCGCGATTTGTCGGCCGCCAATGGCCAGCATTCTCACTTATTTTCCAGGTCCAGGCCATACAGCCGGCAAATGCTCCCCCGAGTCGCCGGTTTCTGAGCTTTTCCAACACAGTTAGTGGAGAGATCACCTTGGTAGAGTACGTAGTTTCCCTCGATAAGCTCGGCGTCCATGATGTGGAGCATGTGGGGGGCAAGAACGCATCCCTGGGCGAGATGATCAGCAACCTGGCAGGCGCCGGTGTATCGGTTCCCGGTGGCTTCGCCACGACCGCTCAGGCATATCGTGATTTCCTGGAACTGAGCGGCCTGAACGATCAGATCCACGCTGCCCTCGATGCGCTGGATGTCGATGATGTCAACGCCCTGGCCAAAACCGGCGCCCAAATCCGTCAATGGATCATGGAAGCCGAATTCCCCGAGAAGCTCAATACCGAGATCCGCACTGCGTTCGCCACGCTGTCGGCCGGTAACCCTGACATGGCCGTGGCCGTGCGTTCTTCCGCTACCGCCGAAGATCTGCCAGACGCCTCCTTCGCCGGCCAGCAGGAAACCTTCCTGAACATCCGTGGTGTCGAAAACGTTATTCGCGCCGCTAAAGAGGTGTTCGCCTCGCTGTTCAACGATCGTGCGATTTCCTACCGCGTCCACCAGGGCTTCGACCACAAGCTGGTAGCTCTGTCGGCTGGTGTACAGCGCATGGTCCGCTCCGAAACCGGCACCGCCGGCGTGATGTTCACCCTCGATACCGAGTCGGGCTTCCGTGACGTGGTGTTCATCACCGGCGCTTACGGCCTGGGTGAAACCGTCGTGCAAGGCGCGGTGAACCCGGATGAATTCTACGTCCACAAAGGCACGCTGGAAGCCGGTCGCCCGGCGATCCTGCGTCGCAATCTGGGCAGCAAAGCCATCAAGATGATCTACGGCGACGAGGCCAAGGCCGGTAAATCGGTCAAGACCGTCGATGTGGACAAAGCTGATCGTGCCCGTTTCTGCCTGAGCGACGCCGAAGTCAGCGAGTTGGCCAAGCAGGCGATGATCATCGAAAAGCACTACAAGTGCCCGATGGACATCGAATGGGCCAAAGACGGTGACGACGGCAAGCTGTACATCGTGCAGGCCCGTCCGGAAACCGTGAAGAGCCGCACCCAGGCCAACGTCATGGAACGTTACCTGTTGAAAGAAACCGGCACTGTGCTGGTGGAAGGCCGCGCCATCGGCCAGCGCATTGGCGCCGGCAAGGTGCGGATTATCAAGGACGTGTCCGAAATGGATAAAGTCCAGCCGGGCGACGTGCTGGTGTCGGACATGACCGACCCGGACTGGGAACCGGTGATGAAGCGCGCCAGTGCCATCGTCACCAACCGTGGCGGTCGTACCTGCCACGCGGCGATCATCGCCCGCGAGCTGGGCATCCCGGCCGTGGTCGGTTGCGGCAACGCCACCCAGCTGTTGCAAGACGGCCAGGGCGTGACCGTTTCCTGCGCGGAAGGTGACACCGGTTACATCTTCGAAGGCGAACTGGGTTTCGACATCAAGAAAAACTCCGTGGATGCCATGCCGGAGCTGCCGTTCAAGATCATGATGAACGTCGGCAACCCGGACCGCGCCTTCGACTTCGCGCAGCTGCCGAACGCCGGTGTGGGCCTGGCCCGTCTGGAATTCATCATCAACCGCATGATTGGCGTGCACCCCAAGGCGTTGTTGAACTACGGCGGCCTGCCGCAGGACATCAAGGACAGCGTCGACAAGCGTATCGCCGGTTACGACGACCCGGTCGGCTTCTACGTCGAGAAACTGGTCGAGGGCATCAGCACCCTGGCCGCTGCGTTCTATCCTAAGAAGGTCATCGTGCGTCTGTCGGACTTCAAGTCCAACGAATACGCGAACCTGATCGGCGGCAAACTCTACGAGCCGGAAGAAGAAAACCCGATGCTGGGCTTCCGTGGTGCATCGCGTTACATCAGCGAATCGTTCCGCGACTGCTTCGAACTCGAGTGCCGCGCCCTCAAGCGCGTGCGCAACGAGATGGGGCTGACCAACGTTGAAATCATGGTGCCGTTCGTTCGCACTCTGGGCGAGGCGAGCCAGGTGGTTGATCTGCTGGCCGAAAACGGTCTGGCCCGTGGCGACAACGGTCTGCGCGTGATCATGATGTGCGAGCTGCCGTCCAACGCGATCCTGGCTGAAGAATTCCTCGAGTTCTTCGACGGCTTCTCCATCGGCTCCAACGACCTGACCCAGCTGACCCTGGGCCTGGACCGTGACTCCGGGATCATCGCGCACCTGTTCGACGAGCGTAATCCGGCGGTCAAGAAGCTGCTGGCCAACGCTATTCAGGCCTGCAACAAGGCCGGCAAGTACATCGGCATCTGCGGTCAGGGCCCTTCGGACCACCCTGATCTGGCCAAATGGCTGATGGAGCAGGGCATCGAAAGCGTTTCGCTGAACCCCGATTCCGTGCTGGAAACCTGGTTCTTCCTGGCTGAAGGTCAGGCTTCGGCCTGATGGTGTGGACGGGCCGCTCTCTGTGGGAGCGAGCCTGCTCGCGATGGTCGTAAACGATAACGCGTACTTGCTGGATAAACGCGTTGTTCTGACGTCCTTCGCGAGCAGGCTCGCTCCGACACTGGCCGGCTCTTTCAGATATTCAAGTAGGGCGGGCTCCTCTGGATGCCGCCCTTTTTTGTGCAAGAGCATTATGCAAAGCAGCAGCAACCTATTTCCTGTCGCCCTGATCAGCGCCGAACGACGCGGTGATCTGAGCGAAGACGTCTATCGTTTGAAGCCCGGCAACAGCCCCGACGGCACCGTCGAACTGGCTGTGACCCGCTTGGGTCTGGCCGATGAGCCGACGGTACGTGGCGTGCCGGTGATTCTGTTGCACGGCAGTTTTTCCAATCGAAGGTTCTGGTTCTCCCCCAAAGGCTTGGGACTGGGGGCTTATCTGACACGCCTGGGGTTCGATGTGTGGATCCCGGAAATGCGCGGTCATGGCCTGTCTCAGCGCAACCAGGACTATCGCAAGAACCGCGTCGCCGACTACGCGCGTTACGACTTGCCGGCCATTGGTGCCTTTGTGCGCGAACAGAGCGGCCAGATTCCACACTGGATCGGTCACTCGTTGGGCGGCATTACGCTGGCGGCGGCGCTGGGCGGGGAATACATTGGCGAGCCTGTCGTCGCATCTGCGGCGTTTTTTGGCACGCAGGTGAGCCGCACCTACTGGCCCTTGAAGTTTCCACCGGTTGAGTGGAGCGGGCGCTTCATTCTCAAGCGGTTTGCCCAACTGTCAGGTTCACGGCTCAAGCGTGGCCCGGAGGACGAGCCGATTGGCCTGGCCCTGGAAAGCATGCGCTGGTACGGGCTGTTCGGGCGTTTTGGCGATGACGACAAGGACTGGTGGGCGGGTTTGGCCGAGGTTCGGTTGCCGGTGCTGGCCGTGAGCGCCGCGGGCGACCACCAAGACCCTACCTGGGCCTGCCACAAGCTGTTCGATCAGATCGGCTCCGAGCACAAGCAATTCATCACCCTTGGCCGCGAGCAAGGCTTTGGCGATAATTTCGGCCATGTCGAAATGCTTGTCAGCAAGGCTGCGCAGGCGGAAGTCTGGCCGTTGGTGGCGCGTTGGCTGTCGGATCAACAGACGCCTTTGCTGGATGGAAAGCCGGATGCGGCCAGAGCAATTTCAACCTGATGCTCTAACAAGGGCATTTCGCTCGGAACAGCTTGCGGCTAAGATATGACGCATTAAGCGGTTCCGGTCACTTTTAGTGATTGACTCGATCGGCGCGTTTACAGCCGTTCAGCCTTGGCCCGCGTGTGTTGTCTACTCGATTGTCTTCCTTTTCGCAGGAGTTTCTCGATGAACCATTACCTCACGCCCGACCTTTGCGATGCCTACCCGGAACTGGTTCAGGTGCTGGAACCGATGTTCAGCAATTTTGGTGGCCGCGATTCTTTCGGTGGCGAAATCGTGACCATCAAATGTTTCGAAGATAATTCGCTGGTCAAGGAGCAAGTCGCCCTCAACGGTAAGGGTAAAGTGCTGGTGGTCGACGGCGGCGGTTCCCTGCGCCGCGCGCTGTTGGGCGACCTGCTGGCCGAGAAAGCCGCCAGTAACGGTTGGGAAGGGCTGGTGATCTATGGTTGCATTCGCGACGTCGACGTCATCGCCCAAACCGATCTGGGGGTTCAGGCCCTGGCCAGTCACCCGATGAAAACCGACCGGCGCGGTGTTGGTGAACTCAATATTGCCGTGACCTTCGCGGGTGTGACCTTTCACCCGGGTCACTATGTTTATGCGGACAACAACGGCGTGATCATTTCGCCAAGCCCGCTGAAAATGCCTGAATAAAGCGCGTTTCATCAAAGGGGTGAGGATGTTCGAGGAAGAAAACGCGCAGTGGGGGCTGGTGCATGCCCTGGTGCTGGACGGTAAAGGCGGTGCGCGTTCGATAGCCCGGACTGAACTCGATGACTTGCAGTTACATGCCCATGAAAGCCTGTGGTTGCATTGGGATCGCAGTCACCCGCAAACCCAGACCTGGCTGCGTAACGACAGCGGTCTGAGTGAATTTAGTTGCGATTTGTTGCTGGAAGAAAATACCCGGCCGCGTCTTTTGCCGCTGCCGGACGCTGAGCTGTTGCTGTTTCTGCGCGGGATCAACCTCAATCCAGGTGCCGAGCCGGAAGACATGGTCTCGGTGCGGATCTTCGGGTCGGCCCAACGGGTGATTTCCCTGCGTCTGCGGCCGTTGCGCGCCACCGATGAGTTGCTGGTGCAATTGGCCGAAGGCAAAGGGCCGCGAACCGCGTCCGAACTGATCCTTTATATGGCGCAGTACCTCACTAACAAAGTGCAGGATCTGGTCAGCTGCCTCTCGGAAATCGTCGATGAGGAAGAAGAAAAGCTGGATGCCGACGAACGGTATACGCCAGAGCATGGGGCTGTCTTGCAGATCCGTCGCAGGGCGGCCGCGTTGAAGCGTTTTCTGGCACCGCAACGGGATATTTTCGGTCAATTGACCCGGCTAAAACTGCCTTGGTTCGTTGAAGACGACGGCGATTACTGGAACGAATTGAATAACAGCCTGACCCGTTATCTCGAGGAGCTGGAATTGACCCGAGAGCGCGTGGGGCTGGTCCTGGAGGCCGAAGACCGGCGTTTGAGCGTGCGCATGAACCGCACGATGTACCGCTTCGGGATCATCACCGGGATCTTTTTGCCGATGAGTTTTCTGGCCGGTCTTCTGGGGATCAACGTCGGCGGTATTCCATTCGCTGCCAGCCCCTATGGCTTCCTGATCGCCTGCCTTTTGATGGTCTCGGTGGCGCTGGGGCAGTGGTGGCTATTCCGACGTTTGCGCTGGTTCTGATGATGAGTCATGTGACCCGACCAAATTTGACCGCGTCTTTCACAGATATCACGAGAGGTGCGTATGCACGATCCGTTTGAACAGTCTTTGCGTGACATGCTCAAAGCTTCGCCGTCCAGCCGTGACGACGATGCCTGCCTGGGCCGCGTGCTGAAAACCGCCAACCGCCAGGTCGGTGCCGGCGATCTGTTCAGTCTGCTGGGCCGCTGGTTGCCCGCGTTGATGATCGCCCTGAATAACGGATCGGCCCATATCTCGCCGGTTTCCCGTCTTCGTAAACCTACCGTTCGCACTGCTGATAAGGCTGATTGAATATGGAACTTGATCTCTGGACACAGAGCCTCGTCACTGCAATGACTGCGTTATGGACCAAGGTTGCAAACTTCATTCCGAACCTGTTTGGCGCACTGGTTGTGTTGCTGCTGGGTTTTGTCGTGGCCAAGCTGCTGGACACGCTGCTCTCCAAATTGCTCGCCAAACTGGGCCTCGATCGCCTGATGGGCGGCACGGGGTTGACCAAGTTGCTGTCCCGAGCAGGTCTTCAGGTACCTATCTCGACGTTGATCGGCAAAATCGTGTATTGGTTCGTTCTGCTGATTTTTCTGGTTTCGGCCGCAGAATCTCTTGGACTTGAGCGAGTTTCAGCTACGCTGGACATGTTGGCGCTGTATTTGCCGAAAGTATTTGGCGCTGCGCTGGTACTGCTGGTGGGTGTCTTGCTGGCGCAACTGGCCAATGGGCTGGTGCGTGGCGCGGCAGAAGGCGTAGGGCTTGATTACGCTGCGGGCCTGGGGCGAATTGCCCAAGGCCTGGTGATCATCATCAGTATTTCGGTTGCGATCAGCCAGTTGGAGGTCAAGACTGACCTGCTCAACCATGTGATCGTGATCGTCTTGATTACCGTTGGTCTGGCGGTTGCGCTGGCCATGGGCTTGGGAAGCCGGGAGATTGCCGGTCAGATTCTTGCAGGAATCTATGTGCGTGAGTTGTACCAGGTTGGGCAACAAGTGCGTGTTGGCGAGGTCGAAGGTCAGATCGAAGAGATTGGTACGGTTAAAACCACCGTGCTGACCGACGAGGGTGAGCTAGTCTCTCTCTCGAATCGGATTCTCTTGGAGCAGCATGTGAGTAGCCGCTAACCCGGCAAATCCTGCTAATGTATGCCGCCGCAAAATTCCTGAAGGATTGCGGCGGACATTGACCTGACTGTCGGCCAGACTTGTTTTGAATAAAGCTCAATCGCTCTCCACGCGCTATGACCCCCGCGAGCTCTCTGATGAGGAGTTGGTCGCGCGCTCGCATACCGAGCTGTTCCACGTAACGCGCGCTTATGAAGAACTGATGCGGCGTTACCAACGAACATTATTTAACGTTTGTGCACGGTATCTTGGGAACGATCGTGATGCAGACGATGTCTGTCAGGAAGTGATGTTGAAGGTGCTCTACGGCCTGAAGAACTTCGAGGGGAAATCGAAGTTCAAGACATGGCTATATAGCATCACGTACAACGAGTGCATCACGCAGTATCGGAAGGAACGGCGTAAGCGTCGCTTGATGGACGCTTTGAGTCTGGACCCCCTTGAGGAAGCATCTGAAGAGAAGATGCCGAAACCCGAGGAAAAGGGCGGACTTGATCGCTGGCTGGTGTATGTGAATCCGATCGACCGTGAAATTCTGGTGCTACGATTTGTCGCAGAGCTGGAATTTCAGGAGATCGCAGACATAATGCACATGGGTTTGAGTGCGACAAAGATGCGTTACAAGCGCGCTCTAGATAAATTGCGTGAGAAATTTGCAGGCATTGCTGAAACTTAGTTCGGCGCAAATTTCTCTTACGTGTAGGCAAGTTCTGATAGACTTGCCGCCGAGTTGTCCCCCGGTTTGCGGGACTGCTTCACAATCACCAGATGGGGATTTAACGGATGAAACTGAAAAACACCTTGGGCTTGGCCATTGGTTCTCTTATTGCTGCCACTTCGTTCGGCGCTCTGGCACAAGGCCAAGGCGCAGTTGAAATCGAAGGCTTCGCTAAGAAAGAAATGTTCGATAGCGCTCGTGACTTCAAGAACAACGGCAACCTGTTCGGCGGTTCGATCGGTTACTTCCTGACCGACGACGTTGAACTGCGTCTGGCCTACGACGAAGTGCACAACGCACGTGCTGAAGATGGCCGTAACATCAAGGGCTCCAACACCGCTCTGGATGCTCTGTACCACTTCAACAACCCGGGCGACATGCTGCGTCCGTACGTATCGGCTGGCTTCTCCGACCAAAGCATTGGTCAGAACGGCAAAAGCGGTCGTAACGGTTCCACTTTCGCCAACGTTGGCGGCGGTGCCAAGCTGTACTTCACCGACAACTTCTACGCCCGTGCCGGCGTTGAAGCTCAGTACAACATCGACCAGGGCGACACCGAGTGGGCTCCTAGCGTTGGTATCGGTGTGAACTTCGGTGGCGGCTCCAAGCCTGCTGCTGCTCCAGTTCCAGCACCAGCTGAAGTTTGCGCTGACAGCGACAACGATGGCGTTTGCGACAACGTTGACAAGTGCCCGGACACCCCAGCCAACGTAACTGTTGACGCTGATGGCTGCCCAGCAGTTGCTGAAGTTGTTCGTGTTGAGCTGGACGTGAAGTTCGACTTCGACAAGTCGGTAGTCAAGCCTAACAGCTACAGCGACATCAAGAACCTGGCTGACTTCATGAAGCAGTACCCATCCACCACCACTACTGTTGAAGGTCACACTGACTCCGTCGGTCCTGACGCTTACAACCAGAAACTGTCCGAGCGTCGTGCAAACGCCGTTAAGAACGTTCTGACCAACCAGTACGGTGTTGAATCGTCCCGCGTTCAGTCTGTTGGCTACGGCGAATCCCGCCCAGTTGCTGACAACAAAACTGACGCTGGTCGCGCTGTAAACCGTCGCGTAGAAGCGCAGGTTGAAGCTAGCGCTAAGTAATTAGCTCGCAGCTCTGGAAAAGCCCGGCTCAGGCCGGGCTTTTCTTTGTCTGCGATTTGGGTTTGCAGCGTTGGTTTTGCGTTGTTTCGAAAAGATCGCAGCCTGCGGCAGCTCCTACAGGGATAAATGCAAAATCCATGTAGGAGCTGCCGCAGGCTGTGATCTTTTGATCCCTACAAGGATAAACACCGAGCCAATGCAGGAGCTGCCGCAGGCTGCAATCTTTTGATCTCGTCGCAGGCCGCCACCGCACCGATCACCAGAATCGCCGGGCTTTTGAGCTGGAAGTCACAGGCATCGTTCTCCATGGCTGCCAAATCGCTCCGACATTCCCGTTGGTGCGGCAGGGACGCATTTTCGATCATTGCCACAGGCGTATCGGCAGCCATTCCGCCAGCCAGCAGTTGCTCACGAATTTCGTTGAGCTTCGCCACGCCCATATAGATCACCAGCGTGGTGCCCCCTTGTGCCAGGGCTTGCCAGTTCAGACTGCTGTCATCCTGAGTGTGGGCGGTGACCAGTGTCACGCCACGCGCGACCCCCCTCAGCGTCAGCGGAATATCGCATTGGGTCGCGCCGGCAAGGCCCGCGGTAATGCCATTGACCAGCTCAACCTCGACGCCACGCTCCCGCAGCCACTGCGCTTCTTCACCGCCGCGCCCGAAAATGCATGGATCACCGCCCTTGAGCCGCACCACGCATTTGCCGTGGCGGGTATAACGCAACATCAGGCGATGAATGAAGGCTTGAGGCGTGGAGCGACAGCCACCGCGCTTGCCGACAGGAATGATTCGCGCGTTCGGGCAATGCTCCAGCACCGCGTTGTTGACCAGATCGTCGATCAGCACTACGTCCGCTTCGCGCAACGCTCTAACCGCCTTGAGGGTCAGCAATTCAGGGTCACCAGGACCCGCACCCACTAACCAGACTTTTGCGCTCATAGTGTTTTCCTCACGAGATGACGGCGACTGGCTGCGCCTTGGCGACCAGCAAACGCTTGATTTCCGGGACGCAGGAGCCGCATTGCGTGCCACAGCCCAATTCTTGTTTCAAACCCTGCAAATCCAGGCCACGGCCAATGCCGGCACACACCGCGTTCTGGCTGACGTTCATGCAGTTGCACAGGGTTTTGGTGCCCGATGCCGGACCGCCAGCGCTTCCCGGTGGCGCACTCAAAGGCGCCAGCAGCCAACGGCGCAGTTGTTCGTCGGCGCGACCTTCAAGCCACAGGCTTTGCAGCCAGTGCTGAGCGAGGGTTTCACCGGCCAGGCGGATCGCGGTGATCCGACCGTTTTCAATGCGTACCCGTTTGCCGATCGAACGCCGAGGATCGTCGTAGGCCAATACCGGGCCTTCGTTGAGCCCCAGGCATTGATCGATATCACGCAACAACTGCGCCTGCGGAGCGGTGGAGCTGGCGGCACGTATCAGCAGCGCTGGACGCTCACGGCCGGTCAGGCTGAGGCTTGCGTAGGAAAACGCCTCGCAGAGCGGTCGTAGTGTCTCCAAATGCTGTTGAACATCGCCCTCTATCAGGGCGAAAAGCTGCCAAGGCAATTGCACAGGCTCGAGTCGCACACCGCTGTGTTTGAGTTCCGGTTGTTTCGACAAGGGGTCGAAGGCGGGAAGGGTGAGGGTATTCACGCCGCCCTTGAGAAAGCGATCGCCCCAATGCATGGGCAGAAACGCCTGGCCCGGCCGTACGCTGTCATCGCTGCTGACCGGCACGATCACCGAGCCCCGGCGACTTTTCAGGTTGATCAGATCGCCGGGTTGCAGGCGATGCCGACGCAGTTCATCCGGGTGCAGGCTCAACACGGCTTCGCTGACATGACCGAACAGCTGCGCGGCGGTGCCGGTGCGGCTCATGCCGTGCCATTGATCGCGCAGGCGGCCGGTGATCAGGGTCAGTGGGAAGCGCGCATCGCGTTGTTCCTTGGCGGCGCGATACGGGTCGGTCACGAACCGGGCGCGCCCGCTGGCAGTGGGGAAAACTCCGTCCAGGTACAGCCGCGCCGTGCCTTCGCGGGCCCCAGTGGGGAAGGGCCATTGCTGCGGACCGAGCTGGTCGATCAGCGCATGGCTGATTCCGGACAGGTCGAGGTCGCGGCCGCACGTCAGGTGTTTGTATTCGTCGAAGACCTGCGCCGGGGTTTCAAAGGCAAACAGGCTGGTGGCTTCAGGGCGCAGATGTTTTTCCAGGCGCTGTGCGAAATCCACAGTGATCGCCCAGTCGGACCGTGCTTCGCCGGGTGCGCCAATGGCCTGGCGGACGTGAGAAATGCGCCGTTCGGAGTTGGTGACCGTGCCGTCCTTTTCACCCCAACTGGCGGCGGGCAGCAGCAAGTCGGCGAACGCGGCGGTTTCGGTGGTGCGAAAGGCTTCCTGCAACACCACGAACGGGCAAGCTTGCAGTGCTGCGCGCACAGCGGTCTGGTCCGGCAGCGACTGTGCAGGGTTGGTGCAGGCGATCCACAGGGCTTTGATTTTGCCGCTGCGCATCTGCTCGAACAGTTCGATGGCCGTCAGGCCGGTGTTCGCGGGTAATTGATCAACGCCCCAGTAATTGGCTACTTGCGCGCGGTGTTCGGCATTGGCTGCTTCGCGATGGCCTGGCAGCAGGTTCGACAAACTGCCGGTTTCCCTGCCGCCCATGGCATTTGGCTGACCCGTCAGCGAGAAAGGTCCTGCACCGGGCCGGCCAATTTGCCCGGTGGCCAGGTGCAGATTGATCAGCGCACTGTTCTTCGCGCTGCCGGCGGTGGACTGATTCAAGCCCATGCACCACAGCGACAGAAAGCTCGGTGCAGTGCCGACCCATTGTGCGCATTCCTGCAATTGTTCGACGCTGATGCCGCACAGTTGCGAAACCATTGACGGGGTGTAATCGCGCACCAGGTTTTTCAGTTCGGACAAGCCTTCGGTGTGGGCTTTGATAAAATCGCGGTCGATCCAGTCTTCCCACAGCAACAGGTGCAAAATCCCATGGAACAAGGCGACATCGGTGCCGGGCAGAATCGCCAGATGCATGTCGGCCAAATCGCAGGTGTCGGTGCGCCGTGGGTCGATGACGATGACTTTCATCTGTGGGCGGCGGGATTTTGCTTCTTCCAGGCGACGAAACAGCACCGGGTGGGCGTAGGCCATGTTGCTGCCGACGATCATCACGCAGTCGCTCAGTTCCAGGTCTTCGTAGTTGCAAGGCGGAGCGTCGGCGCCGAGGCTGCGCTTGTAGCCGACCACCGCTGAAGACATGCACAGCCGTGAGTTGCTGTCGATGTTGTTGGTGCCCACCAGCGCTCGCGCCAGTTTGTTGAACGCATAGTAGTCCTCGGTCAGCAACTGCCCGGAGATGTAGAACGCGACACTGTCCGGGCCGTGCTCGGCGATGGTCTTGGCGAAGACGCTGGCGGCATGATCGAGCGCCGTTTCCCAGTCGGTGCGGCTGCGGGCCAGGCCTTTGCCCAGGCGCAGTTCCGGGTACAACGCCCGTGCCTTCAGGTCGCCGGTCAGATGCAGGGTCGAACCTTTACTGCACAATTTGCCGAAGTTGGCCGGGTGTGCCGGATCGCCGCTGACGCCGAGAATGCGCTCGCCGTCGTGCTCGATCAGCACGCCGCAGCCGACCCCACAGTAGCAGCAGGTGGAGGCGGTGATCTGGTTCATCAGCTTGCTTCCCGTAGAGCCAGCAGCACCCGGCCGTTCTCGACCCGTGCCGAATGATGGTGGGCGCAGCCGATATCCGGGGCCAGGGCCTCGCCGGTTTCCAGATCGATCTGCCAGTTGTGCAACGGGCAGGCCACTCGTTTGCCGTAGATCAAACCCTGGGACAATGGCCCACCCTTGTGTGGACAGCGATCGTCGAGGGCGAAAACCTCATCGTCGCTTGTACGAAAAATCGCGATGTCGCCTTTCGGCCCCGCAATGATCCGCGAGCCAAGCGTGTTGATTTCTTCCAGTGCGCAGATATCCAGCCAGTTCATGCCTGCACCTCCAGGTTCTTCACGGGAATGACCTCGAATTCTTTTTTCAACAGCGGCTGCTCAAGGCGTTCTTTCCAAGGGTCCTGCTCGAACGATAGAGAGAATTGCAGGCGATCGTTCAATGCCTTGCGCCGCTGCGGGTCTTCCAGCACGGCTTTCTTGATGTGTTCCATGCCGACCCGTTGCAGGTAATGCACGGTGCGCTCGAGATAGAAGGCTTCTTCGCGGTACAGCTGCAGGAACGCGCCGTTGTATTCGCGAACTTCCTCGGCGGTTTTCAGTTTGACGAAGAACTCCGCGACTTCGGTTTTGATCCCGCCGTTGCCGCCGATGTACATCTCCCAGCCGGAATCGACGCCGATAATTCCGACGTCCTTGATCCCCGCTTCCGAGCAGTTGCGTGGGCAACCGGAGACGGCCAGCTTCACTTTGTGCGGCGACCACATGTTGAACAGGTCGTGCTCAAGCTCGATGCCCAGTTGTGTGGAATTTTGGGTGCCGAAGCGGCAGAACTCGCTGCCGACGCAGGTTTTTACCGTGCGGATGGATTTGCCATAGGCATGGCCGGACGCCATGTCCAGGTCTTTCCAGACGCCAGGCAGGTCCTGCTTCTTGATCCCCAACAAGTCGATGCGCTGGCCGCCGGTGACCTTGACCATCGGCACGTTGTACTTGTCGGCCACGTCGGCAATGCGCCGCAGCTCCGAAGGATTGGTCACACCGCCCCACATCCGCGGGACGACAGAGTAAGTGCCGTCTTTCTGAATATTGGCGTGGGCGCGTTCGTTGATCAGGCGCGATTGTGGATCGTCCTTGGCTTCGCCCGGCCAAGTGGAAATCAGGTAGTAGTTGAGCGCCGGGCGGCACGTGGCGCAACCGTTCGGAGTGCGCCAGTTCAGGTAGCTCATGGTGCCGGCGATAGTCAGCAGGTGCTGGTCGCGGATGGCCTGGCGGATTTGCCCGTGGTTGAGATCGCTGCAACCGCAAATGGCTTTCTCGCTTTTCGGTTTGACGTCTGCCGCGCCGCCCACGGTGTTGATCAGGATCTGCTCGACGAGACCGGCGCAGGAACCGCAAGAACTGGCAGCTTTGGTATGTTTTTTCACGTCATCGACGCTGAACAGGCCATGTTCCTGGATGGCCTTGACGATGGTGCCTTTGCACACGCCATTGCAGCCGCAGACTTCGGCGGTGTCGGCCATGCTCATGGCTTTGTCCTGGCCCTGATGTCCTACGTCGCCCAAGGCGTTTTCGCCGAACATCAGGTGATCGCGGATCTCGCCGATGGCATGGTTCTCACGGATCTGCCGGAAATACCAACCGCCATCTGCCGTATCGCCGTACAGACAGGCGCCGACCAGCACGTCATCCTTGATCACCAGTTTTTTGTAGACCCCGCCGATCGGGTCGGAGAGGGTGATGGTCTCGGTGCCTTCGCCGCCCATGAAGTCGCCGGCGGAAAACAGGTCGATGCCGGTGACTTTCAATTTGGTCGATGTCACCGAACCCTTGTAGGAGGCGAAACCCAGTTGGGCAAGGTGGTTGGCGCAGACCTTGGCCTGTTCGAACAGCGGCGCCACCAGGCCATAGGCGATGCCACGGTGACTGGCACATTCGCCGATGGCGTAGACCCGTGGGTCGTAGGTTTGCATCGTGTCGTTGACCAGAATCCCACGGTTGCACGGGATGCCGGATTTTTCCGCGAGCTCGGTGTTGGGGCGAATACCGGCGGCCATTACCACCAGGTCCGCGGGGATGATGTCGCCGTTCTTGAACTCAACCGAGCCGACCCGGCCATTGCCAGCGTCGTGCAGGGCCTGGGTTTGTTCGCACAGGCGGAAATGCAGGCCACGAGCTTCCAGGGCGGTTTGCAGGAGTTGGCCGCTGGTTTTGTCCAGTTGCCGTTCCAGTAGCCACTCGCCGATGTGCACCACGGTGACGTGCATGCCGCGCAGCATCAGGCCGTTGGCGGCTTCAAGGCCCAGCAGGCCGCCGCCGATGACCACGGCATGCTTGTGGGTCTTGGCGGTGTCGATCATCGCCTGGGTGTCGGCAATGTCGCGGTAACCGATCACGCCCTGCAAGGTATTGCCGGGGATCGGCAGGATGAATGGCGTCGAACCGGTGGCAATCAGCAGGCGGTCGTATTCGGCCTCGGTGCCGTCTTCGGCGATGACCCGGCGTTTGACCCGGTCGATCTCTACCACTTTGCGGTTGAGCAGCAGCTTGATGTTGTTTTCCAGGTACCAGTCCAGATCGTTGAGCACGATCTCTTCGAAGGTCTGTTCGCCGGCCAATACAGGCGACAGCAGGATGCGGTTGTAGTTGGTATGGGGTTCGGCACCGAAGACCGTGATGTCGTACAGCTCATTACTCAGCTTGAGCAGTTCTTCCAGGGTACGAACCCCGGCCATGCCATTGCCGATCATCACCAGTTTTAGTTTTTTCATCAGGTTCTCCGGGGAGCTCGGGCCTGCCTCATCAGGGCATTCAGGCCTTGCTCGACAAATTTTGCGCAAACAAAAAAAGGCGTCCCGCCAGTTAACTAGCGAGGACGCCTTTGTCCTTGTCCCGTTCTCTCGGGCAGCGCAGCCTTCTACGTTGAAGGTTGGGCTTTATGTATGTTGGGAAAGGTAATGCAGTGGTTGTGCCAAGTCGCACAAATGCGCAATTTATGGGCTCTTGGCGCGGTAAAAGGTGTTTGCGTGCACCGGTTCAAGGCGCGATGCCCGGTTTTGAAGCAGAAAAAGATCAAAAGATCGCAGGCTTCGCCAGCTCCAACAGGAGATCGTGGGCACCCGTAGGAGCTGCCGAAGGCTGCGATCTTTTGATCTTTTAACCATGAAACAGCAAAAACAGCAGCACCAGATTCACCAGCAACGACACCAGCGCCAACGTCCGCCAGACTTTCAGCGGTTCGCGCTCCAGCAACGGCCTGGGGCGCACGCTCAAACTGCGACGTTCTCCCTGTTCCAGTAGCAACAACCATTCTTCCGCCGTTTCAAAGCGCTGGTCCGGAGCCGCTGCCACTGCGCGCTCCAGACTTTGCGCGATCCATTCCGGCAGGTCGGGTCGGTAGCGACTGGCGCTGACAGGTATACCAAACCGTGGGCGCTGGAATGCTTCGATTTCGCCGTAGGGATAATGCCCGGTCAGCAGGTAATACAAGGTCACGCCGACCGCATACAAATCCTGTTGTGGCGTAGGAGGGTCGCCTCGAAAAGCTTCCGGGGCGATATAACTGGGCGTTCCGGGCAGGGCGCAAGCTTGATCTTCGGACAGCCCGGGACAGTAGGCGAGGCCGAAATCCAGCAGGCGCAGCTCACCGTCGTCCCCCAGCAGCAGGTTCTCCGGTTTGATATCGCGATGCAGAATCTGCCGTCGATGCAGTATGCCGATGGCCCGCAACAAACGTTCGGCCAGGTCCAGCCATTGAGCCAATGGCAGCGTTGCGACCCGTTCATGCAGCTCAGCCAAGGTCGATCCGGAGTATTCCCGCATCACGTAGTACAAATGCTGACGCTGACTGGCGGCATGGACTTCAGGAAAATGCCGCCCGGCCACACGTTTGAGAAACCATTCCTCCGACAACAACGCCTGCCCGGCCTGATGATCGTCGCGCAGCGCACCGGGCAAGGTTTTCAGCAGCCAGGGCTGTTGTTGTGCATCGCGCACCCGGTAGAGCAGCGATTGCTGGCTCTGGCCTAGGATCCCTTCGACCTGCCAGCCTTCGAACGTCTGGCCCGGCTTCAGCGCAGGCGGGAGTGGCCATTGCTGCAGATGAATCAGTGCGTCGCCAATGCTGGTTTCACCGAGGGCATCGACCCGCACCAGCAGAGCGCTGGCGTTGTCCTGACTGCCAGCCAGGTGTGCGGCGCTGACCAGAGTCTGCGCGGCACTGTTCAGGTCGGGTTGATCGCGCAGAATCGCCGCAATGGCCGTGTCGCCCAGCACGGCCCAGATGCCGTCGCTGAGCAGCACGAAACTCTCGTTCAGGCGCAGTTCGCCATCGAGAAAGTCCAGTACCAGGTGTTGATCCAGCCCAAGGGCCCGTTTGAGCACATGCTGCATGCCCGGCTGGTCCCAGACGTGATCTTCACTTACCCGTTGCAGCGTGTCGGCGTGCCAGCGATAAACCCGGCAATCGCCCACATGAGCCAGCGTGAAACGCCTGCCGCGTATGACCAGGGCACTGACCGTGGTCAGCAGCGGTTGCCCACCGCCGTTGGCCTGCAACCAGCGATTTTGCGCCAGTAGCAGACGATCGAGTGCCTGGGCGACGCCCCAGGTTTCAGGGGTGGCGTAGTAGTCCAGCGCCAGGGCCTGCAAGGTCGAGCGGGCCGCGAGCCCGCCATCGGCGCATTGGCTGACGCCGTCGGCGATGGCGAACAAGTAACCCTTGCTCGCCGCCAGCGCCGGGGCCGGAGTGACCAGGCGCACAGCGTCCTGGTTCTCCTCGCGGGGGCCGATGGCGCTGTGTTCGGCAAAACTCAGTTGCAGGCTCATTCAGTCCTCAAACCCGTGCAGCGGTGACGGCTGCCGAACCCCACGTGGTTCTCCAGCGACGTTTCACGCCGTGCAGACCGAACCAGGCAAGCACGCCAAGGCTGGCGAACAACCACAAGGCCAGTTGATAGCTGCCGGTGCTTTGCTTGATCGCGCCCATCCCGGCTGCCAGTGCGAAGCCGCCAATGCCGCCGGCCATGCCGATCAACCCGGTCATCACACCGATCTCCCGACGAAAACGCTGCGGGACCAACTGGAACACGGCACCGTTGCCTGCACCCAAACCGAGCATAGTGCACACGAAAAGCGCCAGCGCGGCGTAGGAACTTGGCAGGTTGAAACCTACCGTTGCAATGCAGATCGCTGCCACGGTGTACATCGCCAGCAAGGTGCGAATCCCGCCGAAGCGATCCGCCAGCGCGCCACCCAGCGGACGCATCAGGCTGCCACCGAACACACAAGCGGCGGTGTAGTAGCCGGCGGTCACCGGGCTCAGGCCGTATTGGTCGTTGAAGTAGCCGGGCAGGGCACTGGCCAGACCGATGAAACCGCCGAAGGTCACGCTGTAGAAAAACATGAACCACCAGCTGTCGCGGTCACCCAAGGCCTTGAAGTAGTCGGACACAGACTTGGCTTTCGGGCGCTCGGGTGCATTTTTGGCCACCCAGGCAAAGATGATCAAGGTCAGGACCAACGGGATCAGGGCGAAGCCGAACACGTTGCTCCAGCCAAACGCGGCAGCCAGCACCGGGGCAATCAAGGCAGCGAGCACGGTGCCCGAGTTACCGGCACCGGCGATGCCCATGGCTTTGCCTTGGTGCTGCGGCGGGTACCATTGCGAGGCCAGCGGCAGGGCGACGGCGAAGGACGCACCGGCCATACCGAGGAACAGGCCCAGCAACAGCGCTTGCTCATAACTGTGGATGCCGACTTTCCAGGCGACGAACAGGGCGCAGATGACGATCACCTGGCCGATGATCCCGGCGGTTTTGGGCGACAGGCGATCGGCCAGCAGGCCCATCGCAAAGCGCAATACGGCCCCGGCCAGAATCGGCGTGGCCACTACCAGACCGCGCTGCTGGGTGGTCAGGTGCAAATCAGCGGCGATCTGTACCGCCAAAGGGCCGAGCAGGTACCAGACCATGAAGCTCAGATCGAAATAGAGGAAGGCTGCGAACAGTGTCGGGGTATGGCCGGATTTCCAGAAGCTTGAATTCATCGCGCACCTCAGCTGTCAGGCGTATCAAGAAGGAGTCATGAGCTTGCAGGTGGGCGCCGCTAAGGCCGCACCACCAGCCCCGGTCTCTGGGGCCAAAACGAAAAAACGCCGCTACCCGATCCGCCAGGGGGGCGAATGAGGTGAGCGACGTCTTTGTCGTAGGTGGGGCAACCGCCGTTGGTTACCTTGCAGGGATTTACTTAGCGAGAACTGTGCCAACACGTGAGATCGCGTTGTGGCCATTCGCGGGCAAGCCTCGCTCCTACGGGTTTTGTGGTGAATTCAGATGTTGTAAACGACACAAAACCTGCAGGAGCGAGGCTTGCCCGCGAAGGCGTCATCACAAGCACCACAAGGCTTCAGCCCAGCAACTCGCTCATGGCAATGATCTGCTCCGCCACCTGGATCAGCTTCTGCTGGCGGCTCATGGCCTGGCGGCGCATCAGCGTGTAGGCCTCTTCCTCGTTGCAGTCCTTCATCTTCATCAGCAGCCCCTTGGCCAGTTCGATGCGCTTGCGCTCGGCCAGTTGCTGGTCGCGGGCGTGCAATTGCGCACGCAGGGCCTGGTCGCTTTCAAAACGCGCCATGGCCACGTCGAGAATCGGCTGCAAGCGTTGTGCGTGAATGCCTTCGACGATGTAGGCACTGACGCCGGACTTGATCGCCCGGCGCATCACGTCGGGGTCATGCTCGTCGGTGAACATCACAATCGGCCGTGGCTGGTCACGGGTCACCAGCACCACTTGCTCCATCACATCGCGGCTCGGTGACTCGGTATCGATCAAAATCACGTCCGGACGCACCGTTTCGACGCGCGCGGGCAGGTCAATGGTCAGGCCGGACTCGTCGATGACCTCGAACCCGGCTTCGGTCAGAGCCGCCTTCAGGCGCCCGACTTTTTTCGCAGTGTCATTGATCAGCAGGATACGCAACATATTCGCAGGCTCCTGTCAGCGGCTGGCGAGAAGGGGAGCGCTGTCGCTCATGGCGTGCAGCGTGAAGCTGCGGGCATAGCCGGCCGGGTCCGAACCGTCCCAGACTTTGCCGTCGATCAATTGGCTGGTGCGCATTGGCTGACTCCGGACAGGCACACCGACAGCAGTGGCGGCCTCACCGTATAAGTCTAGTTGCTGGACCTGACGGGCCACGCCGAGGTAATCGGGGTCGTCACGCAACAAACCCCAGCGCCGGAACTGGGTCATGAACCACATGCCGTCGGACAGATACGGAAAATTCACCTCGCCACCCCCGTGAAAACGCATGGCGTGCGGGTCTTGCCAGCGATTACCCAGGCCATCGGCGTAGTCACCGCGCAACCGTGGTTCGATGCAGTCCAGCGGTGCATCCAGATATTCAGGCGCACTCAACAGTTGCGCGGTGCTGCGGCGATTTTCCTGGCTGGTTTCGATGAATCGGCTGGCTTCGAGGATCGCCATCACCAGCGCCCGTGCGGTATTGGGGTATTGCTCGACAAAGGCGCGGGTGCAGCCGAGGACCTTTTCCGGGTGATCGGGCCACAGGGTCTGGCTGGTGGCCATCGTAAACCCGAGATTCTGCTGTACCGCACTGGCCGCCCACGGCTCGCCGACGCAGAAACCGTCGATGCGCCCGGCTTGCAGGTGCGCGACCATTTGCGGCGGCGGCACCACCACGCTGTCGACATCCTGCAACGGATGAATGCCCTGACTCGCGAGCCAGTAATACAGCCACATGGCGTGGGTGCCCGTAGGAAATGTCTGGGCGAAGGTCAGTTTTGGGCGACTTTGGTGCACGTGACGATCGAGTGCTTCAGGACTGGTCACACCCAGGGCCTGCAAGCCGTGGGAAAGGTTGATGCTCTGGCCGTTCTGGTTCAAGCCCATGAGCACGGCCATGTCAGTGGAAGCGATGCCGCCGATGCCCAGGTGTACGGCGTAAATCAGCCCGTACAGGCTGTGGGCGGCGTCGAGTTCGCCGCTGACCAGTTTATCCCGCAGGTTGGCCCAGGATGATTGGCGCTTGAGGTTCAGGGTCAGGCCGTAGGGTTGGGCAAAGCCCTGAGTGGCCGCGACCACCACTGAGGCGCAGTCGCTCAGGGCCATGAAGCCGAGGTCGATTGCGGTTTTTTCCGGGGCATCGCTGCCATTGACCCAGGCCAGTGGGCCGGCTGATGGTTCGTTCATCGATTTCGCACCTTCCAAAAAAAAGCGTCGTCCCAACGCCCTTGCGTGGGCAAAGCCGGGTGACGACGCCATTGTCCTTCCACTCATCCCGCCGCTGGCATGAGTGCTGATGCTTGTGATGGTGCAAGGCATATGCCATCGCTGACTGATTTTATTGCGCGCCTCGCCTGAAGCCCTGATGCGCGGCTATAATCGCCGCCTCTCATCGCCAACCGAGTCAAGCCTGCCCATGTACACCCTGGCCCGTCAGCTGTTGTTCAAACTTTCCCCGGAAACCTCCCACGATCTGTCCCTGGACCTGATCGGCGCGGGCGGGCGTTTGGGCCTTAACGGCTTGCTGTGCAAGGCACCGGCGAAACTGCCGGTAACGGTCATGGGCCTGGAGTTCCCGAACCCGGTGGGTTTGGCGGCCGGTCTGGACAAAAACGGCGCAGCGATCGATGGTTTTGCCCAATTGGGTTTCGGTTTCGTCGAAATCGGCACCATCACGCCGCGTCCGCAACCGGGCAACCCGAAACCACGGATTTTCCGCTTGCCGGACGCCGAAGCGATCATCAACCGCATGGGCTTCAACAACCTTGGTGTCGATTACTTGCTCGCTCGCGTGGCGGCAGCCAAGTACAAAGGCGTGCTGGGCATCAATATCGGCAAGAATTTCGACACACCGGTTGAACGTGCGGTCGATGACTATCTGATCTGCCTGGATAAGGTCTATGCCCACGCCAGCTATGTGACGGTCAACGTCAGTTCGCCAAACACCCCGGGCCTGCGCAGCCTGCAATTCGGCGATTCGCTCAAGCAATTGCTCGCCGACCTGGCCACCCGCCGGGCGGAACTGGCCCTGCGCCACGGCAAGCATGTGCCGCTGGCGATCAAGATCGCGCCGGACATGACTGATGAAGAAACCGTTCAAGTCGCCCAGGCGTTGATCGAAACCGGGATGGATGCAGTGATTGCCACCAACACCACCCTGAGCCGCGTTGGTGTCGAAGGCATGGAACATGGTGACGAGGCGGGCGGGTTGTCCGGCGCGCCGGTTCGCGAGAAAAGCACGCACACCGTTAAAGTGCTGGCGGCGGAACTGGCCGGTCGCCTGCCGATCATCGCCGTGGGCGGCATCACCGAAGGCAAGCACGCGGCTGAGAAAATCGCCGCGGGTGCGAGTTTGGTGCAGCTCTACTCCGGCTTCATCTATAAAGGCCCGGCGTTGATTCGTGAATCGGTGGATGCCATCGCGGCCCTACGCTGACCTGTAGCAGCTGCCGAGCCTGCGAGGCTGCGTTCGGCGGTGAAGCCGTCGTAAACCCTGCATACACCGTATACCTGTAATACCGCAGTGTCTGATTTCACGACGGCTTCGCCGCCGAACGCAGCCTCGCAGGCTCGGCAGCTGCTACAACGGGGGTGTTTCGGCAAAATGCTGGCATAAAAAAGGGCTCCTCGAAGGAGCCCCTGGGCCGAAGCCCGCCGTCCGGATGGGACGTGCGTGGTTAAGTCATTACGTAATCAGATTGTCGTGTCGGAGTGTGTGCCCTGTATTAGCCGACGGCGTGAAGTTCGTTGAGTCTGTGGATTCCCGCAGTGCCGGTCATACCGTCCCAGTTGTCGCCGCGTCCTTCGCGCCAGCCATTGATCCAGGCTTGGCGTACCGACGGTAGAGTAAAAGGGCAAAGCTCACGGGATTTACCACCAACGCCATATTGATATCCGCGCAAAAATGCTCTTTCCAACGGATCACGCTTAAGTCTTCTCATAGGGTGTTTCCCTCACTTGTTGACTGTATTTATCGCGTTGACCTCAATCGAGGTCAGGCAGAAAAATTCTGCCGCTGGCGGCTCGCTGCCGGCGTGGCGAGCCAAGGTGTTGACGCCGTTGCGACGTCAACCTGAGTTGAGTTCTAACCAATGCGTCACATCGAGGGAATGACCGTTTTGTCATAAGAACGTAACCATAAAGATGCTATGGCCATAAGTAACACGATATTTGTCCCGTGGTTACGAGCCAAACCCCGGTATGATCGGCCCTGCGCTAGAGGGTGGGGGTAAGCCTTTAACGAGAATGACACCCGTTGCACTTGTGGACTATTCGACGAAGGGTCGACTTATGACATTTTGTTGCATCAACTTTTATATCTGTCCTGGCATCTAAGCTCTTTTAACCCGAGCAGTCAGGGTGGGAACGGCACACCTTCGTGCCACGCGGGCGCTCTGTTAGAAAAGCGCCTGACTGAAAACCGGATCGGCAATGCGTTGCCGATTCACTTAGCCAAAGGCTCTGGAATTACCAATGTCCGATCGTTTCGAACTCTTCCTCACTTGCCCCAAAGGCCTTGAAGGCTTGCTCATCGAGGAAGCCGTCGGGCTTGGCCTTGAAGAAGCACGCGAGCACACCTCGGCTGTGCGCGGCATGGCCACCATGGAAACCGCCTATCGCCTGTGCCTGTGGTCGCGTCTGGCGAACCGCGTGCTGCTGGTGCTCAAGCGCTTCCCGATGAAGGACGCCGAAGACCTCTACCACGGCGTGCTGGATATCGAATGGCAAGACCACATGCTCAATGATGGCACGCTGGCCGTTGAGTTCAGCGGTCACGGTTCGGGCATTGATAACACGCATTTCGGCGCCTTGAAGGTCAAGGACGCCATTGTCGACAAACTGCGCACCCCGCAGGGCGACCGTCCATCCATCGACAAGCTCAACCCGGACCTGCGCATTCACCTGCGCCTGGACCGTGGCGAAGCGATTCTGTCCCTCGACCTGTCTGGTCACAGCCTGCACCAGCGTGGTTACCGCTTGCAGCAGGGCGCGGCGCCGCTGAAGGAAAACCTCGCGGCGGCGATTCTGATCCGTTCGGGCTGGCCTCGGATTGCCGCCGAAGGTGGCGCACTGGCTGACCCGATGTGCGGTGTCGGTACATTCCTGGTCGAAGCCGCGATGATCGCCGCCGACATGGCGCCGAACCTGCGTCGCGAGCAATGGGGCTTCACCGCCTGGCTCGGTCACGTGCCGGCGCTGTGGAAAAAACTTCACGAAGAAGCCACCGAGCGCGCCGCGGCTGGTCTGGCCAGGCCACCGCTGTGGATTCGCGGTTACGAAGCCGACCCGCGCCTGATTCAACCGGGCCGCAATAACGTTGAACGTGCCGGCCTGAGCGAGTGGATCAAGATCTACCAGGGCGAAGTCGCGACGTTCGAGCCGCGCCCGGACCAGAACCAGAAAGGCCTGGTGATCTGCAACCCTCCGTACGGCGAACGTCTGGGCGATGAGGCGAGCCTGCTTTACCTCTACCAGAACCTCGGCGAACGTCTGCGTCAGGCTTGCCTGAACTGGGAAGCGGCGGTGTTCACCGGCGCCCCGGACCTGGGCAAGCGCATGGGCATACGCAGCTACAAACAGTATTCGTTCTGGAACGGCGCCCTGCCGTGCAAGTTGCTGCTGATCAAGGTCACGCCGGACCAGTTCGTCACCGGCGAGCGTCGCACTCCGGAACAACGCCAGATCGAGCGTGAACAGGCCGAGTCCGATGCGCCATCGAACATCGAAGCGCCGGGCAAATACGAGAAGTACAACAAGAACGGCAACCCGATCAAACCGGCCCCGGTGGTGATCGAGCAACCGCGCTTGAGCGAAGGCGGGCAGATGTTCGCCAACCGTCTGCAAAAAAACCTCAAGGCCTTGGGTAAGTGGGTCAAGCGTGAAGGCATCGACTGCTACCGCGTCTACGATGCCGACATGCCGGAATATTCCATGGCCATCGACCTTTATCACGACTGGGTCCACGTCCAGGAATACGCCGCACCCAAATCCATCGATCCGGAAAAAGCCTCGGCGCGGATGTTCGATGCCCTGGCGGCGATCCCGCAGGCGCTGAACATCGACAAGAACCGCGTGGTGGTCAAGCGTCGCGAGCGTCAAAGCGGCACCAAGCAGTACGAACGCCAGAGCGCACAGGGCAAGTTCAATGAGGTTAACGAAGGCGGCGTGAAGCTGCTGGTGAACCTCACCGACTACCTCGACACCGGCCTGTTCCTCGATCATCGGCCGATGCGCATGCGGATTCAGAAAGAAGCGGCTGGCAAGCGCTTCCTCAACCTGTATTGCTACACCGCGACCGCCAGCGTACATGCCGCCAAAGGCGGCGCGCGTAGCACCACCAGCGTCGACCTGTCGAAAACCTATCTGGATTGGGCACGTCGCAACCTGTCGCTGAACGGTTTTTCCGACAAGAACCGCTTGGAGCAGGGCGATGTGATGGCCTGGCTCGATGCCTGCCGTGACGAATACGACCTGATTTTCATCGACCCGCCGACCTTCTCCAACTCCAAGCGCATGGAAGGCATTTTCGACGTGCAGCGTGATCAAGTGCAGTTGATTGACCTGGCCATGGCACGTCTGGCGCCGGGCGGCGTGCTGTATTTCTCCAACAACTTCCGCAAGTTCCAGCTCGAGGAAAACCTTACCGAGCGTTATGCCGTTGAAGAAATCACCGCCCAGACCATCGATCCGGATTTCGCCCGTAATGGCAAGATCCACCGTGCGTGGAAGATTACCGCTCGGTGATACATGAGCCTGATTGGATCCACAGAGCCTTGATTTTCAAAGGCTCTTGGGTTCTTTCAGTGCTGGTCAAATTAGTGGCTAATAGCTATAACTCAACAGTGGCCAAAGGGCTTTTCCGGCACCTGGCGTTCTGAGTGGCCTCTATGTCGTTGCACGCCGTGCGCCCCAAGATCCTGGGTTTTATCCGTGAAGATGTTTCGGCCTGGCTGGTCGCGCTGTTGGCATTGCTCGTAGGCGGGATTCTCACGGGATTGCTGGCCTGGGCGACATTCAATCAATTTCATCAGCAATTGCGGCAACGTTTCCAGCTGCTCGCCAGTGAACGTTACAGCCGTATCGAAGAACGTTTCGAAGATCAGGAGCAGCGCCTCGACGGTCTGCGCCGGTTCTTCGTCCATTCAGAATCGGTGTCCCGCGAAGAATTCGACGGTTACGCCAAGCCTCTTTTGCGTCGCACCCAGGCCTACTCCTGGGCCCCCCGGGTTTCCCACGCCGAACGACCGCTGCTTGAGCGAGCGGTGCGTGAGGAAGGCTTGGACGATTTCATCTTTCGCGAGCTCAACGCCGAGGGTCAGTTGCAACCGGCCGGCTTGCGAGATGAGTACGTGCCCGTGCTCTACACCCAAACCCAGAGCCATCTGCCTACGCCACTGGGTTACGACCTGCTGGCCCAACCCCTGCGTCGTTCGACCCTGGAACGGGCCGATCGCCACGGCAACATGGCCGTGTCGCAACCGTTGCATCTGGTAGGCATCGAGCCCGCCTATTCGCGGGGCGTGTTGCTGGTAGCACCGGTCATCCATCGGAACATCCCAAACGCTGCGCCCGCCGGCTATGTGATGGCGGTGATCAGCATGCGCCAGCTGCTGGCGGACGGGCTGCCGGACGAGAATCTTGACTCTCTCTCGGTGCGAATCCTCGACTTGTCCACCGATGATCAGCGTGAAGTGTTGTATGAGTCGACTAATACGGTGGGGGCCAGTGACTTGTCCTCGACACGTTTACTACGTCTGGCCGACCATGATTATCAAGTGGATATGCGTCCCAGCGCTGCGTTCCTGAACGCCAACCATTCCTCGGTGGCCAGTCTGGTGGTGCTCGGTGGTTTGCTCAGCCTGCTGCTCAGTGTGTTTCTCTATGTGTTGGTCAGCCAGCGCCAACGAGCGCTGAAAATGGTAGAGCAGCGGACCCGGGAACTGCATGACCGTGAGCAGGAATTGCGCGGCACCCATGGCCAGTTGCGCGGGGTGCTGGATGCCGCGACTCAGGTGGCGATTATCGCCACTGACTTGCGTGGAGTGATTAACACCTTCAACGCCGGTGCAGAGCAAATGCTTGGTTACACCAGTGCTCAGGTCGTCGGCCATATGACCCTGGAAAGCCTGCACCTGGCCCGGGAACTCGAAGCGCGCTCGGCCGAGTTGAGCGCGCGCTATGGCAAGCCCATCCCGACGTGTCAGGCGATGCTGGTCGAAGGCGGGAAAGAGGGCGGTCATGAAGCCCGGGAGTGGACGCTGGTCCGCGGCGACGGCAGCCATTTGACGGTGAATATGCTGGCGACCCCGGTCCTTGATGAGCAAGGCTTGTGGGTTGGGCACCTGACGATCTGCATCGACATCACTGAACGCAAACGGGTCTACGAGGCTCTGGCCGCACGGGACCTGTTACTGAAGAAACTCAGCGCCCATGTGCCCGGCGGGATCTACCAGTTCAAGATGGAATTCGATGGGCGCTTCAGTGTGATCTACGCCAGCGACGGTATACGCGATATTTACGAACTTGAGCCGGACGTACTGTTGCTCAACGCCGAAGCGGTGTTCGCGCGGATTCATCCGCAAGACACGCGTCGGGTTCGCGCATCGATCCAGGCCTCGGCGGACAACCTCAGTCCCTGGCGCGAGGAATATCGCGTGCAGTTGCCCCACCGTGGTCTGCGCTGGGTCCGCGGTGAGGCGACGCCAGAGGAACTGCCCGGTGGCGGTGTGCTCTGGCATGGCTACATTTCGGACATCTCCGACCTCAAGCGTGTGGAAGAGGAATTGCGTGCACTGTCCGTGACCGATTCCCTGACCGGGATCCATAACCGTCGTTATTTCCAGGAGCGCCTGACCACCGAAATGGCCCGGGTCGAGCGCGGCGGTGGCGAGTTGTCAGTGATCATGCTCGACATCGATCACTTCAAGCGCATCAACGATCTGCACGGTCATGCCGTGGGTGATCGGGTATTGCAGGCCGTGTGCGAGCGCATTGGCGGTCGCTTGCGGCGCACGGATGTGTTCTGTCGTCTGGGCGGCGAAGAATTCATGGTGCTCTGTCCGGATATCGACGGCGAACAAGCTTATGTGCTGGCCGTGCAATTGTGGCAAGGGTTGCGCAGTGCGCCGATCGACGAGGTCGGGATCGTCACCGCGAGTTTCGGGATTGCCAGCTGGCGTGCCGGAGAGGGTGTGGATGCGCTGCTGTTGCGGGCCGACTCAGGGGTGTATGCAGCGAAACAGGCAGGACGGGATCGGGTTGAGGGGCAGATGAGCTAAGGCAGCATGCGGACCCTGTGGGAGCGAGTTGTGGCGAGGGGGCTTGCCCCCGTTGGGTTGCGAAGCAGCCCCAAAATCTCTGATGCAGCAAAGATCTTGTGAGTGCTGCGCACTCAAACGGGGGCAAGCCCCCTCACCACACAAGCCCGCTCCCACATTTTTTGATCTCCAGTGTCTGGACGATCGGGTTACAACACCGAAGCCGTTTCCGGCAATTTCGGCTGGCGATACAGGTCCAGCAGCACCTGATCCAGCACCGAAGAGGCGCCAAACGGTGCCTTGTCGTTGAGGATCGCCACCACCGCCCAGGTATTGCCATTGATGTCGCGGCTGTAGCCGGAGATGGCGCGCACGGTGTTCAGGGTGCCGGTCTTGACGTGGGCTTCACCGCGCATCGCGGTGGTCTTCAGCCGTTTGCGCATGGTGCCGTCGGTGCCGGCAATGGGCATCGAGCTGATGAACTCGGCGGAATACGGGCTGCGCCAGGCGGCTTGCAGCATCGCGGCCATTTCACGGGCGCTCACGCGCTCGGCGCGGGACAGGCCGGAACCGTTCTCCATCACCAGATGCGGCGCGGTGATGCCTTTGCGTGCCAGCCATTGACGCACCACGCGCTGAGCCGCCTTGGCGTCGTCACCGTCGGCGTCGGTGCGGAACTTCTGGCCCAGGCTCAGGAACAACTGCTGAGCCATGGTGTTGTTGCTGTATTTGTTGATGTCGCGAATGATTTCCGCCAGGTCTGGCGAATAGGCCCGGGCCAGTACCTTGGCATTGCGCGGTGTCGGTGACAGGCGATCCTGGCCCTGGATGCTACCGCCCAATTCCTTCCAGATCGCCCGCACAGCGCCAGCGGTGTAGGTCGCGTGATCAAGCAGCGACAGGTAGGTCTGGGAACTGCAACCTTCGCCCAACTGGCCGCCGACGGTCACGGTCACGCTGCCATCAGCCTGGGGCACCGGGTTGTAACGCACGCCACCAGTGCATTGCTTGGAGTTGAGCGCCTTGACCTGATTGTCGATGCGGATGCTGGCAATCGGCGGCTCGACCGACACCAGGACCTTGCCCGAGTCGTTGCGGGCCACGAAGCGCAAGGCCTTGAGGTTGACCAGCAGCGCGTCGGGCTTGACCAGGAACGGCTTGTTATCGTCGTTGCCGTCGTCATTGAATTCAGGCAGTTGCGGTTGCACGAAGAAGCTGCGGTCCAACACCAGGTCGCCGGTGACCTGGGTCACGCCGTTGGCGCGCAAATCACGCATCAGCAGCCAGAGTTTTTCCATGTTGAGCTTCGGATCGCCGCCACCCTTGAGGTAGAGGTTGCCGTTGAGAATGCCACCGCTGAGGGTGCCGTCGGTGTAGAACTCGGTTTTCCACTGGTGGTTCGGGCCGAGCATTTCCAGTGCGGCGTACGTGGTCACCAGCTTCATGGTCGAAGCCGGGTTGACCGACACGTCCGCGTTATGAAGGGTTGGGGTGCCCGGGCCGTTGAGCGGGATCATTACCAGCGACAAGGCGCTGCTCGGTAGTTTGCTGGCCTTGAGCGCCTTTTCGACGTTGGGCGACAGGGCGGTGTTGATCGAAGCGGCGGAAACGGGGAGGGCCAGGGGCAAAAGAAGACTGGCGAGCAACAATGGACGCAAAGATTTGATCATTTGAAATAAAACCCTACAGCCGAGGGGAAAAAGACGAGGGCATGGAGATAAATTCCCTCAGCGGTCACGAAAGGTCGGCATTATGCCCCAAGGTGTAACGGCTTGTGCCGTACCCCGGTCGTCTAATCCGCTATTTTTTTACCGGCGGTAGGTGCAGCGGCATTCTGAGACGGGCAATCGGCGCCTTAAACTGCTAAAGTGCGGCCCGTTAATACTTTTGAGGATTGTTCCAATGGCGACTAACCGTTCCCAGCGTCTGCGCAAAAAACTGTGCGTCGATGAATTTCAAGAGCTGGGTTTCGAACTGAACCTGGATTTCAAAGAAGATTTGGCTGATGAAGCCATTGATGCTTTCCTCGACGCTTTCCTGAAAGAAGCCATGGAAGCCAACGGTCTGGGCTATGTGGGCGGCGACGACTTCGGTCTGGTTTGCCTGCAGAAGCGTGGTTCGGTCTCCGAAGAACAGCGTGCCGCTGTTGAAGCCTGGCTCAAAGGCCGCAGCGAACTGACCGAAGCAACCGTCAGCCCGCTGATCGACGTCTGGTACCCGGAAAAGCCGATCAATCCGGTAGCTTGATGTTCTAAAAAAACGGCGACCCAAGGGTCGCCGTTTTTTTTGTGAAGGTTGAAGGATCGCAGCCTCGTTTCACTCGACAGCTCCTACAGGGCAACGCATGCGATGGCAGGCGCTGTGTAGGAGCTGTCGAGTGCAACGAGGCTGCGATCTTTTAGTCGCCCCGCCAATTCAAGATCAATAACGTCAACACCCCCGCCACAATCCCCCAAAACGCCGAACCGATGGAAAATAGCGTCAACCCCGACGCCGTCACCATAAAGGTAATCAACGCCGCTTCCCGCTCTTGCACTTGCGCCATGGCAATGCTCAACCCGTTGATGATCGAGCCGAACAGCGCCAGCGCAGCAATCGACAGCACCAGTTCTTTAGGCAGTGCGGCAAACAACGCCGCCAGCGTCGCGCCGAACACCCCGGCAATCCCGTAGAAAATCCCGCACCAGACGGCGGCCGTGTAGCGCTTGTTGCGATCCTCATGGGCATGCGGCCCGGTGCAGATTGCCGCGCTGATGGCGGCCAGGTTGATCCCATGGGAGCCGAAGGGCGCCAACAGCAATGAGGCAATGCCGGTGGTGGTGATCAGCGGTGAAGCTGGCACGTTGTAATCATCGGCGCGCAACACGGCGATACCTGGCATGTTCTGCGAGGTCATCGCCACCACGAACAGCGGAATGCCGATGCTGATGGTCGCGGCCAAAGAGAAATGCGGCGTGGTCCAGACCGGCGTCGCGACTTCCAGATGGAAACCACTGAAATCCAGCAACCCCATAAACCCCGACAGCGCAGTGCCGATCAACAGCGCGGCGAGCACGGCGTAGCGCGGCGACAGGCGTTTAACCACCAGATAGGTGAAGAACATTCCCAGGACCAGCGCAGTGCGGTGCTGGGCGGCGACGAAAATCTCGCTGCCGATCTTGAACAGAATCCCCGCCAGCAACGCCGCCGCCAATGAGGCAGGAATCTTTTTCACCAGCCGTTCGAAACTGCCGGTCAGGCCGCAGATAGTCACCAGCACCGCGCAAGTGATGTAGGCGCCAATGGCCTCGCCATAGCTGACACCGCCAAGGCTGGTGATCAGCAATGCCGCGCCGGGGGTCGACCAGGCGATGGTAATCGGGGTGCGGTAGCGTAAGGACAAGCCGATCGAGCACACCGCCATGCCGATAGAGATCGCCCAGATCCACGACGAAATCTGTCCACTGCTCAGGCCCGCCGCTTGCCCGGCCTGGAACATCAGCACCAGCGAACTGGTATAGCCGGTCATCATCGCAATGAACCCGGCGACGATGGCCGAGGGTGATGTGTCAGTCAGAGGGCGAAGCTGCGTGTGCGTGGCGTCGGTCATGACAGCGGTGTTCCTTGTGTATAGAAGCTGAATCCGGAAGAGCTTTTGTGGCGAGGGGGCTTGCCCCCGTTGGGCTGCGAAGCGGCCCCCAAAAACAATCTAATGCGATTAGACAGATAAATTGCGTTTGCAGCGTTTACGACGGCTCCGCCGCCGAACGGGGGCAAGCCCCCTCGCCACACATTCATCCCAGGCTCATGAGCACAGGTTTGCTGGTTCAAGCCTAAACTGAAAAGTAACCGGTCGTTGCTATACAGCGAGGGCGACAAACAGCCGTACAGTCGTGTTGCCACCTTCCATTGTGTACAATCGCGGTGTTTTTTACGCGATACTTGCCAGCGACCCACTGTGCCGTATTACAGTCACGGTCAATTCGCCGCAGTTCTTCCGACTCGAGTGCCCATGAACGAACAGTTGCAACCCCTCAAGAAACAACCGCGAGCAGGCAAAGCCGGGCGCAGCGGAACCCAGGACGATATTGTCTATGCGCATATCTTCGAGGCCATTCTCGAACAGCGTCTGGCGCCCGGCACCAAGTTGAGCGAAGAAGCGCTGGGGGAAATTTTCGGGGTCAGCCGCACCATCATTCGCCGCGCGCTGTCCCGTCTGGCCCATGAAGGCGTGGTATTGCTGCGACCGAATCGTGGCGCGGTCGTCGCCAGCCCGAGTGTCGAAGAGGCCCGTCAGGTGTTTCTGGCGCGGCGTCTGGTGGAACGGGCGATTACTGAATTGGCGGTGCAGCACGCCACCGCCGAGCAACTTCTCGAATTGCGGCAGATGGTCAATGACGAGCGCGACAGTTTTTCCCGTGGCGATCGTGGGGCCGGTATCCGTCTGTCCGGCGAGTTCCATTTGAAACTGGCCGAAGCGGCAAAAAATGCCCCGCTGATCAGCTTCCAGCGCAGCCTGGTGTCCCAGACTTCATTGATCATCGCCCAGTACGAAAGCGGCAACCGTTCCCACTGTTCTTACGATGAACACACTCAATTGATCGACGCCATCGAGGCGCGAGACGTGACGCTGGCGGTGGATTTGATGATGCATCACATGGATCACATCGACAGCAAGCTCAACCTCGACGAAGAAAGCGCGTCGGATGATCTGCATGCGGTGTTTTCGCATTTGTTGCAGACCAAAAAGCCTGGGCGTTCAACAGCCAAGCTCTGACTTCCTGACGCTGATCATTCCCACGCTCTGCGTGGGAACGCCTCAACGGACGCTCTGCGTTCGGCTCTGAATTGGGACGCGGAGCATCCCGGGCTGCATTCCCACGCGGAGCGTGGGAACGATCAATCCCCCGCAACCAACGATTGCGGGGGATTTTTTATGCCCGTAAAACCTAGCGCTGATGCACCAGATTCCCCGCCGCATACGTCTGCAGAACAGTGCGGTCATCCCCCAGCGTCATCAATACAAACAACGTCTCGGCAATATTATTGGCCTGTTTCAGGCGATAGCCGAGCAGTGGCGTAGCGTTGTAGTCCAGCACCAGGAAGTCCGCATCGGTGCCCGGTTGCAAGGTGCCGATCTTGTCTTCCAGGCGCAGCGCGCGGGCGCCGCCGAGGGTGGCCAGGTACAGCGACTTGAACGGGCTCAGCCGCGCGCCTTGCAGTTGCATGACTTTGTAGGCTTCGTTCAGGGTTTGCAGCAGCGAGAAACTGGTGCCGCCACCGACGTCGGTACCCAGGCCGACATTGAGTTTGTGCTTCTCGGCCATTGGCAGGTTGAACAGACCGCTGCCGAGGAAGAAGTTCGAGGTCGGGCAGAAGGCGATCGCCGAGCCGGTTTGCGCCAGCCGTGCGCATTCGTCGTCGCACAGGTGCACGCCGTGGGCAAATACCGAGCGCTCGCCGAGCAATTGGTAGTGATCGTAGACATCCAGGTAGCCTTTACGCTCCGGGAACAGTGCCTTGACCCACTCGATTTCCTTGAGGTTCTCGCTGATGTGGGTCTGCATGTACAGATCCGGGTATTCGCTGAGCAACTGGCCGGCGAGGGTCAGTTGTTCCGGTGTGCTGGTCGGTGCAAAACGCGGAGTGACCGCATAGTGCAGGCGACCCTTGCCGTGCCAGCGCTCGATCAGCGCCTTGCTTTCGATGTAGCTCGATTCGGCGGTGTCGGTCAGGTAGTCCGGCGCGTTGCGGTCCATCATCACCTTGCCGGCGATCATTCGCAGGTCCAGCTGTTCGGCGGCCTCGAAGAACGAGTTCACCGACTGCGGATGCACGCTGCCGAACACCAGCGCCGTGGTGGTGCCGTTGCGCAGCAGTTCCTTGATGAAAATGTCCGCGACTTCATCGGCGTGGACCTTGTCGGCGAACTGGCTTTCGCACGGGAAGGTGTAGGTATTGAGCCAATCCAGCAGCTGTTCGCCATAGGCGCCGACCATGCCGGTTTGTGGCAAGTGAATGTGGGTATCGATGAAGCCCGGGGTGATCAAGGCGTCCTGATAATGCGTGATCTGGATATCGGCCGGCAGGGTCGGCAGCAATTCGCTGGCATGGCCGATGGCGCTGATGCGGCCGTTGTCGACCACCAGCAAGCCGTCTTCGAAATACTCGTACGAAGCTTCGATACCCACTTCGGCGGGGTCGGCGATGCTGTGCAGGAGGGCGGCGCGGTAGGCTTTGCGAGTCAGAGGCATGGGGGTTCTCAATGAGTTCGAAGCTTTTAGTTCAAAGCTTTTAGTTCGAAGCTTTTAGTTCGAAGCTTGGCTGCGGCGTGAAACAGGCAGCAGTTTGGCGATCGATGATCCGGCGCTGGCGGTGTGCTGGCCGAAATTCGCGTTATAGGTGGCGATGATTTCGCCGGCGATGGAGATGGCGATTTCCACAGGCAACTTGCCTTTGACTTCGCCGATGCCCATCGGGCAGCGCATGCGTTGCAGCACGGCGCTGTCGAAACCGCGGTCACGCAGGCGATGTTCGAACTTCACCCGTTTGGTCTTCGAACCGATCAGGCCGAAGTAGGCGAAGTCGTTGCGCTTGAGGATCGCCGCAGTGAGTTCGAGGTCGAGTTGATGGTTGTGGGTCATGACGATGCAGTAACTGCCGGCGGGCAGGTCGTCGACTTCATCCACCGGTTCTTCAGTGACGATTTTGCGCACGCCGTGGGGGATCTGCTCGGGGAATTCAGCTTCCCGCGAGTCGATCCAGCGCACCCGACAGGGCAGGCTGGCGAGCAGCGGCACCAGCGCCCGGCCGACGTGGCCGGCGCCGAACACAGCGATCTGCGCCTGAACCTGGCCCATCGGTTCGAACAGCAATACGGTCACGCCACCGCAGCACTGGCCCAGGCTGGCGCCGAGGCTGAAGCGCTCAAGGTGGGTGTCCTGCTTGCCGCTGGCAAGCATCTCGCGGCCGATCTGCATGGCCTTGTATTCCAGATGCCCACCACCGATGGTGTCGAAGGTTTGCGTGGCGCTGATGACCATCTTCGAGCCGGCATTACGCGGCGTCGAGCCGAGCTCTTCGATGATGGTCACCAACACACAGGGTTCACCCCGGGTTTGCAGGTCGGCGAGGGCGTCGATCCAGTTGTACATGTTTTCACCCCTACAACATTGTTGTCTGTTCGGGCCTCATCGCGGGCAAGCCACGCTCCCACAAGGATTGCATCGTACCTGTGGGAGCTGGCTTGCCTGCGATGACCGCGACGCGGTTTTACAGCGAAGCCAACTCGACTTCAGCCTCAACAGGCTTCAAAGCCTTCAACTGCCGCATCTGCTCGCAGCCCCACAACACCCGCTCCGGGGTCGCCGGTGCGTCGATTTTCGGTTGATGCCGGTAGTCGGCCAAACTGGCCACGGCGTCCTTGATCGCACACCACGCGGCGATCCCGAGCATGAACGGAGGCTCACCCACGGCCTTGGAATGGAACACCGTGTCTTCCGGGTTCTTGCGGTTTTCCACCAGCTTCACCCGCAGGTCCAATGGCATGTCTGCCACCGCCGGGATCTTGTAGCTGGCCGGGCCGTTGGTCATCAGTTTGCCCTTGTTGTTCCACACCAGTTCTTCCATGGTCAGCCAGCCCATGCCCTGGATGAAACCACCCTCGACCTGACCGATGTCGATCGCCGGGTTCAGAGAGTCGCCGACGTCATGCAGAATGTCGGTGCGCAGCATTTTGTACTCGCCAGTCAAGGTATCGACGATCACCTCGGCGCAGGCTGCACCGAAGGCGTAGTAATAGAACGGTCGACCACGGGCCTGACTGCGGTCGTAGTAGATTTTCGGGGTCTTGTAGAAGCCGGTACTCGACAGTGAAACCTGAGCGAAATACGCCTGCTGGATCAGCGCTTCAAACGTCAGGATATGATCGCGAACCCGCACATGACCGTTGTGGAATTCCACGTCTTCTTCGCTGACCTTGTACTGCCGCGCGGCGAATTCCACCAGGCGTCTCTTGATGATTTCAGCCGCGTTTTGTGCCGCTTTACCATTGAGGTCGGCGCCACTGGAAGCCGCGGTTGGCGAAGTGTTCGGGACTTTGTCGGTGTTGGTTGCGGTGATCTGCACGCGGTCCATTTCCACCTGGAACACTTCAGCCACGACTTGCGCAACCTTAGTGTTCAGACCCTGGCCCATTTCAGTGCCGCCATGGTTCAGATGGATGCTGCCGTCGGTGTAGATATGGATCAGTGCGCCGGCCTGATTGAGGAAGCTGGCGGTGAAGGAAATACCGAATTTCACCGGGGTCAGCGCCAAGCCCTTTTTCAGGATCGGGCTGTTGGCGTTGTAGCGACGGATCGCTTCGCGACGCTCGGCGTACTGACTGCTTGCTTCCAGTTCGGCGGTCATTTCCTCGAGCATGTTGTGCTCGACGGTCTGGTAGTAATGGGTGACGTTGCGCTCGGTCTTGCCATAGTAATTGGCCTTGCGCACGGCCAGTGGGTCGAGGCCCAAATGGCGGGCAATCGCGTCCATCACTTCTTCGATGGCGACCATGCCTTGCGGGCCGCCGAAACCACGGTAAGCGGTGTTCGAGGCGGTGTTGGTTTTGCAGCGGTGACCGTTGATGGTCGCGTCGCCCAAATAGTACGAGTTGTCGGCATGGAACATCGCGCGGTCGACAATCGATGCCGACAAATCCGGTGAGCAGCCGCAGTTGCCGGCCAGTTCCAGTGCAATGCCATGCAAGCGGCCGGTGCTGTCGAAGCCCACGTCGTACTCGACGTAGAACGGGTGGCGCTTGCCGGTCATCAGCATGTCTTCGACACGCGGCAGGCGCATTTTGGTCGGCTGACCGGTCAGGTGCGCAATCACCGCGCACAGGCATGCCGGGCTAGCCGCTTGAGTCTCCTTGCCGCCGAAACCACCGCCCATGCGGCGCATGTCGACGACGATCTTGTTCATCGACACATCCAGCACTTCCGCCACCAGCTTCTGCACTTCGGTGGGGTTCTGGGTCGAGCAGTAAACGATCATGCCGCCGTCTTCGGTTGGCATCACCGACGAGATCTGGGTTTCGAGATAGAAGTGTTCCTGGCCGCCGATGTGCAGCGTGCCCTGGATACGATGCTCGGCGGTGGCCAAAGCAGTGGCCGAATCGCCACGCTTGTGGGTATGGCTGTCGAGCACGAAATGGCGTTTGCGCAGAGCCTCAACCACATCCAGAACCGGTTCCAGATCTTCATATTCGATGATCGCGGCCATCGCTGCTTTACGCGCGGTTTCCAGGTCTTTCGCCGCCACGGCGAGTACCGGTTGACCGACGAATTGCACGTCGTCGATGGCCAGCAACGGATCGCCCGGCAACAGTGGGCCGATGTCTTTCAGGCCCGGCACATCTTCGTGGGTAATGGCGATGCGCACGCCTTCGAAGGCGTAGCAGGGCTTGGTGTCGATACTGATGATTTTCGCGTGGGCGCGGTCCGACAGCCGTGCGTAAACGTGCAGCTGATTGGGGAATTCCAGCCGATCGTCGATGTACTGCGCTTCACCGGACACATGCTTGTCGGCGCTGTCGTGCTTGACGCTGCGGCCGACACCGGTGGCCAGGTCCTTGGCGAACAATTCAGCCAGTTCGGCTTGGGTCTTCTCTACAGCGTGATGATTAGACATAAGCGGTCACCCGAGTCTCGATGTGCGGTGTTTGCAGTTCGATGAAGTATTTACGCAGCAGATTCTGCGCGCTGAGCAGGCGGTATTCCTTGCTGGCGCGGAAGTCCGAGAGCGGCGTGAAGTCTTCGGCCAATGCAGCGCAGGCGCGTTCGACGGTGGCGCTGTTAAACGGTGCGCCAACCAGCGCGGCTTCGCAATTCTTCGCGCGTTTTGGAATGGCCGCCATGCCGCCGAAGGCGACGCGGGCGTCGGCGATCACGCCGGTGTCGATGCGCAGGTTGAATGCAGCACAGACTGCGGAAATGTCATCGTCCAGACGCTTGGATACCTTATAGGCGCGGAACAGCTGTTCAACGCTGGCGCGCGGCACGATGATCTTTTCGATGAACTCGCTTTCCTGACGCGCGGTCACCCGGTAATCGATGAAGTAATCTTCCAGGGCCATGGTGCGGCGGGTTTCGCCTTTGCACAGGACGATCTGCGCGCCGAGGGCGATCAGCAGCGGTGGTGAGTCGCCAATTGGCGAGGCGTTACCAATGTTGCCGCCCAGCGTGCCCTGGTTGCGAATCTGCAAGGACGCGAAACGCTGCAGCAATTCACCGAAATCCGGGTACTCGGCCTTCAAGGCGTCGTAGCAATCGGAGAGGGCGGTAGCGGCGCCGATTTCCAGGCGATCGTCGAAGCGTTCGATGCGTTTCATTTCAGCGACGTTGCCCACGTAGATCATCACCGGCAAGGTGCGGTGGAACTGGGTGACCTCCAGCGCCAGGTCGGTGCCGCCGGCCAGCAAGCGGGCCTGTGGGTAAGCGTCGTAGAGGTCCGCCAGATCGGCCACGGTCAGTGGCACCAGGCAGCGTTTGTCGCCACTGTTGAGTTCGCCTATGTCAGTGGGGGCGATGGCTTTCAGGCGAGCGATGGTGTCCGCTTCGCGAGCATCGAACTGGTCAGGTTGTTTGCCGCAGCAAGATTGCTCGGCAGCGGCCAGGATCGGCCGATAACCGGTGCAGCGGCAGAGATTGCCGGCCAGGGCTTCGTGGGCTTTATGAGAATCGGGTGCGTCGCTGTTCTTTTGCAGCGCAAACAGCGACATCACGAAGCCCGGCGTGCAGAACCCGCACTGCGAACCATGGCACTCGACCATGGCTTTTTGCACGCTGTGCAGCTCGCCCTGGTGCTTGAGGTCTTCGACGCTGATCAGTTGCTTGCCGTGCAAGGAGGAGACGAACGTCAGGCATGAGTTGAGGCTGCGATAGCGAATGTGTTCGCGGCCATCGTCGGTCGTCTGCAACTCGCCGACCACCACGGTGCAGGCGCCACAGTCGCCGCTGGCGCAGCCTTCTTTGGTGCCGGGTTTGCCCACATGGTCGCGCAGGTAATTGAGCACGGTCAGGTTCGGGTCCAGGGCGTGCTCGCTACGGAGTTCCTGGTTGAGTAAAAACTGGATCACGGAAGGCCTCGCAAACTCATTATTGTTGTTAACCGACATGAGCCGAATTTAGCAGGTCTGACTTTTCGGTCAATGATTTTCTGACTTAAAGGTCAGGAAATAGCGTTTTGTCGATCAACGACTCGTTCCTTCATTATTGACCCTCACGGGATCGCTTGCCTTTTGCGTGAATCTTGCGCGATTCGTGCCAAAAACCGCTGAGTGGGCACTCCGCCATGACCGATCAATTGCGCTACACTGCGCCGCTTGTGCAGATCGAAGAGTTTGAAGGACAACCATGACGTTCAAGGCGCCGGACAGCCTCGCCGAGCAAATCGCTCACCACCTCGCCGAACGTATCATTCACGGCGAAATGAAGCCGGGGGAGCGCATCCAGGAACAGAAGGTCACGCTGGCCCTCAATGTCAGCCGCGGTTCAGTCCGTGAAGCCTTGCTGATCCTTGAGCGCCGCCACCTGATCGCGATTTTGCCGCGACGTGGCGCCCACGTGACCGAACTGACGGCGCACAAGGTGCAGAGCCTGTGCACGCTGATGAGCGAGTTGTACATTCTGCTCGGCAATGCCGTGGCCAGCGGCTGGCACGTCCAGGCCGACATGGCGCCGTTCCTGGAGATCCAGCAGCGCCTGACCGCCAGCTACGAACGCCAGGACATCCGCACGTTCGTCGACGACAGCTTCAGCGTGATGCGCGCCGCCTATCCGTTCGCCAACAACCCGTACTTGCAGGAAACCGTCGAGAATCTGCAGCCGGCCATGAGCCGCGCCTATTTTCTGGCACTGGATCAGCGCAAGGCCTCGATGAGCGAGTTCCTCGAGCTGTTCGAACGTTTGCTCGCTGCCGTGCTGGCTCGTGACCTTCCTCAGATCCGCGTGGTGCTGACGGCGTATGCCCAGCGCAGTTGCGATCTGGTGATTTCTGCCCTGACGGTCGCTTAAGCGTGCGGCTCAAGTGCATCAAGTTGGCGGGGTTCAAATCCTTCGTCGACCCGACCACGGTGAACTTCCCCAGTAACATGGCGGCTGTGGTCGGGCCCAATGGCTGCGGCAAGTCGAACATCATCGATGCCGTGCGTTGGGTGATGGGCGAGAGCTCGGCCAAGAACCTGCGCGGCGAATCGATGACCGACGTCATCTTCAATGGCTCGACCAGCCGTAAACCGGTAAGCCAGGCCAGCATCGAGCTGGTATTCGATAATTCCGACGGCACGCTGCTCGGCGAGTGGGCGGCCTATGCGGAAATTTCCATTCGCCGTAAAGTGACCCGCGACAGCCAGACCACTTACTACCTTAACGGCGCCAAATGCCGCCGCCGTGATATCACCGATATCTTCCTCGGCACCGGTCTTGGCCCGCGCAGCTACTCGATCATCGAACAGGGCATGATCTCCAAGCTGATCGAGTCCAAGCCCGAAGACTTGCGCAATTTCATCGAAGAAGCCGCTGGTATTTCCAAATACAAGGAACGTCGGCGCGAGACCGAAAACCGTATCCGCCGCACCCACGAAAACCTTGCTCGCCTGACCGACCTGCGCGAAGAACTCGAACGTCAGCTGGAGCGTTTGCACCGCCAGGCCGAGGCCGCCAAGAAATATCAGGAATACAAGGGCGAGGAGCGTCAGCTCAAGGCCCAGCTGTCAGCCTTGCGCTGGCAGGCGTTGAACGAACAGGTCGGCCAGCGCGAAGCGATCATCGGCACTCAGGAAGTCACCTTCGAAGCCTTGGTGGCCGAGCAGCGCAATGCCGACGCGGCCATTGAACGCCTGCGCGACGGTCATCATGATTTGTCCGAACGCTTCAATCTGGTGCAGGGACGTTTCTATTCGGTCGGCGGTGATATCGCCCGGGTCGAGCAGAGCATCCAGCACGGTCAACAACGTTTGCGTCAGCTACAAGACGACCTGAAAGAAGCCGAGCGCGCGCGACTGGAAACCGAGTCCCACCTGGGCCATGACCGCACCTTGCTGCTGACCTTGGGCGAAGAGCTGGACATGCTCACCCCGGAACAGGAAGTCACCAGCGCCGCCGCCGAAGAAGCCGCTGCCGCACTGGAAGAATCCGAAACCACCATGCACGGCTGGCAGGAGCAGTGGGACGCCTTCAACCTCACCGCCGCCGAGCCACGCCGTCAGGCCGAAGTTCAGCAGTCGCGGATCCAGCAGCTGGAAACCAGCCTGGAACGCCTGGCCGATCGTCAGAAGCGCCTTGGCGAAGAGCGTGCGTTGCTCTCGGCGGATCCGGAAGACGCGGCGATCATGGAACTCAGCGAGCAGTTGGCTGCGTCCGAGGCCACGCTCGAAGACTTGCAGGCCAGCGAAGAAGCTCAGGTCGAACGCCTCGAGCAACTGCGTCAGGAGTTGCAGCAAGCGCTTTCGGCGCAGCAGCAAGCCCAAGGGGATTTGCAGCGGCTCAACGGTCGACTGGCGTCGCTGGAAGCCTTGCAGCAAGCCGCGCTCGATCCCGGCACCGGCACTGCGCAATGGCTGCGCGAACAGCATCTGGCGGATCGCCCGCGTCTGGCCGAAGGCCTTAAGGTCGAGGCCGGATGGGAGCTGGCGGTGGAAACCGTGCTCGGTGCCGACCTGCAAGCGGTGCTGGTGGATGACTTCGGTGATTTCGATCTGGCAGGCTTTGCCCAAGGCGATTTGCGCTTGCTCAGCCCGGCCAGCGATGGCGTGCGCATGCCCGGCAGTTTGCTCGACAAGGTCGAGGCGCAGATAGATTTGTCGCCATGGCTGGGGCAGGTCAAACCGGTCGACAGCCTTGAACAGGCCTTGGCCTTGCGCGGGCAATTGGCCGCCGGCCAAAGCCTGATCAGCCGCGACGGTTACTGGGTCGGCCGACACTTTTTGCGTGTGCGCCGGGCCAGCGAAGCCGAAAGCGGTGTGCTCGCCCGGGGCCAGGAAATCCAACGGTTGGGCCTTGAACGCGAAGAGCGCGAAGCCACCGTCGAAACCCTGGAAACCCGACTTCAGAATCTCAGGGCGCAACAGCGTCAGCAGGAAAACGGTCGCGAACATTTGCGCCGTCTGCTACAAGACGAAGCCCGTCAGCAAGGCGAATTAAAAGCCCAGCTGTCCGCCGGCAAAGCCAAGATCGAGCAATTGACGTTGCGCCGTACCCGTCTCGATGAAGAACTCACCGAGTTGAGTGAACAGCGCGCCCTGGAACACGAAAACATCGGCGAAGCGCGCCTGCAATTGCAGGAAGCCCTCGACAGCATGGCGCTGGATACCGAGCAGCGTGAATTGCTGTTGGCCCAGCGCGACAGCCTGCGCGAGCGCCTCGATCGGGTGCGTCAGGAAGCCCGGCAGCATAAGGATCATGCGCATCAATTGGCGGTACGCCTCGGTTCGCTGAGGGCGCAATACGATTCCACTCGCCAGGCCCTAGAACGGCTGGAGATGCAGTCCGAGCGTCTGACCGAGAAGCGCGAACAATTGAGCCTCAACCTCGAAGAGGGTGAGGCGCCGCTGGAAGAACTGCGGCTGAAACTCGAAGAACTGCTCGACAAGCGCATGACGGTTGACGAAGAACTCAAGACCGCGCAAATGGCCATGGAAGATGCCGACCGCGAATTGCGTGACGCCGAAAAACGTCGCAATCAGGCCGAGCAGCAATCCCAGTTGATTCGCAGCCAGCTCGAGCAGCAGCGTATGGAATGGCAAGCGCTGACGGTACGACGCAAGACTTTGCAGGATCAACTGCTCGAAGACGGTTACGACCTCAACGGCGTGCTCGCCACGCTGCTGGCCGGGGCCAACGAGAAAGAGGCCGAAGAAGAACTCGAGCGCATTGCTGCGCGGATTCAGCGCCTGGGCGCGATCAACCTCGCAGCCATCGACGAATACCAGCAACAATCCGAGCGAAAGCGTTATCTGGATGCCCAGAATGATGATTTGGTGGAAGCGCTGGACACGCTCGAAAACGTCATTCGCAAGATCGACAAGGAAACCCGAAACCGCTTCAAAGATACCTTTGATCAGATCAATGGCGGTTTACAGGCCCTTTTCCCAAAAGTTTTCGGTGGAGGACGCGCGTATTTGGAACTGACGGGCGAAGATCTACTCGATACAGGGGTAACGATCATGGCGCAGCCGCCAGGAAAGAAGAACAGCACCATCCATTTGCTCTCCGGTGGCGAAAAAGCCCTGACCGCATTGGCCCTGGTATTTGCCATCTTCAAGTTGAATCCGGCGCCGTTCTGCATGCTCGATGAGGTTGACGCGCCATTGGATGACGCTAACGTTGGACGCTACGCACGGCTGGTCAAGGAAATGTCGCAGACGGTGCAGTTCATCTACATCACCCACAACAAGATCGCCATGGAAATGGCCGATCAATTGATGGGGGTGACGATGCATGAGCCCGGTTGTTCGCGTCTGGTGGCAGTGGATGTGGAGGAGGCGATGGCCATGGTGGACGCCTAGCGGCACGGCCCCAAACTACAAGCCTTAAGCTGCAAGGGACAGCTTGAGGCTTGAAGCTTGCGACGGGCAGCTTGAGCGGCGCATGCATTGACTGATGAATGAAGATGGCAAATCGACACAATTTGCTCAGCGATTTTGAGAGACGGTGTAAAGTTGCCTTTGGTCGTGCTAGTTTAATGTCAATTTTTCGTATACGTGGGCAAAACGCCTGTCAGAACATAGAGTTGGCGCCACGTTTTAAAGCGGTTTGCACAATGTAAACCCCTTATTTTTCAGCATTTTTTATAGAGGCACGGGATTACATGGAAATCGGTCTGCGCGAGTGGCTGATCGTCATCGGCATTATTGTCATTGCCGGTATTCTTTTCGATGGCTGGCGTCGCATGCGCGGCGGCAAGGGAAAACTGAAATTCCGTCTTGACCGAAATTTGTCCAATTTGCCGGATGAGGACACCAGCGCCGAGCTGTTGGGCCCGCCCCGCGTACTGGATACCCATAAAGAACCGCAACTGGACGAGCATGACCTGCCGTCGGTGAGCATGCCTGCCCGTGAACCTCGCGAGTCAGGTTCCAAGCGTGGCAAGCGTGGCCATGGCGAGCCGTCGCAAGGCGACTTGAACCTCAACCTGGATCTGGACGGCGGCCCGAGCTTCAACAGCCGTGACAACGATTTCCCGGATGACACCAAGCCTGCCAGCTCGGCCGAGAAAGATCAGCCGCAAGCCGAAGAAGTACTGGTGATCAGCGTGATCTGCCGCGACCCGGCCGGCTTCAAGGGCCCGGCGCTGTTGCAGAACATTCTGGAAAGCGGTCTGCGTTTCGGCGAAATGGACATTTTCCACCGTCACGAAAGCATGGCCGGTAACGGCGAAGTCCTGTTCTCCATGGCCAACGCGGTCAAGCCAGGTGTCTTCGATCTGGATGATATCGATCATTTCAGTACCCCGGCGGTGAGCTTCTTCCTTGGTCTGCCAGGTCCGCGTCATCCCAAGCAAGCTTTCGACGTGATGGTGGCTGCGGCCCGCAAACTGTCCCAGGAGCTGAACGGCGAACTGAAAGACGACCAGCGCAGCGTGCTGACCGCCCAAACGATTGAGCACTACCGTCAGCGCATCGTCGAGTTCGAGCGTCGCGCTTTGACCCAGAAGCGTTAAAGTCAAAAGATCGCAGCCTCGTTTCACTCGACAGCGCCTACAGAAAATCGCGAACCCTGTAGGCGCTGTCGAGTGAAACGAGGCTGCGATCTCTTGATCTTGATGAGATGAGATAGAGCAGCCTCGGCTGCTCTTTCGCTTTATGAGAGAACACCCATGACCTCCGCCAAAAACCGCATTCTAGAGCTGCGCGCCGAGCTCGATCAGCACAACTATCGTTACCACGTGCTGGATGAGCCCAGCATTCCGGATGCCGAATACGATCGCTTGTTTCACGAGCTCAAGGCCCTTGAAGCGGCCCATCCCGAATTGATCACCAGCGACTCGCCGACCCAGCGTGTCGGCAGCGCGGCGTTGTCGGCGTTCACCCAGGTGCGTCATGAAGTGCCGATGCTCAGCCTGGGCAACGCCTTCGAAGAAACTGACATGCGCGAATTCGATCGCCGAGTGACGGAAGGGCTGGACTTGCCGGTCGGCGATTTGTTCGACGGCGGCGCAGCGGTGGAGTACAGCTGCGAACCCAAGCTCGATGGCCTGGCGGTCAGTCTGCTCTATCAGGAAGGCGTGCTGGTGCGCGGCGCCACCCGCGGCGATGGCACCACCGGTGAAGACATCAGTGTCAATGTGCGTACCGTGCGCAATATCCCGCTCAAACTGCATGGCACTGGCTGGCCGGCGACCCTGGAAGTGCGGGGCGAAGTCTTCATGTCCAAGGCCGGTTTCGAGCGGCTCAACGCCACGCAACTGGAAGTCGGCGGCAAGACCTTCGCCAACCCGCGTAACGCGGCGGCGGGTAGTTTGCGGCAGCTGGATTCGAAGATCACCGCCAACCGTCCGCTGGAATTCTGCTGCTACGGCATCGGCCAGATTTCGGCGGACATTGCCGACACACACATTGGCAACCTGCAGCAACTCAAAGCCTGGGGCCTGCCGATCAGCCATGAGCTGAAACGGGCACACGGCATCCAGGAATGCCTGGATTACTACCGTGACATAGGCGAGCGTCGCAATGCGCTCCCATATGAAATTGACGGCGTGGTGTTCAAGGTCAACAGCATTGCGTCCCAGCGTGAACTGGGTTTCCGCGCTCGCGAACCGCGTTGGGCGATTGCCCACAAATTCCCGGCCATGGAAGAACTCACCGAGCTGCTTGATGTGGAATTCCAGGTCGGTCGCACCGGTGCCGTGACGCCGGTGGCACGCTTGAAACCGGTGAGGGTTGCGGGCGTCACCGTGGCCAATGCGACCTTGCACAACATGGATGAAGTGGCGCGACTGGGCCTGATGATCGGTGACACAGTGATCATTCGCCGTGCCGGTGATGTGATTCCGCAAGTGGTGCAAGTGGTCACCGAGCGTCGTCCGGAGCATGCCCGGCCAGTGCAGATTCCCCAGCAATGCCCGGTCTGCGGTTCCCATGTCGAGCGCACGCAACTGGTCAAGCGCAGCAAGGGCCGCGAGACCATCAGCGAAGGCGCGGTGTACCGCTGCGTCGGGCGTCTGGCCTGCGGAGCGCAGCTCAAGCAAGCGATCATTCACTTTGTGTCGCGCCGCGCCATGGACATCGAAGGGCTGGGCGAGAAGAGTGTCGAGCAACTGGTGGACGAGGGTCTGGTGAATTCGCCGGCTGACCTCTATGCCCTGACGTTCGAGCAGATCGTCGACCTGGAAGGCTTTGCCGAACTGTCGAGCAAGAACCTGCTCGGCGCCATCGAAAACAGCAAGCGGCCGAGTCTGGCGCGCTTCATCTACGCTTTGGGCATTCCCGATGTGGGCGAGGAGACGGCCAAGGTCCTGGCGCGTTCTCTCGGCTCGCTGGAGCGTGTTCAGCAGGCGTTGCCGCAGGTGCTCACGTACCTGCCGGATGTCGGGCTGGAAGTGGCTTACGAGATTCACAGTTTCTTTGAAGATGCGCACAACCGGCAGGTGATCGCGGATCTGCTCAAGCATGGCCTGCAGATTCAGGATCAGGGCGAGCTGGGTGCCGAATTTTCCGCCAGTACCACGTTGGGCGGCTTCCTCGATAAATTGCACATTCCATCGGTCGGGCCGGGCGGGGCGCAGAAGCTTGCGGACAAGTTCGGCTCGCTCGAAGCGGTGATGAATGCTGATTGGCTGGACATGCGCCAGGCACTGCCGGAAAAACAGGCGACATCGGTTCGCGAGTTCTTTGCGGGGACCGATAACCGTCAACTCGCCGAGGCGGCCGAAAGGCAACTGCGCGATTTCGGCATGCATTGGCAGAGTGAGAAGAAAGTCATCGAAGGGTTGCCGCTGGCGGGGCAGACCTGGGTGCTGACCGGCTCGCTGGAGCTGATGAGTCGCGATGTCGCCAAGGACAAACTTGAAAGCCTCGGTGCCAAGGTAGCCGGTTCCGTGTCGGCCAAGACCCATTGCGTGGTCGCCGGCCCGGGCGCGGGATCGAAGTTGGCCAAGGCCAATGAGCTGGGGGTGAAGGTGCTGGATGAAGAGGCGTTTGTGGCTCGCCTGAAGGAATACAACATCTCGATCTAGCGCGGGACCTGTGGCGAGGGGGCTTGCCCCCGTTCGGCGGCGAAGCCGTCGCAAAACCTGCTCATCGCGGTTGCTGGTTTTGGGGCTGCTACGCAGCCCAACGGGGGCAAGCCCCCTCGCCACAATGTGGGAACGATCACGGTACAAGAATGATCTAGTCTTGGCAGGCCCCAGGGAGAGATCGCCATGTACCGCTTCTTCGAACAGCTCAGTTCACGTATTGCCGCACCTTTCACGGGCGAACGTTCGCGCAACAGCAAGGTCTGGCATTGCCGCTGTGGGCAGTCGCTGTTCTTTCGCAACAGTCAGTGCCTGGCCTGTTCGGCGGCGCTGGGTTATCAGCCGCTGCAGAGTCGCTTGTCGTCGTTGCAGTCCGGTCCGCAAGCGGATACCTGGTTGCTCGACGCCGACCCCGAAGCCGGAGTGTTCCGCCGCTGCGCCAATCTTTATTCCCCAGCGGCGTGCAACTGGCTATTGCCGGCTAATGATCGCGATGGGTTGTGCATTGCCTGTAGCCTGAATCGCACCATTCCCGATCTGTCGATCCCCGAGAATCACCAGCGCTGGCACAAGGTGGAGATCGCAAAGCGTCGTCTGGTGGCGCAGTTGATCAGCCTGGGCCTGCCCGTCATTCCCAAATCCATGGACGAAGACATCGGTCTGGCCTTCGACTTCATCGGTATCGACCTCGAAGGCAAGCCGCCGACCACTGGGCATGCCAACGGTCTGATTACCCTCGATATCAAGGAAGCCGACGATGCCCATCGCGAGCAGATCCGCGTGAAGATGCATGAACCGTATCGCACGCTGCTCGGGCATTTCCGTCACGAGGTCGGGCATTATTACTGGGACCGCCTGGTCTCCAACAGTCATTGGCTGGAGCCGTTTCGGGACGTGTTCGGCGACGAACGAGCAAGCTATGCCGAAGCCCTTGAGCAGCATTATCAACAAGGCGCGCCACTCGACTGGCAGCACTGTTACGTCAGCGCCTATGCCACCATGCACCCTTGGGAAGACTGGGCCGAAACCTGGGCTCACTACCTGCACATGATGGATGCAGTGGACACTGCCCTGGGCTTTGGCATGAAAGCGCAGGAAATGGAGTTGGATTACCAGCCATTTCCGCCCAGCACGTTATACGACCCGCAACACCCCGGCGGCCCGGCGTTCCTGTCATTCGTCAACGCATGGATCGAGCTGGCCGGTATGCTCAACGAATTGTCACGCAGCATGGGCCAGCCGGATTTCTACCCGTTCGTCCTGCCGCCGGCGGTGATTGCCAAGCTGCACTTCATTCATCTGGTGATCCAGCAAGAGGGCGGCAGGGCGGACGAGGTGTTGGCGCAATAGAATCAAAAAGGTCGCAGCCTTGTAGCAGCTGGCGCAGCCTGCGTTCGGCTGCGCAGCAGTCGTAAACCCGGTGTTCGCGGCTTATCTGAAACCGGGCTGCCTGATTTCACGACGGCTTCGCCGCCGAACGCAGCCTCCGGCAGCTGCTACAGGTCGCGATCTTTAAAGGTCAGCGCATGTCCTTGAAGCCGCTCATGTTTTTTAATCTTCGCGAACGGTTGTAACTTCGTCTCAGATAGGTACAATGGCGCGGCTCGCCGTCAGGTGAGCGTCGTTATGGTGACCCCATCGGTCCCCCCGCAACGATTACCCGTGAACCTGGTCAGATCCGGAAGGAAGCAGCCACAGCGGGAACATTGTGTGCCGGGGTGAGGCTGGTGGGGTTGCCTCCATAACGCAGCACGAACCCTCTTTCGTGTTTTCTATCCAGATAATTCGGCTATTTCCCTGCCAAGGTGTTCATCCCGGGCGGTGTTTTATCGTTTCCGAATTAAAGCGCCGAATATAAAAAAGGAGGCCGATCTGTCGCGTTAGACAGATCGGCCTCCTTTTTCATTTACTGGCATCAAGGCTTGGACAAGGCCTGGTCAACCGCTGCGATCAGCTTTCCCAGATCCTTCGGGGTGGCTTTGTGTATGACGCTGAACAGGTACGCCCGCTGTTCATCTTCGTCGCCCAGATCTGCGAAAAAGGCTTTCAGCTTCACGCCCAGCACGTCGGCAAGCAGGAACAGTGCTTCCACGCTGGGGGTATAGGTGCCAGTTTCGAAGCGGCTGATGGTTTTGGGGTCAAAACCGGTTTTTTCGCCGAGTTCAGCCTGAGTAAGCCCTGCGACCTTGCGGTAGCGTCGGATGGCTGGACCCAAACTTGAAATTTGCATCGCTCAATTCCCATTTAGAATCAAGAACTTAACGATAGATTTTTGCATTAGGCAACCGCATGATCCATCACCTTGCTTTGCAAAATGTGATGCATTTCGTAGAATCGCCGCTTCGAAAGGTTTTTTGGTGATCTGCTCTCTGAAGTTTAGGCGATATGAAACAGCCGGCATTACGTTCCTTGCCGGGTTTGCGCGCAGGTCGCTGACGGTCTGAATCCTCGCGAAAATGTTACCAGAGTCGGTGTTGCAACCTTGCCCGAGGCCTTTGAGCCTAGTTGAACTTCGGGGAGGCCGGAGGGCCGTCAAATGTTGTTCATGGAGTGATAACGTGTCTCTGCGCAGTACGTCTCAAAACACCTCTTCCGGGCATCTTGCGCTGGTCGAGCGGTACCACCGCTAGCGACAGTGAGCCTGACTCATGGATGAGAAATACCGCAGGGCTGTGGATGCCGCCGCGATTTTTTCCGAGACCGATCTCAACGGCCGGATTACCTACGTCAACGATCAATTCTGCGCCGTGTCCGGCTACAGCCGCGAAGAACTGCTGGGGCAGAACCATCGGTTGCTGAACTCCGGCTTGCACTCCGCCGATTTTTTCGCCGCCATGTGGGGCACCATCGCCCTGGGCAATATCTGGAAGGGCGAGATCTGTAATCGCGCCAAGGATGGCAGCCTGTATTGGGTCGACAGCACCATGGTGCCGGTGCTTGATGATGCCACCGGGCGTGTTCATCGATACCTGTCGATTCGTTTCGATATCAGTGAAAAACGCCAGCTGCTGCAATCTCTGCAATGGCGGGTCGGCCATGACGTGCTGACCGGGCTACCCAACCGCGCATTCCTGTCGGATTTGCTGGATCAGGCGCTGGAATTCTCCCGGCAAGAAAACATTCCGTTGGCGGTGTGCATGCTTGACCTCGATGGGTTCAAGGCGGTCAACGACGGTTACGGTCACGCCAGTGGCGATATGTTGCTGGTGGAAGTGGCCAAGCGTTTGCGCAACATTGTGCGCGGCGAAGATGTCGTGGCGCGACTGGCCGGGGACGAGTTCGTGCTGGTGTTGCGTTATGTGCGTGACCTGCCGGAATTGCGCGCGGCGCTGAATCGCGTGTTGGGGGCGATTTCGGCGCCTTACACGCTGCATGGCAAAGGCATCAACGTGTTCGCCAGTGTCGGCGCTACCCTGTTTCCCCATGACAACGAAGATGCCGAAACCCTGCTGCGCCACGCTGATCAGGCGATGTATGTGGCCAAGCAGCGCGGGCGAAACCGCTTTCATCTGTTCGATGTTTCGCGGGATCAGGAGGTCAAGGCCACTCACCAGACTGTCGAGCGGGTGCGTCAGGCGCTGCTGGCCGGTGAACTACGCCTGCATTTTCAGCCCAAGGTGAACATGCGCCGTGGCGTGGTCGTGGGGTTCGAGGCGTTGTTGCGTTGGCAGCATCCACAAAACGGCATAGTGCCCCCTCGGGAGTTTTTGCCGTTGGTGGAAGACACCGACCTGATCATCGATATCGGTGAGTGGGTGATGGATCAGGTTCTGGCGCAATTGCACCGTTGGCAGCAACTGGGGCAGGGCTGGCCGGTCAGTATCAATATCGCGGCGCGACATTTTCAGCGCGCCGATTTCGTCGAACGGCTCAGGCAGGTACTCGCTCGACATGCCCAGGTCGCCCCGCAAATGCTCGATCTGGAAATCGTCGAGTCGGTGGCGATCGAGAATATCCAGCATGTCAGTGCCTGTTTGCAGGCCTGTCAGGCGTTGGGAGTGCATTTTTCCCTGGGTGACTTCGGCACGGGTTACTCGTCCTTGAGTTACCTCAAGCGTTTACGCACCCAAACCATCAAGATCGATAAATCATTCGTGCGTGACATTCTGATTGATCATGACGACCTGGCCCTGACCACTGCGGTAATTGGCCTGGCCCGGGCGTTCGGTCGGCAGGTGATCGCCGAGGGCCTGGAAAGCGTCGAGCACGGTGAGTTGCTGCTGCGGTTGGGGTGCGAGGTCGCTCAAGGTTACTTCATCAGTCGGCCGATGCCGCCCGCGGAGGTGCCGGCCTGGGTGGCCGGGTTTATCGCTCCGTCGCAATGGCAGGCACTCGACCAGACAGCTTGAGCCATTGGCGCCCTGTAGCCGCTGGCGAAGCCTGCGTTCGGCGGCGCAGCCGTCGTAAAACCCCCAAGACAATACGCATAAATGCTCCGGTACGACTCAAACCTGAGCCAATAAACGCCCCTTAACGTGCAGCTTGGCCAGAATAGACGAGCGCATCGGATGCAATTTTGGCCTTGCTCCGCTAGCATTAGCCGCTTCTGTTCCTTCGTTGCGACGGTTTTCGATGAGTTATCAGGTTCTTGCACGTAAATGGCGTCCGCGCTCGTTCGGCGAAATGGTCGGCCAGACCCATGTGCTCAAGGCTCTGATCAATGCCTTGGACAGCCAGCGGCTGCACCACGCCTACCTGTTTACCGGTACCCGCGGGGTCGGCAAGACCACCATCGCGCGGATCATCGCCAAATGCCTGAACTGTGAAACAGGTATCACTTCGACCCCCTGCGGCGAGTGCTCGGTGTGCCGCGAAATCGATGAAGGCCGTTTCGTCGATTTGATCGAGATCGACGCCGCGAGCCGGACCAAGGTCGAAGACACCCGTGAGCTGCTCGACAACGTGCAGTACGCGCCAAGCCGCGGGCGCTTCAAGGTTTACCTGATCGACGAAGTGCACATGCTCTCCAGCCATTCCTTCAATGCGCTGTTGAAAACCCTTGAAGAGCCGCCGCCCTACGTCAAGTTCATCCTGGCCACCACCGACCCGCAGAAACTTCCGGCAACGATTCTTTCTCGGTGCCTGCAGTTCTCCCTGAAGAATATGACGCCGGAGCGGGTAGTCGAGCATTTGACCCACGTGCTGAGCGTCGAGAACGTGCCGTTCGAAGACGACGCACTGTGGTTGCTGGGCCGCGCCGCCGACGGTTCGATGCGCGACGCCATGAGCCTGACCGATCAGGCCATCGCTTTCGGTGAAGGCAAGGTCATGGCCGCCGACGTGCGCGCCATGCTCGGTACTCTCGATCACGGTCAGGTCTACGACGTTTTGCATGCGCTGATCGAAGGTGACGCCAAGGCATTGCTCGAAGCCGTGCGCCATCTGGCCGAACAAGGCCCGGACTGGAACGGCGTGCTCTCGGAAATTCTCAATGTGCTGCACCGTGTCGCCATCGCCCAGGCACTGCCTGAAGGCGTCGACAACGGCCATGGTGACCGTGATCGGGTGCTGGCGCTGGCCCAGGCGCTGCCGGCCGAAGATGTGCAGTTCTATTACCAGATGGGCCTGATCGGTCGGCGGGATTTGCCGCTGGCGCCGGACCCGCGCGGTGGCTTCGAAATGGTCCTGCTGCGCATGCTGGCGTTCCGGCCGGCAGACACCGCGGACGCACCGAGGCAACCGCTAAAGACAGTGGGGATCAGCCAGGCCACAGTTGATTCCGCAAACTCAGTGGCTGCCGCGCCGGTTGTTGCGCCGGTAGTCGCTGCGGCCGTTACACCGCCTCCGGTTGCGCCTGTGGTTGCACCAGCCCCTGTCCCGGTAGCTGCGCCTGAGCCGGTCGCACCCATGATTTCGCCTGAGCCCGAGCCTGAGCCTGTTATCGAAGCCGTAGCGGTCGAAGAGGTCGTCGATCTGCCGTGGAACGACCCGGTAGAGCCCGAAGTTGCCCAGCAGCCCGCCGTCGAGCCGGTGCTGGAAACGGCTGGCGAGCAACCCGAATTGCCACCGATGCCCATGCCGACGCCGGACAGTGTGGTGCCGGACGCACCAGAATGGGCCGCTGCGCCAATCCCGGAGCCGTCCGTTTCCCAGGTCGATGCCGCGACACCAGGCATGGATCAGGACGACGAGCCGCCGCTGGACGAAGATTACATCGAGCCAGACATGGATTCGGCCTATAGCTATCTCGACGAACTGGCCAGTGAGCATGCCGCCGAACCTGCGCCGGAGCCGGAGCCCGAGCCAGAACCGGCCGCGATGCCGGCCACCGGTGTTGCCCTGCAATGGCTGGAGATATTCCCGAAACTGCCGGTATCCGGCATGACCGCCAGCATCGCCGCCAACTGCACGCTGATCGCCGTCGATGGCGACCATTGGTTGTTGCACCTGGATCCGGCCCACAGCGCCTTGTTCAACGCAACACAACAACGTCGCCTCAACGATGCATTGAACCAGTTTCATGGGCGCACGTTGACCCTGAGCATGGAGCTGATCAAGCCCGAGCAGGAAACCCCGGCTCAGGCCTCGTCCCGTCGTCGTGCCAACCGTCAGCGTGAGGCTGAAGAATCGATCCACGGGGATCCGTTCATCCAGCAAATGATGCAGCAGTTCGGGGCGGTGGTCCGTCAGGATACTATTGAACCTGTCGAGGCTCTGGTCAGTCAGGGCTAATAACTGAAGGCGCCTGGCCATACTCGCCGGGCGCTGTTTTTATCCAAGTACTTTTGAGGTGATTCCCATGATGAAAGGTGGCATGGCCGGCCTGATGAAGCAGGCGCAGCAAATGCAGGAAAAAATGGCCAAGATGCAGGAAGAGCTGGCCAACGCCGAAGTCACCGGTAAAGCCGGTGGCGACATGGTCACCGTGGTGATGACCGGTCGTCATGACGTCAAGCGCGTTACCATCGACCCAAGCCTGGTCGAAGGCCTGAGCGAAGACGACAAGGAAATGCTGGAAGCGGTATTCGCCGCAGCCGTCAACGATGCCGTGCGCAAGATCGAAGCCAACAGCCAGGACAAAATGTCTGGCGTGACCGCTGGCATGCAATTGCCACCGGGTATGAAACTGCCATTCTGATTCGCCTGCGCGCGTCGCACGGGTTACAAAAAAATGCCAGGCATCGCGCCTGGCATTTTTGTTTCCGTCTGATGGAAGCCTTCGCGGGCAAGCCCGCTCCCACAGAAATCACCTGAACCTGCGGGGGCGTGGCTGTCCGCGATGAAGTCACCTCGGTACAACTGACGAAACTTCGAACCCGACAGCGCCACAAAGGTCTGCTCCCTATACAGCCGAAATTCATCGATCAAAGGAGACGTTCACATGCCGCAAGCATTGACCCTCAACCAGCGTATCGTTCTGGTGTCTCGCCCGGTGGGCGCGCCGACACCGGAGAATTTCCGCCTGGAACGGGTAGCGCTGCCAGACCTGGTTGACGGTCAAGTGCTGCTCAAGACGCTTTATCTGTCGCTGGATCCTTACATGCGTGGTCGTATGAGTGACGCGCCATCCTACGCGGCGCCAGTAGAAATCGACGAAGTGATGACCGGTGGCGCTGTCAGTCGTGTCGAACGTTCGCTGCATCCCAAATTCCATGAGGGTGATCTGGTAGTCGGCGTCACGGGGTGGCAGAGCCATAGCATCAGTGACGGGCGCAACATCATTCCGATCCCGTCCGGGCTGCAGAGTCCATCGATGGCCCTGGGTGTGCTGGGCATGCCCGGTATGACCGCCTACATGGGGTTGATGGACATCGGCCAGCCCAAGGAAGGCGAAACTCTGGTGGTGGCGGCTGCATCCGGCGCCGTGGGGTCGGTGGTTGGCCAAGTGGCAAAGATCAAAGGCCTGCGAGTGGTGGGTGTGGCGGGTGGCGCGGACAAATGCCGTTATGTGGTCGAGGAGCTGGGCTTCGATGCCTGCATCGATCACAAGCGTCCGGACTTCGCCCAGGAGTTGGCATCGGCCTGCTTCAAAGGTGTTGATATCTACTTTGAAAACGTTGGTGGCAAGGTATTCGATGCGGTGTTGCCGCTGCTCAATCCCAAGGCGCGGATTCCTCTTTGTGGTCTGATTGCGTCCTACAACGCCCATGAACCACCAAGTGGGCCGGATCGACTGCCACAATTGCAGCGCACACTGCTGACCAAACGGGTACGGATTCAGGGCTTCATAGTGTTTGACGACTACGGTGACCGTCAGCCGGAATTCATCAGCGCCATGGCGCCGTGGGTGCGTGATGGCAAGGTCAAATTCCGTGAGGACATGGTCGATGGCCTGGAGAAAGCGCCCCGGGCATTCATCGGTCTGCTGGAGGGGCGCAACTTTGGCAAACTGGTGGTGCGGGTTGCGCAAGACTGAATAATTGACGGTCATTCGAGGCGCGGGTATAAACCGCGTCTCGTTGTTATGTCGGACTTTTCCCCATGAGCTTCAGCCCTTTGATTCGCCAACTGATCGATGCCCTGCGAATTTTGCCGGGTGTGGGTCAGAAAACTGCCCAGCGCATGGCGTTGCAACTGCTTGAGCGTGATCGCAGCGGCGGTTCGCGACTGGCCCAGGCGCTGAGCCAGGCCATGGAAGGAGTGGGCCACTGCCGCTTGTGCCGCACGCTGACTGAAGACGATCTGTGCCCGCAATGCGCGGATCCACGCCGTGACGACACCTTGCTGTGCGTGGTGGAAGGTCCGATGGATGTTTATGCGGTGGAGCAGACCGGTTTTCGCGGTCGTTACTTCGTGCTCAAGGGCCATCTGTCGCCGCTCGACGGATTAGGGCCTGACGCCATCGGCATTCCACAATTGATGACGCGGATCGAAGAGGCGGGCACGTTCACTGAAGTCATTCTGGCGACCAACCCGACCGTGGAAGGTGAGGCGACAGCGCATTACATTGCCCAGTTGCTCAGCAACAAAGGCTTGATCGCCTCGCGCATCGCCCATGGCGTGCCATTGGGTGGCGAGCTGGAGTTGGTCGATGGCGGGACACTGGCGCATTCGTTTGCCGGGCGTAAGCCGATTACCTTGTAGCGTCTGAGCAGGCCCCTTCGCGGGCAAGCCTCGCTCCTACGGATATCGGTTGTTCGCGAATATTCGCACGACGCAAAACCGTAGGAGCGAGGCTTGCCCGCGAAGAATGCGCCTCGGTCCATCTGGTTCACACAACGCTATTGAAAACCAAGCAAGCGCTCGGTTAGCTTTGCTGAACCTTCAGTGGAGCTCGCCGATGCCTGCCTTTCAGGAATACTTCGACACCAGCCATCAATTGGTCCGCGACAGCGTCAGACGTTTCGTCGAGCGTGAAATTCTTCCCGACATCGACCAGTGGGAAGAAGCTGAAAGCTTTCCTCGCGAACTCTACCTGAAGGCTGGCGCGGCGGGGATTCTAGGCATCGGTTATCCCGAAGCCTTGGGCGGCAGTCACGAAGGCGATATGTTCGCCAAGATCGCTGCCAGTGAAGAGCTGATGCGCTGCGGTTCCGGTGGTCTGGTCGCAGGGCTGGGCTCGCTGGACATTGGTCTGCCGCCGATCCTCAAGTGGGCCAGGCCCGAAGTCCGCGATCGCGTTGTGCCTCAGGTGCTGGCGGGCGAGAAGATCAGCGCCCTGGCTGTCACCGAACCCAGCGGCGGCTCCGACGTCGCCAATCTGCAAACCCGCGCCGTGCGGGACGGCGACTTTTATCGAGTCAGCGGCAGTAAAACCTTCATTACCAGCGGCGTTCGTGCAGATTTCTATACCGTCGCGGTGCGCACCGGCGAGCCGGGTTTTGGCGGCATCAGTGTGTTGTTGATCGAGAAGGGCACACCCGGTTTTACCGTCGGTCGTCAGTTGAAGAAAATGGGCTGGTGGGCGTCGGACACCGCCGAACTGTTTTTTGATGATTGCCGGGTGCCGCTGGAGCATCTGATCGGTGCCGAGAACATGGGCTTCGCCTGCATCATGGGTAACTTTCAGAGCGAACGTCTGGCCCTGGCACTGATGGCCAACATGACTGCGCAGTTGGCGCTGGAGGAAAGCCTGAAATGGGCTCGCCAGCGTGAAGCCTTCGGCAAACCCATCGGCAAGTTCCAGGTGCTCAAGCACCGCCTCGCGGAAATGGCCACGGCGCTGGAGGTGTCGCGGGAGTTCACTTACCGCCAGGCAGCGAAAATCGCCGCGGGGCAGAGCGTGATCAAGGAGATTTCCATGGCCAAGAATTTTGCCACCGACACGGCTGATCGCATTACCAACGACGCCGTGCAGATTTTGGGTGGCCTGGGTTACATGCGTGACAGTCTGGTGGAACGGCTATATCGCGATAATCGGATTTTGTCGATTGGTGGGGGAACGCGGGAAGTGATGAACGAGATCATCAGTAAGCAGATGGGGCTCTAATCTGCGGTGTTGCGGCTGACGCCATCGCGGGCAAGCCCGCTCCCACAGGGATGGTCGTTAAATAAAAATCTTCTATACGACAACAATCACTGTGGGAGCGGGCTTGCCCGCGATGGCGTCGGTGCAGACGCTGGCTTACTTATCGCTTAATGCAAACTGCGTCAGACAGAAAGTAGGAATCCCCATGTCTTCCAGCCGCTGCGAGCCACCCAGCTCCGGCAAGTCAATGATTGCCGCCGCTTCATGCACCCGCGCGCCCATGCGCCGAATCAGGTTCGCCGCCGCGATCAGCGTGCCACCGGTAGCGATCAGGTCATCGAACATCACCACCGAATCACCCTCACACAGGCTGTCGGCGTGAACTTCGAGAAAGGCTTCGCCGTACTCGGTCTGATACCCCTCGGCCAATACCTCGGCCGGGAGTTTGCCCTGCTTGCGGAACAGCACCAGCGGTTTATTCAATTGATAGGCCAGGATTGAACCGATCAGGAAGCCACGGGCATCCATGGCGCCGATGTGGGTGAAGTCGGCTTCGACGTAACGATGGGCGAAGCTGTCCATCACCAGGCGCAGGGCCGTGGGTGACTGGAACAACGGAGTGATATCGCGAAAGATCACGCCCGGCTTGGGGAAGTCGATCACGGGGCGGATCAGGGATTTGATGTCGAAGGAGTCGAAGACCATCGTCGAAGTGTCCTGGCAGGCTGCAAACGTCGCAGTATAACGGCGGCTGAACCGTTTCGCTCAGCCGCCATCGCCATCGCCATCGCCAGCATCAGCCGTCGAGCGAGCCGCCGGCCAGGGCGCAGAGCTGAATCGGGTCGAGGATATGTATTTCCTTGCCTTCGGCAGCAATGAGTTCGTTTTGCTGGAAGCGGGTGAACACCCGCGACACGGTTTCCACCGCCAGTCCCAGGTAATTGCCGATTTCGTTGCGCGACATGCTCAACCGAAACTGGTTGGCTGAAAAGCCCCGGGCGCGGAAACGGGCCGACAGGTTGACCAGGAAGGTGGCAATGCGCTCATCGGCGGTTTTCTTGGACAGCAGCAACATCATTTGCTGATCGTCGCGAATCTCGCGGCTCATCACCCGCATCAACTGACGGCGCAGTTGGGGCAGTTGCAAGGCCAGTTCGTCGAGGCGATCGAAAGGAATTTCGCACACCGAAGTGGTTTCCAGGGCTTGCGCCGAGACCGGGTGCTTTTCAGTGTCCATGCCCGACAGACCGACCAATTCACTTGGTAAATGGAAGCCAGTGAGCTGCTCTTCGCCGCCATCGCTCAGGCTGAAAGTCTTCAGGGCGCCGGAGCGTACTGCATAAACGGAATCGAACGTCTCGCCTTGGCGAAAGAGGAACTCGCCTTTTTTCAGCGGTCGACCCCGTTTAACGATTTCGTCCAACGCATCCATGTCTTCCAGATTCAAAGAAAGTGGCAGGCAGAGCGGGGCCAGGCTGCAATCCTTGCAATGAGCCTGGTTATGGGCGCGCAGTTTTACTGGCTCGGACATTTCTTTAATCCTTGTGGGAAAACACACATAAGCCGTAAGGGTAACTCACGGGAGGACATTCGGGCCAGCCTGCGACAATTTAACCGCAAGGCCTTAGATCACTCGTGAAAAGCGTTGACGATTGGTGTGTTGCAGATACGCATCGAAAACCATGCACACCGAACGCACCAGCAGCCGGCCAGCGGGGAGTACGGTGATCCGCTCGTTATCCAGCTCGATCAGCCCATCCTCGGCCATATTCAACAGCTGCGGCCAAAGGTCGGCGAAATAACCGCGAAAATCGATATTGAAGTGTTGCTCGATGTTCGAGAATTCCAGGCTGAAATGGCAAATCAACTGCTGAATCACAGCTCTGCGCAAGCGGTCGTCAGCGTTGCATATCAGGCCTCGGCTGGTAGCCAGTTGCGCGGATGCCAAAGCGCTTTGATATTGGTTCAAGTCGCTGCTGTTCTGGCAATACAGGTCGCCGATCTGGCTGATGGCAGATACCCCCAGGCCGATCAAGTCGCAATGGCCGTGGGTGGTGTAGCCCTGAAAGTTACGTTGCAGGGTGGAATCTTCCTGAGCAATTGCCAGCTCATCGTCGGGCAGAGCGAAATGGTCCATGCCGATGTAGCGATAACCGGCGGCCGTCAGTTGTTCGATGGTGCGCTGGAGCATTTCCAGCTTCTGGGCCGGTGCCGGCAGATCGTTGCCATTGATCCGTCGTTGCGGCATGAAGCGTTCCGGCAGATGAGCGTAGTTGAACACCGAGAGCCGATCCGGTTGCAGGCTGATGACTTCATCGACGGTGCGAGCGAAGTTGTCGGGCGTCTGTTTCGGCAGGCCATAGAGCAGATCGATATTGATCGAGCGAAATTGCAGGGTCCGGGCCGCGTCGATCACCGCTCGGGTTTCTTCCAGGCTTTGCAGGCGATTGACTGCCCGTTGTACCGCCGGATCGAGGTCTTGAACGCCAATGCTGACGCGGTTGAAACCCAGTTCCCGGAGCAGGCCCATGGTCGACCAATCAGCTTCGCGAGGGTCGATTTCAATGCCGTAGTCGCCGGAATCGTCGTCCAGCAAATTGAAATGCTTGCGCAGCTGAGCCATCAACTGGCGCAGTTCGTCGTGGCTGAGAAAAGTGGGGGTGCCACCGCCGAAATGCAGTTGCTCGACTTTTTGCGTCGGGTCGAGGTGGCAGGCAATCAGCTGTATTTCCTGTTCCAGGCGCTGCAAATAGGGTAGGGCACGGCCGCGGTCCTTGGTGATGACTTTGTTGCAGGCGCAGTAGTAGCAAATATTCGCGCAGAACGGCACGTGCACATACAGCGACAGCGGCCGCAGGGCTTTACGGCTGTCGCGCAGGGCATGGAACAGGTCGAAGGTGCCGACCTGGCTGTCGAATTGCACGGCGGTCGGGTACGAGGTATAGCGCGGTCCCGCCAGGTCATAACGGCGGATCAGATCTGTGTCCCAACGAATAGTGTCGAGCATGCGGGCATTCCCCCGGATAGGCTGGCAGTGTCGGCGAGTCTAGGGAGAAATGCGCAACGGCATCTTGATTTGCATCAAGGGTCGGGATTTGTGTTGCAGGTGCGGGCCTCATCGCGGGCAAGCCCGCTCCCACAGGGTTGTGTTTGGATCACCGAATTGGGCAATCCTCAAATCCTGTGGGAGCGGGCTTGCCCGCGATGGGGCCACTGCCGATCTAATGCCCCATCAGCCAATGCTGATGCGGCCCCGGCAAGGTCCAGATGCCGAACACCATTACCAGCAAGCCACCGGTCATGCGGACGCTGCGTTTGCGTAGCAACGCCGTGACGCGCTCGGCCGCAAGCCCTGTGGCGAGCAGCACCGGCCAGGTGCCCAGCCCGAACGCCAGCATCAGCAACGCACTGTCCAGCGCATTGCCCTGGCTGGCCGACCACAGCAATGTGCTGTAAACCAGCCCGCATGGCAGCCAGCCCCACAATGCGCCCAGCAGCAAGGCGCGGGGCAGGTTCGACACAGGTAAGAGCGTGTTGGCCACTGGCTGGATATGCCGCCACAGGCCGCGACCCAGGCTTTCGATACGGGTCAGGCCGCTCCACCAGCCAGCCAGGTACAGGCCCATGGCGATCAGCAGCAACCCGGCGAGGATACGCATGAACATCGCCGCCGGGCTATTGGCCACGGCCCAACCGGCCAGGCCGATCAGCAGGCCGGCGGCGGCGTAGCTGAGAATGCGCCCCAGGTTGTAGGCCAGCAATAGTCGAAAGCGTCGGCTGCGTTGTTCCTTGGGGATTGCCAGGGTCAACGCGCCCATCAAGCCGCCGCACATGCCCAGGCAATGCCCGCCGCCGAGCAAGCCGAGGATCAGCGCAGACACCAACAGGGGCGCCAACTCAAGCATGGGGCGGCGCCTTGTCGTCCGGTTTGGCCGGATGGCTGCTTGCCTCGTCGACCGCTGCCTTGTGGTTCGGGTCCTGATCGTCGAACAGGATGCTGTGGGCCGGGCCGTCGAGATCGTCGTACTGACCGCTGTCGACTGCCCAGAAGAAGATATAGATAGCGATGGCCACGATCAGCAGCGCGGCCGGGATCATCACGTAGAGAGCTGGCATCTGGACTCCATGCCCGCGGGGCTCAGGCCGGCAGCGGGCGGGTTTCTGGCGTGGTGCCGGCAGCCGGCGCGCTCGGCAGGCGAGTCAGGCGCAAGGCATTCAATACCACGGTCAACGAACTGATCGACATGCCAACCGCCGCCCAAACCGGAGTGATCCAGCCGAGGGCGGCGAACGGCAACATAAGGCCATTGTACAGCGCCGCCCACAGCAAGTTCTCGATGATGACCCGGCGGGTGCGACGGGCCAGACTAAAGGCTTGCACCAGCGCGTCGAGGCGGTTCGACAGCAGCACCGCATCGGCACTGGTTTTCGCCAGATCGGTGGCCGAACCCATTGCCACGCTGATGTCGGCGGCGGCGAGCACCGGTACGTCGTTGACCCCGTCACCGAGCATCAACACCTTGCGGCCTTCCTTATGCAGTTGTTGCAGCACCTGCAATTTATCGTCCGGACGCAAACCGCCTCGGGCCTCGTCGATGTCCAATTCGGCCGCGACGCTGGCGACCATCGGCGAGCTGTCGCCGGACAGCAGCAGCGTGCGCCAGCCGCGAGCCTTGCAGGCCGCCAACAGAGCAGGCGCGTCGGCGCGCAACCGGTCGTCGAGTACGAACCACGCCAGTGGCCCCTGGCTGTCGCCGAGCAACAACCATTGGCCAGGCTCATCGGGCATTACTGGCGTTTGAACGCCGCTGAGTTCGCAGACAAAGCCCGGTTGACCAATACGCAAGCGTTGTGTGCCGACCAACCCCTCAAGGCCCAGGCCTGGTGTGCTGTGAACTTCTTCGGCGGCCAGCGGTGCGCGGCCAAAAGCACGGGCAATCGGGTGCTCGGAACGGTTTTCCAAAGCGGCGGCGAGACTCAGGCATTGATCGCTGGGCAAGGCGCCAAGTGGCCGGATCGATCGCAGGGCCAGGCGACCTTCGGTGAGGGTGCCGGTCTTGTCGAAAATAACCGTGTCGATCTGATTCAGGCCTTCCAGCACATGGCCGCGTGTCAACAACAGACCCAGCTTGTGCAGCGTGCCGGTGGCGGCGGTGAGGGCGGTTGGCGTGGCCAGCGACAACGCGCACGGGCATGTCGCAACCAGCATCGCCAGGACAATCCAGAAGGCTCGCGAAGAATCCAGTTCCCACCACAGCAGGCCAATGGCGGCCACTGCGACAAGCGACAACAGCAGAAACCATTGCGCGGCGCGATCGGCGATTTCAGCCAATCGTGGCTTTTCGGCCTGGGCGCGCTCCAGCAAGCGGACGATGGCCGACAGTCGCGTGTCCTGACCCAGCGCCAGGACTTCCACGCTCAGCGCACCTTCAACGTTCAAGGTGCCCGCGGTGACGGCATCGCCGGGGATTCGTGGTTGTGGCAGGTATTCGCCGGTGAGCAGGGATTCGTCGATGCTCGACTGACCGTCGAGGATCTTGCCATCGGCCGGTAGAATCGCACCGGGATGCACCAGCACCTGGTCGCCGACACGCAGTTCGCTGAGTAGAATCCGCTGGCTCTGGCCGTCGGCACTCAGCCGCAGGCAGGAGGCGGGCAACAGATTGACCAGCTGTGCGGTCGCGGCGGCGGTGCGTTCCCGGGCACGACGTTCCAGGTAACGTCCGGCCAGCAGGAACAGTGCAAACATCCCCACCGCATCGAAATACAGCTCGCCGACCCCGGTGATCGAGGTCCAGATCCCGGCGATGTAGGCGCTGCCAATCGCCAGAGATACCGATACGTCCATGGTCAGGTGGCGGGTGCGCAGATCGCGCATTGCCCCTTTGAAAAACGGCGCACAGCTGTAGAACACAATCGGCGTGGTCAGGAACAATGCGACCCATCGCAGGATGGTGTGCAGTTCGGGGCTGAGGTCGATGTTGAATTCAGGCCAGGTGGCCATGGTTGCCATCATCGCCTGGAACCACAGCAGCCCGGCGACGCCGAGTTGACGCAAGGCCAGGCGGTTTTCGCTGGCCAGTTGTTCGCTGGCGCGGTCGGCCTGATAGGGGTGGGCGGCGTAACCGATATGACGTAATTCGCTGAGCACCTGGCTCAGCGGCAATTGCGCGTCGGCCCAGCGCACATGCAGGCGATGATTGGACAGGTTCAGGCGTGCTTCGGCCACCGCTGGCAAGGTGCGCAGGTGTTTTTCGATCAACCAGCCGCAGGCGGCGCAACTGATGCCTTCTAGCAGCAGGGTGGTTTCGGCGAGCTCGCCTTCATGGCGGACAAACGGTTGCTGTACGTCGGCGCGGTCGTACAGCGCCAGTTCGTCGACCAACTGCACCGGCAAGGCTTCGGGGTTGGCCGAAGCTTCGCTGCGATGCTGGTAATAGCTTTCCAGCCCACCGGCCACGATGGCCTCGGCCACTGCCTGGCAACCCGGGCAGCAGAACTCGCGGGTATCCCCCAATACGGCGGCAGTGAAGCGGCTGCCGGCCGGGACGGGCAGGGCGCAGTGGTAGCAGGGGGTTGGACTGGTCATGAGGCGTGTTCCGATGATCGTTCCCACGCTCTGCGTGGGAATGCCTCTCCGGACGCTCCGCGTCCGCTTCGGCTGGGACGCAGAGCGTCCCTGGCTGCGTTCCCACGCAGAGCGTGGGAACGATCAGGGTAAGGCTTATTTTTTCAGGTCTTCCGCGCCTTGCAGCGGCTCATCGCCCAGCAATAGATCCTTGGCATGGCTGACCTGTTCCTCTTCGAACATGCGCCAGATTTTGTCATCCTGTACACCCAGCAGTTCGACGAAGCGACGACCTTCGATCTTGTCGCTCAACTGGCCAATGTAACGGCCCTGTTCGGTTTCACTGCGGGCCAGGGTGATCTTGCGATCTTTCTCCGGCTGGGTGGGTGAAATCAGGTTCAGTTCAAGGGTTTTCGGCTGGCTGTTGCCGCTCAAGCGCAGGTCGACTTCGCCGGTCACCTCATCCAGATGTACGCTGGCACGCAGTTGCAGGGTCTGGGCCAGCAGTTCACGGTCCAGTGAGCGGTTGATGCCCTTGCCGGCCTCGTAATAGTTGTCGTTGACCAGGTTGTCCGGGTTATTCACTGCGATGGTCACCATCGACAGGGTCAAAGTCACCGAGCAAGCCAGGATGGCGATGATGATCCACGGCCAAAGGTGCTTGTACCAGGGACTTGCGGCAGTTGCTGCGGGCATGATCACTTCTCTCAACGAATTTGTGGGCCGATGAATCGGCTCTTGGCTTCAACGTGGACGTTGGCGTCGTCGGCATCCTTGAGGATGAATGTCACCTCGTTGGTGCTCGACGGCAGTTGTTCCGGTGCGCTGGACAGTTCCACCGGTTGGCTGAAAATCTCGCCGGCGGCGACTTTGATCTCACGCTTGCCTTGCAGCTTGAGGTCCGGCAGGCCGGTAGCTTCCAGCACATAGGTATGGTCGTGCTGGTCCTTGTTCATGATCTTCAGGCTGTAGACGTTTTCGATCCGGCCTTCAGCGTTCTCGCGGTACAGCACGCGGTCTTTGCTGACATCGAAGCCAACCAGCGAGCGCATGAAAAATGCAGTCACCAGCAAGGCAATCATTGCCAGCAGCACCGTGGCATAACCAATCAGGCGTGGACGCAGTTTATGGGTTTTTTGCCCGGACAGGTTGTGTTCGGTGGTGTAGCTGATCAGGCCGCGCGGGTAATCCATTTTGTCCATGATGCTGTCGCAGGCGTCGATGCACGCCGCGCAGCCGATGCATTCGATTTGCAGGCCGTCACGAATATCGATACCGGTGGGGCAGACCTGGACGCACATGGTGCAATCGATGCAGTCGCCCAGGCCCTGAGCCTTGTAGTCGATGCCTTTCTTGCGCGGGCCACGGCTTTCGCCACGGCGCGGGTCGTAGGAAACGATCAGTGTGTCCTTGTCGAACATCACGCTCTGGAAGCGTGCGTACGGGCACATGTAAATGCACACCTGCTCGCGCAACCAGCCAGCGTTGCCGTAGGTGGCGAGGGTGAAGAAGCCAACCCAGAAATACGACCAACCATCCGCCTGTCCGGTGAAGAAGTCGATCACCAGCTCGCGAATCGGCGAAAAGTAACCGACAAAGGTCATGCCGGTCACGAAGCCGATCAGCAGCCACATCGTGTGCTTGCTGAACTTGCGCAAGAATTTGTTGGCACTCATCGGTGCCTTGTCGAGCTTGATACGCTGGTTGCGGTCGCCTTCGGTGACTTTTTCGCACCACATGAAGATCCACGTCCAGACGCTTTGCGGGCAGGTATAGCCACACCAGACCCGACCGGCATAGACGGTAATGAAAAACAGGCCGAAGGCACTGATGATCAGAATGCCCGAGAGCAGGATGAAATCCTGAGGCCAGAATGTCGCGCCAAAAATGAAAAATTTACGCTCCGGCAGGTTCCACCAGACGGCCTGATGACCGCCCCAGTTCAGCCATACGGTGCCGAAATACAACAGAAACAGCCCGGCACCGCCAATCATCCGCAAATTGCGGTACAGGCCGGTAAAGGCGCGGGTGTAAATCTTCTCTCGAGAGGCGTAGAGGTCGACGCTGTTGTTCGCGTTCTTGGCAGGCGGTGTGACGTCGTGTACCGGAATCTGATTGCTCATCATTGCATCCCACGGCAGTGGAAAAATGCCTCGGTCAGTACGTGCCGACCGCGGTCAAAAAGAGGTGTCGCAATGGCGCAATGATACGCCTGTAGCGCCGGTGAGCGGGTGCGACCTTTGGTCGCGTTGGGAGAAATCAATTGATGGTGTAATGACTTGAATCAATTGACTTGTGAATTATGGATGGTTTTGCAGGGCGGCGAAGTCATTCATCCCCTGAATTGATCAGGGCAACCCCCACTGGATTGAAAATCGCCGGTGTTGCGGGTGACCACCGTAAGGCCGTGGACCCGTGCAGTCGCTGCCATCAGGGCATCGCTTTCATTGGCGCGATTCCGGAGTATGGTTCGCGTAGAAACATGAACTATTTATATTGAAGCGATCGATATTGTTTTAACGTTTAAGTTGTCATAACTTGCGCAGCAAGACAGTTTGTCTTGTGTCTAACTTCAATAGAGATGGAATTCTATGTTTCTTTATAAAAACGTCAATGCGCTGTTGGGCGTGTTGTTATGCATCATCACGTTCTGCGTGCATTCGGCAGACAATAACCTGCCTGAGTATTTGGTGTTTACTTCCGATCCTCAATACCCTTGGACTGAAAGTTCCGACTATGGTTGGAGTGAAACAACGTCGGCCAAAGAGCAGCGTTCAAAATGGCTGATTGAAACCCAATATGCCGATGTCGCGAGTTTCAGGCGCAATCATTCGGCTGACCCGAGGCGCGTTCCCGTCATGATCAACGGCGACATGACTGCTTTTGGCCATGGCTCCCAGCGCTCAATGACCCGCTCGATACTGGATGCGCAATTGGGCGGTGTTTATGACTATGGCCTGGGAAATCACGACTATGAAAACAATGTCGATGATTGTTTTCTGAATAACTGTGCGGCTGGCAGTATTGTTGATTTCAAGGATCGTTACTTTGGAAAATTGACGATGCTGGACATGCAAGTGTCGGGTGAGGGCGCCATTAAAAAAGGTGTCTTCGGTAGCCTGGCTTATTCCAAGGTGTTTGGGGATGTGCACATCGTTCAATTACACAATGAACCTACCTATACCGCCGCATTTACCGCCTGGGATTGGGGAACACCCACCGGTTATCACATTTTCGAATCTCTGGATTGGCTGGAAGAGAATCTGAAACAGGCACGTGAGAGCGGAAAAATCATTCTTCTGAATATGCACAAGCCGGATCATTGGAAGGGCAGTGCCGAACAGATTGCCCGGTTCAAGGCGATGATCGAGCGTTACAACGTGACGGCAGTGTTTGCCGGGCATTTGCACACCGACCCTGGGCGCTACAGCGGATGGAACAGGCAGGAGTACTTCGGTGATGTGCCGGTATTCTTGAGCGGTGGCGCATCCGGCCAGACTTACCTGATTGCTGATATTGCCGCGGATCGAAAAACGTTGAAGGTGTTTCAGGTCAACCAGAACAACTGGACGAGCCGCAAGGAGATCCAGACGGTTCAGGTTAGATAGTCTGTTTTATCGCGGCTGAAACGAAACGGCCCCGTCAGATGACGAGGCCGTTTTTGCATCACGCGTTTACCTTATTTGGTCTTCGCGGCTGCGGTTTTCTCGCCTTGGGAAAGGCTGTAGACGTAAGCGGCCAGCAGGTGAACCTTGTCGTTGCCTTGCAGCTGTTCCTGCGCAGGCATCTGGCCCTGGCGACCGTAACGGATGGTCTGCTGCAGTTGAGCGAAGCTCGAACCGTAGATGAAGCCGCTCGGGTGCGTCAGGTCAGGGGCGCCCATGGCTGGCGTACCTTTGCCGGCAGGACCGTGGCATGCCACGCAGTTGGCGGCGAACAGCTTCTGCCCGGCAACCGGGTCGGCCTTGGCGCCTTCCGGCAGCTTGCGGCCATCGAGGTTGGTCAGCACGAACGCGGCAACGTCGGCAACGCCTTGCTCGCCGATCACTTCAGCCCAGGCCGGCATCACGGCGTGACGACCGCCCATGATGCTGGTCTTGATGGTTTCCGCTTCACCGCCCCAACGCCAGTCAGTGTCGGTCAGGTTAGGGAAGCCATAGGCACCTTTGGCGTCGGAACCGTGGCAAACCGAGCAGTTGGAGGCGAACAGGCGGCCGCCCATCTTCAGGGCTTGCGGATCCTGGGCGACTTCTTCGATCGGCATGGAAGCGAACTTGGCGAAGATCGGACCGAACTTGGCGTCCGACCTGAGCATTTCCTTTTCCCATTCGTGAACGCCGGTCCAGCCAGTCTGGCCGTTGGCGAACGGGGTCTGCTTCTCGTTATCGAGGTAGTTGTAACCCGGCAACAGGCCTTTCCAGTTCCCCAGGCCCGGGTACAGCACCAGGTAACCGAGGGCGAAGATGATGGTGCCCACGAACAGCATGAACCACCATTTCGGCAGGGGGTTGTCATACTCCTCGATCCCGTCGAAGGAGTGGCCGACCGTTTCATCGGTGGATTCGCTGCGCTGGCCCTTGCGGGTCGACAGCAGCAGCCAGGTCAGGGCGAAAATGGTGCCGAGACTGAGGACTGTGACGTACAGACTCCAGAACGTAGTCATTCTTTGTTACTCCTAGAAGCTTGCTCGACGTGCTTGATGGCTTCGGGATCATCCGCGAAAGGCAGCAAGGTCGCGTCTTCAAACTCCGACTTGCGCTTGGGGCTGAACACCCATAGCGCCAGACCGATGAAGGCCACCATCACAACAACGGTGCCCAGGCCACGAATCATCCCGATATCCATCTAAATCACCGTTTGCTTTTGATGATGGTGCCCAGGCCTTGCAGATAGGCCACCAGCGCGTCCATTTCGGTTTTGCCCTTCACGGCATCCTTGGCACCGGCGATGTCTTCGTCGGTGTAAGGGACGCCGAGCGTGCGCAAGACTTCCATTTTCTTGGCGGTGTCTTTGCCGTCGAGCTTGTTTTCCACGAGGAACGGGTAGGCCGGCATTTTCGACTCAGGCACCACGTTGCGCGGGTTGTACAAGTGCGCACGCTGCCAGTCATCGGAATAACGACCGCCGACACGGGCCAGGTCCGGACCGGTACGCTTGGAACCCCACAGGAACGGGTGGTCCCAAACGCTTTCACCGGCGACCGAGTAGTGGCCGTAACGTTCGGTTTCAGCACGGAACGGGCGGATCATCTGCGAGTGGCAGCCGACACAACCGTTGGCGATGTACACGTCGCGGCCTTCCAGTTCAAGGGCGGTGCGAGGCTTCATGCCCTCGACCGGCTTGTTGGTGACGTCCTGGAAAAACAGCGGAACGATTTGGGTCAGGCCGCCGATGCTGACGGCGATAACCATGAAGAAGGCCAGCAGGCCAATATTCTTCTCGACTGCTTCATGCTTCATCAGTGAGCTCCAACTACAGCAATCTGTTCAGCAGCTTTGGCTTCAGCCGGGTTCGAGGCACGTACGGTACGCCATACGTTGTAGGCCATGAACAGCATGCCGCTGGCGAAGAACGCACCGCCCAGGGCGCGGACGATGAAACCAGGGTGACTGGCTTGCAGCGCTTCGACGAACGAGTAGGTGAGGGTGCCGTCGTCGTTGATTGCACGCCACATCAGGCCCTGGGTGATGCCGTTGACCCACATCGAGGCGATGTACAGAACGGTACCGATGGTCGCGAGCCAGAAGTGCGTGTTGATCAGGCCGACGCTGTGCATCTGCGTGCGACCGAACAGTTTCGGGATCATGTGGTAGATCGCGCCGATCGAAATCATCGCTACCCAGCCAAGCGCGCCGGCGTGTACGTGGCCGATGGTCCAGTCGGTGTAGTGCGACAGCGAGTTGACGGTCTTGATGGCCATCATCGGGCCTTCGAAGGTCGACATGCCGTAGAACGCCAGCGATACCACGAGGAAGCGCAGGATCGGGTCGGTGCGCAGCTTATGCCAGGCGCCCGACAGGGTCATCATGCCGTTGATCATGCCGCCCCAGCTAGGTGCCAGCAAAATGATCGACATGGCCATGCCCAGGGATTGAGCCCAGTCCGGCAGTGCGGTGTAGTGCAGGTGGTGCGGACCGGCCCAGATGTACAGGGTAATCAGCGCCCAGAAGTGCACGATCGACAGACGATAGGAGTAGATCGGACGCTCGGCCTGCTTGGGAACGAAGTAGTACATCATCCCCAGGAAGCCGGTGGTCAGGAAGAAACCGACCGCGTTGTGGCCGTACCACCACTGGATCATCGCATCAGTCGCACCCGAGTAAGCCGAGTAGGATTTGAAGAAACTGACCGGCAGGGAGGCGTGGTTGACGATGTGCAGCATCGCGGTCACGACGATGAAGGCACCGTAGAACCAGTTACCGACGTAGATGTGCTTGGTCTTGCGCTTGACGATGGTGCCGAAGAACACCAAAGCGTAGGTGACCCAGACGATGGCCAGCAGAATAGCCAGAGGCCATTCCAGTTCCGCGTATTCCTTGGTGGTAGTGAAACCCATCGGCAAGGTAATGATCGCGCCGACGATCACCGCTTGCCAACCCCAGAAGGTGAAGGCTGCGAGGCTGTCGGAAATCAGTCGCGTTTGGCAGGTTCGCTGCACGACGTAATAGGAAGTGGCAAACAGGGCACAACCACCGAAGGCGAAAATCACCAGGTTGGTGTGCAGCGGGCGCAGGCGTCCAAAGCTCGTCCATGCCAGACCGAAGTTCAACTCCGGCCAGACCAGTTGCGAGGCGATGAAGACACCGAGCCCCATGCCAAGGATCCCCCAGACCACCGTCATGATGGCGAACTGGCGGACTACCTTATAGTTATAAGCAGTCGGACTGATTGCTGTGCTCATTCTAAGGTTCCACGGTTTGGGTGTTTTATTAGGAGTAAAAATCGGCCGCAAGTATGTAGAAAGCGAGGGGTCATTGCAACGCGCCATGACGTAGGTCAATGCTTTCAAAAGCTGATTCTGCGGCCTTTCCATACGCTGCGTAAGGACAAAATTGCCCTCGGGCAAAATGTCGCAACGGATGAAAGAGGCGAGGGGGTCAGGTCAGTTGTAACCGGGTATGTTCAAACACCACGATCGGGTGACAGCGCGCAACGGGAACGCTAGCCGGTGTCTACCAGCCTTTGCGGCCTGTCATCGAGCAAATTCGTTGAACATATCGGGTTGGGATCGACCTGGAACCGGCGCTAACCAGTACGCGTCGCTGGAAAGCTTAGACCTGAATCCGGCGAACGGGAAGGAAGACCAAGGGAGGGTGCGACAAAAGGAAGCAGTGGGGGCTTCAAGCTGCAAGCTTCAAGAGGGATCTTGTCGCTTGCAGCTTTTTTCGCTTTGCTTCTACTTATTGCTTGTTGCTTGAAACTTCTCGGCCAACTGCGCGTCATTTCTCGAAAGATTGAACACATAAGCGGCGAGCAATTGCACCTTGTCGTTGCCGAGCAGTTCGTTCTGCGCCGGCATATGGCCCTGGCGACCATGACGAATGGTTTGTTCAAGCTGCGCCAGGCTTGTTCCGTAGATAAATCCGGCCGGTTGCGTCAGCTTCGGCGCCCCCATGGCTTCAGTGCCTTGGCCGTTTGCTCCGTGACAGGCTACGCAGGTGGTGCTGAACGCTTGCTGTCCGGCGTGCAGATCCGCTGTGCTGCCTTCCGGCAAAGGCAGGCCGGCCAGTTCATGACGCACATATGCGGCGACGTTTTTCACTCCGGCATCGCCTAGGATTTCTCCCCAGGCCGGCATCGCAGCCATGCGACCGCCCATGATGGTCGTTTTGATCATTTCGGCATCACCGCCCCAGCGCCAGTTGCTGTCGGCCAGGTTCGGGAAGCCGAAGGCGCCCTTGGCATCCGATCCGTGGCACACCGAGCAATTGGACGCAAACAGACGACCACCCATTTTCAGCGCTAGCGGATCCTTGGCTACTTCTTCGATGGGCATGGCCGCGAATTTGGCGAAGATCGGCCCGAACTTCGCGTCGGCCTTGTTCATCTCCTTTTCCCATTCGTGAACACCGGTCCAGCCGTCCTCATAACCGGGCAAGATGCCTTTCCAGTTGCCCAGGCCCGGGTAAAGCACCAGATAACCGACGGCAAACACCAAGGTGCCGGCGAACAGCATGAACCACCACTGCGGCAGCGGGTTGTCGTACTCCTCAATGCCGTCGAAGCTGTGGCCCATGGTCTGGTCGACGCTGCCCTTGGTTTCGCCCTTGCGGGTGCCAATCAGCAGCCAGGTCAGGCCGATCAGGCTGCCGATGGTCAGTACGCAGATCCACGTACTCCAGAAGGTGGTCATGGCCGGGTACTCCTTGTTGTTGCAGGTTCTTGAGTGTTGGTGGTGGCGGATGGCGGCTCATCGGCGAACGGCAGCAGGCGTGCTTCGGCGAATTCCCGATTGCGCTTGCCGCTGAACACCCACAGCGTCAGGCCGACGAAGGCCATGAACACCACGACCGTGCCCAGGCCGCGGATCATTCCACTGCTCATTTCGCTCACTATTTCAAAGGGCATGGCCATGGCTCACCTCTTGCTCTTGATGGCAGTGCCGAGCACTTGCAGGTAGGCGACCAGCGCGTCCATTTCGGTTTTGCCCTGGAGCGAGGCGACCGAGCCTGCGATGTCTTCGTCGGTGTACGGCACGCCAAGGGTGCGCATGGCGCGGATCTTGGTTTCGGTGTGGCTGCTATCGACCTTGTTATCCACCAGCCACGGGTAGGCCGGCATCTTCGATTCAGGCACCACGTTGCGCGGGTTGTACAAGTGGGCGCGGTGCCAGTCTTCGGAGTAACGACCGCCGACGCGCGCCAGGTCCGGCCCGGTGCGCTTGGAGCCCCAGAGGAACGGGTGATCCCACACGCTTTCACCGGCGACCGAGTAGTGGCCATAGCGCTCGGTTTCGGCGCGGAACGGGCGGATCATCTGCGAGTGGCAACCGACGCAGCCTTCGCGGATGTAAATGTCGCGACCTTCCAGTTGCAGCGCGGTGTAGGGCTTCATGCCTTCCACCGGTTTATTGGTCACGTCCTGAAAAAACAGGGGGACGATCTGGGTCAGGCCGCCGATGCTCACGGCGAGCACCATCAGCAACATCAGCAGGCCGACGTTTTTCTCGATTGTTTCGTGTTTCATGGCGGACTCCTCAGGCAATCTGCGCGGCAGCGGCGGCTTCGGCAGGCTGCGAGGCCAGCACGGTGCGCCAGGTGTTGTAAGCCATCAGGAACATGCCACTGAGGAAGATCGCACCGCCCACCAGTCGCACGACGAAGCCTGGGTGGCTGGCCACCAGGGTTTCGACGAAGGAGTAGGTCAGCGTGCCGTCCTCGTTGACTGCGCGCCACATCAGGCCTTGGGCGATGCCGTTGACCCACATCGAGGCGATGTACAGCACGGTGCCGATGGTCGCGAGCCAGAAGTGCGCGTTGATCAGGCCGATGCTGTGCATCTGTGTGCGGCCAAAGATTTTCGGGAGCATGTGGTACAGCGCACCGATGGAAATCATCGCCACCCAGCCGAGCGCCCCGGCATGCACGTGACCGATGGTCCAGTCGGTGTAGTGGGAGAGGGCATTCACGGTTTTGATCGCCATCATCGGCCCTTCGAAGGTCGACATGCCGTAGAACGCCAGCGACACCACGAGGAAGCGCAGGATCGGGTCGCTGCGCAACTTATGCCAGGCGCCCGACAGCGTCATCATGCCGTTGATCATCCCGCCCCAGCTCGGAGCCAACAGGATCAGCGACATCACCATGCCCAGCGACTGCGCCCAGTCCGGCAGCGCGGTGTAGTGCAAGTGGTGCGGGCCGGCCCAGATGTACAGGGTGATCAGCGCCCAGAAGTGCACGATCGACAAGCGATAGGAATACACCGGACGCTCGGCTTGTTTCGGCACGAAGTAGTACATCATCCCGAGGAAACCGGCGGTGAGGAAAAAGCCTACGGCGTTGTGCCCGTACCACCACTGCACCATGGCATCGGTCGCACCGGCGTACAGCGAGTAGGACTTGGTGAAACTCACCGGCAATTCCAGGTTGTTGACGATGTGCAGGATCGCCACGGTGATGATGAAGCCACCGAAGAACCAGTTACCGACATAGATGTGTTTGGTCTTGCGCTGCATGATCGTGCCGAAGAACACGACGGCATAGGCCACCCAGACGATGGTGATCAGGATGTCGATCGGCCATTCCAGTTCGGCGTATTCCTTGGAACTGGTGTAACCCAGGGGCAGGCTGATGGCCGCCAAGAGAATCACCAGCTGCCAGCCCCAGAAGCAGAACGCGGCGATCTTCGGCGCGAACAGGCGGGTCTGGCAGGTGCGTTGTACCGAGTAGAACGAACTGGCGAACAGGGCGCAGCCGCCGAAGGCGAAAATCACCGCGTTGGTATGCAGCGGGCGCAAACGGCCGAAACTGGTCCACGGCAGGTTGAAGTTGAGTTCAGGCCAGACCAATTGGGCGGCGAGAAAAACCCCGAGCCCCATGCCGACGATGCCCCACACCACCGTCATAATGGCGAATTGGCGGACCACCTTGTAGTTGTAGGCGGTACTGATAGAAGTGTTCATGGTTCCCCATCCACGGTTCAGCCGAAGTGAGGGCCTGCCTTTGCGAGTAAGCCGCACGGCAGACGCTCCCTTCGCCTGGAGTTATAGGCAGACTAAAAGCGAGGCAAGCATGGACAAAGAGCACAAGGCCAGTATTGACGGGGATCAATGGGCGCAGTGTGTGCGTGATCATGGATGGTTGTGGAATGCCGCCACGGCGCCAGCCTCGGCAACGCTGATTTTTGCCCACGGTGCCGGGGCGCCGATGGACAGTGGCTGGATGAGCGACATGGCTGAGCGCCTTGCCGCGCATGGGATCAACGTGTTGCGTTTCGAGTTTCCCTACATGGCGCAGCGGCGTCTCGATGGCGGTAAACGTCCGCCCAACCCTGCACCCAAATTGCAGGAATGCTGGCGTGAGGTGTATGCCGTGGTGCGACGCCATGTCGCTGGGCGCCTGGCCATTGGCGGCAAATCCATGGGCGGACGAATGGCGAGTTTGTTGGCCGATGAGTTGGGCGCGGATGCGCTGGTGTGCCTGGGGTATCCGTTTTATGCGGTGGGCAAACCGGAGAAACCGCGGGTCGAGCATCTGGCGGGATTAAAGACGCGCACGTTGATTGTGCAGGGTGAGCGGGATGCGCTGGGTAATCGTGAGGCCGTCGAGGCTTACACGTTGGCGCCGGGTATCGAGGTGTTCTGGCTGGCGGTGGCGGACCATGATTTGAAACCGTTGAAGGCTTCGGGGTTTACGCATGAGCAGCATTTGGCGGCTGCGGCGGGGAAGGTGGCTGCGTTTCTTCAGTGAGATTTTCGCCTGCAGTCAGGGCCTCTTCGCGGGCAAGCCTCGCTCCTACAGGTCTGCGTCGACATTCGGGCACTGATTACCTGTAGGAGCGAGGCTTGCCCGCGAAAGCGATCTGCCAGGCAACAAAAAACCCGGAAGTTTTCACCGTCCGGGTTTTTGTCTTCCAGCATAAATCAGCGATTAAACCGCTCCACCAACGAGTACTGGGTATTCGCGGTCTTGGTCAGTTCTTCGCTCAACAGCGCCGAGTGCTGTGCCTGTTCCGAGGTCTGGTCAGCCAGTTGCGAGATGTTGCTGATGTTGCGGCTGATTTCTTCGGCGACGGCGCTTTGCTCTTCGGTGGCGGCAGCGATTTGCGTGGTCATGTCGGTGATGTTGGCCACCGCTTCGCTGATGCCCACCAGCGCCTGATCCGCTTCCAATACCCGCGCCACACCTTCTTCGGCCTGACGGTGTCCGGCTTCCATGGTTTGCACCGCGGTGCTGGCGGTTTGCTGCAGCTTGGCGATCAGGGCGTGGATCTGCCCGGTGGATTCGCTGGTGCGTTGCGCCAGTTGACGCACTTCGTCGGCCACCACCGCAAAACCACGACCCATCTCGCCGGCACGCGCGGCTTCAATCGCCGCGTTCAAGGCCAGCAGATTGGTCTGGTCGGCGATGCCTTTGATCACATCGACCACGCCGCCGATTTCGTCGCTGTCCTTGGCCAGTTGCGTGACCGTCAGGCCGGTTTCACCGACCACCACCGACAAGCGCTGAATGGCTTCGCGGGTTTCCCCGGCGATGTCGCGACCTCGGCCGGTCAGGCGATTGGCTTGCTGGGTGGCGTCGGCGGTGCGCTGCACATGGCTGGCGACTTCCTGAGTGGTGGCCGCCATCTGGTTGACAGCGGTTGCCACTTGCTCGGTTTCGACGCGTTGACGTTCCAGGCCGGTGGAGCTGTTGTGGGCCAGGGTGTCGGACTGTTTCGCTTGCTCAGTCAAGTGTTCGGCGGTGTCCTGAAGACGAGTCAGGCAAGTTTTCAGGCGTGCTTCCTGGCTGAGGATCGACATCTCCAGGCGTGCCTGGGCGCCACGGCTGTCGGTGTACATCTGCGCGATCAGCGGGTCGGAGGTGGTCTGTTCGGCCAGGCGCAGCAAACGCTTGATACCGCGCTGTTGCCAGCTCAAGCCCATCAAGCCCAGCGGCACCGAAAGGCCAGCCGCGAGGGCGAAGCCCCATTGGGACGTCAGGGTAGCGCCGATCATGAAACTCAACTGGCTGACCAGAATGAACGGCAGCCAGTCCTGAAGCACCGGCAGCCATTTATCGGTTTGAGGAACGGCTGACTTACCCTGGTTGATGCGTTGATAGAGCGCTTCGGCGCGGCGGATCTGTTCGGCGGTGGGTTTGACCCGCACCGACTCGTAACCGATCACCTGATTGCCATCAAACACCGGTGTGACATAGGCGTTAACCCAATAGTGGTCACCGGTCTTGCAGCGATTCTTGACAATGCCCATCCATGGCAAGCCTTGTTTCAGTGTGCCCCACATATGCGCGAACACCGCAGACGGGACGTCGGGGTGACGGACCAGGTTATGCGGCGCACGGATCAATTCCTCACGAGAAAACCCGCTGATTTCGACGAAAGCGTCGTTGCAGTAGGTGATCACGCCCTTGGCATCGGTGGTGGAGATCAACCGTTGCTGAGCCGGGAATGTCCGTTCGCGTTGGGTAATGGGCTGGTTGTTACGCATGGCTTTTTCAATCCGCAAGGCTTTGAGAGGTTGTCGGCATCGCCAGGTATTTATTGAGGTGTTTTTTTCAGTTATCAGTGACGCGTCGCAAAATGACCATTGCGTCAGCCAGCGAGCATCGGATAAGTGAACAGCCCGAAATGCAGCAGATTCAAACCGAAGTGGGTAGCGATTGCCGCGCCCAACCCGCCAAAACGATAGGCCAGGCCATAGCCGATCCCCGCCATGCCTGACAGCAACACCCAGTGCCAGCCAGCGCCCAGATGAACGAGGCCGAACACCAGGGAGGCGAGCAACAAGGCAAGATTTTCGCCATAGGGCAGGTGTTTGAACTGCCGGCTCAGACCGCCCTGGATGTAACCGCGAAACAGCGCTTCTTCCACCAGCGTCACCAGCAACAGATTGTTCAGCACCCATAACCAGGCTTGATCCGGCCACTTTGGTGCCCAACTGATCACGCCCAGCAACAACGCGCCGCCCAAGGCCAGCACGGCGCTTACGGTCAGGGCGAGGGCGGTGGCATAAACGGACAGCCGTAACGAGCGCCGACCGACAATCCATGGGCAAACCAGCAATAGCCAGAAACCGATCAGCGGTTTGTCCTGATTCAGGTACATCGCAAACGGCACGGCATCGTCGGTGAAACGCTGGGGATCAATGGCGCGACCGTTGAAGAAACCGGGAAGCCAGTGCATGGCCAGCGCTACCGCCAGGAAGATGAACAGGCCATGGCCGAGGTAGCGGCCAATGGGAATCTGTTGCTGGCGAACGGCGAAACCGGCGAACAGCAGCAATGCGAAAGAGATCGAGGCCAGCCAGCCGAGATGACCATAGATCAACGCCAGGCCATAGCCCATGCAGAGAAGTGCCAGATAGGTCCATGGCAGTGCGATCATGTTAAGTCCTTGTTTCAGAGATTCTGCGGATTGCCTGAGTCCTGTGGGAGCCCTGTGGCGAGGGGGCTTGCCCCCCGTTGGGCTGCGAAGCAGTCCCCAAATCTCTGATAGGCCAAAGATCTTGTGAGCGCTACGCACTCAAACGGGGGCAAGCCCCCTCGCCACAGCCCGCACATTCGATCTGTGATCGACACGACACTAATGGGCGCGCGGCGATTATAGAGACGTACACCGCATAAACAAAAACACCGTCCGAAGGCCAATGCCAGTCAGTTACGCGAGCAAACCGCTTTTCGTAGGAGCCAGGCTTGCCGGCGAAGGCGTCCTTAAGTGCGCTTTCGCCGGCAAGCCTGGCTCCTACAGGTCCGATTTGTCCTTAACTGATTGGCATTAGCCCGAAGGCGGTGTTTTATCAGCAGCCTGTTACGCGGCAATCAATTGCCGCAACACGTAATGCAGAATCCCCCCGGCCTTGAAGTACTCCACCTCGTTGAGGGTATCGATCCGGCACAACACTTCAATCTTTTCCTTACTGGTGTCTTCTCGGGTGACGACGAGCGTCAGGTTCATCCGCGGAGTCAGTTCGACGCCGGTCAGGCCAAGAATGTCCACGGTTTCCTTGCCGGTGAGGTTCAGGCTCTTGCGGTTCTGATCCAGTTTGAACTGCAGCGGCAATACGCCCATGCCCACCAGGTTGGAACGGTGAATTCGCTCGAAGCTCTCGGCGATGACTGCTTTCACGCCCAGCAGATTGGTGCCCTTGGCCGCCCAGTCACGGCTCGAACCGGTGCCATATTCTTGCCCGGCGATCACCACCAGCGGCGTGCCTGAGGCCTGATAACGCATGGCTGCGTCGTAGATCGGCAGCTTTTCTCCGGTCGGAATATAAATCGTATTGCCGCCTTCTTCGCCACCGAGCATCTCGTTGCGAATCCGGATATTGGCGAAGGTACCGCGCATCATCACTTGATGGTTGCCGCGACGCGAGCCGTAAGAGTTGAAGTCCCGCGGCTCCACCCCTTGCTCGCGCAGGTAATGGCCGGCAGGGCTGTCAGCCTTGATGTTACCGGCCGGGGAGATGTGGTCGGTGGTCACCGAATCGCCGAGCAAGGCGAGGACTTTCGCCCCTTCGATGTCCTTGACCACTGGCGCAGGGCCGCCGATGTCATCGAAGAATGGCGGATGCTGGATATACGTCGAATCGTTGTCCCAGACATACGTCGCCGCCTGCGGTACTTCGATCGCCTGCCACTGCTTGTCGCCTGCAAACACTTCGGCGTACTCCTTGTGGAACATCGCGGTATTCACTTGGGTCACCGCATCGGCGATTTCTTTAGTGCTTGGCCAGATGTCTCGCAGGTAAACCGGGTGGCCGTCCTTGTCGTGACCCAATGGCTCGCTGCTGATATCAATGCGCACCGTACCGGCCAATGCATAGGCGACGACCAAGGGAGGGGAGGCCAGCCAGTTGGTTTTTACCAGCGGATGCACGCGCCCTTCAAAGTTGCGATTGCCCGAGAGTACCGAGGCGACGGTCAGGTCGGCTTTCTGAATGGCTTTTTCGATCGGCTCCGGTAACGGCCCGGAGTTGCCGATGCAGGTGGTGCAGCCATAACCGACCAGCGCAAAACCGAGCTCATCAAGGTAATGGGTCAAGCCTGCTGCCTTGTAGTAGTCGGTGACCACTTTCGAACCGGGAGCCAGTGAGCTCTTGACCCACGGCTTGCGTTTCAGGCCTTTCTCCACGGCTTTCTTTGCCACCAGCCCGGCCGCCATCATCACGCTGGGGTTGGAGGTGTTGGTGCAGGAGGTGATCGCGGCAATCACCACCGCGCCGTTTTTCAACCGATACGTGCGGCCTTCATGGTCGTAGTCCGTTTCGCCGACCAGATCGGCGTTGCCCACCGCGACGCCACCGCCACCCTCACTTTCGAGACGACCTTCTTCCTTGCTGGAGGGTTTGAATTGCAGGCCAAGAAAGTCAGTGAACGCTTGCGCGACATTCGGCAACGAAACGCGGTCCTGTGGGCGTTTCGGCCCGGCGAGGCTGGCCTCGACGCTTTCCATGTCCAGGGCCAGGCTGTCGGTGAACGCAGGCTCTTTGCCGGGCAGGCGCCACAGGCCCTGGATCTTGCTGTACGCCTCCACCAGTTTCACGGTTTCCGGTGTGCGACCGGACAGGCGCAAGTACTCCAGCGTCACTTCATCCACCGGGAAGAAGCCGCAGGTGGCGCCATATTCCGGGGCCATGTTGGCGATGGTCGCGCGGTCGGCCAGCGGCAGGTCGGCGAGGCCGTCGCCGTAGAACTCGACGAATTTCCCCACCACACCTTTCTTGCGCAGCATCTGGGTGACGGTCAGCACCAGGTCGGTGGCGGTAATGCCTTCCTTGAGCTTGCCGGTGAGTTTGAAACCGATCACTTCCGGAATCAGCATCGACACCGGCTGGCCGAGCATTGCTGCTTCCGCTTCGATCCCGCCCACGCCCCAGCCGAGCACGCCAAGACCGTTGATCATGGTCGTGTGGGAGTCGGTGCCGACCAACGTGTCCGGGAAGGCATAGGTGCGTCCATCCTCGTCCTTGGTCCAGACCGTGCGGCCCAGGTACTCGAGGTTGACCTGGTGGCAAATGCCGGTGCCCGGTGGCACCACGCTGAAATTGTTAAAGGCGCTCTGTCCCCAGCGCAGGAAGGCATAACGCTCGTGGTTGCGCTGCATTTCGATGTCGACGTTTTGTCCGAAGGCGCTTGAGCTGGCGAACTTATCGACCATCACCGAATGGTCGATCACCAGGTCCACCGGCGACAGCGGATTGATTCGCTGCGGGTCGCCACCGGCCTTGGCCATCGCCGCGCGCATGGCAGCCAGGTCGACCACGGCGGGAACGCCGGTAAAGTCCTGCATCAATACCCGCGCGGGCCGGTACTGGATTTCGCGATCGGAGCGGCGCTCCTTGAGCCAGGCGGCAATCGCCTTGAGGTCGGCGCTGGTAACGGTTTTCTCGTCCTCCCAGCGCAGCAGGTTTTCCAGCAACACTTTCAGCGACATCGGCAGCTTGTCCAGATCACCCAGGCTCTTGGCGGCTTCGGGCAGGCTGAAATAGTGATAGGTCTTGTCGTCGACTTGTAAGGTTTCAAGGGTTTTCAGGCTATCGAGGGATGGCATTGAAATGACTCCTTTAAATCCGCACGGCTACGGATTGAGGGGCGGGCAGAGCTTTTAACCTAGCCCCGTTTAGACATTAAGGCTAATTACTGGACCCTTAGGACAAGTCCAAGGTTCCGATCTCGGCTATCATGCGCCGGTTTTCGTGACAGGCTTTGCTTCAACGCAAGTCGGGGCATCGCGCAGTGGCCGAATTCTTCGCCAACTGCCCAGGAGTAAGAATGAACACCCTTTTTATGCATTGCCGGCCAGGTTTCGAAAGCGAAGTCTGTTCCGAGATCTCCGAACATGCCGCGCGGCTGAACGTGGCCGGTTATGCCAAGGCCAAGACTGCCAGCGCCTATGCCGAATTCATCTGCACCGAAGAAGACGGCGCCGAGCGCCTGATGCAGGGCCAGCGTTTCGCCGATCTGATCTTCCCTCGCCAGTGGGCTCGCGGGATCTTCATTGATCTGCCGGAAACCGACCGCATCAGCGTGATCCTCGCGCACATGGCGGACTTCCCGCTGTGCGGCAGCCTGTGGCTGGAAATGGTCGACACCAACGATGGCAAAGAGCTGTCGAACTTCTGCAAGAAATTCGAAGGCCACCTGCGCAAGGCGCTGATGGCCGCCGGCAAACTGGTGGAAGACGCCAACAAACCGCGGCTGTTGCTGACCTTCAAGAGCGGCCGCGAAGTGTTCATGGGCCTGGCGGAATCGAACAATTCGGCGATGTGGCAAATGGGCATTCCACGCCTGAAATTCCCCCGTGAAGCGCCGAGCCGTTCGACCCTCAAGCTGGAAGAAGCCTGGCACCATTTCATTCCCCGCGACCAGTGGGACGAGCGTCTGCATAGCGACATGACCGGCGTCGATCTCGGTGCCGCACCCGGTGGCTGGACCTGGCAACTGGTCAATCGCGGCATGCTGGTGACCGCCATCGACAACGGCCCGATGGCCGAAAGTTTGATGGACACCGGTCTGGTGCAGCATTTGATGGCTGACGGTTTCACCTTCAAACCCAAGCAACCGGTCGACTGGATGGTCTGTGACATTGTCGAGAAACCGGCACGCAACGCGGCGATGCTGGAAGAATGGATTGGCGAGGGGCATTGCCGCGAAGCGGTGGTCAATCTCAAGCTGCCGATGAAGCAGCGATATGCTGAAGTGAAGCGCTTGCTCGAGCGTATTGCCGACGGGTTCAAGGCGCGCGGCATTCGGGTCGAGATCGGCTGCAAACAGCTGTATCACGATCGCGAAGAAGTGACCTGCCACCTGCGCCGATTGGACGTGAAGAAACCGAAATCCCGCTGATCTTGAACACTGATCGTCCCCACGCAGAGCGTGGGAACGATCAGCGGTGTTAGCCATAGATGACCGAACACCCGGCAATGCGCGACAATGCCGGCAAGTTTGAGGAGTAAACCATGAGTGAAATGATCGATACGCCGGTCGACGGCACCCTCGACGCCACCGGCCTCAATTGCCCGGAACCGGTGATGATGCTGCACCAGCACATCCGTGACCTGGTGCCTGGCGGCCTGCTGAAGGTGATTGCCACCGACCCGTCGACCCGTCGCGACATTCCCAAGTTTTGCGTGTTTCTCGACCACGAACTGGTCGGGCAGCACGAAGAGGCAGGCACCTACCTCTACTGGATCCGCAAGAAACTCGCTTAACCCGCCGAACGACTGATGCGGATCCGCTTGCGTGCACTGCGCGTCAGGCGGATCGACAGCATCAGCGCTGCGCAACTCAAGCCGACGATCAAACCCTGCCACAGCCCGCTCGGGCCACTCGGCGCGCCGAGCCAGTCGGTCAGGCCCAGGGCGTAACCCACCGGCAAACCAATCCCCCAATACGCGAATAGCGTCAGGATCATCGTCACCCGCGTGTCCTGATAACCGCGCAATGCGCCCGCCGCGGTCACCTGGATCGCATCGGAAAACTGGAACAGCGCCGAATACACGATCAGCATCGCGGCCACCTGAATCACCGTTGGGTCGGCGGTGTAAATCGCAGCGATAGGTTCACGCAGCAACAGCATCAGGCTCGCCGACAAGCATGCATAAGCCAGTGCGGTGGCCATGCCGACGCCGGCGGCGAAGCGGGCTTCCCGTGGTTCCTCACGGCCCAGTGCCTGGCCGACACGCACGGTCACGGCCATGCCCAGGGAGTAGGGAATCATGAACACCAGCGAGCTGAAGTTCAGCGCGATCTGATGCCCGGCGACCACGGTGGCACCGAGGCTGCCAATCAGCAGGGCAATCACGGCGAAGATGCTCGATTCGGCGAACACCGCAATGCCGATCGGCAGGCCGATGCCCAGCAAACGCTTGATCACCGACCACTGCGGCCAGTCGAAACGGCTGAACAACTCACTCGATTGATAGGCCGGCGCCCAGCGTTCCCAGCCGGCCATGCCCAGCGCCATCACCCACATCACGATCGCCGTGGCCCAGCCGCAGCCGACACCGCCCATGGCCGGCACACCGAAGTGGCCGTAGATGAAGATGTAATTGAGTGGAATATTCAGCGCCAACCCACAAAGGCCAAGGACCATGGCTGGGCGAGTACGTCCCAGGCCATCACTGAAACAGCGCAGCACGTGATAGAACGCGACGGCAGGCAAGCCGCTGGCGATGCCGTGCAGGTACTGCATGCACGGGCCGATCAACTCGGGGTCGACCTTCATGATGTGCAGGATCGGTTCGGCGCTGAACAGTATGCCGGTCGCCATCAACCCCACCACCAGCGCCAGCCACAAGGCCTGACGCACGATCGGGCCGATCTCGCTGTGGGTGCCGGCGCCGAAGCGTTGGGCGACTTTTGGGGTGGTGGCCAGCAGTGTGCCGGTCATCAGCAGAAACACCGGCACCCAGATTGAGTTGCCCAGCGCGACGGCCGCCAGGTCTCGTGGCCCGACACGCCCTGCCATCACCGCATCGACGAAGCCCATGGCGGTGGTCGCCAGTTGCGCGATCATGATCGGCAGCGCCAGGCCGAGCAGGTTTTTCAGCTCCAGGCGAACCCGGGCCGGGCGGTTGAGGGGAACAGCGGCGGGGCGGTCAGTCACGGAATTCAAGGCGAAACGTCCAGAAGATTTTGATGCGCAAGGCGGCGCATTCTACGCCTTGACGCAGTGGTCAGGAAAAGTCCTGTGTTGCGGATTTGTAATCTCTCAATACCGCGCCCCCTCTGTGTAGGAGCTGCCGAAGGCTGCGATCTTTTGATCTTGTCTTTAAATAAAGCTAACCAAACCCTTCACGCCAAAAGAGAAGATCAAAAGATCGCAGCCTTCGGCAGCTCCTACGGGGGATCGGTGCTAGTCGTTTGGTGTCATCTACGCCTAAACTGCCGATCCGCCAAAGGAGCCTGCCATGCTGATTGTTGCCGACGAAAATATCCCGCTACTCGATGCCTTCTTCGCAGGTTTCGGTGAAATCCGCCGGGTACCGGGACGTGCTATCGACCGCGCCACTGTCGAGCAGGCCGATGTGCTGTTGGTGCGCTCAGTGACCAACGTCAACCGCGCATTGCTCGAAGGCAGCAAGGTGCGCTTCGTCGGCACCTGCACCATCGGCACCGATCACCTGGATCTGGATTACTTTCAACAGGCCGGCATTAGCTGGTCCAGCGCGCCAGGCTGCAATGCCCGGGGTGTGGTCGATTACGTGCTGGGCAGCCTGCTGACCCTGGCTGAAATCGAAGGTGCCGACCTGGCTCAACGCACCTATGGTGTAGTCGGCGCCGGCGAAGTGGGCGGGCGGCTGGTCAAGGTTCTGCAAGGTCTGGGCTGGAACGTGCGGGTCTGCGATCCACCACGGCAAGCCGCCGAAGGGGGCGATTACGTCAGCCTCGAGCAGGTCATCGAGCAATGCGACGTCATCAGTTTGCATACTCCACTGACCAGGCAAGGTCCTCAATCGACCTGGCATCTGTTTGATAAACACCGTTTGAGCCAGCTCAAGCCGGGCACCTGGCTGATCAACGCCAGCCGTGGCCCGGTCATCGACAACGCCGCTCTGCGTCAGGTGTTGTTGGTGCGTGAAGACCTGCAAGCGGTGCTGGATGTCTGGGAGGCTGAGCCCCAGGTCGATGTGGCTCTGGCCGAGTTGTGTGTGCTGGCGACGCCACACATTGCCGGTTACAGCCTCGACGGCAGACAGCGCGGGACGGCGCAGATCTATCAGGCCCTTTGCGCGTTCCTCGGGCAACCGGAACAGATCCACCTGAGCGACTTGCTGCCAGCGCCGTGGTTGTCGGCCGTGTCGCTGAACGGGGACAGCGATGCGGCCTGGGCGCTGGCAATGTTGTGCCGTGGCGTGTACGACCCGCGCCGTGACGATGCGAATTTCCGTCGCAGCCTGGTCGGTAATGTGAATGAGCAGCGTGCAGCGTTTGATGCACTGCGCAAACATTACCCGCTACGGCGTGAGATCGATGGGTTGAAGGTGCGGATCGAGGGGGATTCGCCGGCGTTGCAGCAGATCGTGGCGGCGTTGGGGGCTTCGGCTGTCTGAGTACCGCGTTGGCCTTATCGCGGGCAAGCCACGCTCCCACAGGTCATGCGTCAATTTTGAAATCACGGTAATCCTGTGGGAGCGGGCTTGCCCGCCATAGGGCGCGCAGCACCCTCAAAAGGCACCCATAAAAAACCCGGCTGAACGAGCCGGGTCAAGAAGACGGTGGCTATATCACTCTTGTTCGGCAGGCTTGACCAATCGCTTCTCCAGTTCGCGACAAGCGTCCTGGATCATGTTTTCAGTGATCGGTACTTCGCGCCCATCCTTATCAATAATCGAGCAACCCAAAGACTGGTCTGGCTGCGTGCGGATCACTGGAATCTTGTCATCGCTGCTGTTTTGCAAGGACATGGCCTGTCTCCTCATCAGGTTTGTGCTTACTGTAAAACCGCCAGGTGACCGGGCTATGACAACTTCCTGCGATCTTTCAGGGCGGCATCTTCAGTCCATCAGAAATACCCGGACCTTTCCACCCGGACTTTAGACCAATAATCTCTAGCCACTAGTCTTGGCGGTCATAATTAACCTGACTCATTATGATTTACAGCGTTCAATCCTATTGCTCGGTGTAGGCTGGTCGGGTCAAAGCCTACTGGTCGCACCTTCGGATGATCCTCATGCTTTCTTCCCGTCACCGCCGCGCCATTCGTCTGGCCAGCCGTTTCCTCGTACCTTATCGCTGGCCGGCCTTGGGCGCTTTGCTGGCGTTGATCGTCACTGCCGGCATCACCTTGTCCATGGGGCAGGGGATTCGCCTGCTGGTGGATCAGGGTTTCATGACCCAGTCGCCGCATTTGCTCAACCGCTCCATCGGCGTGTTCATGCTGCTGGTGGTCGGTCTGGCGATGGGCACGTTTGTACGGTTTTACCTGGTGTCCTGGATCGGCGAACGCGTTGTCGCTGACATCCGCCGACGGGTATTCAATCATCTGGTCTACCTGCATCCGGGATTCTATGAAGACAACCGCAGTTCCGAGATCCAGTCACGGCTGACCGCCGATACCACGCTGCTGCAATCGGTCATTGGCTCTTCGCTGTCGTTATTTCTGCGTAACGGGTTGATGGTGATCGGCGGGATTGTCTTGCTGTTCATCACCAACCCCAAACTCACCAGTATCGTGGTGGTCGCGTTGCCGCTGGTGGTCGCACCGATCCTGATTTTTGGTCGACGGGTGCGCACGCTTTCGCGTCAGAGCCAGGACCGGATTGCCGATATCGGCAGCTATGTTTCCGAAACCCTGAGTCAGATCAAAACTGTGCAGGCCTACAACCATCAGGTTCAGGACGAGCAACGTTTTGCCACAACGGTGGAAGAGGCCTTCAACACCGCCCGCAAGCGTATTTTCCAGCGCGCCTGGTTGATTACCCTGGTGATTCTGCTGGTGTTGGGCGCGGTGGGGGTGATGCTCTGGGTCGGCGGCATGGATGTCATCGCCGGGCGGATTTCCGCGGGTGAGCTGGCAGCGTTTGTCTTTTACAGCCTGATCGTCGGCGGTGCCTTTGGCACGCTGAGTGAAGTGATCGGCGAACTGCAGCGTGCAGCAGGGGCGGCGGAACGGATTTCCGAGTTATTGCGTTCGCAAAACATCATCCAGCCACCGACCCAGGGGCTGGTGACGTTGCCCGAACGGGTGAAGGGCAATCTGGTGCTGCAAGATGTGCGCTTTTCCTACCCCTCGCGTCCGGAAAGTTTTGCTGTTGATGGTTTGAATCTGACGATCAACGCCGGCGAAACCCTGGCATTGGTCGGACCGTCCGGCGCTGGCAAGTCGACCGTGTATGACCTGCTATTACGCTTTTACGACCCCGTCGAAGGACGCATCCTGCTGGACGGTGTGCCTCTGCCCCAGCTTGATCCTCTGGACCTGCGTCGCTGCTTCGCCCTCGTCTCGCAAACCCCGGCGCTGTTCTTCGGCAGCATCGAAGAGAACATCCGCTACGGTCGCCCGACGGCGACTTTGGCCCAAGTTCAGGAGGCCGCGAAAATCGCCTACGCCCACGATTTCATCGAGCAAATGCCCAACGGCTACCAGACTCACCTCGGCGACGCGGGGCTCGGTTTATCCGGCGGGCAACGCCAGCGCCTCGCCATCGCCCGAGCGCTGCTGGTAGATGCGCCGATCCTGCTGCTGGACGAAGCCACCAGCGCCCTCGACGCCCAGAGCGAGCACCTGATCCAGCAAGCCCTGCCCAGCCTGATGAAAAATCGCACCACGCTGGTCATCGCCCACCGGCTGGCCACGGTGAAAAACGCTGACAGGATCGCGGTGATGGATCAGGGGAAAGTGGTGGCGGTGGGGACGCATCAAGAGTTGATTGCGAGTAATGCGCTGTATGCACGGCTGGCGGCGTTGCAGTTCAGTGACGGCAAGGTTGAAACCGATCTGCGAGCTTAGGCGCTGCGGGGCCGGACGATCTTTTCGATTCCATCAAAGATCGAAATGGTCAGGAGGTTTAAATAAATATGGTCGCGTTCGGGCATTATGTCGGCCTCAGTTGCGAGCCTGGATGAGGATATGAGCCGTTATCAACCACCGTTGACCCTGACCACAAGAATATTGGCGTTGATCGCCGAAATCAGTGAGCAGATTGGTCAGCTTTCGGCGATGGATGATCGTCGGCAAACGCCTCAACTACGCCGTAGTAATCGAATTCGTACGATTCAGGCTTCTTTGGCGATCGAGAACAACACCCTGAGCATTGAACAGGTGACTGCCGTTCTGGCCGGGCAGCGTGTGCTTGGTCTGCCACGAGAAATCCAGGAAGTACGTAACGCCTTTGCAGCCTATGAATCGATGCTGCAGTGGCAGCCGAGCAGCCGGTCCAACCTGCTCCAGGCGCATCAGATGTTGATGCAGGGATTGATTGACGACTGTGGACGGTTTCGTCAAACCGGGGTCGGCATCTACCGTGGCGAGAAATTGGTTCATATGGCGCCGCCGCCGAGTCGCGTTGGGCTTTTGATGGATGATTTGCTGGCATGGCTCGCAGCTTCGGACTGGCATCCATTGATCGCTAGCTGTGTTTTTCACTACGAGTTTGAGTTCATCCATCCTTTCGCCGACGGTAATGGGCGTATGGGTCGCCTTTGGCAGACCTTGATACTCAGTCAATGGCGACCGGTGCTGGCTTATCTGCCGGTCGAAGCGGTAATTCGAGAGCAGCAGGACGATTATTACGCCGCATTATCGGCAGCCGACCAATTGGCCGAATCAACACCTTTTGTCGAGTTCATGTTGCAAGCGCTGAGTCTTGCACTTGAAGAGGCAGCCCGGAGCGAACCAGTAACCGACCAAGTAACCGACCAAGTAACCGACCAAGTAGCGAAACTCCTTTCGGCTCTCCATGGAACCGGCCCGTTAAAGGTCAATGAGTTGATGCAAGAGGTCGGATTGGCTCACAAGGCGACCTTCCGGGCTAACTATCTTAAACCGGCGTTAGCTGCTGATTTGATAGAAATGACAAACCCCGAGTCGCCCAATAGTCCGGCTCAACGGTATCGCTTGACCGAACTTGGCAAGCAGATCGCGGCACAATCAAGATCTATGTAGGAGCTAGCTCCTACATATCCGGCATATCCGCCATTACCGCTTATTGATCGTCGAAATACCGCTCATGCCAATCCACCAGCGGTTGCGGTGAGTTGAGCTTCTGGCCATAGATCACCGAGTACGACAGCACGTTTTGCACATACTGGCGGGTTTCGTCGAAGGGGATGCTTTCCACCCATACATCGAAGCTCAGGTGATCGGCACCACGCAACCATTGTCGTACGCGGCCGGGACCGGCATTGTAGGCGGCGGAAGCGAGGACGCGGTTGCCGTTGAACTGGCTGTGGACCTGGCTCAGGTAAGCGGCGCCGAGCTGGATGTTCTTGTCTGGATCGAACACTTGCTGCGGCGATGCGAGGGGAATGCTGAACTTGCGTGCGGTTTCCTTGGCGGTGCCGGGCATCAGTTGCATCAGGCCGCTGGCACCGACGCCGGAGCGCGCGTCAGCCATGAAGGCGCTTTCCTGACGAGTGATGGCGAATACCCAGCTCGAGTGCAGGCCACGGACCTTGGCTTCACGGACCAGGGTTTCGCGGTGGGCCATCGGGAAGCGAATATCCAGGTCGTCCCAGTATTTCGCCTGACTGATGGTGCGGATCGCCGGGAAATACCATTTCAGGTCATAAGCCAGTTTCGCCTGGGCGACCATTTCGTCACGGCTGAAGTGCCGGCTGACGTGATACCACTCGCGACGACCGTCGACGATCTGCCCGCGGGCATGGAATTCCAGGGCGCGTCGTATGCCGGGAGTATTGCGCACCTTGTTGATCAGCGCTTGGCTGAGTACCAGCGGTTTGTTATTCAGCGTATAGGATGATTGCGAGCGATCGGCTGCCAGGAAACCGTAGAAATCGCGCTCGCGAGCCAGGTTCTTGTAAAGCGTCTGTACTTCCGGATTCTGTGGCTGGGCCAGTTCCAGACTGCGAGCCTGCCAGTAACGCCAGCGGTTGGTGGTGGCCAGGTCTTGAGGTAAACGGCGGGTCAACTCATACGCATCGTCCCAACGGGCCAGGCGCAATAGCAGGCGCAAGCGCCATTCGGAAACAGTGTTGTCGCGCAGTTCCGGGTCGTATTTGGTCATTACATCCAGTGCGCGGCTGTCGAAACGCCGAGCCAGAGTCAGGCCGATTTCCCGCGCAATCGCGACTTTTTCGTCACGGGAAAAATGCATGCTGTTGGCGTAACCGTCGAGCAGGGCCATGGCCTTGTCCGGATCCTGACGAGCCAGGCGGCGCAGGCCGAGGCTGACGATGTCGGACATCGGTTCATCGGCTGGGGTGAAGCGCGACGGCTGATTGAGCAGCTCAGGTTTCTGCGCCACATCCACCAGCAGGCGACCGCGTGGGGCGAGGGTCGTCAGGCCATTGATCAGTCTGTTGGCCAGCGCATAATTGCGCGCCTGGGCGGCGAGCTTGGCGCGTTCCCAGCGTTTCTGTTCGGTCAGTTGACCCTCGGCGGCCCACATGCCGAACAAACTGTCGCAAGCTTCGGGCTGGGTTTTGCCGCTCAGCCAGAGCTTTTCGGCGTTGGCATAGCCTTCGACCTTGCGGTTATGGCTGATCTGATACTGCGCGTTAAGGCAGTCCAGCTCGGTGAAATTGAGCTTGGGATCGTAATACTTGACGAAAGTCGCCCAATCGCCGCGTTCGGCCAGCCAGCGCAACCAGCGTAATTTCATCCAGTTGGCCTGGGGCAGGTCGCCGTGTTCGGCGAGGAACTTCTCGATTTCAGCATTGCTTGCGGTTTTTAGCCGCGCGGTCAGTTCGTCATAAGCCAGATAGGGCTCCAGCGGATAATCGCTCAGGGCCTGTCTGTAACGGAAATAAGGACTGGAATCGCCTTTGGCCAAGGCGCGCTTGGCTTCATCGTAATACTGGCGTTGGGTAGACAAGTCCACCGCCTGAGCGGATTGAACGGCAGCGGCTGTAAGAAGCAAACATGAAAAAAAACTGAAAAGGCGACTGCGCATGTGACGTCCGGGCAGAGAAATCATGACAAGTGCAGGTAAATTTCTGCACTAATAATCTCTAGCTTAGCCTTTTGCCAGCAAGGGGTGAAAGCTTTGCCGAGCTGTCGGTGCAAGTTCGCAACAATTGTTGTGCAGAGTGCTTCGACATCGAAATTGCCGGCCTTCTGCGTTCTCAAGTCAGGTAGAATGCGCGCCCGGTTTTTGGAGAAGCTCATGACCCTGCTCAAATTCAGCGATGTGTCCCTTGCTTTCGGCGCTACGCCGTTGTTGGACAAGGTGTCCTGGCAGATCGCCCGTGGTGAGCGGGTGTGCATCATTGGCCGCAACGGCACTGGAAAGTCCAGCATGATGAAGCTCGTCAAGGGCGACCAGAGGCCCGATGACGGCTCTGTTTGGCGCGCACCTGGCCTGAAAATTGGCGAATTGCCGCAAGAATTGCCGGTAGCCGACGAGCGGACCGTGTTCGACGTGGTTGCCGAGGGCCTGGACGGCGTCGGCGAGTTGCTCGCCCAGTATCACCACCTGAGCCAGAACATCGTCACCGACGCCGACCTGGACAAACTGATGCACGTCCAGCATGACCTCGAAGCCCGCGACGGCTGGCGTTTGCAGCAATTGGTCGACAGCACCCTGAGCCGCTTGCAATTGCCGGCCGACAAGACCCTCGCCGAACTGTCCGGCGGCTGGCGTCGCCGCGTCCTGCTGGCTCAGGCTCTGGTTTCCGAGCCGGATCTGCTGCTGCTCGACGAACCGACCAACCACCTGGACATCGGTGCGATCGCCTGGCTCGAGGAAGCGCTGAAGGATTTCCAGGGCGCCGTGTTGTTCATCACGCACGACCGTTCATTCCTGCAGAACCTGGCAACCCGCATTCTGGAACTTGATCGCGGTGGCCTGATCGACTGGAACGGCGACTACGCCAGTTTCCTCGTGCACAAAGAGGCGACCCTGGCCGCTGAAGAAACCGCCAACGCGCTGTTCGACAAGAAGCTGGCCCAGGAAGAAGTCTGGATCCGCCAAGGCATCAAGGCTCGTCGTACCCGTAACGAAGGCCGTGTCCGCGCCCTGAAAGCCTTGCGCGTTGAACGTAGCGAACGTCGTGAACGCACCGGCAAGGCCAACATTCAGCTGGATACCGCCGAAAAATCCGGCAAGCAGGTCATGGTCCTCGAGAACGTGAGTTTCGCTCATCCGGGCGGTCCGTTCCTGATCAAGGATTTCTCGATGGTGCTGCAGCGCGGCGACCGTATCGGTCTGCTCGGCGCCAACGGTACCGGCAAGACCACATTGCTGAAACTGATGCTCAGCGGTCTGCAGCCGACCAGCGGCACGGTGGAAGAGGGAACCCGCATCGACGTGGCCTACTTCGACCAGTTGCGCCATCAGCTGGATCTGGAAAAGACCGTGATCGACAACGTGGCCGAAGGTCGCGATTTCATCGATATCGATGGTCAGAGCCGCCATGTGCTGAGCTATCTCGGCGACTTCCTGTTCAGCCCCCAGCGTGCCCGCACGCCAGTCAAGGCGTTGTCCGGTGGTGAGCGTGCCCGCCTGTTGCTGGCCAAACTGTTCAGCAAACCGGCGAACCTGCTGGTCCTCGACGAACCGACCAACGACCTGGACGTGGAAACCCTCGAATTGCTGGAAGAGGTCTTGTTGACCTTCAACGGCACCGTGCTGATGGTCAGCCACGACCGGGCATTCCTCGACAATGTGGTCACCAGCACCCTGGTCTTCGAAGGCGAGGGTAAGGTTCGCGAGTACGTCGGTGGTTATCAGGACTGGCTGCGTCAGGGCGGTTCGCCGCGCCTGCTGGGCGTGACCGAGAGCAAATCCGGCAAGGCCGACCTGAACTCGGCTGTCGTCACTGCTGAACCAGTGCCTGTCGCTGCGGCAGTAGAGGCGCCAGTGGCAAAGAAGAAGCTCAGCTACAAGTTGCAGCGTGAGCTGGAAATGTTGCCGAGTCAGATCGAAGCCATGGAACAGCAGATCGTGGTGGTTGAAGCGCAGATGGCAGATGCCGGTTTCTACCTGCGTCCTGCTGCCGAGACTGCGGCGGTGATCGCTCAACTGGAGCAGTTGCAGGCTGAACTCGACGCGATGGTCGAGCGCTGGGCCGAGCTGGATGCCTGATTGATCCGGTGTTAAAAAAGCCCGGCGTTCAGTGATGAACGCCGGGCTTTTTTTCGTAGGAGCTGCCGAAGCAGCTCCTACAGGGGTGTTGTGTTATCAGCTTTTGATCAGGCGCACCGCCAGCACATCGCAAGGCGCGCCATGCAGTACGTCATTGGCGGTGGAGCCGAGCAACAGCGCCAGACCGTGTCGGCCATGACTGCCCACCACGATCAGGTCGCACGCTTGCTCCTTGGCGAGGTGGTGAATCTCCTGGCGCGGCTGGCCGTAGGTCAAGTGGCTGTATTCCTTGGAGAGTTCCGGGTATTTCACGATCAGCCGATCAAGACGCTCCTTGGCCTGATCGAACTGTTGCTGTTGCAACTGGGAAAGGTCCATCGGCACGTCGCCGCCAAAGGCCATCGCCATCGGTTCGACAATATGCACCAGCGACAGCTTGGCGCCATTGCTCACCGAGAGCTCGCGGGCTCGATGGATGACAGGATCGCACTCTTCGGTCAGGTCTACAGCGACCAGAATATGGTGGTAGGGCATGAGGTGCTCCTCCTGAGGATTGCAATATTGGTAAGTATGGCTGGTTTCAAGCGCATTGGTTTCAAAGTGACCCAATGGGCTCATCAAGAATCGGGAGTACACATATGACGGTCTGGATAGTGGTGTCAATCCTGCTGGTGGTGCTGAGTCCGCTGGTCTGGTTGCGACCCTCTCGTGCTCAGAGCGGGCGCATGGCCCTGCGCATGGAGGCGCGGCGTATTGGCCTGTCCATGCAGCTGGCGCCCCAGCAATGGCCTCACTGGCTGAGCGAGGAGCCGCCGAGCCCTTGCGCCCAATACCATCGGCCGCGCCGTGGCACGCGGCCGGCGTGCTGGAGTTATTGGCAGAAGGCGCCGGGCGTGTGGGTCAATCAGTGGCAAGAAATCTGTGAGGATGGAAGGCTACTGAATCATTTCGAAAAATTGCCTGCCAATGTCTACAAGATCGAAGCGGACAAGCAAATGATTGCCCTGTATTGGGGCGAGAAGGGCGAAGCCGAAATTCTGCAACAGATTGATACCACGCTCAAAGCTCTCGCCTGAAACTCGATCCGTAGCAGCTGTCGAGCCTGCGAGGCTGCGTCCGGCTGCGAAGCAGTCGTCAATCGGGCACCGTGGGTCCATCAGGCTGATCGTGCGCTCAGGGTTTACGACGACTTCGTCGCCGAACGCAGCCTCGCAAGCTCGACAGCTGCTACGGAGGCAATAAAAAGCCCGACATCATCATCGGGCTGAGGTTGGCCAGGCAGGCCGGTAATTCTTTGTGAACTGATCTTACGCTGGGCATTCGTCTAAAGCGTTCAAATTTTTTTCTTCAGGACCCCGCCAGCGTAGCTTGTTAAACACAGGCTGCGCTAATTAGGGCGAATTTTCTAACGATTGATTCTATGAATGGCCTCACATGCGTAAGCGTGTTGCAGGGCTTCGTGGTACGGAAGTGACCGGAAAGTCGCGTTTCAACCAGTATTTTGGGCGATTGACAATTGCCGGAAATTCCGTGAAGGTGACACACCCAAATCAAACGGGCGTATGAATTGAGCGTTTGTATTACAGAGCGCTCCTACAGAATCCCGACTATCGCGTTGGCGGGTGTGCCGGGTGAGTTGGCGTTAGCATCGACGATAAGCGTCCTTGCCGAGCCAGTCGCCTGCGTCCGACGTGTACTGTTCAGCTTCCATATCGTGGAGATCAGTTGATGATTTACGAAGGTAAAGCCATCACGGTTAAGGCTCTTGAAAGTGGCATCGTCGAATTGAAATTCGATCTCAAGGGTGAGTCCGTCAACAAGTTCAACCGTCTTACCCTGAACGAACTGCGTCAGGCTGTAGACACCATCAAGGCAGATGCTTCGATCAAGGGTGTGATCGTCAGCAGTGGCAAGGACGTATTCATCGTCGGCGCCGACATCACCGAATTCGTCGACAACTTCAAGCTGCCGGATGCAGAGCTTGTTGCTGGTAACCTCGAAGCCAACAAGATTTTCAGCGATTTCGAAGACCTCAACGTCCCGACGGTTGCCGCGATCAATGGCATCGCACTGGGTGGTGGTCTGGAGATGTGCCTGGCGGCAGATTTCCGTGTCATGGCCGATACCGCCAAAATCGGTCTGCCGGAAGTCAAGCTGGGCATCTACCCAGGCTTCGGCGGTACTGTGCGTTTGCCGCGCATTATCGGTGCCGACAACGCTATCGAGTGGATTGCCGCCGGCAAGGAAAACCGCGCTGAAGACGCGTTGAAAGTCGGTGCCGTCGACGCCGTGGTCGCCCCGGAAAAATTGCAGGAAGCGGCTCTGAACCTGCTCAAGGGCGCCATCTGTGGCGAATTTGACTACAAGGCCAAGCGTCAGCCGAAACTCGAAAAACTCAAGCTCAACGCCATCGAACAGATGATGTCGTTCGAAACCGCCAAAGGTTTCGTGGCCGGTCAGGCAGGCCCGAACTACCCGGCACCGGTCGAAGCGATCAAGACCATTCAGAAAGCCGCGAACTTCGGTCGCGACAAGGCGCTGGAAGTCGAAGCCGCCGGTTTCGTCAAACTGGCCAAGACTTCTGCCGCGCAGAGCTTGATCGGTCTGTTCCTGAACGATCAGGAGCTGAAGAAAAAGGCCAAGGCCTACGACGAAATCGCTAAGGACGTGAAACAGGCCGCCGTATTGGGCGCTGGCATCATGGGGGGCGGTATCGCTTATCAGTCGGCCTCCAAAGGTACGCCGATCCTGATGAAAGACATCAACGAGCACGGCATCGAGCAAGGTTTGGCCGAAGCCGCCAAGCTGCTGGTGGGGCGCGTTGATAAAGGTCGCATGACACCGGCGAAAATGGCCGAAGTGCTCAATGGCATTCGTCCGACCTTGTCCTACGGCGATTTCGGCCACGTCGACCTGGTCGTCGAAGCCGTTGTCGAGAACCCGAAGGTCAAGCAAGCCGTTCTGGCCGAAGTTGAAGACAAGGTCAAAGAGGACACCATCCTGGCGTCCAACACCTCGACCATTTCCATCACCTTGCTGGCCAAAGCCCTTAAGCGTCCGGAAAACTTCGTTGGCATGCACTTCTTCAACCCGGTGCACATGATGCCGCTGGTTGAAGTAATCCGTGGCGAGAAGTCCAGCGAAGCGGCCGTTGCCACTACCGTTGCCTACGCCAAGAAAATGGGCAAGAACCCGATCGTCGTCAACGACTGCCCAGGCTTCCTGGTCAACCGCGTGCTGTTCCCCTATTTCGGCGGTTTCGCCAAGCTGGTCAGCGCCGGCGTGGACTTCGTGCGCATCGACAAGATCATGGAAAAATTCGGCTGGCCGATGGGCCCGGCCTACCTGATGGACGTGGTCGGCATCGACACCGGTCACCACGGTCGCGACGTCATGGCGGAAGGCTTCCCGGATCGCATGAAGGACGATCGCCGTTCGGCCGTCGACGTGCTCTACGAAGCCAAGCGCCTGGGCCAGAAGAATGGCAAGGGTTTCTACGCCTACGAGACCGACAAGCGCGGCAAGCAAAAGAAAGTCGCCGATCCTTCGGTGCTGGAAGTGCTCAAGCCAATCGTGTTCGAACAGCGCGAGGTCACTGACGAAGACATCATCAACTGGATGATGATTCCGCTGTGCCTGGAAACCGTGCGTTGCCTGGAAGACGGCATCGTCGAAACTGCCGCCGAAGCCGACATGGGTCTGGTCTACGGTATTGGTTTCCCTCCATTCCGTGGCGGTGCGCTGCGCTACATCGACTCGATCGGTGTTGCAGAGTTCGTTGCCCTGGCTGACCAGTACGCTGATTTGGGCGCGCTGTACCACCCGACCGCGAAGCTGCGTGAAATGGCCAAAAACGGTCAGAGCTTCTTCGGTTAAGCGCCCACACTAGAGCGAGAGTGAACGTATATGAGCTTGAATCCTAGAGACGTCGTGATTGTCGACTTCGGTCGTACGCCGATGGGCCGCTCCAAGGGCGGCATGCACCGCAACACCCGCGCCGAAGACATGTCGGCGCACCTGATCAGCAAATTGCTGGAACGCAACGTCAAGGTCGACCCGAGCGAAGTTGAAGACGTGATCTGGGGCTGTGTGAACCAGACCCTGGAGCAGGGCTGGAACATCGCCCGCATGGCGTCCCTGATGACGCAGATCCCGCACACCGCCGCCGGCCAGACCGTCAGCCGTCTGTGTGGCTCGTCCATGAGTGCTCTGCACACCGCTGCACAAGCGATCATGACCGGTAATGGTGACGTGTTCGTGGTGGGTGGCGTCGAGCATATGGGCCATGTGAGCATGATGCACGGTGTCGATCCTAACCCGCATATGTCACTGTACGCGGCGAAAGCCTCGGGCATGATGGGCCTGACCGCAGAAATGCTGGGCAAAATGCACGGCATTACCCGCGAACAACAGGACGTCTTTGGCGTGCGCTCTCACCAGCTCGCCCACAAGGCGACTCTGGAAGGCAAGTTCAAGGACGAAATCATCCCGATGCAGGGCTACGACGAGAACGGTTTCCTGAAACTGTTCGACTACGACGAAACCATTCGTCCGGAAACCACCCTGGAAAGCCTGGCAGCGCTGAAGCCAGCGTTTAATCCGAAGGGCGGCACCGTGACAGCCGGTACTTCGTCGCAGATCACCGACGGTGCTTCGTGCATGATCGTCATGTCGGCGCAGCGTGCCCAAGACCTGGGTATCCAGCCGATGGCAGTGATTCGTTCGATGGCAGTGGCAGGTGTGGATCCGGCGATCATGGGCTATGGTCCAGTACCGGCAACGCAAAAAGCACTGAAGCGCGCGGGTCTTGGTATCAACGATATCGACTTCTTCGAGCTCAACGAAGCTTTCGCCGCACAGGCGCTACCAGTGCTGAAAGATTTGAAAGTGCTCGACAAGATGAACGAGAAGGTTAACCTGCACGGCGGCGCGATCGCCCTGGGTCACCCGTTCGGTTGCTCCGGTGCCCGTATCTCTGGCACCTTGCTGAACGTAATGAAGCAGAATGGCGGCACCTTCGGGGTGGCTACCATGTGCATTGGTCTCGGCCAAGGCATCTCCACCGTCTTCGAACGCGTCTAAGCGTTTCGCTGATGGAAGCCGGGGCCAAGTGCCCCGGTTTTTGTTTTTCCGGATTTATTTTGTTTTTATTTTGAAAAAATTTCAGTGAGGGCCAAAACATGCCGATACAACCTGGGCTCTACGAACATTACAAAGGCCCGCAGTACCGCGTATTCGGTGTTGCGCGGCATTCGGAGACCGAAGAGGAAGTGGTCTTCTACCAAGCCCTGTATGGCGATTATGGCTTTTGGGTGCGCCCCTTGAGCATGTTCCTGGAGTCGGTCGAGGTTGACGGCGAACAGGTGCCACGCTTTGCTTTGGTGCAAGCCGAACCGAGCGTTTTTCCGCAGCCATAAGGAGAGTGCGCGCAGAACCCTGCGCTTGACCTCACCTTGTAGCCACTATATATAGCGGTGCCGCGTCAGGCGCCAACCGCCTTTCACTTCTAGAATTCAGGAATTTTCTGATCCATGGGCAAATCGCTGGTCATTGTGGAATCCCCGGCTAAGGCCAAGACCATCAACAAGTATCTGGGTAACCAATACGTGGTGAAGTCGAGTATCGGCCATATCCGAGACCTGCCCACCAGCGGTTCGGCTAGCGCCAGCAAAGAGCCTGCCGCCAAGCGCGGCAAGGCCGCCGCAGGTGAAGGTCCGGTGCTCACGCCGAAAGAGAAAGCGCGCAAGCAGCTGGTCTCGCGCATGGGCGTCGATCCCGATCATGGCTGGAAAGCCAAGTACGAGATCCTCCCGGGCAAGGAAAAGGTCATCGAAGAGCTGCGCCGGCTCGCCAAAGATGCTGACACCATCTATCTCGCAACCGACTTGGATCGCGAGGGGGAAGCCATTGCCTGGCACCTGCGCGAAGCCATCGGTGGTGATGACAGCCGCTACAAGCGCGTGGTGTTCAACGAAATCACCAAAAAAGCGATCCAGGAAGCCTTTTCCGAACCGGGCGAGCTGGACATCGATCGAGTAAACGCCCAACAGGCGCGTCGCTTCCTCGACCGCGTGGTGGGTTACATGGTTTCGCCGCTGCTGTGGGCCAAGGTCGCCCGTGGCTTGTCTGCCGGTCGCGTGCAATCGGTTGCCGTTAAACTGGTGGTCGAGCGTGAGCGTGAAATCCGCGCGTTCAACCCGGAAGAGTACTGGGAAGTCCATGCTGACCTCGGCACCGCCAAGGGCGCGACCGTGCGTTTCGACGTGGCCCGTGAGAAAGGCGAAGCCTTCAAGCCGCTCAACGAAGCCCAGGCCATGGCCGCACTGGAAAAGCTCAAGGCTTCCAGCTTCAGCATCGTCAAGCGCGAAGACAAACCGACCAGCAGCAAGCCGTCGGCACCGTTCATCACCTCCACCCTGCAACAGGCGGCGAGCAATCGCCTGGGCTTCGGTGTGAAGAAAACCATGATGATGGCCCAGCGTTTGTACGAAGCCGGCTACATCACGTATATGCGTACCGACTCCACCAACCTCTCGGCCGATGCCGTGACGATGGCGCGTACTTATATTGAAGGCGAATTCGGCAAGAAGTACCTGCCGGAGAACCCGAACGTCTACAGCAGCAAGGAAGGCGCACAAGAGGCTCACGAAGCGATTCGTCCGTCCGACGCCAATACCGAGCCAAGCAAGCTGTCGGGCATGGAGCGTGATGCTGAGCGGCTCTACGAGCTGATCTGGCGCCAGTTCCTCGCTTGCCAGATGCTGCCGGCACAATACCTGTCGACCACGGTTACCGTTGGTGCCGGCGACTTCGAGCTGCGCGCCAAGGGCCGCATCCTGAAGTTCGACGGTTACACCCGCGTCATGCCGCAAATTGCCAAACCTGGCGATGATGATGTGCTGCCGGACATGGCCCAAGGCGACGCGATGAAGCTGATCAAGCTTGATCCGACCCAGCACTTCACCAAGCCGCCGGCGCGTTACTCGGAAGCGAGCCTGGTTAAAGAAATGGAAAAGCGCGGCATCGGTCGTCCTTCGACCTATGCGGCGATCATTTCGACCATCCAGGACCGCGGTTACGTGGCGCTGCACAACCGTCGTTTCTATTCGGAAAAGATGGGCGACATCGTCACTGAGCGTCTGGCCGAGAGCTTCTCCAATCTCATGGACTACGGCTTCACCGCCGGCATGGAAGAGAACCTCGATGACGTGGCTCAGGGCGAGCGCGACTGGAAAAACGTGCTCGACGAGTTCTACGGCGACTTCAAGAAGAAACTCGAAGTAGCCGAAAGTGCCGAAGGCGGCATGCGCGCCAACCAGCCGGTGATGACTGACATTCCATGCGTGTTGTGCGGTCGTCCGATGCAGATCCGCACTGCTTCGACGGGCGTGTTCCTCGGTTGCTCGGGCTATAGCCTGCCGCCGAAAGAGCGCTGCAAGGCCACCGTCAATCTGGTGCCGGGCGATGAAATCGCCGCGGACGACGAGGGTGAGTCCGAATCGCTGGTCCTGCGTGGCAAGCATCGCTGCCCGATCTGCAGCACGGCCATGGACGCTTACCTGCTCGACGAGAAGCGCAAGCTGCACATCTGCGGTAACAACCCGGATTGCTCTGGCTATGAAATCGAAGAGGGCACCTATCGCATCAAAGGCTACGAAGGGCCAAGCCTGGAGTGCGACAAGTGCGGTAGCGAGATGCAGCTCAAGACCGGTCGCTTCGGCAAGTTCTTCGGTTGCACCAACGCCACCTGCAAGAACACCCGCAAGCTGCTGAAAAGCGGCGACGCGGCACCGCCGAAGATGGATCCGGTGAAGATGCCTGAACTCAAGTGCGAAAAGGTCAACGACACCTATATCCTGCGCGACGGTGCTTCCGGTTTGTTCCTGGCGGCCAGCCAGTTCCCGAAAAACCGCGAGACCCGTGCCCCGTTGGTGATGGAGATCGTGCCGCACAAGGATGAGATCGATCCGAAGTACCACTTCCTCTGCGAAGCGCCGAAGAAAGACCCGGATGGCCTCCCTTCGGTCATTCGTTACAGCCGCAAGACCAAAGAACAGTACGTGCAGACTGAGGTCGACGGAAAACCGACGGGCTGGAAGGCGTATTACGACGGCGGCAAGTGGACGGTTGAAGACAAGCGTCCATCAGCCAAAGCTTAAAAGCCTGTACGCAAAAGGCCGCATGACAACCCTCGGGTTTTCATGCGGCCTTTTGTTTTGGGCTTGCGGGAAGCTCAGGTGATCCACGACACTGTCTGACCTGCGTGAAGCAATTATTTCGTTGTGGAGGCTGCCGTCATGGCCCACGAACTCTATACCCGTACCAACCAGAAAATTTATTTCGCCGGCTTATCGCTCGAAGCGCTGGCCAAAGCCGAAGAGGGGCGGGCGATGAATTCCCTTGCGCTGATTCAGGCCGGGCGCGAATCGGCGTTGTTTCACTTGTACGGCGCGCTGTTGGGGTTGTGCCATGAAATCGCCGGTTTCTATCGCCTGCCCCAGGCCAATGCGCCGCGGGCAGAGATGCTGCTGACTCGCGAAGTGCTCGAAACCATCGCTATACCGGAAATGGCCGAGATGGTCGAACTGGCGCAAAACCCGGAAACCTGGTTGGCGAAGCTGCTGTCGGCACATGCTGCACTGTTTCAGCCGCCTCGCGCGCCGCATAAGCCCAAGGGCGATGTAACCCAGCCACTTATTCTGGCCGTTAACCTGGATGAAGAAGAGGCGCCGCAAGAGTTGAGTCGGGAAGAGTTGGAGAGCTGGCGTCAGAACCTTAAAGGTCTGGCGATTCGGTTTCGCGAAGGGTTGAACGAGTGCTGAAAGAATGAGTGTTCAAGGATGAGTCTGCTCAAGGAAGAGTGATGTCAGAAATTTCTCTTCATGATGGCATTTGGTCAAGATCCCGAGCGAAGCTTGGCTGATGCCTATATAATCCCCGCCTTTCGTGGAGAACAGACCTTTATGCCAACGTCCTTTCTAGAAATTGTCGAGTTACCAGACGGCCGAATCGAGCTGCGCAGGGCCGAGGACGAAGGTTCTCTGGTTACTTTGGATTTCTCCGAGGATGCCAAGGTTTTCCTGCAAGGCCAGCATGTTGAAGTCGCCAAGGCGATGTTGAGTGTTGGTGTTCAGATGGCAGGTCGCCTGGTTGAAGGCGAATTTGATAAAGAAGAGGGGCCACGGGTTCTCCATTGATCCCGCCCGTCGGATTCTTCGAATACTTCTATAGATCGGCTTCTCTATCCCTGGAGAAGCCCCGCGTTGTTCAGCGCATCGTGTTTGTCAGTTAACCCAATCGAATATTCAGACTTTGCGCATCTCCGATGCGGGCAGCGTTGATCAACTGTTGTCGCGACGTTGTGTTCAGCAGGTTAAGCCAGCTGACGACTGTATGGCTGCGTCCAAGTCGCAAGGCTTCACAGGTCAGTTGCTGAGCGCTCTGCGTGCCACGCGGTTGCAGGAGCAATATGCGCTCACGGTTCAGGCCGGCGTCTCGTAACCAGGCTTGTGTAAGGCTGGCGGGTGGGGCAATCAGTGTCAGCCAGCGTGCATCCTGATCCTGGCTCAGTTCCCGGAGAATGGGCGCCAGAAGGTTCAGGCAGTTCCCGGCCGCGCCGCGCAGTGACAGCTCGCTGAAAACTTCAGGCTCGGCACTCCAGGGCGATTCGACCACGTCTTTCAGGATCGGCGCCAATGGCTGCGCCATGAACGCCTCGAACAACGGCAGTTGGGCTTGCTGTGAAGTATGTGGGAACTGCATAAAGCCTCCTTTAGCGGCGAATCACGCCGACACTCAAGCCTTCGATGACCAGTTCCTGATCTTTCAGGTTGACTTCGATAGGGGCGAATTCAGGGTTTTCAGCAATCAACCAGACCTTGCTGCCGTCTCGCTTGAAACGCTTGACGGTCACTTCGTCACCGATTCGCGCCACAACGATCTGGCCGTTGCGGGCTTCGCGAGTGGTATGGACGGCCAGCAGGTCACCGTCGAAAATGCCGATGTCCTTCATGCTCATGCCATTGACCCGTAGCAGATAGTCAGCGCGGGGATGGAAGAACGAGGGGTTGATGTTGCAGGATTCCTCGATGTGCTGCTGGGCGAGGATCGGCGCACCGGCAGCCACCCGGCCGATAATCGGCAAGCTGGACTCGTCGGCCTTGGCTTCGAAGCCGGGAATGCGGATGCCGCGGGAGGCGCCCGGAGTCATCTCGATCGCCCCCTTACGGGCCAGCGCCTTGAGGTGTTCTTCTGCCGCATTGGGCGACTTGAAACCCAGTTCCTGAGCGATTTCCGCGCGGGTCGGCGGGTAGCCGTTGTCTTCGAGGCAACGTTTGATGAAGGCCAGAATCTCTGCTTGGCGTGGCGTCAGCTTTAGCATATTGATCGCTCTGTCTTTTTATACAGTGACTGGGATTATATACAGTGAACCGGTCTTGGCAATGCCCCTTTTTTTGTCGGCCGCTGGACGGTCATTTCGCTCGCCGATTGAAGCGGCGCTGTTGTATGGTTAAATACCTGACCGACCATTCCCAAAACGAACCGCCATACTTGACAAGGCCAGGGCTGAAACGTATGTTTCAAACAAGTGTTTGTCAGGCGGAGTAGCCATGGCCCAGTCGGAAACCGTTGAACGCATTCTCGATGCTGCCGAGCAGTTGTTCGCGGAAAAAGGTTTTGCTGAAACCTCGTTGCGTCTGATCACCAGCAAGGCCGGTGTCAATCTGGCGGCGGTGAACTATCACTTCGGATCGAAGAAAGCGCTGATTCAGGCCGTCTTCTCGCGTTTTCTCGGGCCATTCTGCCTCAGTCTCGATAAAGAGCTGGAGCGCCGTCAGGCCAAGCCAGAGAACAAGCCGTCCCTTGAAGAGTTGCTGGAGATTCTTGTCGAGCAAGCGCTGGTGGTGCAGCCACGCAGCGGCAACGACCTGTCTATCTTCATGCGTTTGCTGGGGCTGGCTTTCAGCCAGAGCCAAGGGCACTTGCGTCGTTATCTGGAAGACATGTACGGCAAAGTGTTCCGCCGCTACATGATGCTGGTCAATGAGGCAGCGCCACGCATTCCCCCGATCGAGCTGTTCTGGCGCGTGCACTTCATGCTGGGTGCCGCGGCGTTCAGCATGTCGGGGATCAAGGCTTTGCGTGCGATTGCCGAGACCGATTTCGGCGTCAACACTTCCATCGAACAAGTCATGCGTCTGATGGTGCCGTTCCTGGCCGCTGGCATGCGGGCTGAAACCGGCGTCACCGACATTGCCATGGCCACCGCGCAGTTGCGTCCACGCAGCAAATCGACTCCGGCCGCCGCCAAGGTTTAACCGCACACGGGTGGGCGCGGCAGCTGACATCCGCTAAGCTAGCCGCCCATGACGACTCTCGTTCTGAACCCGCTCCTCATTGATATCGCCGACCTGCCGGGCGCAGCCCATGGCGGCGAATGCGTGGAGCCGGGTTTATCGTAATCAAGGAATCTCTATGACTGCTGGCCTGCAAGGCTCGTTGATGGTGGACGTCGCCGGTACCTGGCTGACGGCTGAAGATCGCCAATTGTTGCGCCAACCCGAAGTGGGTGGCCTGATCATTTTTGCCCGCAACATCGAACACCCGCGCCAGGTGCGCGAGTTGAGCGCTTCGATCCGCGCCATTCGCCCCGATCTTTTGCTGGCGGTGGATCAAGAGGGCGGTCGGGTTCAGCGGCTGCGTCAGGGCTTCGTGCGGTTGCCAGCCATGCGTGCAATTGCCGATAACCCGAATGCCGAAGACCTGGCCGAGCAGTGCGGCTGGATCATGGCCACCGAAGTGCTGGCGGTCGGTCTCGACCTGAGTTTTGCCCCGGTCCTGGACCTGGATTACCAGCGCAGTGCAGTGGTCGGCACCCGTTCGTTCGAAGGCAATCCCGAGCGCGCTGCTTTGCTCGCCGGTGCATTTATCCGCGGCATGAACAGCGCCGGAATGGCCGCCACGGGCAAGCATTTCCCTGGGCATGGCTGGGCCGAAGCCGATTCCCACGTCGCGATTCCCAGCGACGAGCGCAGCCTCGAGGAAATCCGCGCCAACGACCTGGTGCCGTTCGCGCGATTGAGCAAGCAACTGGCCGCCGTCATGCCGGCCCACGTTATTTATCCACAAGTCGATTCCCAGCCTGCAGGTTTCTCCCGTCGCTGGTTGCAGGACATCCTGCGTGGCGAGTTGCAGTTCGATGGCGTGATCTTCAGTGACGACCTGTCGATGGCCGGCGCCCACGTGGTCGGCGATGCCGCCAGTCGCATCGAAGCGGCGCTGACTGCCGGTTGCGACATGGGCCTGGTGTGCAACGATCGCGCCGCTGCCGAGCTGGCCTTGAGCGCCGCCCAGCGCTTGAAGGTCAAACCGTCGGCGCGTATTGCGCGGATGCGCGGGCAGGCGTACGCCAGCACCGAATACCGTCAAGACCCACGCTGGCTGGCGGCCATCGGCGCGCTCAAAGAAGCTCAATTGATTGATTAAGGGCTTTTCGTCGTGACGGTTTACCTTCGCGGGTAAGCCTGATCTCCTACGGATACCGTAATTTCCTGTAGGAGCGAGGCTTGCCCGCAAAGGCAATCTACCGATCACCGCTACTTATCAATTTTCTCCGGCAACGGCGCAAACAGCGCCTCGATATCATCGCTCTGCAACTTCCAGTCGCCGGTTTTGCGCCCATCCAGTACACCTGCGGCCAGATCGGATTTTTCTTTCTGCAGATGCTGAATCTTCTCTTCCACCGTGCCCCTGGCGATCATCTTGTAAACGAAGACAGGTTTCTCCTGACCAATGCGATACGCACGATCCGTCGCCTGGTTTTCCGTCGCCGGGTTCCACCAGGGATCGTAGTGGATCACCGTATCGGCTTCGGTCAGGTTCAACCCCACACCGCCGGCCTTCAAGCTGATCAGAAAGATCTGACGCTTGCCGCTCTGGAATTCCTTCACTGGCGTGCGTCGGTCGCGGGTCTGGCCGGTCAGGATCGCATACCCTACGTCACGTCTTTTCAGCTCATCCTCGATCAGCGACAGCATGGAGGTGAACTGTGAAAACAGCAGAATCCGTCGCCCCTCCTCGAACAATTCCTCAAGCATTTCCATCAGGCTATCAAGCTTGCCGGAAGTACTGCCGCGCGCGGGCAGGGTTGCATCGTTGACCAGGCGTAAATCGCAGCACACCTGACGCAGTTTCAGCAACGCCTCAAGAATGATGATCTGGCTGCGCGCCACGCCTTTGCGAGTGATCTCGTCGCGGACTTTCTTGTCCATGGCCAGGCGCATGGTTTCGTACACGTCGCGCTGCGCTTCGTTGAGCTCGACCCAATGGACGATCTCGGTCTTCGGCGGCAGTTCGGTGGCTACCTGTTCCTTGGTTCTGCGCAGCAGGAACGGTTTTATCCGGCCGTTGAGGTGCTGAAGTCTTACCTCGCTGGCACGCTTTTCTATCGGTACACGGTAATCGCGGTTGAAGCTTTTCACGTCGCCGAGCCAGCCGGGCAGCAAGAAGTGAAACAGCGACCACAGCTCGCCCAGATGATTTTCCAGCGGCGTGCCACTCAGGCACAGGCGCTGGCGAGCATTCAGCTCGCGAGCCGCATGGGCAGCCTTGCTGTTGGGGTTCTTAATGTACTGCGCTTCATCGAGCACCAAGACGTGCAACGGCTGTGCGGCGAGGCGTTCGACGTCCTTGGGCAGCAGTGCATAAGTGGTCAGAATCAGATCATAGTCGGCCAGATCGCCGAAATGCTTCTTGCGATTGGCGCCGTACAGCGCCAGTACTTTGAGCTGAGGCGTGAAGTGCGCGGCTTCGTCGAGCCAGTTGGGAATCAGGCTGGTGGGCATGACTACCATGCACGGTCGATCGAGGCGCCCGGCATTCTTTTCGCTCAGAATATGCGCCAAGGTCTGTAGGGTTTTGCCCAGGCCCATGTCGTCCGCGAGAATCCCGCCGACTTCCAGTTGCCTTAACGACTGCATCCAGCTCAGACCTTCCAGCTGATACGGGCGCAAAGTGGCATTCAACCCTTCGGGCGCCACTGCGGTGTGGTCCTTGATGTCACGCAGGCGCTGGGCAAAGGTGCGGATCTGTTCGCCACCTTCCCAAAGTAACGGCAGGCCTTCCAGCGGGTTCAGCCGCGTGGCGTCGGCCTTGCTCAGGCGTAGCGTGGTGTCGCCGGGCTCTTGCAGATAAAACTCGCCGAGTGTCGCCAGCACCGGTTTTAGGCGGCCGAAGGGCAGGGCGACCTGCAGTGGGCCTTGGTCGGTGCTGCGACGCTGCGGGATGTTCACCAGAATCAATTCGTCGTCGCGGCGTCGGGCGAGGCGTTCCGGGTTGAGAAGCTCGGTATGAGAGCGCATCAGGTTCAACAGGATCGGTAACAGGCTCAGCCGTTCGCCATTGACGATGATCCCCAGTTCCAGATCAAACCAGTCACGCTCCGGAGCCTCCTCGACGGTGGCATACCAGTCATCCACGGCGGTCAGGTCGAAGCCGAAATCTTCGTCGATCTGCAGCTCCCACCCTTGGGTGCGCAGCTTGGGCAGCTCGTTGAGGGTGAAAGTCAGCCAGGCGCTGTCGTTGACCATCTCGTAGAGTTCGCCGGCACTTTCCGGCAAAGCCTTGCTTTGTCGGGTGGCGACCTTGAAGCCGAGAATTCGCAGCTGTTCCCTGTAGGCTTGTTCGACTTCCGGGTGACGTTTTATCCGCAGCGTCTGCGTCTCCTGACGAATCAGAATGTCAGTGTTTTTCTGTCCGCTGACGTATTCGTCCAGATAACTGAAAGACAGCGCCGCACGATGCTGGATGTAACGCTGCATTTTGCCGTTGCGCGGTTCAAAGGCGCTGAATTCGATGCTCGCCAGCCACAGGCGCGGTACCGGTTGCACGTTGTCCACCAATACTTGCGGCGGCGCTTTCGGGCTACGGTTTTCCAGTACAGCCTGAAGTTTTTCCAGCAATTCGGCGTCTTTCGCCGCCGCCGGGTACGCAAGGGTTTCCTGCACTTGCAGCAACACCGCCGCGCAATGTTTGCAGTTGCTGTGGACCGGACAGGTGCAGGTGGCGTCGATCATCAGCAACGTGCCTTTGGCCGACTCGCGCAGGCGAATGATCTGACGGTAAACGTTACCGCCAGAGCCTTCGCAACTGGCGGTGATGGTGGCATCGCCGACCTGGACGATCCTGACGCGGTTTTCCAGTGCGTAGCGGCGGCCACGCTCCAGGCTTTGTTCCTTGAATCGGCTGACCCAGGATGTTGCCAGGGGTTTGCTCAGGGGCGGGGGCATATCAGTCCGGAATTACATCGGGGACTGGCCGAGGCGCAGGGGCTGTCAGCGAGGTGATCTTGATCAGCAGGCCCAGGTGGCCATTGTCGAGGAAGTTCAGCTGGCCGTTCTTGGTGTGGCTTTCCTGCTTCAGGCGTTCGCTGGCGGTGACCAGGCCGTTGGCATCGATCTGGTTGACCCAGAAGTCTGCATCGACGTCAGTGAAGCGCCCCAGTTTCAGGTTCAACGTGCCCTCGATCGGGAACTGGCCAAACTGTTCCTTGCCCTCGCTGATCGCCACTTTGCTGGCTTCTTCGCCCAGGTTCTGTTGCCAGGCCTTGTGCAGCAACACCGTGTAGTTGTTGCTGGCGCTGAGCTTTTCCACTTCGGCGTTCAGGCTGGGTGTGCGAAAGCTTTCGGGGCTGATGCGTTGAGCACCGGCAGCCCAGTCTTCCGGTGCGGCGTGGCTGACGATGGCGGGCACGGCGTTTTGCCGCACCAGAATCATTTCAACCTGATACAGATCATCGGCAAATGCCGTCGAGGCGAACGGCGAAAACAACGATATCAACAAGGTCAGTGAGCGAAACAGGCGCATACGGCGTCCTTCAAGCAGTGGTCGGAATGAGGCGCTCGAATAGCGCCTCTACAGTATTGAAACGTTCTTCCGGGCGCTCCATGGGGACCTGGAATTTGAACATCGTGGCGCCTTCGAATCTGTAGCGTTTGGGTTGGCCCTGGATCAGTTTGATCAGCGTCAGTGGGTCGACCGGAGTCTGTGCCGCGAACTCGATTCGGCCGCCTTGCGGGCCGCCGTCGACTTTCTTGATGCCCAACTTTTCAGCCTGCAATTTCAACGCCGTGATCCGCACCAGGTTCTTGGTCGGTTCCGGCAGCAGGCCGAAACGGTCGATCATCTCCACTTGCAGATCCTTGAGGCCTTCCTCATCGGTGGCCGAGGCGATGCGTTTGTAGAGGATCAGTCGCGCGTGAACATCCGGCAGGTAATCCTCGGGAATCAGCGCCGGTACACGCAGATTGACTTCCGGACCGCCACCCAGCGGTTGATCGAGGTTCGGCTGTTCGCCCTTGCGGATCGACTTCACGGCGCGCTCGAGCATTTCCATGTACAGCGTGAAACCGACGGCCTGGATCTGCCCGCTCTGGCCATCGCCCAACAGTTCGCCGGCACCACGGATCTCCAGGTCGTTGGTCGCGAGCACGAAGCCCGCGCCGAGATCCTGGGTGTTGGCGATCGCTTCCAGGCGCTTTTCCGCGTCGGGAGTGATTTGCTGGCGCGGCGGTGTCAGCAGATAAGCATACGCCTGGTGGTGGCTGCGACCGACCCGGCCGCGCAATTGGTGCAGCTGCGCCAGGCCGAACTTGTCGGCGCGCTCGATGATAATGGTGTTGGCGCTCGGCACGTCAATGCCGGTCTCGATGATAGTCGAGGCGATCAGCACGTTGAAGCGCTTGTGGTAGAAGTCGCTCATCACTTGTTCTAGATCGCGTTCACGCATCTGCCCGTGGCCGATGCCGATCCGTGCTTCCGGCACCAGTTCGGCGAGGTCGGCGGCGCATTTCTCGATGGTTTTCACGTCGTTGTGCAGGTAGTAAACCTGACCGCCACGCAGCAGCTCACGCAGCAGGGCTTCTTTTACCGTGCTCTTGTTCTGCTCCATGACGAACGTGCGTACCGACAGGCGACGGGCCGGTGGCGTGGCGATGATCGACAGGTCGCGCATGCCCGACACCGCCATGTTCAGCGTGCGTGGAATCGGCGTGGCGGTCAGCGTCAGGATATCGACTTCGCTGCGCAGCGCTTTGAGCTGTTCTTTCTGACGGACACCGAAACGGTGCTCTTCGTCGATGATCACCAGGCCGAGGTTTTTGATTTTGACGTCGTCCTGCAGCAGCTTGTGTGTGCCGATGACGATGTCGATCTTGCCTTCGGCCAGGTCCGCGACCGCGGCGTTGACTTCCTTGGCCGATTTGAAGCGGCTCATCACTTCCACGCTCACCGGCCAGTCGGCGAAGCGGTCGCGGAAGCTGTTGTAGTGTTGCTGGGCGAGCAGGGTGGTCGGCACCAGAATCGCCACCTGACGACCGCCATGCACGGCGATGAACGCTGCGCGCATCGCCACTTCGGTCTTGCCGAAACCGACGTCGCCGCAGACCAGGCGATCCATCGGCTTCGGCGCGAGCATGTCGGCGCGCACCGCTTCGATAGTGGTTTGCTGGTCCGGGGTTTCTTCGAACGGGAAGCCGGCGCTGAAGGTCGCGTAATCGGCTTTCGGGTCGGCGAAGGCATAACCTTCGCGAGCGGCGCGGCGGGCATAGATATCGAGCAACTCGGCGGCCACGTCGCGCACCTGTTCGGCGGCTTTGCGCTTGGCTTTCTGCCAGGTCTCGGAGCCAAGGCGGTGCAGCGGCGCCAGGGCATCGTCGCTGCCAGTGTAACGGGCGATCAGATGCAGGTTGGCTACCGGGACGTACAGCTTGGCGTTCTCGGCATATTCAAGGGTCAGGAATTCGGCGGCTTGATGGTCGATTTCCAGGATCGTCAGCCCCAGATAACGGCCGACACCATGATCGATGTGCACCACCGGCGCGCCTTCGCGCAGTTCGGTGAGGTTTTTGATCACTGCATCGTTGTTGGCGTCAGCGCGTTTCTCGCGACGGCGACGCTGCATCACGCGCTGACCGAATAACGGGCTTTCAGCGACCAGGGCCAGGGCTGGATCGTCCAGCAACAGACCTTCGTCGAGCGGTGCGATGGTGATCGCCAAGCGCTCCTTGCTCGCAACAAAGTCTGGCCAGCTGTCGACGGTTTTCGGCCGCAGCTTCAGGCGTTCCAGCAGTTCCAGCAGCACTTCACGACGGCCCGCAGACTCGGCGGTAAACAGCACGCGGCCAGGGAACTCGTCGAGGAAACCGGCCAGCGCCGCCAATGGCTGAGTGGCCTTGGCTTCGATGGCCAGGTTCGGCAGTGGTTGAGCCGGGAAGCGCTCGCGACCGACACCGGGTTCTACGTCCTGTTGACTGGCAACCACCCGGGGCCAGCTCTTCAGACGGGCAAAGCAATCTTCCACGGGCAAAAACAGCTCGGCCGGTGGCAGCAAAGGACGGGATGGGTCGACGCGGCGCTCTTCGTAACGATTGCGCACGTCGTTCCAGAAATTCTCCGCCGCCTGTTCGATGCCAGGCAAAGAAAACACTTGCGTGTCCTGGGGCAGATAGTCGAACAGGGTGGAGGTTTCGTCGAAGAACAGTGGCAAGTAGTACTCGATACCCGCCGGTGTAATCCCGCTGCTCAAATCCTGAAAGATCGGGCAGCGACGGAAGTCGACATCGAAACGTTCGCGAAAGCGCGCCTTGAAGCGGGTGACCGCGTCCTTTTGCAGCGGGAACTCTCGCGCCGGCAGCAGGCGAACGGTGTCCACCTTGTCGATGGAGCGCTGGTTTTCCGGATCGAAGGTACGCAGGGTTTCGATTTCGTCGTCGAACAGATCGATGCGGAAGGGCAGTTTGCTGCCCATTGGGAACAGGTCGATCAGCGAGCCGCGCACGGCGAACTCGCCGTGCTCATAAACTGTATCGACGTAACGATAACCGCTGGCCTCAAGCCGGGTGCGCATTTGCTCGACATCGAGTTTCTGGCCGACATCCAGTACCAGGCTGCTGCCAAGCAGGAATCTGGTCGGCGCCAAACGGTGCAGGGCCGTGGTGATCGGCACGACCAGCACGCCATGCACCAGTTCCGGCAACCGATACAGGCTGGAAATGCGCTGAGAGATGATGTCCTGATGTGGCGAGAACAGGTCGTAGGGCAGGGTTTCCCAGTCGGGGAAGTGCAGTACAGGCAAATCCGGGGCGAAGAAACTCAGCTCCTGTTCCAGCCGTTCGGCACTCTGGCTGTCGGCGGTCAGTAGCAGGGTAAAGCGCTTGGCAGCGCTGGCAGCCTCGGCGATGGCCAGGCTCAGGGCGGCACCGGGCAGGTTGCCCCAATGCTGTTTACCTGCCGCGGCAGGGAGAAGCGGTAGACGCAGAACGGGCACGGAAGGTTGAGCTCCAGCGTTGCGACAAAGTCGACAATTGTAACGGCCTCAGGTGCCGGCTGTCAGTTGCAGACTGTGTCTATATGCTCAGGTTGGGTGAAATGTAGTGGTAATGACAAAAACTGGCGCTTCGATACGGAAAATGTAGTGCCAAAACCACGGTGTGTTACGGAGGGTTACGGACACGGCAATAGTATCGTCGAAAAATTGACAGCGCTGAAAGCCCCGGTTTTACTGGGCTGGCGCGGGGCGTGATTTTTTTGAACAGGATTTTGTTACCGCCTGTGCGACAGGCGCGCATTGCTACCGGAGACACTCGGCGGCATAATGTAGCCCCTTTTTTCTGCCCCTACATGTGGAAGGTTACCGTGACTCAGAAGCCCGACCAGTGTCTTGGTGAATGGATCGACCGTGAAGCACTCGCAGAAGCGATGATTCCGCTTATCGGTCAGCTCTACCGCAATAACAACGTGGTGAGCTCGATCTATGGCCGCAGTCTGATCAACCAGTCTGTCATCGCGATTCTCAAAGCTCACCGCTTTGCTCGCCATCGCCAGTCCGATGACAGCGAATTGTCCGTCCACGAAACATTCCCGCTGCTCAAGGCAATGAGCGAGCTCAAGCTCGGCGCTGCTTCGGTAGACCTGGGCAAGCTGGCTGTCAAATTCAAAACCGAAGGTAATGGCCGTAGCGCCGAAGCGTTCGTCCGTGACGAGCTGGCCGATGTGGTCGGCAAGCAGAATGGTTCCGGTCGCACCGGCACCGACGTTGTCCTGTACGGCTTCGGTCGTATCGGTCGTCTGCTGGCGCGCATCCTGATCGAGAAAACCGGTGGTGGCGACGGCTTGCGTCTGCGTGCCATCGTTGTCCGCAAGGGCGCCGAGAACGATCTGGTCAAACGCGCCAGCCTGCTGCGCCGCGATTCGGTACATGGTTCGTTCAATGGCACCATCACCATTGATGAAGCCAATAACACCATCACCGCCAACGGCAACCTGATCCAGGTTATCTACGCGAAGAACCCGACCGAAGTGGACTACACACAGTACGGCATCAAAGATGCGCTGCTGGTGGACAACACGGGTGTATGGCGTGACGCCGACGGCCTGGGCCAGCACCTGGCCTGCCCGGGTATCGATCGTGTTGTTCTGACCGCGCCGGGTAAAGGCAAGCTGAAGAACATCGTTCACGGCATCAACCACGGTGAAATCACCGCTGACGACAAGATCGTGTCCGCCGCTTCCTGCACCACCAACGCCATCGTGCCGGTGCTGAAGGCTGTGAATGACAAGTTCGGCATCATCAACGGTCACGTCGAAACCGTTCACTCGTACACCAACGACCAGAACCTGATCGACAACTTCCACAAGGGTGATCGCCGTGGCCGTAGCGCCGCGTTGAACATGGTCATCACCGAGACTGGTGCTGCCACCGCCGCCGCCAAGGCGCTGCCTGAACTGGCCGGCAAACTGACCGGTAACGCGATCCGTGTTCCGACGCCGAACGTATCGATGGCCATTCTCAACCTGAACCTTGAGAAAGCCGCTACCCGTGAAGAGATGAACGAGTACCTGCGCTACATGGCGCTGCACTCCGATCTGCACAAGCAAATCGACTACGTCAATTCGCAGGAAGTGGTTTCCACCGACTTCGTTGGCTCGCGCCACGCAGGCGTGGTGGACGCCGAAGCGACCATCGTTCAGGACAACCGCGTTGTTCTGTACGTCTGGTACGACAACGAGTTCGGTTACAGCTGCCAGGTCGTTCGCGTGATGGAAGACATGGCCGGTGTAAACCCGCCAGCATTCCCGCGCTAAGCCTTAGCCGCACATGAAAACGCCCCGACTTTGATCGGGGCGTTTTTGTTTGGGTGATCGCGCAGGAGCGAGGGGTGCATAATGGCCGGTCTTGGCGTGGTTTCAGGGAGGGGCAGGGTTTGTTGAAATGGCGATGGTGCAGTGTTGTTGTCCTGATAAGTACCTTAACCGGCTGCGGCGATGGCGATTCGATGGAAAGTTTCGGCGGCCCGACCATGGGCAGCAGCTATTCGATCAAGTACGTGCGCTATGCCCATCTTCCCGCTCCGGCAGAAGTCCGCATCCAGGTCGAAAAAATCCTCGCTGAAATCGATCAGCAAATGTCGACCTATCGCAGCGACTCCGACATTGAACGCTTCAATAATTTGCCCGCTAACCGCTGCCAGACAATGCCCGCGCCGATCCTCGAACTGGTCCGCGTCGGCGAGCGACTGTCTTCGCTAAGCGAAGGCTCCTTCGACCTGACGGTGGAGCCGCTGCTCAACCTATGGGGGTTCGGGCCGCAAGCGCGAGAAGAAAAAGTGCCGAGTGCCGAGGCGCTCGCCCAGGTGCGGCAACGCGTCGGCCATAGCCACTTGCGCATCGACGGTGATCAGTTGTGCAAGGACGAGGCAGTCGAGCTCGACTTCAACAGCATCGCGGCCGGTTACGCGGTCGATACGATTGCCGCAAAGCTTGAAGAGCAGGGCATCCACAATTACCTGGCGGAGGTCACTGGTGAACTCAAGGCCGCGGGCAAAAAACTCGACGGCTCAGCGTGGCACATTGCGTTGGAAGAGCCCCGCGACGATCAGCAGGTCGCACAAAAAGTCATCACTATCGACGGCTACGGCGTGTCGACCTCCGGTGACTACCGTCATTATTTCGAGCAGAGCGGACGGCGCTATTCCCACACCTTCGATGCCCGCAGTGGTGCACCCGTCCTGCATACCCTGGCGTCAGTCACGGTCATTCATCCTTCAGCATTAATGGCCGATGGCCTATCGACGCTGTTGATGATTCTCGGTCCTGAACGGGGTTGGGACTATGCCGAAACCCATGATGTTGGTGCATTTTTTGTGATTCGTGCCGATACAGGTTTCGTCACGCGCACCAATCAGGCATTTGAGCGCCTGGCGGGTGAGAAAACCAAGTGATTGCGGCATCAAAAGCGTTTTTGATGACGTTGTAGTGCAGGCAAAACTAGCCTACGACGCGACCAAGGGGTAATGTGCCCGGCGTTGACGCTTCTATAGACTGTGTCCGGGTTCTGCACTGGCCCCAAATTGTTCCTTCACGCCGCAGATCGGCGTGATTTAGCCGCAGGTGCCGAGGGTGCCGCGGCCTGTTCTGAGGAGTATGCATGGCTGTCTACAACTACGACGTGGTGGTGTTGGGTTCCGGCCCGGCCGGAGAAGGCGCGGCAATGAATGCCGCCAAAGCAGGACGCAAGGTGGCGATGGTCGATAGCCGTCGCCAGGTCGGCGGCAACTGCACCCACCTGGGCACCATCCCGTCCAAGGCCTTGCGTCACTCGGTCCGGCAGATCATGCAGTTCAACACCAACCCGATGTTCCGGGCCATTGGTGAGCCGCGCTGGTTCTCGTTCCCGGACGTTTTGAAAAGCGCCGAAAAAGTCATCTCCAAACAAGTCGCCTCGCGCACCGGTTACTACGCCCGTAACCGTGTCGACGTGTTCTTCGGTACCGGCAGCTTTGCTGACGAGCAAACCATCGAAGTGGTCTGCGCCAACGGCGTGGTCGAAAAACTGGTGGCCAAGCACATCATCATCGCCACCGGTTCGCGCCCGTATCGCCCGGCCGACATCGATTTCCATCACCCGCGTATCTACGATAGCGACACCATCCTCAGCCTCGGCCATACCCCGCGCAAACTCATCGTTTACGGCGCTGGCGTGATCGGTTGCGAATACGCCTCGATCTTCAGTGGCCTGGGTGTGCTGGTCGAGCTGGTGGACAACCGGGGTCAGTTGCTGAGCTTCCTCGACTCGGAAATTTCCCAGGCGCTGAGCTATCACTTCAGCAACAACAACATCACAGTCCGTCACAACGAAGACTACGACCGCGTCGAAGGCGTGGACAACGGCGTGATCCTGCACCTGAAGTCCGGCAAAAAGATCAAGGCCGATGCCTTGCTCTGGTGCAACGGCCGTACCGGCAATACCGATCAGTTGGGGCTGGAAAATATCGGCGTGAAGGTCAACAGCCGTGGCCAGATCGAAGTCGACGAAAACTACCGCACCTGCGTGCCGAATATTTATGGCGCCGGTGACGTGATCGGTTGGCCGAGCCTGGCCAGTGCCGCCCACGACCAGGGCCGTTCGGCCGCTGGCAGCATCGTCGACAATGGCAGCTGGCGCTTCGTCAACGATGTGCCCACCGGCATCTACACCATTCCGGAGATCAGCTCGATCGGCAAGAACGAGCAGGAGCTGACTCAGGCCAAGGTGCCGTACGAAGTGGGCAAGGCGTTCTTCAAGGGTATGGCGCGTGCGCAGATTGCCGGCGAGCCGCAAGGCATGCTGAAGATCCTGTTCCACCGCGATACCCTGGAAGTGCTGGGCGTACACTGCTTCGGTTATCAGGCGTCGGAGATCGTGCACATCGGCCAGGCGATCATGAGTCAGCCGGGTGAGCTGAACACCCTGAAGTACTTCGTCAACACGACGTTCAACTACCCGACCATGGCTGAAGCCTATCGGGTAGCGGCGTACGATGGCCTCAACCGGCTTTTTTGAGCGGCTCCGGCCGGTGGCCTGAGCCGGCCGGGGAGACCGATTTCAGCAATTCTCGAGCGTGGCAGTGGCCAAACCGGGAAAGTCTGTAATCAGGCTGTCAACGCCGAAGTCGGCGAGTCTGCGCATCAGCGCGGGCTCGTTGACTGTCCACACCGACACATGCAGCCCCTGGCGCTGCGCCTTCTGCAGGCGTTCCGGCGTACACAGGGTCCAGTTCAGCGCCAGAATCTCACAGCCATAGTTTTGCGCGACCTTCAACGGGTCGAGCCAGGCGTATTCGGCCACCAGGCCGCGAGAGATGTCCGGCACCAGGTCCACCGCGGCTTTCAATACTTCGCGTGAACTCGAGGTAATCGTGACCTTGTCCAGGATGCCGAAACGCTGCGCCATTTCGCGAATCGCCAGCACGGTGGTCGCGGCACGGGTGCGTGATGCGCTTTTGACTTCCAGTTGCCAGTGCTCGAAGTCGCATTTCTCGAACAGTTCTTCCAGCTTTGGGATCGGGCAAGGTTTGATCCAGCCCGGGCCGCCCTTGCGTGCGTCGTAAGTCACCAGCTCCGCGGCGGTATGCTCGACTACTTTGCCGCGGCGCTCGGTGGTGCGTTTGAGGGTCGGGTCGTGGATCACCATCAACTCGCCGTCCTTGGACAGATGCAAGTCCAGCTCACAACGGCGCACGCCGTGCTTGAGGCATTGCTGAAAGCTGGTCAGGGTGTTTTCCGGTGCTTCGCCCTTGGCGCCGCGGTGGCCGTAGATAAGGGTCACGGTTATTCCTTAAATTAAATGCCTGATTCGTTTTGTTCACGAGCCAGGCGTCGTTCTTGTGCCTGTCGCTGCAAGATATAACGGGCCAGCAATTGTCGTTGGGCATCGGACAGGTATTCGAACTCGGTGCCGACATCGTAGCCTTCGCCCTTGCGGTCGCAATGGGTGACGCGGGCACGCAGCAGCAGGCCAAGGGCTTGCGGCATCAGCACCAGTTTGATCGACAGATGCGCGCCGGTGGCGATGGGCGTCGGATGCTGAAAGTCGATGCCTCCCTCGGATAGGGTCACTGGCTGCGGTTCGCCGATCTGCCCGAGCACGGTCAGGGCGACTACCTGGCTCAGCAGATCGATGCGTTTGTTCTGGGATTTCAGGAATGCGGCGATGGTCCGGTCGCGTTCGCTGATCTGTCGCAACAGGTGTTGCGATTCGAATTCGCTGAGGTGCAGCTCGCTGAGCAGGTTGAATAGAGGGGAAGCATCCTGCAACACTTCCTGGCCTGCGGCTTCGGGAGCAGACAGGGGCTGAATTTCCAGTGCGATCGTGTCCTCGATACGGTAGTATTCGCGGCGATCTTCTTCATCTAATGTCGACATGGCGAACCCATGGTAGCGGCGGTGGTCTGAGTGTAAAGCTGGTTATCGACCCCCGCCACAAGGACGTTCCTTTTCCCTCCGAACAAGCCCCGACATGTTCAGACCTCTCTTCGTATTTATTGGCACGCGTTATACCCGTGCAAAGCGTCGCAATCATTTTGTGTCATTCATTTCCCTGACCTCGATGATCGGACTCGCCCTCGGCGTGGTCGTGATGATCGTCGTGCTGTCGGTGATGAACGGCTTCGATCATGAAATGCGCACCCGCGTGCTGGGCATGGTGCCCCACGCGACCATCGAGTCCGGTGAGCCGATCAGCGACTGGCAAAGCCTGGCCGCCCAGGTCAAGCAGAATCCACAGGTGGCGGCGGTCGCGCCCTTCGTCCAGATGCAGGGATTGCTGACCAACAACGGCAAGGTTTCCAAAGTGCTGCTCAATGCCATCGACCCTGTGCAGGAACGGCAGGTGTCGATCATTGATAACTTCATGCAGCAGGGCAAACTCGATGACCTGGCGCCGGGCAGTTTCGGCATCGTCATCGGCGACAAGGCCGCGGCCAAGCTCGGCGTGGCGGTAGGCGACAAACTCACGTTTGTCGCGCCGGAAGTCACCGTGACCCCGGCCGGGATGTTCCCGCGCATGAAGCGCTTTACCGTGGTCGGCATCTTTCATGTCGGCGCCGGCGAGATCGACGGCTATCTGGGCATCACCCATCTGCAGGATCTGGCGAAGCTGCACCGCTGGAAGCCGGATCAGGTGCAGGGCCTGCGCTTGAAGTTCGATGACCTGTTCCAGGCACCACGCGTGGCGTGGACCATCGCTCAGCAACTTGGCGAAGATCAGTATTACGCTCGCGACTGGACCCGAACCCACGGCAACCTGTATCAAGCAATCCGCATGGAAAAAGCCATGATCGGCCTGCTCTTGCTGCTGATCGTCGCCGTGGCGGCGTTCAATATCATTTCCACGCTGGTGATGGTGGTGAACGACAAGAAGGGCGACATCGCGATCCTGCGCACCCTCGGCTCTACGCCAGGGCAGATCATGGCTATCTTCATGGTCCAGGGTACGGTCATTGGTGTGGTGGGTACGCTGATCGGCGCGGTGGTCGGGATCTTCGCCGCACTGAACGTCAGCGCCGCGATCTCTGCCCTTGAAGGGCTGATCGGCCATAAATTCCTGAACGCTGACGTGTATTTCATCGATTACCTGCCGTCGCAAGTGCAGAGCCAGGACGTGTTGATGGTCTGCGCCGCCGCGTTGGTTCTGAGTTTCCTCGCCACCCTGTATCCAGCCTGGCGTGCCGCGCGCACCCAGCCTGCGGAGGCGCTACGTTATGAGTGAGTCGGGCATGAGTGATAAAGCAATCTTGAGCTGCCGCAACCTGGGCAAATCCTACGTGGAAGGTCCGGAATCGGTAGAGGTTCTGGCGGGTCTGCAACTGGAATTGCACCCCGGTGAGCGCGTGGCGATCGTCGGCACCTCGGGTTCGGGCAAAAGTACCTTGCTCAACCTGCTGGGCGGCCTCGATACGCCGACCAAGGGCAGCGTCTGGCTGGCCGGTGAAGAACTCTCGGCACTGAACGAAAAGGCCCGTGGCCTGCTGCGCAACCGGTCGCTGGGTTTCGTTTACCAGTTCCACCACTTGCTGCCTGAGTTCACCGCGCTGGAAAACGTCTGCATGCCGTTGCTGATCGGTAGAACCGCGATCCCCGAAGCGCGTCAGCGTGCGACGGCGTTGCTGGAGCGGGTAGGGCTGGGCCATCGTCTGGAGCACAAGCCGGCAGAATTGTCCGGTGGCGAACGCCAGCGTGTGGCCATCGCCCGCGCCCTGGTGAACAAGCCAGGCTTGGTGATGCTCGACGAGCCAACCGGCAACCTCGACTCCCACACCGCCCAGGGCATTCAGGATTTGATGCTCGAACTCAGCACCTCGATGCGCACCGCGTTCCTGGTGGTGACCCACGACATGAACCTGGCTCGCCAGATGGATCGCGTCCTGCATTTGCAGGAAGGTTACCTGACCCCCATCTGATTGACCGAAACCCGGCGTACTGAACAGTACGTCGGGTCTTTTATTTTTATACGGTGCCCAGCGAATGTTCAGACCGTTATCGATCTTTATCGGCGCGCGCTATACCCGCGCCAAGCGCCGCAATCGCTTTGTTTCCTTCATCTCGATGACCTCGATGATCGGCCTCGCCCTGGGCGTGCTGGCGATGATCGTGGTGTTGTCGGTAATGAATGGCTTCCAGCGCGAAATGAGCTCGCGCATTCTCGGCATGGTGCCCCACGCGACCATCGTCGGTGTGAACCCTATCGACGATTGGCAGCCGGTGGCCGCCGCGGCGATGAAGAATCCTGAAGTGATGGCGGCGGTGCCGTTCACCGAGATGGAAGGCATGCTGTCCTACAAGGGCACGATGCAGCCGATCCAGGTCAGTGGTGTCGACCCGGCGCTGGAAGGCCAGGTGTCGATCGTTGCCAAGCACATTGTTCAGGGGCGTCTGGATGCCTTGAAGCCCGGCGAGTTCGGCGTGGTGATCGGTGAGATCACCGCACGACGCTTTCGCTTGAGCGTTGGCGACAGGATCACCCTGATCGTGCCGGAAATCAGCACCGCACCGGGCGGCATCACCCCGCGCATGCAACGACTGAATGTGGTCGGCGTGTTCAAGGTTGGCGCCGAGCTGGACGGCTCCATGGCGCTGATCCACCTCGCTGATGCCGCGCAGATGCAACACTGGCAACCGAATCAGGTGCAGAGCGTGCGCCTGGCGGTGAAGGACCTGTACGCCGCCCCACAAGTGTCGAGCGACATCGCGACAGGCCTCGGCGCTGCCTACAAGGCTGACGACTGGACCCACACCCAAGGCAGTCTGTTCAGCGCGATGAAGATGGAAAAAACCATGATCGGCTTGCTGCTGCTGATGATCGTTGCAGTGGCGGCATTCAACATCATCGCCACCCTGATCATGGTGGTGAACGACAAGGGCGCGGACATCGCGATACTTCGCACCATCGGCGCGACACCTCGGCAGATCATGGCGATCTTCATGGTGCAGGGCACGGTGATCGGAGTCGTCGGCACTTTGATTGGCGGCGTGCTGGGCGTGATTGCAGCGCTGAACGTCAGTGAACTGGTGGGCTGGATGGAGCGGGTCAGCGGGCAACACATCTTCAGTTCCGACGTGTACTTTGTCAGTAACTTGCCGTCGGAACTGCAGGGCGCGGATGTGTTGTTGATCTGTTCCGCCGGTTTCATCATGAGCTTTTTGGCGACGGTGTATCCGGCTTGGCGGGCAGCGAAAGTGGAGCCGGCTACTGCGTTGCGGTATTCGTGAGTCGTTCAGTCGTTTTCGCGGGCAAGCCTCGCTCCTACAGGCGCGACTCTCTGTCATGCCAACCTTTGTGGCGAGCGTGCTTGCTCGCATTGGGCTGCGTAGCGGCCCCAAAAATCTGATAACAATCACTGATTTTTGTGAGTGCTACGCACTCAAGCGGGAGCAAGCTCCCTCGCCACAGGTTACTCACTGACTCAAGACTCTTAAGTGAACAGAATTGCGTTCCTGCACGAAGGGCTTGTCGCTCAGGTTCCCTGGTTCATGTTGACATCGCGCATCAATAACCCAAAGCGCAGATCCACCGCATCCGGTATCGGCAAATACACCGTGTGCCCGTCCCCCGGTGCCACGTCAACCGCCTCGCCTTTGGCGTTCTGCAACTGGTGCAAATCGAAGTGGAAATTGCCCTTGGGCGTCATCAGTTCCATGTGATCGCCCAGACCAAAGCGATTCTTTACCCGCACTTCCGCCAGCCGATCCCGGCGTTCGCCGGTCAACTCGCCCACGAACTGCTGGCGCTCTGAAACCGAACTGCCATTCTGGTAGTTCTGATATTCATCATGCACATGTCGACGCAGAAAACCTTCGGTGTAACCACGTTGGGCCAGGGATTCAAGGTCGGTCATCAAGCTGCGATCAAACGTTCGGCCTGCCACTGCATCATCGATTGCGCGGCGATACACCTGAGTCGTGCGCGCGCAATAGAAATGCGATTTGGTCCGGCCTTCGATCTTCAATGAATGCACACCCATTTGCGTCAGACGCTCCACATGCTGCACGGCGCGCAAGTCCTTGGCGTTCATGATGTAGGTGCCGTGTTCGTCCTCGAATGCCGGCATCAGGTCGTCAGGGCGATTGGCTTCTTGTAGCAAGAACACTTGATCGGTCGGCGCGCCGATGCCCAGGGTTGGTTCGGGGCGGAACTGCTGGACGATTTCACCGAGCTGATTTTCGCTGGCCGGTGTCGCCGAGTACTTCCAGCGACAGGCGTTGGTGCAACTGCCCTGATTGGCGTCGCGCTTGTTCATATAGCCCGACAACAGACAGCGCCCGGAATAGGCCATGCACAACGCGCCGTGGACGAACACTTCCAGCTCCATCGCCGGGACCTGCTGACGGATTTCGGCGATTTCTTCCAGCGACAGTTCGCGGGACAAAATGATCCGGTTCAAGCCCTGTTGCTGCCAGAACTCGACGCTGGCCCAGTTCACGGTGTTGGCCTGTACTGAGAGATGGATCGGCATCTGCGGGAAGTGCCGACGTACCAGCATGATCAAACCGGGGTCGGACATGATCAGCGCATCCGGCGCCATGGCGATTACCGGTTCAAGGTCCTTCAAGAATGTTTTGAGCTTGGCGTTGTGCGGGGCGATGTTCACCACCACGTAAAAGCGTTTGCCCTGAGCCTGGGCTTCGGTAATGCCGAGGGCGAGGTTGGCATGGTCGAATTCGTTGTTACGCACCCGCAGGCTGTAGCGCGGCTGGCCGGCATATACCGCGTCGGCGCCGTAGGCGAAGGCATAACGCATGTTTTTCAGGGTGCCGGCAGGTGCAAGCAATTCCGGGGGCGTGAGCGTCATGGCGCAGGTCATGGCAGTATCGATCGCAAAAGCCGGCAAGGGTAAATGGCTTATCCGTGGGGTTTATTGATCTGGATCTATGCTTGATGAATAAACGGATGGCACTCGTGCGAGCCGTGGCGGACTAAATACCAGAACGCGCAAACGGCGCCCCTGCGCACTGACATGGATCGGACATGAACGAAACGAAGCTGCAAAACACCTCGCTGATGGTCTTGCTGACGCTGGTGAGCATCGCCTTCATCTGGATTCTGCTGCCGTTTTACGGTGCGGTGTTCTGGGCGGTCATTCTCGGTATTCTGTTTGCGCCGTTGCAGCACCAACTGCAACGCAGGTTCGGCTTGCCCCACAATCTCACGGCCCTGTGCACCTTGATTCTCTGTGTACTGATTGCGATCTTGCCGGTAATCACCATCAGTACCTTGTTGGTTCAAGAAGGTGCGGCGCTCTACAACAAAATCGAAAGCGGCGAACTGGACATTGCCGGGTATGTGTCACAGTTCAAGCAAAGCCTGCCGCCGTATTTTCAGTACGTGCTCGATCGTTTCGGCATGGGCGAGCTGAGCGGGTTACGGGAAAAAATCATCAAGAGCACGATGCAGGGCAGCCAGTTTGTCGCGACCAAGGCGTTCAGTTTTGGTCAGGGCACATTCGAGTTCGTGGTGGGTTTTTTTGTCATGCTCTATCTGCTGTTTTTCTTCCTGCGGGACGGGTCCGAACTGGCGCGCAAAGTACGTGCGGCGATACCCCTGGAAGATACCCAGAAGCGCCGTTTGCAACTCAAGTTCAATCGTGTGGTGCGAGCCACGGTGAAGGGCAACGTGGTGGTGGCGATCACGCAAGGGGCATTGGGTGGTTTTATTTTCTGGTTTCTGGACATCCCGAGCGTACTGCTCTGGGCGGTGTTGATGGCGTTTCTGTCGCTGTTGCCAGCGGTGGGCGCGGGGATCGTCTGGATACCGGTTGCAGCGTATTTCCTGTTCACTGGCGCGATGTGGCAGGCCACGGTGCTCACGTTGTTTGGCGTATTCGTGATCGGCCTGGTGGACAACGTCCTGCGACCGATCCTGGTGGGCAAGGACACCAAAATGCCAGACTACCTGATCCTGATCTCGACCTTGGGCGGCCTGGCGCTTTTTGGCTTGAACGGTTTTGTCATCGGCCCGTTGATCGCGGCATTGTTCGTATCGAGCTGGGCGATTTTCATCGATTCCAAGCCAAAAATTCAGCTGCCTTAAGCACTGAGCTGGCCCGAGCCGATACGTTGTGACAAGGCTTGGGCGGCGGGAAGCGAGGTGAGTGGACCACTGATAGCCTCGCCGTCCTGCATCAGATACCAACAAGCGAGTAACCCTCTCGCCCTGAGCGTTGCGGGAACGGCGCTGCCGATAACAGACATGATCTGGACCTGAGTCATAAGTACCTCCATTAATCTATGGAGCTACCTTACGGATCGGACGCTTGAACGGACAATCAACGCTTTCGATAGTCGTCATTGATGCCAATGAGTCCTGCGTTCAATCCACTACTTGATCGAGCATATGCACCAGTTCCCGCTCATTGAGCAGGCCTTTGCGCACCAGGTTTTCTGCCAGCAGCGAGAGAAACTTTGCGCTGCGATGGCCTTCCAGGTGTTTGAGTTCGGTCAGTGCGTTGTACACCTTGCCGGAAGTGCACAAGCCGACAATGCGATGCGGGTTTTGTGTGGGCATGTAGGCCGTCCTAGTTGTTATCAACCTGTTGTTTATGGACAGTTCCAAGCTTGCGGACCTGACATGGCATCAATATGACCAACTTTAGCTGTCGATACTGTCCCGACAGCGACCTTGGCGAGATGTATTCAGACTGCGTCCAGCCAGTGGTCATAAAAAGGCCCCGCTGTTACAGCGGGGCCTGATGAGCGTGTTACCAGCGGTCGCCACGATAATAGCCATGGGGATGGCCGTAATAGCCGCGCGGTGGACCATACGCACGTGGCGGACCGTAATAGATAGGGGCCGGGCGGTAGTAATAGATCGGTTGTTGTACGTACACCGGCGCCGGTTGGTAATAAACAGGCGGTGGCTGCACGTATACCGGTTGTGGCTGCACGTAAACCGGTTGCTCGACATACACTGGCCGGTCACGACTGATAATTGCTGAGCCGATGATTGCCGAGCCGACGATCGCACCAAACACAGCCGGACCTTCCCAGCCACGACCACCTGCATCTGCCTGCCCTGCGATAGCGAGAGCACCGATCAGCAGGGCTACTGTGGGGATTTTACGGATCATGATAGTTCCTCGGTTCTTCGACCCGGCGCTCGCGTCTGCAATAGACTCAAGTTGTCGCGGGGATACTTCTAAGACAGCTTTTTTCTGAAAATCAGCACAGCCATTGGGTAAATTTTGTGTAAGGTCTGTACCGGCTTCTTTACGCTCCTGTGTGCCTACCGTGGACAGGCTTTTATGATTGATCAGACCTGATGGAATGGCTAATCCCGTCCATCTGAAAGTGTTATTGAAGGAGATTGCAATGCAGATGAACCCCAACAGAGACACTCAATTGTGCATGTCGCTTTCGGGGCGTCCCGGCAACTTCGGCCTGCGGTTTCACAACCATCTGTACGAACAACTGGGTCTGAATTTCTACTACAAGGCTTTCAGCAGCCAGGACTTGCCGGGCGCCGTGGGCGGCATCCGCGCCTTGGGCATTCGGGGGTGCGGGGTATCGATGCCATTCAAGGAGGCTTGTATTGCGTTGGTCGATGAGCTGGATGCATCGGCTGAGGCTATCCAATCGATCAACACTATCGTCAACACCAACGGTCACCTGAAGGCTTACAACACCGATTACATTGCCATTGCCCAATTGCTTGAAACCCATCAAGTGCCCAAGGATTCGACTTTTGCCCTGCGCGGCAGCGGCGGCATGGCCAAGGCTGTGGCCAGTGCGTTGCGTGATGGCGGCTACGAAAACGGCGTAATCGTGGCCCGTAACGAGCCCGCCGGGCGTGCATTGGCTGAATCGTTGGGTTACTCATGGCAGGCGGAGTTGGGAAGCGACCGCCCGCGGATGCTGATCAACGTCACGCCCATTGGCATGGCGGGCGGGCCGGAAGCGGATCAACTGGCGTTCGAGCCAGAAGCCATCGCTGCGGCCGAGACTGTCTTCGATGTGGTAGCAATCCCCTCGGAAACACCGTTAATCGTGCGCGGTCGTGCCGAAGGCAAACGGGTCATCACCGGGCTGGAAGTGATTGCGATCCAGGCACTGGAACAGTTCGTGTTGTACACCGGCGTGCGGCCGACTGATGAGCAATTCCGCAAAGCCGTGGCGTTTGCCCGCAGCTGACAGTTGACTGTACTGGCCCCATCGCGGGCAAGCCCGCTCCCACAGGTCCAGCGTTGGGAACGGACTTGCCCACTCGGTCTCCTGCCAACCCCCCAAGAGTTGAACGCAAACCCGTGGCGAGGGGGCTTGCCCCCGTTCGGCTGCGAAGCAGTCGTAAACCTGTTACTTGGGATTTTAATTTGAAATGCCGAGGCCGCTTCGCGACCCAACGGGGGCAAGCACGGGCGTCTGTTTGGCTATTCGAGGCGAGCCAAGCGCTCTTCCAGTGCCGCAATCCGCGCTTCAAGCTCTTCGATTCGCTCAACCGACACGCCGCTACTGGTACTACGTTCCACCGGATTCTGTCGGGCAGCCAGGATCGCTTCGATGTCCGCCGGATCGCCCAGTGCATGCATGTAACGGTCTTCGCGCTGGCCAGCCTGGCGCGGGATCAATAGCGCCAGGCCTCTGGCGATCAAACGCTCAAGTTGATGCACCACCTGCTCGGCGTCTTCGAAGTCGTGCATGCGGCCACTGCGGGTCAGCAGTTCGTTGACCGTCTGCGGGCCACGCAGAAACAACAACCCCGTCAGAATCACCTGCGCCGGCACCAGTTCCAGCGCCTTGTCGACCCGATGCTCCCAGCGGTCGGCACGGCTGCCCATCACCAGTCTGGTAAAGCCGCGCCCCTCCAGGACGCGCAAGCTCTGGCCGACCTGGCCCTGGCTCAAGTTCATCACCGGTTCGCGGCTGGTTTTCTGATTACAGGCAATCACCAGCGCATTGAGCGTCAGCGGATAAGTTTCCGGGCTAGTGGCCTGTTTCTCGATCAACGAGCCCAGAATACGAATTTCCGTGCTGTTGAGCCGCGGTTCGTCGAAGGTCGTTTCTTGCTCAGTGCTCATCGCGCTTTTCCCTATGCAGTCGAAGCATGCAGTCGAAGCCGACTAGCCTAATCCTTGCAGGATAAAAGACAAGCCGCAGGGCAGTCGCGCATGGCTATAATCGCTCCACGTTTTTACTCCTGTCACCACACGAGACCAATCATGACTATTTCCCTCTACGCCGCTTCCGTTCCGGTTTTCCAGCAAATGCTCAATGCCCTGAGCAACAACCTGAGCAAGGCCGAAGCCCACGCTACCGCGAAAAACATCGACCCGAACGCGTTCCTGCAAGCCCGTCTGTACCCGGACATGTTCCCGTTGGTGCGTCAGGTACAGATCGCGGTAGATTTCGCCAAAGGCGTATCGGCGCGTCTGGCTGAAGTCGAACTGCCGAAATATGACGACACCGAAACCACCTTCGCCGAACTGCAAGCATTGATCGCCAAGGTTCTGGCCTTCATCGGCGAGATCAAGCCTGAGCAGATCAACGGCAAGGAAGGCATCGAGATCGTTACCCGTCCGGGCACCCCTAAAGAGAAGCGCTTCACTGGCCAGGCTTACTTGCTGAGCTACGGTTTGCCGCAGTTTTTCTTCCACGTCACCACCGCTTACGCACTGCTGCGTCACAATGGCGTGGAAGTGGGCAAGCGCGATTACATGGGCGCGTTCTAAACCGCCAGGAACAAAAAAGCCCGCCAAGGTGTAAGCCTTGGCGGGCTTTTTCGTTTTGCTGTCCTACGGGAACGTTGTTACGCCAGACGCCGGGCTTCCCGGGCTTTCTGGGTCTTTTGATCCTCGCCCTGGCACGCCGCTGCGGTGAACAACACGTCAGTGGAGGAGTTCAGCGCGGTTTCCGCCGAGTCCTGCAACACACCGATGATGAAGCCGACCGCGACCACTTGCATGGCGATTTCGCTCGGGATGCCGAACAGGCTGCATGCCAGCGGAATCAGCAACAGCGAGCCGCCGGCCACGCCCGAGGCGCCACAGGCGCAGATTGCCGCGACAATGCTGAGCAGGATGGCCGTCGGAATATCCACGGCGATGCCCATGGTGTGCACGGCGGCGAGGGTCAACACGGTGATGGTGATCGCCGCACCGGCCATGTTGATGGTAGCGCCGAGCGGGATCGACACCGAATAGGTATCTTCGTGCAGACCCAGACGCTTGCTCAGCTCCAGGTTGACCGGGATGTTCGCCGCCGAACTGCGAGTGAAAAACGCAGTGATGCCGCTCTCGCGCAGGCAGGTGAATACCAGCGGATACGGATTGCGACGCAGCTTCCAGAACACGATCGCCGGGTTCATCACCAGCGCCACGAACAGCATGCAGCCCAGCAACACGGCCAGCAGATGCATGTAACCGATCAAGGCGCCGAAACCGGAAGTGGCGAGGGTCGAGGCCACCAGGCCGAAGATCCCCAGCGGCGCAAAGCGGATCACCACCCGCACGATAACCGTTACGCCATTGGACAAATCACCCAGCACCTCGCGGGTGGTTGCACCGGCATGGCGAATCGCAATGCCCATGCCGATCGCCCACGCGAGAATACCAATGAAATTGGCGTTCATCAGTGCGCTGACCGGGTTATCGACCACGCTCAGTGCCAGGCTTTGCAGCACTTCGCTGATGCCGCCCGGTGCGCTCACCGCAACATCCTGGGTAGCCAGCACCAGGCTCGACGGAAACAGCGTACTGGCGACCACTGCCACGACGGCTGCCGCGAAGGTGCCCAGCAAATACAGAAACAGAATCGGCCGGATGTGGGTTTCCTGGCCATGTTTATGGTTGGCAATCGACGCCATGACCAACACGAATACCAGAATCGGCGCGACAGCCTTGAGTGCCGACACGAACACTTTGCCAATGAAGGCGGTGGATTTGGCCAACTCGGGCGCGAACAACGCCAAGGCAATCCCGGCGATCAGGCCGATGATGATTTGGGTGACCAGGCTGCTGCGTTTCAGGCGTTGCAAGAGCGAAGGGGATGAAGCGGTCATAACGGCATCTCTGATTTTATTAGGGTGCAGGGTTCTACTCATGCAGCAAAAAGCCGGGCAGGCCACATGGAGGGAACCGAAGGGTCGCTACATCAATGCCTTGAGGCCGATGAGCAAAGTATAAGTACCGCGGGCCGCGGACTTTATCACAGCGTAGCCATGATCCTTCAGACCTGTGACGATCTGCCGCCCGATGGCTCAACGCGATTTGCAGGTTCGTGCAACCTCGTCCGCAAACACTCTGTTAAGCTTCGCCATCCTCATTTTCAAGTTTTGCCAGTGAGCCTTCGGGCTGTCGCTGGTGTCGTCGTTTTCTGGAGTTCTGCATGCTGTTGCCCATTCTTCTGTTGTCCGCCGCCGGTTTTACGGTGTTGACCACGGAATTCATCATCGTCGGCCTGTTGCCGGCAATCGCCCGTGACCTGAACGTCAGCATCCCTCAAGCGGGTTTGCTGGTGACCCTGTTCGCCTTTACCGTGGCCGCTTTCGGACCGTTCCTGACCGCGTACTTTGCAAGGTTTGAACGGCGCAAGCTGTTCATCAGTGTGCTGATCATGTTCGGCCTGGCCAACACGCTGGCGGCACTGGCGCCGAACATCGGGGTGATGGCCATTGCGCGATTGATTCCGGCGCTGGGGTTGCCGGTGTTCTGGGCGTTGGCCAGTGAAACCGCAGTGGATATCGTTGGGCCGGACTACGCCGGGCGAGCGATCGCCAAGATCGGTTTCGGCATTGTCTGCGCCACGGTGTTCGGCATTCCCGTCGGCACGCTGATTTCCGATGCGTTCGGCTGGCGCAGTGCTTTCGGCATTCTGGCGGTGATCGCGTTTGCCAAGGCGTTGCTGCTGTTTATCTACCTGCCGAAAACCAACCTGCATCAGCATCAGGTGAGCTTCCGTTCGCAGTTCAAAATCCTGCGCAGCCCATTGATGTTGGGGCATGTGCTGTTATCGATCCTGGTGTTCAGCGGCATGTTCACCGCGTACACCTACCTGGCGGACATTCTTGAGCGGCTTGCCGGTTTCAACGGCACGGTAGTCGGCTGGTGCCTGATGGGCTTTGGCGCGGTCGGCTTGATCGGCAACTCGCTGGGCGGCCGTGCGGTGGATCGACATCCGTTGATCGCTTCGGTGACATTCTGTGCCTTCATGATTGCCGGCATGGTGGCCTTGGTGCCGAACATTCACTCACCCCTCGGTCTGGCGGCAGCGATGGGAATTTGGGGCGTGACTCAGGCCGCGCTGTTCCTGGTCAGCCACGTGCGCCTGATGAAGGCTGCTCCTGAAGCACCGGCCTTCGCTGCATCGCTTAACATCGCCGGGGCCAATCTCGGAATCGGTCTGGGCGCGATGGTCGGTGGGCGAGTGATCGACCATGTGGGCCTGGGTGGCCTGGGATTCGCGGCGGCCGCTTTTATCCTGGTCTCGATCTTGTTGGCGATGGCGCTGATGACGTTCAAGCCTCGGGAAATCTGCGCCTGAGGCCTCACATCTCGACAAACAGCTCGCGTCGGGCGCCTTCGGTAATGGCGACAATGCCGGGGTGCTTGACTTTGCGTTCCACGGAGATGGCGTAGAACGACTCTCGTACCGCATCGGTCTGGCCGATCAACTCCACGTCGCATTGGCGTTTCACTTCGTCGGCAATCACGCTCGGGCCGATGAATATTCCGCTGCCGGATTGGCCGAAGGCCTGCATCAGGGCGCTGTCGTCGAATTCGCCGACGATCCGCGGCTGGATCTGCTGTTCGGCAAACCAGCGTTGCAAGCGACTGCGCACCACGGTTTCCGGCCCGGGAATCAACAGTGGGGCGCCGTGCAGGCTGTGGGGGAATTGCTGGCCATACCGCGTCGCCAATTCTGTGGTGGCGAAGAAGCTGATGCCGCATTCGCCGAGCTTCTGGCTGTAGCCCTTGATGTCCAGATTGGAGGGCATCGGGCTGTCGGAAATCACCAGGTCAAGGCGCTGAATCGCCAGGTCGGCAAGCAAGCGTTCCAGTTTGTCTTCGCGACAGGTGATACGCAGGGGCTCGCTCAATTCCATGGTCGGTGCGATCAGGCGATAAACGATGGATTTGGGCACCACGTCGGCGACGCCTACCCGAAACAGAATCTGTTGCTCATTGGGCTGCGCCCGCAGCATCAATTCCAGTTCGCCACCGAGTTGGAACATCTGCTCGGCGTAAGGGAGCGTCTGACGCCCGGCTTCGGTGAGTTCCAGCTGCCGGCCGACCCGGCGAAACAACTCGATGCCATAGGTTTGCTCGAGCAGGGAAATCTGCCCGCTGATGGTCTGTGGCGTCAGGTTCAATTGCTCGCAGGCGCGCACAATGCTGCCGGTCTTGGCCACCACCCAGAAATAATGCAGCTGCCGGTAATTCAACATGTTGGTGAAACCCCTTGTTCACATCATCCGTAGGCGTACGCCATATGGATTCGTCAAAACCGAAGTATAACCGCTGAAAATACGAATTTTTCTGAAGTGTTTGCTTCCTTAGAATGCTTCGTCATCGACGGATCGCCTTTTCGGTTCTGTCTGTTCTATCGAGGGAAGCATCATGAAGCTTAAAACCACGGCACTGTTAATCACGTCTTTACTGGTGTTGGCCGGTTGCGACCAGGCCGAGAAAAGCGCTCAGCAATTGATGGGCAAGGCTGCCGAAAGCGCCAAACAGGCGATTGACGATACCCACAAAGCGGCAGAGCAAGCGCTTAGCGATGCCACGGGCGGTTTGATCAGTAAAAAAGAACAATCGGCCAAAGAGACGGACAAAACCGACTCTTCGTCCCAGGAAATCTAAACCGTTTAAACGAGTCAGGACTGACCCATGGAATATTTTTTAGAACTTGCTGCAAGCCCCACCGCCTGGGTCGCCCTGGCCACGCTGGTGGTGATGGAAATCGTACTCGGCATCGATAACCTGATCTTTATCTCGATCCTCACCAACAAACTGCCCGAACAGCATCGCCAGAAAGCGCGGCGCATCGGTATTGGCATGGCGTTGATCCTGCGCCTGGCGCTGTTGAGCACCATTGCGTTCATCGTCCAACTGACCGAGCCGGTGATCGATATTCTCGGCCAGGCGTTCTCTTGGAAGGACATGATCCTGATTGCCGGTGGCCTGTTCCTGTTGTGGAAGGCGACCACCGAGATCCATCACAGCCTGGACCCGGCGCCGGATGATCCGACCTCGGCCACCTCGACCGTGACCCTGGGTTTTGCTGCTGCGATCGGTCAGATCCTGATGCTGGACATGGTGTTCTCCATCGACAGCATCATTACCGCCGTCGGCATGACTGAGCATTTGCCCATCATGATCATCGCGGTGGTGGTGTCGGTACTGGTGATGTTGCTGGCCGCAGACCCTCTGGCCAAGTTCATCAACGACAACCCGACGGTGGTGATGCTGGCGCTGGGCTTCCTGATCATGATCGGCATGACGCTGATCGCCGAAGGTTTCGGCGCCCACGTACCGAAAGGCTACATCTACGCGGCCATGGCGTTCTCGGCCACCATCGAAGGCTTGAACATGCTGTCGCGTCGGGTAAAGCAGAAGCGCATCGCCGCTCAAGCGTAACCTTCGTTAAATGAAACGGCCGCCTGAACTTGAAAAAAGTCCAGGCGGCCGTTTTCGTTTGGATAATCGAGAAACGCCGGTCAGTGCGCGGTGACGGGGCGGGCAGCCGGCTGATCGGTTTTCGCCGCGGGCGCCGATTGAGCCGGGTGGTGATGATGCCGGCGGGTAATGCGCAAAACGCCCCACAGCATGGCTGTGGCCACGGCCAGCCAGCCGAAGATCAACATTACAATGGTCATTGTCAGGCTCATCAGTGCCTCCTCTTTGCCCTGCATCGGGCACTCGCACACACTTTGCAACTGACAGTCTAGCCCTTGCTGTATTTCAGGCTATTGACCAAAGGTCGTTTGGCACCAACCTGTTCGCTCTATCGAATGCAATCAACTGCCGGTTAAGGCTATACCGCTGCCGTGCGGCGTCCTATGATCGACGGCCAAGCCGGGAGTGCCGATACCCGGCGTTTGAACAAGAGAGTGATGATGGTGCGGGTATTTTCTCGAATTCGATCTTTAGTGCTGATCGCTGGCTGTGTTGCCGGCCTGGCGGGTTGTGCGGGAAGCGTGGCGCCTGAGATCAAACGTCTGCCAGAGCGTGTCGAACTCAGCGGTACATTTTATCGAGGGCAAAGTTACCAAAGCGGGCCCCAGGTGCTGGCCAGCCTGCTGTCCGGGCAGGGCATCGTGATAACCCCGGGGTTGCTCGACAAACCCCTGCATTTGCCGGGTGCCGAGGACCGTTTGCAGCAGAACATGCAAGATCTTGCCCGTGAATACGGGATGGTGGTCTATCCCCTCGACAGCCATTTGCCGGCGCTGCTGGCCCAGGTTGCGGCCGGTTACCCGGTAATGGTGCGCTTCACTGAAGGCGCGGCGTTCTGGGCAGAACCCCGATACGCCATCCTTGCCGGTTATAACCGGCAGAAACAGACAGTGTTGCTGCGCGCCGGGATGGATCGTCGGTTGCTGATGGGGTTCAGCGCCTTTGAATCGGCGTTCGAGAATGCCGGTGGCTGGGCCGTATTGATCCAGAAGCCCGACCAGATTCCGGCCAATGTCGATCAGCAGCGCTGGCTGAAAGCGGCGAGCGATCTTGCCCAGTCAGGTCAAGAACGAGCGGCAGCCCGGGCGAAAAAAGCGTTGAGCGCACCGTAGTTCCGTTCGTCATCTTGCAGGGCACCACTCAGGGTTATTGGTCTCTCATATAAAGGGCCCGGTTACTTTACCGGGTCGTGATCAGGAGGCGCCCATGGCTCATTCCAATACCCCTGTCGGCCCGCACTCATCCGAGCATTCGTCTGATAATGAGTTGGGCTTCGACCCCGATTCTCCGGACCTCGCCGATCCTCAGGTCGATCCCATCGGCCCTGCCAAAGCGCCGAAGGATGTAAAGCCGGGTGAGGCGGGAAAAAAGGCTCCCGCGAAGCCTTACGATCCACTTGGCGATCTCAAACCCAAGTCCTAGTGAGGTGCATATGTCTACCGATTCGAGCTTCGACGACAAACGTCCAGATCCTCCAGACAGTGTTCCAACCACCCCCGAGGCGGATCTGGATCCGGTGATGGACCCGGACAGCCCATTGCGGGACCCGTTGGCCAGGCCGACCGTGGTACCCACCAAGCATCCGCAAGGCTGGAAAGACCCAAGTGCGGGGGATGGCATTCCGGATGACGATCAGATGCCGTTGCCCAATGATTAGTCCTGGATAAAAAAAGCCCCGAAAATTCGGGGTTTTTTTATTTTGGAGGCGTTTGGGGTTTATTTCGATGCTTCAACCACGCCGGTTTGGCGATGCTTGAGATTTTTGTCGGATTTGTACTGCAGGGCTACGGCCGGCACGCTGGCGCTCTTGCCGGTTTCGACCCAGCTGCGAATCCGGCTGGCATCGGCAAAGTGCGTGTACTTGCCGAAGGCATCGAGAATCACCAGTGCCATTGGCCGATCGCTCATATGGGTCACCAGCACCAGGCAGTGACCGGCCGCGTTGGTAAAGCCGGTTTTGGTCAGTCTGATGTCCCAGTTTGGCTTGTTGACCAAATGGTCGGTGTTGCGAAAACCCAGGCTGTAATTGGGTTTACGGAACCTGACGGTTTTTTCCTTGGTGGTGCTCAGTTGAGTCAATAGCGGGTATTTATGTGCAGCGATCAGCAGCTTGCTCAGGTCGCGAGCGGTGGACACATTGCGAGGAGAGAGGCCTGTCGGTTCGACAAAATGCGTACTGGTCATTCCCAGCGCTTTGGCTTTGGCGTTCATGGCGGCAATGAACGCAACATAACCGCCCGGATAGTGATGAGCCAGGCTGGCAGCTGCACGGTTTTCCGAGGACATCAGGGCAATCAGCAGCATCTCTCGGCGGGGCAATTCGCTTTTGAGCTTGACCCGGGAAAACACGCCTTTCATTTCCGGGGTGTCGCTGATGTTGATGGAAAGATATTCGTCCATGTTCTGCCGGGCTTCTACCACCACCAGACCAGTCATCAGTTTGCTGACGGATGCGATTGGCACTACGACGTCAGGGTTGCTGGCATAGATCACTTTGTTGGTTTGCATATCCATCAGCAAGACACTGCCGGAAGCGATCTTCAGTTGTGAGGTGTCTCGAGGTGCGGCGGTGGTTTCTGCAGCGTTGATCGTTGGCGTGGTGAAAGTCCCTGTAAATGCAAAAAACAGGCTCAGAATTGAAAGACGGATTTTCACGCTGGCGGACTCATAAAAGGTGGATATACCGTTTTGTAACGGGCTGTTTCTTTAAAAAGCGACGCATTTTAGGAGTATGGCTGAAGAACTGTCGATGGTTGTTCGATGTTCGATGAAAGTGCCTGGGCGCCCGATAAAAACGGTTTTTTCCGGCGGATGGTCGAGTTTTTTCTGCAGGCAAAAAGAACCCCGCGACTGGCGGGGTTCCTTTATGCGGCGTTGCAAGCCAGGGTGAACTCAGCCGTGCAGCGTTTCCGCGGCGTACAGCGTGTTTTCCAGCAGGCAGGCGCGGGTCATCGGGCCAACGCCACCCGGCACCGGAGTGATCCAGCCGGCGCGGGGCAGGGCGGTTTCATAGATCACGTCACCGACCAGCTTGCCGTCTTCCTGGCGATTGATGCCGACGTCGATCACGATCGCGCCTTCCTTGATCCACTCACCTTTGACCAGGCCCGGCTTGCCAGCGGCCACTACCACCAGGTCGGCGCGACCGACATGGCCCGCCAGGTCTTTGGTGAAACGGTGGGTAACGGTCACGGTGCAACCGGCCAGTAGCAGTTCCATTGCCATCGGACGGCCAACAATGTTGGACGCCCCGACAATGACCGCGTCCATCCCGTACAGATCGGCACCGGTGCTTTCCAGCAGCGTCATGATGCCTTTTGGTGTGCACGGACGCAGCAGCGGAATACGTTGGGCCAGACGGCCGACGTTATAAGGGTGGAAACCGTCGACATCCTTGTCAGGACGAATGCGCTCCAGCAATTTGGAGGCGTCCAGATGCTCGGGTAGGGGCAGCTGAAGCAGAACGCCGTCAATTGCCGGGTCCTCGTTCAGGCGATCGATCAGATCGGCCAGTGCTTCTTGAGTGGTTTCGGCAGGCAGGTCATAGGCTTGGGAAAGGAAGCCGACCTCTTCACAGTCTTTACGCTTGTGCGAGACATAAACCTGAGAGGCAGGATCGCTGCCGACCAGGATCACCGCGAGGCCTGGCGTGCGCAGACCTTGCTGGCGACGCTCGGCGACTCGTTTGGCGATCTGCTGGCGCAGGCTGGCGGCGATCGATTTGCCGTCGATTAGTTGTGCAGTCATTGCGCGTGATTAACCATCGAGAGGGGAAAAAAAGAGAGCGCATTCTCGCATGTCATGAGGTGAGGGCAAAGGCGCTTGGTCTGCAAATTCCCCTAACTCCTTTAATTAAATGAATTTTTTTTAAAAAGGATTTGACGACCTCCGGGGGGCTCTATACTATTCGTCGCACTTGTCGGGCACAGCCTAGCACTGGTTGAGAAGGTCGAGCGGAGTTACGCTTCCGCAAGACTGTAAAGCACTTAGTTTGTAGTCCTTCAAGGGTACAGATTAACAAGGCGCCCGTAGCTCAGCTGGATAGAGCATCCGCCTTCTAAGCGGATGGTCGCAGGTTCGAGTCCTGCCGGGTGCGCCATTAGGCAGCTTTGGCACAAGTAGCGCGATATGGTGGGCGTAGCTCAGTTGGTAGAGCACGGGATTGTGACTCCCGTTGTCGTGGGTTCGATCCCCATCGTCCACCCCATATTTCGAAAGGCGCCAGATTAACAATCTGGCGCCTTTGCTTTAACAGCTTCAATCCGCGGATGTGGTGGAATTGGTAGACACACTGGATTTAGGTTCCAGCGCCGCAAGGCGTAAGAGTTCGAGTCTCTTCATCCGCACCAAATAAAGCTTCACTCTTGCCAGTCGGCTTGGTTGGGGCTCAGCAAAGAAGTTGTTTGGCTTCTTTGTCACGCAATATGGTGGGCGTAGCTCAGTTGGTAGAGCACGGGATTGTGACTCCCGTTGTCGTGGGTTCGATCCCCATCGTCCACCCCATATTTCGAAAGGCGCCAGATTTAACAGTCTGGCGCCTTTTTTGTTTCAGTGGTTTGAGTATTGGCGGCTGCAGGTTGTGGTTCATCGTATTTATATTTCTCGATGATGCTCGATTTGCCCGCCGATCCCCTTCGCAGGGGCGACTGTCAGGGATGTATTGCCGAATGCTTCTATATATAGAAGGATGGGGGCAGAGCCCTGGCATGACTGGCTGTATTTGCTAACAAGGCGAGGCACAACCGTTTGTCCCCGCCTATAAATTGCCTGCTGCTTTTTTACCCGTTTTCAGTAGGGTGACTTCTTGAGTTTGACCCACTAGAATGCATGCCCTTGATTCTGGGGTCGGAAACGGCCGGCTAACGTCTGTGCAACGAGGAATATCCATGCAAGTTTCTGTTGAAAATACTACTGCTCTTGAGCGCCGCATGAGCGTCACCGTGCCGGCTGAGCGCATCGAGAGCCAGGTCAACAAGCGTCTGCAGCAGACCGCCCAAAAGGCCAAGATTGCTGGCTTCCGTCCAGGCAAAGTGCCAATGAGCGAAATCAAGCGCCGTTTCGGTGCTGACGCTCGCCAGGAAGCTGTAGGCGACGTGATCCAGTCTTCTTTCTACGAAGCTGTGGTTGAGCAGAAGCTGAACCCGGCTGGTCAGCCTTCGATCGAGCCTAAATCCCTGGAAGCAGGCAAGGACCTGGAATACGTCGCTACTTTCGAAGTATTCCCTGAGTTCACCGTTGCCGGTTTCGAAGGCATCACTGTCGAGCGCCTGAGCGCTGACGTGGCAGACGCCGATCTGGACAAGATGCTGGAAATCCTGCGCAAGCAGAACACTCGTTTCGAAGTTGCCGATCGCGCTGCCCAGAACGAAGATCAACTGAACATCGATTTCGTCGGCAAAGTCGACGGTGAAGTGTTCGCTGGCGGTTCCGCCAAAGGCACCCAGCTGGTACTGGGTTCCGGTCGCATGATTTCTGGCTTCGAAGACGGTCTGGTTGGCGCTAAAGCCGGCGAAGAGCGCGTTCTGAACCTGACCTTCCCTGAGGACTATCAGAACCTCGACCTGGCAGGCAAAGCCGCTGAGTTCACTGTAACCGTGAACACCGTTTCCGAGCCTAAACTGCCAGAGCTGACCGAAGAATTCTTCGCTCAATTCGGCATCAAGGAAACCGGTCTGGAAGGCTTCCGCACCGAAGTTCGCAAGAACATGGAGCGCGAACTGCGTCAGGCGATCAAATCCAAGGTCAAGAATCAGGTTATGGACGGTCTGCTGGCCACCAACCCGATCGAAGTGCCAAAGGCTCTGCTGTCCAATGAAGTTGACCGTCTGCGCGTGCAGGCTGTTCAGCAGTTCGGCGGCAACATCAAGCCTGACCAACTGCCGGCCGAGCTGTTCGAAGAGCAAGCCAAGCGCCGTGTTGTGCTGGGTCTGATCGTGGCTGAAGTGGTCAAGCAATTCGACCTCAAGCCTGATGAAGCCCGCGTTCGCGAGATGATCCAGGAAATGGCTTCGGCTTATCAGGAGCCTGAGCAAGTTGTGTCTTGGTACTACAAGAATGACCAGCAACTGAACGAAGTTCGTTCGGTTGTGCTGGAAGAGCAAGTTGTGGATACTGTTCTGCAGAAAGCTAGCGTGACCGACAAATCGGTCTCTTACGAAGAAGCGGTCAAGCCGGTAGAAGCTCCACAAGCCGACTGATTGTTTTTGCGGTAAGAAGCACACACCATAAGCCAGCTCTCGAGCTGGCTTATGCGTATTCAAGACATAACTATTTGGGAGTGACTGCAGAGCATGTTCCGTAATTCGTATATTCAGCAGAACTCTGATATCCAGGCCGCAGGCGGCCTGGTCCCGATGGTTGTCGAGCAATCTGCTCGTGGCGAACGCGCCTATGACATCTACTCGCGCCTTCTCAAGGAGCGAGTGATCTTTCTGGTTGGTCCGGTAGAGGACTACATGGCCAACCTGATCTGTGCGCAACTGCTGTTCCTTGAAGCGGAAAACCCGGACAAGGACATCCATCTCTATATCAATTCGCCGGGCGGTTCGGTGACGGCAGGCATGTCGATCTATGACACCATGCAGTTCATCAAGCCAAACGTGTCGACCACCTGTATTGGTCAAGCGTGCAGCATGGGCGCGTTTCTACTGACGGCCGGTGCCCAGGGCAAGCGTTATTGCCTGCCGAACTCGCGTGTGATGATTCACCAGCCACTGGGTGGTTTCCAGGGCCAGGCCTCGGATATCGAAATCCATGCCAAGGAAATCCTCTTCATTCGTGAGCGTCTCAACACGCTGATGGCCAAGCATAGCGGGCGCACGCTTGAAGAAATCGAGCGCGATACCAACCGCGATAATTTCATGAGTGCAGAAGCCGCGCGTGAATACGGGTTGATCGATGAAGTGATCAATCAGCGCCCCGCTTAAATTAAGCAGCTCAAAATAAGGTGGGTCGGCAGGTCCGATCACCTGCGGGCTTGAAAAAGCCCGCAATAGCCTTCATCTTGTGTTGCAAGCCTATCGGATTTGGATCGAACGAATGACTGACACCCGCAACGGCGAGGACAACGGCAAGCTGCTCTATTGCTCCTTCTGTGGCAAAAGCCAGCATGAAGTACGCAAATTGATTGCCGGCCCCTCGGTCTTTATCTGCGACGAGTGCGTCGACCTGTGCAATGACATCATCCGTGAGGAGGTGCAGGAAGCCCAGGCCGAAAGCAGCGCGCATAAATTGCCTTCGCCTAAAGAAATCAGCGGCATCCTTGATCAGTACGTGATTGGTCAGGAGCGTGCGAAAAAGGTTCTGGCCGTAGCGGTGTACAACCACTACAAGCGTTTGAACCAGCGTGACAAAAAAAATGACGACGTCGAACTCGGCAAAAGCAACATCTTGCTGATCGGCCCGACAGGCTCGGGTAAAACCCTGCTTGCCGAAACACTGGCCCGCTTGCTGAACGTTCCGTTCACCATCGCCGACGCAACCACCCTCACCGAGGCGGGTTATGTCGGTGAAGATGTCGAGAACATCATTCAGAAGCTGCTGCAGAAGTGCGATTACGATGTAGAAAAAGCCCAGATGGGCATCGTCTATATCGATGAAATTGACAAGATCTCGCGCAAGTCTGACAACCCGTCGATCACCCGGGACGTTTCCGGTGAAGGCGTGCAACAGGCCCTGCTCAAGTTGATCGAAGGTACGGTTGCCTCTGTTCCGCCTCAGGGCGGTCGCAAGCATCCGCAGCAGGAATTCCTTCAGGTCGACACCCGTAACATCCTGTTCATCTGCGGTGGTGCGTTCTCTGGTCTGGAAAAGGTTATTCAAAACCGTTCCACCAAGGGTGGCATTGGTTTCAACGCGGAAGTGCGCAGCAAGGAAGAAGGCAAGAAAGTCGGTGAATCCCTGCGTGAAGTCGAGCCTGACGATCTGGTCAAGTTCGGTCTGATCCCGGAGTTTGTCGGTCGTCTGCCGGTGCTTGCCACGCTGGACGAGCTTGATGAGGCTGCGTTGATGCAGATTCTCACCGAGCCGAAAAATGCACTGACCAAGCAGTATGCCAAGCTGTTCGAGATGGAAGGTGTAGACCTGGAGTTCCGGACTGACGCGCTGAAATCGGTCGCCAAACGTGCCCTGGAACGCAAAACCGGTGCCCGTGGTCTGCGTTCGATTCTCGAAGGTGTATTGCTCGACACTATGTATGAAATCCCCTCGCAGTCCGAGGTGAGTAAAGTAGTGATCGATGAAAGCGTTATAGAAGGCAAGTCCAAGCCACTGTATATCTACGAAAACAGTGAGCCGACTGCCAAGGCAGCGCCGGACGCCTGAGCGTCACACTGCTGAAATAAAGAAGGGGCCTTCGGGCCCCTTTGTTATTGTGGGAGCTGGCTTGTCGGATCGCCGCCCGCTGCGAAGGCGACAGGGCCACCGAACCTGATTTTTTTGGACCATGCAGGCGCTAACGTAAGCAGCGATCTTTAAAGTGGTTTTTTTATCCGCTTGTTTTTTTTGAAAACAGCCCCCATCTTGGTTTCAAGCTTACTTCCATCTGTTTACGGCCTTATGGCCGCCGTAGAGGCGAAATCATGAAGACAACCATCGAATTGCCTCTCCTGCCATTGCGTGATGTCGTGGTTTATCCGCACATGGTAATCCCGCTGTTCGTGGGGCGCGAGAAATCCATCGAAGCCCTCGAGGCTGCGATGACGGGCGACAAGCAGATCCTTCTGCTGGCTCAGCGAAATCCTGCTGATGACGATCCCGGTGAAGAAGCACTTTATCGCGTAGGTACCATCGCTACTGTTCTGCAGCTGCTCAAGCTGCCTGACGGCACAGTCAAGGTTCTTGTCGAGGGCGAGCAGCGGGGCGCCGTGGAGCGCTTCAGCGAAGTCGACGGCCACTGCCGCGCCGAAGTCTCGCTGATCGACGAAGCGGACGCGCCTGAGCGCGAGTCGGAAGTGTTCGTCCGCAGCCTGTTGGCTCAATTCGAACAATATGTGCAGCTGGGCAAGAAAGTCCCCGCTGAAGTCCTGTCGTCGCTTAACAGCATCGACGAGCCAGGCCGCTTGGTCGATACCATGGCCGCGCACATGGCCCTGAAAATCGAGCAGAAGCAGGAAATTCTCGAAATCATCGATTTGTCCGCCCGGGTCGAGCACGTACTGGCGTTGCTGGATGCCGAGATCGATCTGCTGCAAGTCGAAAAACGCATTCGCGGCCGCGTTAAAAAGCAAATGGAGCGCAGCCAGCGCGAGTACTACTTGAATGAGCAGATGAAGGCCATTCAGAAAGAGCTGGGCGACAGCGACGAAGGCCACAACGAAATCGAGGAGCTGAAAAAGCGTATCGATGCCGCCGGCCTACCGAAAGACGCATTAGCCAAGGCTCAGGCCGAACTGAACAAGCTCAAGCAAATGTCGCCCATGTCCGCGGAAGCGACGGTGGTGCGTTCGTACATCGACTGGCTGGTTCAAGTGCCTTGGAAGGCCCAGAGCAAAGTGCGCCTGGACCTTGCCCGTGCCGAAGACATTCTCGATGCAGACCACTACGGTCTGGAAGAAGTCAAAGAGCGGATTCTCGAATACCTCGCCGTGCAGAAGCGGGTGAAGAAGATACGTGGTCCGGTGTTGTGCCTGGTCGGTCCTCCGGGGGTGGGTAAAACTTCCCTGGCGGAGTCGATTGCCCATGCCACCAACCGAAAATTCGTGCGCATGGCCCTCGGCGGTGTGCGCGATGAAGCTGAAATTCGCGGTCATCGCCGGACTTACATCGGTTCGATGCCAGGAAGATTGATTCAAAAGATGACAAAGGTGGGGGTCCGCAACCCGCTGTTCCTGCTCGATGAAATCGACAAAATGGGCAGTGACATGCGTGGCGATCCGGCATCGGCGTTGCTGGAAGTACTTGATCCCGAGCAGAACCACAACTTCAACGATCACTATCTGGAGGTCGATTACGACCTGTCTGATGTGATGTTCCTGTGCACCTCCAACTCCATGAACATCCCGCCTGCGCTGCTGGACCGGATGGAAGTGATTCGTCTGCCGGGCTACACCGAAGACGAGAAGATCAACATCGCTGTCAAATATCTTTCGCCGAAGCAGATTGCGGCCAACGGTCTGAAGAAAGGCGAGCTGGAATTCGACGCCGAAGCGATCCGCGACATCATCCGCTACTACACCCGCGAAGCTGGTGTACGTGGGCTGGAGCGCCAGATTGCCAAGGTCTGCCGCAAGGCAGTCAAAGAGCATGCAATGGAAAAACGCTTCTCGGTGAAAGTCACTGCCGACATGCTCGAACACTTCCTGGGCGTGCGCAAATTCCGTTACGGTCTGGCTGAATCGCAAGATCAGATCGGCCAGGTTACAGGCTTGGCATGGACGCAGGTCGGTGGCGAGTTGTTGACCATCGAAGCCGCGGTCGTGCCGGGCAAAGGCCAGCTGATCAAAACCGGTTCTCTGGGTGACGTGATGGTCGAATCGATCACTGCAGCACTGACCGTTGTTCGCAGTCGTGCGAAGAGCCTGGGGATTCCCCTGGACTTCCATGAGAAGCGCGACACTCACATTCATATGCCGGAAGGGGCAACGCCCAAAGATGGCCCTAGCGCCGGTGTGGGCATGTGCACGGCCCTGGTCTCTGCATTGACTGGCATTCCTGTGCGCGCAGATGTTGCCATGACCGGCGAAATTACCTTGCGTGGTCAGGTGCTGGCGATTGGTGGTTTGAAAGAAAAACTGCTGGCTGCTCACCGTGGCGGAATCAAGACAGTGATCATTCCTGAAGAGAACGTGCGCGATTTGAAGGAAATTCCTGACAATATCAAGCAAGATCTACAGATTAAACCCGTTAAATGGATTGACGAGGTCCTGCAAATTGCGCTGCAATACGCGCCGGAGCCCTTGCCGGATGTGGTTCCGGAGATCGTTGCAAAGGATGAAAAACGCGAGACTGACTCTAAGGAAAGAATTAGCACGCATTAGTACGCATTTGCCTGGGGGGCTTGTTGACAGTTTTTTAGAGCCCTTGTTATAAAGCGGCTCTTAAGTGTCTGTAGGCCATTCAGCACTCGTTTTTTGCTTTCACCAAAAACTTAGAATCAAACTCAAATAGATATAAGGGGACTTAGAGTGAACAAGTCGGAACTGATTGATGCTATCGCTGCATCCGCTGATATCCCGAAAGCTGCTGCTGGCCGTGCGCTGGACGCTGTAATCGAATCCGTCACTGGCGCTCTCAAGGCTGGCGACTCTGTTGTTCTGGTTGGTTTCGGTACCTTCTCCGTAACTGATCGTCCAGCTCGCATCGGTCGTAACCCACAGACTGGCAAGACGCTGGAAATCGCCGCCGCCAAAAAACCAGGTTTCAAAGCCGGTAAAGCACTGAAAGAAGCTGTCAACTAAGTTCGATTCAGGTTTTTGCCTATCCGGGTCGGGGTCATTCCTGACTTGGCAGCGGAGCGGTAGTTCAGTCGGTTAGAATACCGGCCTGTCACGCCGGGGGTCGCGGGTTCGAGTCCCGTCCGCTCCGCCAGTTACGAGAAGGCGCATCCTCGGATGCGCCTTTCTTCTATCCGGATTCTACCCACGCTCCACGGTTGCCTAATTTTGAAGTTCAACCGTTTCTGGGGGACGCATGCTGCAGAATATCAGGGACAATTCACAAGGCTGGATTGCCAAGACCATTATCGGGATCATCGTTGTACTGATGGCTTTCACCGGTATCGAGGCCATTTTCCAGGCGACGACCAACAGCCAGGACGCGGCCAAGGTCAATGGTGAAGAAATCAGTCAAAACGAGCTGAATCAGGCGGTTGATATGCAACGCCGTCAGCTCATGCAACAGCTTGGCAAGGATTTCGATGCTTCCTTGCTCGATGAAAAAATGCTGCGCGAGTCGGCCCTCAAAGGCCTGATCGATCGCAAACTGCTGCTGCAAGGCGCGGAAAAATCGAAATTCGCTTTCTCCGAAGCGGCTTTGGATCAGGTGATCCTGCAAACGCCTGAATTCCAGGTGGATGGCAAGTTCAACGCCGATCGCTTCGATCAGGTGATCCGTCAACTGGGCTATAGCCGTATGCAATTTCGCCAGATGCTGGCTCAGGAGATGCTGATCGGTCAGCTTCGCGCTGGCTTGGCCGGTAGCGGTTTTGTCACCGATGCACAGGTTCTGGCCTTCGCTCGTCTGGAAAAACAGACCCGCGATTTCGCCACCTTGAACGTCAAGGCGGATCCTGCGGCGGTGAAACTGACTGACGAAGAAGTCAAAGCCTACTACGACGAACACGCCAAGGAATTCATGACGCCGGATCAGGTGGTCATCGACTACCTCGAATTGAAGAAAGCCTCTTTCTTTGATCAGGTCAGCGTCAAGGACGAAGACCTGCAAGCGGCGTATCAGAAAGAAATCGCGAACCTGTCGGAGCAACGCCGGGCTGCGCATATTCTGGTCGAAGTGAACGATAAGGTGACCGAGGCGCAAGCCAAGGCCAAAATCGAAGAAGTGCAGGCGCGTCTGGCCAAAGGCGAGAAATTCGAGGCTCTGGCCAAGGAGTTCTCCCAGGATCCTGGTTCGGCGAACAATGGCGGTGACCTCGGTTATGCCGGTCCAGGCGTCTACGATCCAGCGTTCGAAAAAGCCCTGTATTCATTGGCCAAGGATCAGGTTTCGGAGCCGGTTCGTACTGACTTCGGTTTTCACCTGATCAAGCTGCTGGGCGTTGAAGCCCCTGAAGTCCCGACGTTTGCCAGCCTGAAAGACAAGCTGACCCGCGAGCTCAAGACCCAGCAGGTCGAGCAGCGTTTCGTCGAGGCGACCAAGCAATTGGAAGACTCGTCGTTCGAAGCCTCCGATCTGGCCCAGCCGGCACAAGACCTGAAGCTGACTGTCCTCACATCCGCGCCATTCGGCCGGGAAGGTGGCGAAGGTATTGCGGCCAACCGTGCCGTAGTGACCGCTGCGTTCAGTCCTGAAGTACTGGATGAAGGTGCCAACAGCACCGCCATCGAGCTGGACCCCGAAACGGTGATCGTGCTGCGCGTCAAGGAACACCGCAAGCCTGAGCAACTGCCGCTGGAAAGCGTGGCTGCCAGCATCCGTACGCAGTTGACCAAGGAGCATGCCAGTGCTGCCGCCAAGACCAAGGCTGATCAACTGATCGTCAGCCTGCGCGATGGCAAGACTGCACTGGACCAGGCGATCGAAGGCCAGAGCTGGAAAGTGACTCAAGCTGCGACTCGCGCTCAGGAAGGGATCGACCCAACCGTGCTGCAAGCGCTGTTCCGCATGCCCAAGCCTGTCTCCAAAGACAAGCCGACTTTCAGCAGCGTGACCTTGGCCGATGGTAGCCTGGTGATCGTGCGTCTGAATGCCGTGAACGAAGCTGCGGCGCCGACCGAAGAAGAGAAGGTCCAGTACCGTCGCTTCCTCGCCTCGCGCATTGGCCAGCAAGACTTCGCGGCTTACCGCAAGCTGTTGGAAAGCGAGGCTGAGATCAAGCGTTTCTGATGCTTGGCTGAGTTTCCTGCCACATGAAAAAACCCTGGCCTGACAGCCGGGGTTTTTTTATGGGCGAGGATCAAAGGGTCGCAGGCTGCGATTCTTGACCTCCGTGCGAACGGGACTTTTTCCTGTCAATGACAGTCAGTAGACTTGTAACTGTTTCAAGACACTAAACGGTGCGACGCTAAGCATCGATCTGTTGCACAATACGACCCGAACCGTTTGCCTCAGGATGTTCAATGTTTAGATCAATTCCCATGCGGGTTGTGGGGCTGGCCGTGGTGCTGGCCGCCGCTGCCGGTTGTTCATCAAAGAAAGCCGCCATCTACGAGCATGAGAACTTCGACGATTCCGGAACGTTTTCGCGCAATTACCCGGTGACCGATAAGCAAACCTGCGAGGCCGCCCGTCGGGCTTTGCTCAGCCAGGGTTACATCATCACCAGTAGCGATCCGAAGCTGGTCAGCGGTCACAAGAGTTTCCAGCAGACTGGCGATACCCACATGGAGATCAGCTTCAACGTGGTCTGTGCCGATGATGGCAGCGAGGGTCACCACTCGACCATGTTCGCTAACGCCCTGCAGGACCGTTATGCGTTGAAAAAGACCAACAACTCCGCCAGCCTCGGTGTTGGTGTGCTGGGCTCGGTATCGATGCCGATCGGCTCGTCCGACGACTCGATGGTCAAGGTCGCCAGTGAAACCGTGTCCTCGGCCAAGTTCTACGAGCGTTTCTTTGCCCTGGTCGAATTGTTCCTGCCGCCGGAAGCGAAGAAGGCGGCGCACATTACCGAGAAACCGAAGACTGATCTGGGTGTCCCTGAAGTCAAGGCAGCGCCGGCTCAGTCGGCACCGACCCCGGCGGCAGAACCGGCGCCTGCTCCTGCTCCTGCGCCGGCAGCTGAACCTGCTCCAGTGCCGGCAACTGAACCTGCACCTGCCGAAACCACTCCAGCCAGTTCAGAGCCTGTTGTGCCACCTGCTGAAACGGCGCCGATTACCCCGGTGCAAAGCAGCGACCCGACTTCGTCCATCGAAACAGTGGCTCCACCGGCGGATTCAAGCAACCTGCCAGCACCGACCGAGCCGATTTTGGCCCTGCCTGTCTCGGGTCAGTAAAGGACGATGTTACGGGTCGGGTCAGACGACGCCGATCCGGTAACAGTTCCAAGATTGATCCACATCAAATCGAGCTGTATTCCTACCGCTCGTATCGAAAAAATCCTGTGATAAATTCCTGACCACCTGCTACGTTTTATTGAGAGCGCCCTGGTGTCATGCCCGTGTCATTTTTCTTTCATGCGGGCACTTTATGCTCAGGGCACTGGTCATTTATTCAGACGATTTTTTCAGCAAGCGATGGGGGTTTAATAATGGACGATTATCAAGAAGAACTGCTCGAATACCAGGCGTACGAACTGGACCCGCTGGAGCCGGCCGAAGACGCTACCGAGCTTTAGAGGACGTTCTCAATGAGTGTCCCCGCCGCGCCGGGTCTGCTGTTGTGCAGGGCAGGCGTGAGAAGCGTGCACGCCCCCTAACCTTACTCGGACTGGCGATGACTGCGACGAAACTCGCCGGGGGTCTGGCCGTTCCAGCGTTTGAAAGCCCGTTGAAAGGCTTCCGCTGAGGCAAAACCCAGCAGGTAGGCGATTTCCCCGAACGCCAGTTCGGTGTCGCGGATGTAAGTCATGGCGAGGTCGCGGCGTGTGTCGTTGAGAATGGCGCGAAATTGCGTGCCTTCCTCGGCGAGTTTGCGACGCAAGGTCCAGGTCGGCAGCTTCAGGCGTGCCGCCACTTCTTCCAGGTCGGGTTCCCGACCCCCATTGAGCAACGGCCCCAGTAGCTGAGTGATGCGTTCGCGCAGGCTGCGGGTGCGTGTCAGTTGTTCCAGTTCCCGTTCACACAGTTGCAGCAGGTGCCGCCAGGTACTGGGGCAGTGCTGCGGATTTCGCTGGGCCAGGCTGTCCAGGTTCAGGCGCAGTTGATTCTGTTCGGCGCCAAACTGAATCGGACAATTCCCCAATACGGCGTAGGCCTCGCGGTAATCCGGTGCTTCAAACTCGATCTCGATCCGTTCAGCATGCAGCGGGGCAGGGCTTACGCTGGACAATTGATGCAACCAGCCGGCGATGATCGAATCCACTACGAAGCGGTTATAGGCGTTGTAGGGGGTGATCGAATAGAACCGCAACCAGGCGCCGTGGGCGTCTTCATGAAAGCTCGATTGGCCGCGATAGTTGGAGCCGTACAACGCTTCGAAACGAATCAGGCAGCGCGCTGCTTCTCGCACGGTGGGAGCCTGTGCGGCGGTGACTCCGGCCAGGCCAGCCTGGCTCAGGCGGCTCAGCTGGCCCATGCGCAAACCCAGTGCCGGGTCGTCAGTCAGCTGGATGGCCCCGTGACCCAGGCGCATGTAGCGGGGGATCGAGAGACGGGCGCCGGCCTCGGCCAGTCGCGCGGCGTCGAGGCCGTACTGTTCGAGCAGCGGTTGAGGGTCCAGTCCATGGCTGCGCACGGCGTCAGCCAGGCTATGGACGAAGCCTACCGACAAATCCCCGAGGCGCATCGGTTGTGGTTTCATCGCCTACAGCCAAAGGTTCAGCAAACGTGCGCCCCGGGCATTGCCGTCGGCAAACTGCTGCCCGTTGCTGCTGAGGAAGCTTTGACCGGCGCTGCCCTTGTCCCAGAACTGACCACGCAGGAACACGCTCATGCCGGCGATGGTCTGGCTGCCGGACGGTTGGGCAATCAGCGTCAACCGATGCCAGGCCTGAGCTTCACTGAGTTCGCCAGCCTTGAGGCTGACAGCGCTCGGTGCGGGCTGGCCTTTGTAACCGGGCCATGGTTGATCCCAGGACCCGCGCCCGACGACGAACGCCGGGACCGCTACCAGTTGGGCACTTTGATTGTCGAGTTTGCGATAGTTGTCCGGATACCAACTGTCACTGCCGATCAGCACGCCCAAGCGTCCGGCCGGTGTTTCGACGACGTTGATCGTGTGCTCGGAATTGGCTTCGACAGTGCCGTGCCCAGCGAAAGTCGGGTGCATTTGCCGCTGCGGCTGGCCGATCGGCAAACCGTCGCGACCGAACACGACGCTGCTGTTGTACAGGGCTCCGCGACCAATCTTCAGGGTGCCGTCGCTGACACTCGGTTCGGGTAGCACGATGGAACCGGCCACCAGGGTCACGTTGAATTCTTTCGCCAGGCCGCCGAACAGCGCCTGGTAATTCCTGGCCATTTTCCTGGCTTTCATCCGCAGGTGCGCGTCGTCGAGACGGTTGCCGCCCTCGGCACTGATCAGGGCGCGGAGGAACTGCAACGGGTTGCTCACCGCCAGCCAGTTCATCGCTTCCTTGAGCGTGGTGGCCTGGTACAACTCATCTTTTTCGCCACTGATCATCAGCCAGGTACCGATATGTTCGGGCAGTACGACGATGGTCTTTTCATTGAGCAAGCCCTGATCCTGAGCCTTCTGCAAGTAAGCTGCGAGCTTGCGGTGCAAGCGCTCGGGGCTTTGGTAGTCGGTGGGGAACAGCTCGGGCTGGATACCCAACAGGTTGCCGCGATTGGCGGGAGTGCCCTGATCGACCGCGAGACTGATGCGCAAATCAGACAGGTAATGACCCATCGGACGATCCGCGGCCCACATGGCGTAGGTCGTGAAGGCGGCGATCAACGCCATGGGGAGGGTCAGGTACAAAAATTTGCGCATGGGGAAACAGTCAGCGGCCGTGTACAGGGTTCGCGACTAGGGTAGGGCCCATGCCCGCGCTTGCCAAGGGGCGCTGCACATTTGGATCAATAAGTTGTCAGTTACGGTCATTGAGTGACAGCGGTGCGACTCTTAGTCTGTCGAACATGACTGATGGGAGCCGCAGAGTTCCTGCATTTTTTCCGTGATCGCTCGTTGTGGAGTTACCGATGGCCGCCGCTCATTACCCGCACCTGTTGGCCCCGCTGGACCTGGGTTTTACCACGTTGCGCAACCGCACCTTGATGGGCTCGATGCACACCGGCCTTGAGGAAAAGCCCGGCGGCTTCGAGCGTATGGCCGCCTACTTCGCCGAGCGTGCCCGTGGCGGCGTTGGCCTGATGGTCACCGGCGGTATCGGCCCGAACGATGAGGGCGGGGTTTACTCCGGCGCGGCCAAGCTGACCACCGAGGAAGAGGCGCTCAAGCACCGGATCGTCACCCGCGCGGTGCACGAGGCGGGCGGCAAGATCTGCATGCAGATTCTTCATGCCGGGCGTTATGCCTACAGCCCCAAACAAGTGGCTCCAAGCGCGATCCAGGCGCCGATCAATCCGTTCAAGCCTAAAGAGCTGGACGAGGAAGGCATCGAGAAACAGATCGGCGATTTCGTCACTTGCTCGACCCTGGCACAGAAAGCCGAGTATGACGGCGTCGAGATCATGGGCTCCGAAGGTTATTTCATTAATCAGTTTCTCGCGGCTCACACCAACCATCGCACTGACCGCTGGGGCGGCGCTTACGAAAACCGCATGCGCCTGCCGGTGGAAATCGTCCGTCGGGTGCGCGAAGCGGTCGGCCCGAATTTCATCATTATCTTCCGCCTGTCGATGCTCGACCTGGTGGAAGGGGGCAGCAGCTGGGAAGAGATCGTGCAATTGGCCAAGGCGATCGAGCAGGCCGGTGCGACGATCATCAACACCGGTATCGGCTGGCACGAAGCGCGGATTCCGACCATCGCCACCAAAGTGCCGCGTGCGGCGTTCAGCAAGGTCACGGCCAAACTGCGCGGTTCAGTGAACATTCCGCTGATCACCACCAACCGCATCAACACCCCGGAAGTCGCTGAACAGATCCTGGCCGACGGCGATGCCGACATGGTGTCCATGGCCAGGCCGTTCCTCGCCGACCCGGATTTCGTCAACAAAGCCGCGGCCGGTCGTGGCGATGAAATCAACACCTGCATCGGCTGCAACCAGGCATGCCTGGATCACACTTTTGGCGGCAAGTTGACCAGTTGCCTGGTGAACCCGCGGGCTTGTCATGAAACCGAACTCAATTATCTGCCGGTGCAGCAGATCAAGAAAATCGCTGTGGTCGGGGCCGGTCCCGCCGGTTTGTCTGCCGCCACTGTGGCCGCCGAACGTGGTCATCAGGTGACGTTATTCGATTCGGCCTGCGAAATCGGCGGCCAGTTCAACATCGCCAAGCGTGTGCCGGGCAAGGAAGAATTCTTCGAAACCCTGCGCTATTTCAACCGCAAGTTGCAGACCACCAACGTCGAGCTGTGCCTGAATACCCGTGTGGATGTGGCGAAGCTGGTCGAGGGCGGTTACGACGAGATCATCCTGGCGACCGGCATTGCGCCTCGGGTGCCGGCGATTCCGGGCGTCGAGCACACCAAGGTGCTGAGCTACCTGGACGTGATCCTGGAGCGAAAACCGGTGGGCAAACGCGTCGCGGTGATCGGCGCTGGCGGTATCGGTTTCGACGTGTCGGAGTTCCTTGTGCATCAGGGCGTGGCCACCAGTCAGGACCGGGAAGCGTTCTGGAAAGAGTGGGGCATCGACACACACCTTCAAGCGCGCGGCGGTGTTGCGGGGATCAAGGCTGAGCCCCATGCGCCGGCCCGTGAAGTGTTCCTGTTGCAACGCAAGACATCCAAGGTCGGCGACGGCTTGGGCAAAACCACTGGCTGGATTCACCGCACCGGCCTCAAGAACAAGCAGGTGCAGATGCTCAACAGCGTCGAGTACCTGAAGATCGACGATGAAGGCCTGCACATCCGCATCGGTGAAAGCGGCGAACCGCAGGTGCTGGCGGTGGATAACATCGTCATCTGCGCCGGGCAGGATCCATTGCGTGAATTGCAGGAAGGCCTGGTTGCGGCCGGGCAGAATGTGCATTTGATCGGTGGCGCGGATGTGGCGGCGGAGCTGGATGCCAAACGCGCGATCAATCAGGGTTCGCGGTTGGCGGCTGAGTTGTAATGGCGTAGGCAGGCTTAGCTTGCCAATGGCCTTCGCGGGCAAGCCTCGCTCCTACAGGTTTCGAGTTAAAGCACCATGGGGTGAGCAGCCTGAAGCTTGTAGGAGCGAGGCTTGCCGCGAAGGCGTCCTGTCTGCTGCTAAGATGCCGGCTCTTTACATCGAGCCGGCATCAATGCTTTCCCCACCAGACTGGCTACCCCAAGCCCCCCTCGAGCCCCTTCACCTCGACTGGCTCACCACTGCCGGCATCGACGTCGCGATCTTGCGTCTGGACCGGATCGACCCGCTGATCAGCGGCAACAAGTGGTTCAAACTCATTGAACACCTCAAAGCCGCCGACCGGGCGGGTGCCCAAGGCATCATCAGCCTGGGCGGGGCCCATTCCAACCATCTCCATGCATTGGCCGCAGCGGGCAAACGCTTCGGTTTCACCACGGTCGGCCTGCTGCGTGGGCATCCGCATGACACTGCGACGGTAAAGGACTTGCAGGCATTCGGCATGCACTTGCACTGGTTGGGTTATGGCGGTTATCGCGCGCGCCATGAACCGGGCTTCTGGCAGCCTTGGCGGGAGCAATACCCCCAGCTGCATCCAGTGCCGGAAGGTGGCGGCGGTTTGCCTGGGGCGAAGGGCTGCAGGCGGCTCAAGGAGATGGCCTGCGAGCAACTGAGTGCTTTGGGCTGGAGCCATTACGACGGCTGGTGGCTGGCCTGTGGAACGGGCACCACTCTGGCCGGCCTGGTGCTGGCCGAGGCGGGCGAACATCCGGTGTATGGCGCACTGGCGGTGCCTGACGATCATGGTGTGGCGCAGCAGGTCGAATCGATTCTGCACGAGGCGCAATTGTTGACGACGGCTTATGAATTGTTCGACACCAGCCGTGGTGGTTTTGCCAAAGTCGATCCGCTGTTACTCGAGTTCATCGCGCAAACTGAACAGGCCAGTGGCATTCCTCTCGAGCCGCTGTACACCGGCAAAGCGCTGCTGGCGCTCAAGCAACAAATCGAGGCCGGTAAATTTGCCCGGGGCACGCGCCTGATCTTCATCCACACCGGTGGCTTGCAGGGGCGCCGGGGGTTCAGTTGACACACCTTTGTGGTGAGGGGGCCTGAGACCGACGGGCTGTTCAATGCTCTGAATCACAAAAAAGCGCCAGTTCCGTCAAATGAGCTGGCGCTTTTTTGTGAGCAGAGCGATGCAATCAATTGGTTTGCGGCATCTCGCCGTTGGCCAGGCGCTTGTTGATGTCGGCAATTACCTGGGGCAAGTCGGTGATGGTGTCGATCATGTAGTGTGGCCGCGAGCCTTCGAACATCGCGTGAATGCGCTTGCGTTCGCTGGCCAGTTTATCGCTGCCCAGGGCGCGATAGCCTTCGTAGTCCAGGCCCAGCGCGTTGCCGGAACAGATCAACGCCACGGTCCACATGCCGGCGCGTCGCCCTTCGAGAATGCCCGGCACCGTGTCGTCGATCTTCACGCAGGCCGCGACGTCGTCGATGCCCAGGGCGATCACGTTGGCCAGTGCCTGAGCCGGCCAAGGGCGACCGTTGGGCACTTCGTCGGTGGCGACTACGTGATCGGCGACATAGCCGTTGGTGGCGGCCAGTTCGACGACTTTGTCCATGACCTGTTTCGGGTAGCCGGAGCATGAACCGATCTTGATCCCTTGCTGACGCAGGTTGGCGATGGTGTCCAGGGCGCCGGGAATCAGGGCCGAGTGTTCGGCGATTTTTTCGATCTGCAGCGGCATGAAGCGTTGATAGATGGCGGTGACGTCATCGTCGGTCGGGGTACGACCGAACACATTGCGGTAACGCTCGGCGACTTGCGGTTGATCGCACAGGGTACGAATGTGGTCCCACTTGCCCATGCCCATCGGCCCGCGAGCTTCTTCGATAGAGACCTGCACGTCGAACTCGGCAAAGGCTTCAACGAAAATCTGCGTCGGGGCGAAGGAACCGAAGTCGACCACGGTGCCGGCCCAGTCGAGGATGGCGGCCTGGAGTTTGGTTGGGTTGGTGTAGTTCATGTAAATGATCCCGTGTAGGAGCGAGGCTTGCCCGCGAAGAACGATAATTCGGTTTAACTGACGGACCGTGTCGTCTGCATTCGCGGGCAAGCCTCGCTCCTACAGAGGACGGTGGTGTGGTTTAGATGTCGATGACTTCCATCTCGCGCAGCACCTCGGCGACCGCCGCCACTGCGGCGTGCATTTCGGCCTGGTTGACGTGGCCGATGCAGCCGACGCGGAAGGTTTCGACCTGGGTCAGTTTGCCGGGGTAGAGGATGAAACCCTTGGCCTTGACCCGCTCGTAGAATTCCTTGAACTGATAGCGCGGGTCTTTCGGCGCGTGGAAGGTAACGATGATCGGTGCCTGGATCGCGGCGGGCAGGAAGCTGCGCAGCCCTAATCTGGCCATTTCCTCGAGCAGCACCTGGCAGTTATTGGCGTAGCGCTGATGCCGAGCGGGCAAGCCGCCTTCTTCGTTGTATTGCAGCAGCGCTTCGTGCAGTGCAGCGACCACGTGGGTCGGCGGGGTGAAGCGCCATTGGCCGGTCTTGGCCATGTAGGTGTGCTGGTCGAACAAGTCCATCGCCAGTGAATGCGAATTGCCAGCGGCACTGGCCAGCGCTTCTTTGCGAGCAAAAACGAAGCCCATCCCCGGGACGCCTTCCAGGCATTTGCCCGAGGCAGCGATCAATGCGTCGAACGGCACATCTTGGGCGTCAATCGGCAGGGCGCCAAACGAGCTCATGGCGTCGATGATCAGGCGTTTGCCGTGTTGCTCGATGACGTGGGCGATGTCCGCCAGCGGATTGAGAATGCCGGTGCTGGTTTCGCAGTGAATCAGCGCAACGTGGGTGATGCTGGCATCGGCACGCAGCAGGCGGTCGACGTCGGCGGCGGTGGTCGGTTCGTCTTCGGCGGTTTCGAACGTGCTGAACGAACGGCCGAGCACTTCGCAGATTTTCGCCAGGCGTTTGCCGTAGGCGCCGTTGATCAGCACCAGAACCTTACCGTCGCGAGGCACCAATGTGCCGATGGCCGCTTCGACCGCGAACGTGCCGCTGCCTTGCAACGGCACACAGTGATGGCTGTCAGCGCCGTTGATGATCGCCAGCAATTGTTCACAGAGGCTGGCAGTCAATTGATTGAAGCGGTCATCCCATGACCCCCAGTCGACCATCATTGCCTGACGGGTGCGGCTCGATGTGGTCAATGGGCCGGGGGTGAGCAGGATGGGCTCGGCAGTACTCATTCTTGTGTCCTCGCAAAAGCTCAGTGGGATGAAGCTACGGGACATAAATTGCAATTCGGTGAGCTATCAATCAAATTGTTTGTTGTTATGCCAGCCATCAGTGAGGGTTATTCATGAATCTGTTCCAGCTGCGCGCCTTCGATGCCGTGGCCCGCGAAGGCAGCTTCACTCGCGCCGCCGAGCGCCTGTTTATCAGCCAACCGGCCGTCACCGGGCACATCAAGGCGCTGGAGGAGCACTACCAGATCACCTTGTTGCGCCGCACCGCGCGGCGCGTCGAGTTGACGGAGGAGGGCACCAAACTGGCGGCCATCACCCGTGCGATGTTTGGGCTGGCCGAAGAGGCCCAAGTGATGCTGGAAGCCAACCGGCAGTTGCTCACCGGGCGCCTGGAAGTGGCGGCGGATGGGCCGCACATGGTCATGCCGATGCTTGCCAGTCTGCGTGCGCGTTATCCGGGGATCACCGTGAACCTGCGGTTGGGCAATGCCCAGGAAACATTGGCGGCGTTGCTGTCCGAGCATGCCGACGTGGCGGTGCTGACCGAGGTCGAGCCGCGCAAGGGGCTGCACTTGCAAGCGCTGAGCGAGTCGAGGATTTGTGCGTTGGTGCCCGCAGGTCATCCGTGGTCGCAGAAATCGAAAGGAGTGCCGCTCAAGGATCTGGACCAGGTGATCATGGTCTTGCGTGAACCGGGTTCGATTACCCGACGCACATTCGACGATGCCTGCGCTCAGGCCAAGGTCAATCCACGGGTGTTGCTGGAGCTGGACAGCCGCGAGGCGGTGACCGAGGCCGTAGCCGCCGAACTGGGCGTGGGGATTGTGTCGTCGGTGGAAGTCAGCCATGACCCGCGAGTGGCGGCAGTACCGATGATTGGCGAAGGTCTGATCAATCGGCACATGATCGGGTGCATGGAGCGACGGCGGGATTTGCGGTTGATACAGGCGTTTTTCGGGTTGGCGCCCTATCCGAATTGATCGTGGAGCCCCCGTAGGAGCTGCCGAAGGCTGCGATCTTTTGATCTTCGCATTTAAAAGCCAAATCAAAAGATCGCAGCCTTCGGCAGCTCCTACGGGGGACCGTGTATCAACTCAAGCTTTCGTGAACCATCTCCAGAAACGTCGCCACCACTCGCCGCGAACTCTGCTCGCGCAAGCACACCAGCGTTTCCGTCAGCCGCCGTGTGCAATCGGTAATCGGCAATGCGCACACTCGCGAATCCGCGCCGAATTCCGCGGCCGACACCACCCCCACACCAATCCCGACCACCACTGCCTCGCGCGCCGCTTCCCGGCCTTCGACTTCAATCGCCGGACGGATGCGCAACCCCGCCCGGGCCATTTCTTCTTCCAGGGTTTGCCGTGTCACCGAGCCGATTTCCCGCAGCACCAGCGGTGTGTCGTCCAGGTCCGCCAGGCAGATGGACTCACGATCGGCCCATGGATGATGGCGTGAAACGAACGCCACCATCGGGTCATTGCGCAGCGGCAACGAGAGCAAACGTTCGTCGCTGACATCGCGGCCCAACAGGGCCAGATCGGCCTGGTAGTTGAACAGCCGAAACAGCGATTCGTCGGTGTTGCCGGTTTCGATTTTCACGCTGATGCCGGGGTAGCGCTCGCAGAACCGCGCGATTTGCGGCAACACATGCACCGGCGCATCCACCGCCAGAATCAGGCTGCCGGTCTGCAACGCCTGAGAGGCGTGAAGCAACTCCTGGGCCTCGGCTTCGATGACGAACAGCCGCTGGGTGATGCTCAACAGGCGCTCGCCCAGATCAGTCAGGCGCACGGAGCGCTTGTTGCGGTGGAACAGCAACACACCGAAACGCTCTTCAAGCTTGCGCACTTGATCGGAAATCGCTGGTTGCGTCAGAAACAGCCGCTCGGCGGCCTTGGTAAAGCTTCCGTGGACCGCTACGGCGTGGAAGGCTTTGAGCTGGGCGTGGGATACCGACATCGAACTCTCCAGTAACGGCCAGTAACAAGCTGAGCTTATATTGGAAATACGATAAATCGATTTCACTTATTAATCAGTAATTGTTTTTATCCGCTTCAGCCCCGGTGACTGCTCAGTCGAAACAGCACCGGCGGCCATGAGCCTGTGCGTGCAATCAGCAGGACTCATCTGACCGGTATCGCCTCAGGGAACGGGTGATATCGCAGTGCTCAACAATAAAAACACAGGCGTTTTCTTCCAATTCTGCCGGCACACTCACCCCCGAGGTCAGAACCACAATGAACAGTTCCATCGGTACCATCAAGCGTTGGCGCGTGCAGATTTTCGCCATTACCTGGCTCGCGTATGCGGCGTTCTATTTCACCCGTAAAGCCTTTTCCGTGGCCAAACTGGGGATCGCCGAAGACCCTACGTTCACTCTCGACAAAATGGCCATGGCCAATCTGGACGCCATCTACCTGGCGGCTTACGCCATCGGGCAATTCACCTGGGGCATCCTGGCCGACCGCTTCGGGCCACGGGTCGTGGTGCTCGGCGGATTGCTGATTTCCGCGATAGCCGCGCTGGTGATGGGCAGCTTTGCCACATTGCCGATTTTCGCCACGTGCATGCTGATTCAAGGGCTGGCGCAGTCCACCGGATGGTCGGGGTTGTGCAAGAACATCGGCAGTTTCTTTCCCGCCGAGCAACGTGGGCGAGTGTTGGGTTTATGGAGCTCCTGCTACGCCTTTGGCGGGCTGGTGGCATCGCCGTTTGCAGGCTGGTGGGCGTACACGCTGATCGGCACCTGGCAGGCGGCGTTCATTTCCAGTGCGGCGGTGGTTGGGCTGGTCGCCGTGCTGTTTTTTATTTTTCAACGCAACAAACCGGAAGACGTCGGCTTGCCGGCGGTGGAGCCGGAACCTGCATTAACCGCCAAAGAGGCGCACGCTCAAAGCAAGATCAGCGTTCTGGAGCCGCTGCGTGAAATCCTGCGCAATCGCACGGTGTTGGTGCTGGGGCTGGCGTACTTTCTGTTGAAACCGGCGCGCTACGCGATTCTGCTGTGGGGGCCGGTGATCGTTTTCGAGCAAATGCCCACAGTGGGCAAGGTCGGCGCAGCGATCATCCCTACCGCGTTCGAACTGGCCGGGTTGCTCGGGCCGATCCTGCTGGGCCTTGCCTCAGACAAACTGTTCGGTGCCCGACGCATGCCGGCCTGTGTATTGAGCTTGTTGGCGCTCACGGTTTCCCTGGCGCTGTTCATGGGCGCGTTGCATACCGGCAGCGTGTTGCTGGTGGTGGCGCTGCTGTTCGTCATGGGCCTGACCCTGTACGGGCCGGATTCGATGATCAGCGGCGCGGCGGCCATCGATTTCGGCACCGCCAAGGCCGGTGCCACGGCAGCGGGATTCGTCAACGGTTGCGGCTCGGTTGGGGCGATTCTCGGCGGGCTGCTGCCAGGTTACTTCGACTCGGTCACGGTATTCATCGTTTTTGCCGGTTGCGCGTTGTTTTCAGCGCTGGTGTTGATTCCTCACTGGAACAGTCGTCCGGCGGGTCTGCGGGCCGAAACAGCCTTTGTGCCTAACCAACCGATAACCGTAAAACCCCTGCGTACATAAGGATTACCCCCATGAGACCTTACTGGCTGGAACAGGCGCTGGCGGCCGAGTCCTGCGCGCCGTGCGAACCTTTATCCGGTAATACCCGCACCGACGTCTGTATTGTCGGTGGCGGCTACACCGGCTTGTGGACCGCCATCATGCTCAAGCAGCAGCACCCCGAACTGGACGTGCTGCTGATCGAAGCAGACATCTGCGGTGCCGGTGCCAGTGGACGCAACGGTGGTTGTGCGCTGTCCTGGTCGGCCAGGTATTTCACCCTGGAGCGGTTGTTCGGCGTCGAGGAGGCGGTGCGGCTGGTCAAGGAATCCGAGCGCAGCATCCACGCCATCGGCGCCTTCTGCGAACAGTACGCGGTGGACGCCGATTACCGTCTCGACGGCACGCTCTACACCGCCACCAACCACGCCCAATGCGGCTCGACCGACGCGGTGATTGCCGCGCTGGAGCGCAACGGCATCAACTCTTTCACCCAGCGACCATTAGCGGATGTACAGCGAATGGCCGGTTCCGGTAAACACCTGGAAGGCTGGTTTTCTCCGGCTGCTGCGAGTATTCAGCCGGGTAAACTGGTGCGCGGCTTGCGTCGGGTGGCCTTGCAGCTGGGAGTGAGGATTCATGAAAACACGGCGATGACCGGCTTGTTGGAGGGTAAGCCTGCGCAGATTAAAACTCCCCATGGCACAGTCCGCGCCGACCGGGTGGTGCTGGCGATGAATGCCTGGATGGCCCGGGCGTTTCCACAGTTCGAACGCAGTGTGGCGATTGTTTCCAGCGACATGCTGATCACCGAGCCACGGCCGGATTTGCTCCACGAGATCGGTTTGACCAGCGGCGTGACAGTGCTTGATTCGCGGATTTTCGTGCACTACTACCACAACACCCCGGACGGTCGAATCATGCTCGGCAAGGGTGGCAATACCTTCGCCTACGGTGGTCGAATGCTGCCGGTGTTCGATCAGCCATCGCCTTATGCCGGCTTGCTGCAGCACAGCCTGAGCGAGTTCTTCCCGGCGTTCGCCAAGGTCAAGGTCGAGGCCACCTGGAACGGGCCTTCGGATCGTTCTGTTACCGGTTTACCGTTCTTCGGCCAGATGAGCGCCAGCGGCAATGTGTTCTACGGTTTCGGTTATTCCGGCAGTGGCGTCGGGCCTTGCCATATGGGCGGGCAGATTCTTGCCTCAATGGTGCTGGGGCTGGACAACGCCTGGACGCGTTCGCCTTTGGTGAATGGCCCGTTGGGCTTTTTTCCGCCCGAGCCGATCCGCTACCTCGGCTCATTGATGGTGCGCAACGCCATCCGCCGCAAGGAACGCGCCGAGGATCATGGGCGCCGACCACGGCACCTCGATGTGCGGCTCGCCAAATTTGCCGCGGTTGCGGGCAAGGCCGACAAGGGGTGAAACTCAAGGTGCGAGATCCGGGCGGTTGACCAGCCAATCGAGCAGCAGGCGGCCATCGCGGCGCGGCTCGGGAGCAGGCCGGGAAGGCTTCGGATGGCCCATGCCGGCACACAGCACCGGCCTGTCCGGATCGCTGTCCAGAAAACTGATCAATACGTCGGTGCCGGCCGTGGGCAGTCTGTCCGGATCGATCCGACCGTTCGGCGTTGTCAGGGCGACCGGTAGCCAGAGACCGGCCGCTTCATCCGTCTCCAACGTTGGCGTCGGCCATAGCCTGACCTGTATCCGGCCTTGGTCATCGAGTGCCGCCGGTTGCCCGGCGAGGCCGAGCACTCGGGCGGTCTGATAGCCTGGAATACTCGGCTTGATCTGTTTAAGTGCCGGCCTGAAGACTGTTGACCAAGGGATGGCTGTGAATTGATTGCTGTAGTGCCGCCCCTTGTCGGGCTGATCCTGGGCGAGAATCGAGGGCTGCTGCCCATGGTGCCGGATATCGGTGAGCAACCACTGATCGTTGAAACTGGAAAGCGGATGCTGCGCCACTTGCAGGATCCGTCCACTGCACAATTCGCTCTGGTTGCTTTGGCCGTGGATCTGCCGTTGCGGGCAACGCAGGCGTTCCAGGCGTCGGCGGCTGAGCTGGTCTTGATGAAGCTGCGCGGGTGCTGGACGTGCCGTTACCGGGCCCGTTCTGGCGAGCATGTGATTCGCCGCGCCATCGCCGATCACCGGCGCGCCGCGGTTTCTGGCGTCCCATCGCGCCGGGGCGGGGGTCAGCTCATGGCGCTGGAACAGTTCGCTGATCACCGGCAACCCGGCGCCATTGAATGTGTCGTCCTGGAACGGCATCAATAATGGCTCCTGGGGGAAACTCAAGCTGTCATCGGCCAGCACCAGCAGGTGTCCGTCGGGCTGATGTTCGAAGTGATAGTGGATGCCTTCTTCTTCGCATAGCCGCTGCAGGAAAGCCAGATCGCTTTCATCGTACTGAATACAAAAAGGCCGGGGCGGGTAGCAGCCGTTTGCCAGTTCGAAACGGTAGCTGTGTTCGGGTAATTGATGCTCCTCCAGCAATTGACGCACGATTGCGGGGACGCTGAGACGATGAAACACCCGACGCGAACAGTGTCGATCCAAGTGTTGCAGACGGGGCGTCAGCACCAGGGAATAGCCGACCCGGTGCGGGCCGCGATGTTCGCGACTGACGCTGTGGATCACGCCGTGAATGCCCTGGTCATCCGCCAGCCGCAAAAACGCCGGTTGTTGCAGCCATTGGTCGAGGTGCATCGGCGGTGCGAAGCCGATCACGTCGATGTCGAATCGATAGGGCTGGTTGAGACCTTCACGGCCGCTGAACTGCAACACCTGCAAACTCAAACCGCCGTCGAGCAGTGTCAGGGTAAAGGGGCTTTCCTTATCGTTGTGCATCAAACGCGCTTCTGCCAGGGGAGGATGGGGCGCAGAGGGTACGAAACCACAGCCCTGAAGCGTCACCGCAAATCGACTTTTCAGAATCGCCCTACAAACACTGGTGAAGATGTCGATGCGTGACGAGGCGAAGATCCTGGAATTTTTGGTCGATTGGCATCTTTAGGCCGTATAAACTTGCGCCATGCGTCGGCCAATAGATGTCTCGGCGCCACAGATCAAGAGAGTGAGTAATGGGCGCACAGTGGAAGGTTAAACACAAAGAAGCGGCAGCCAACGCCAAGGGCAAGATCTTCGGCAAACTGGTGAAAGAAATCACCATTGCTGCGCGCAACGGTGCCGATACCGCCACCAACGCACACCTGCGTCTGGTGGTCGAACAGGCGAAAAAAGCCTCGATGCCCCGCGAAACCCTGGAACGCGCGATCAAGAAAGGCTCCGGCCAGCTCGGCGAAACCGTGCAGTACCATCGTGTGACGTATGAAGGGTTCGCACCGCATCAGGTGCCGCTGATCGTTGAATGCGTGACTGACAACATCAACCGCACCGTCGCTGAAATCCGCGTCGCCTTCCGCAAGGGCCAGTTGGGCGCTTCCGGTTCGGTGGCCTGGGACTTCAACCACGTCGGCATGATCGAGGCGTCCCCGGACAGCCCGGACGCCGATCCGGAAGTGGCCGCGATCGAAGCCGGTGCCCAGGATTTCGAGCCAGGCGAAGACGGCGCGACGCTGTTCCTGACCGAACCTGCGGACCTGGATGCGGTCCAGAAAGCGCTGCCTGAGCAGGGTTTCACCGTATTGTCGGCCAAGTTGGGCTACCAGCCGAAGAACCCGGTCAGTGGCTTGAGCGATGAGCAGATGGCAGAAGTCGAAGCCTTCCTCGAAGGCCTCGATAACCACGATGACGTGCAGGACATGTTTGTCGGGTTGGCGGGTTAAGCGGTCCCGACAGTTTGTGGTCTGACTTGTGGCGAGGGCCTTGTGGCGAGGGGGCTTGCCTGTGGCGAGGGGGCTTGCCCCCGTTCGGTTGCGCAGCAGCCGTCGCTTTTGGGGGCGCTTCGCAACCCAACGGGGGCAAGCCCCCTCGCCACAGGTCCACCATGTCCCCGGTCCAAACAGTATGTTTTGCGGTCAGAAACCATTCAACTCCCGCACAACCTCACTGAACCCCGGCCGCGCCAGCACATCCGGCTGACAGCAGCGCTGCTGTAAATCCTCTAACGCGACCCGCTGATCTTCGTTTAACCCCGAGTCGATCCGCGCCAGCAATTCCCCCAGCAAAACCCCGAACGCCCGCACTTCGATCCGTTGCAGCGCGCGGCTTTCAAGGCTGTCTGCGGTGGCATGGAACGATGCCGCGCCAAAATCCCCCAACAGGCAATCACCGTGTTCATTCCACAGGATGTTGTGAGCATAGAGGTCGCCATGAGTGATGCCTTGGCGGTGCAAATGTTCAGCCACTGAAGCAATGCCACTGGCGATGCGCAACGCCACGCCAGCGCTGAACCGGGTATCGTCGGCGTAGACGTCGCGGGTGCAGGACGCCAGGCTCGGCAGCCCGGCCAGGTTGCGGTAACTCGGATCGATCAATTGCATCACCAGCCCGGCCGTTTGCTGCGGGTGATCGACAATTCGGCCCTCGACCCGGATCAGATTGGGGTGCAAGCCGGCGGTGATGCAGGCATTCATCTCATGCAGCGGTGAGCCATCGCTGGTCATTTCGCCTTTGTAGAGTTTTACCGCGACATGTCTGGTTTGTTCCCACAACGCCTGATAAATGACTCCGGACGCGCCTTCACCCAGTTTCTTCTCCAGGCTCAGCCCCGACCATGAAATGCTCGCCGTGGCTTCAAGCGCCGCCGCATCGGCTTCGGTTTCCAGCGGGTTACCGGCATACGCCAGCCAAGTCAGGCTCGGCAGGGTCAGCAGCCATTCGGGGAGTTCGGTGAGCTGATTGGCGGCGATACGGATCAGTTCGAGTCGATGGCACTGGCTCAGGCTTTCGGGCAAACGCTGTAACCGGTTGCCGGCGAGCATGAGCTTTTGCAGATGCGGGCGTTCACCCAGTTCAGTCGGCAGGCTCGTGAGGCGGTTGTCAGTCAGGATCAGCCAGCGCAGCAGTGGCGGCAGGGCGGCGCCGGGCACATTTTCGATGGCGTTGGCCTTGAAACCGATCATCGTCAGCGCGGCGCATTGACCGAGGCAGGCGGGCAGTTCGGTAAACAGGTTGTCCGAGCAGAACAGCACGCGCAGCCGGGTCAGGCGATGCAAATCATCCGGCAGGCTGCGCAAGGCATTGCCGCTGAGGTTGAGCACTTCCAGCGAGTCCGCCAGGTCGAAGATTTCCCGGGGGAATTCTGTCAGGCCGCAGGCCAGGTCCAGACGGGTGATGCCCGACAATTGGCCGGCGCGCAGTTGGGCGAGGGTATCCATGGGCAAGTTCGCTATTGATCAGGAGAAGGGCCTGGTGGCCCTGAAAATGGGCGACATGATAGCGGGAAAGTCGGGCTTGGCCTCGTCGATCGCGATCGCAGTCGTCAGATACTGCTTCATCGCCTCGACCTGACCACGGGTCTTGTCGGTGGTTAGGACGGACCCAATGTGTGCGAGCCTGCTCGCGATGGCGGTGTATCAGTCGACATTGAATGTTGAGTGTACCGGCCTCATCGCGAGCAGGCTCGCACACAGGGGAATGGTGGTGATCAGAACTGCGCAGTTTGCTTGAGCATCTGCGCCGCCGGTGTATCACTCGGGCTGACCATCGCGTAGTTGTAACCGGCCCCCGACCAATACTCGGCCTGCAACTCACCATCGTTGCGGCTCCCCCGAGGCAGGAGGAAGTTTTTCGGCCCGGGTGGACGGACGTAGAAGCTGACTTTATGGCCGCTCTGATTTTCATAAACCACCATCGCCGCCGGCCCTTGTTCAGTGCTGAGCAACCGTCCGCTGACGGGTGTGTATCCAGAAGCGGTCAGGTTTGGCAGGCGTTGCGCCTGACTGAAATACCGGTCGAGCCAGCCCTGCATATCGCCGTCATCGCTGACTTTGTAGTCCGCCGGCAGGATGCCTTGCTGGGCAATCAATCGGTAGGCCTGCATGGCATCGGTCATCGGCAGGGAGGTGCTGACCAGGGTCATTTGTCGCGCCTGCCAACCGCCCAGTCCGCCGACACTGACCGCCATCAGCAACACCGCGGCGCTGGCCAGATGGCGGCGCGACTGGCGTGCGACTCGCTGGCGAATCATCGCCGGGTCGAGTTGCGGGTTGGCCGGTTGTTGCAAGGCGCCGCTCAGGGCTGCGCGCAATTGTTGGGCATCGTGTTGCCAGGCGCGAACTTGCGCCGCCACCTCGGGATTGCCGGCCAGATAAATCTCCACCCGATGGCGGTCGGCGTCGCTGAGTTGGTGATCGATGTAGGCGTGCAGGTCGCATTCACTGGGAGGCATGCTGATCATTTGAGTCTCCGCAGAGAAGGGGGAGCGATTTCGCCGTCGCTGAGCTGGCGCAAGGCCTGACGTGCGCGGGACAGACGCGACATCACGGTGCCGATGGGAACCTCGAGAATCTCGGCGACCTCCTTGTAACTCAAGCCTTCCACCGACACCCAGAGCAGCAATGCACGCTGCTCGGTGTTGAGTCGATCGAACGCTTGCAGGGTCGATTGGGCAATCACCGTACGTTCTACCGAAGGCTGCGCATCGTCACCTCCGGTAAAAAAATCGAGCATGCGTGCATAACGTCGGGAGCGGCGACGGGCGTCCAGAAACTGCCGATAAAGAATTGCAAACAGCCAGGCGCGCAAGTCGCCCTCGGGACGTTTGCTGTCCCAATTCGACAGCGCCCGTTCAAGACTGGCTTGCACCAGATCGTCGGCGCTGCTGGGGTTGCGCGTCAGCGATACGGCGAAACGCCGCAGCCTGGGAATGATTTCACGCAAATGTCCGTCGAGGTTGTTCATGGAAAAAGCGTGTTCTCTGGCGGTGATGATGGGCACTGAAAAGAAGGACGCCGGCCGCAGCAGGTTATTCCCTCTGAAAGAAAATTTTGTAGGAGATTTCTGATGGATTTGTAATCCATGTAATGGCATCGAACTTCGTGGCTCAACCATGCAGCGCACAGGCAATCAGCCCAGCTTACTAACCAGGCTGCGCAGATCACCCGTGCTTGAACATTGATTGAGCCTGAAGAGATTTTTTGACATGCAAGAGTGCCAAGTTCCCCTTGAATCGGCAGCGGCCTGCTCGCTGCTTTCCAGCGATGCCCAGCAAGCGTGGCAGCGATTCGGTCGTGGGCCAACGGTTCGGCCAGATTTTCCGCTGATCCATCACGCCATCGAAGCTCAAGCCGCGGCCAACCCGCGAGGCATTGCTGCTCATCATCTGGAGGAGACCATTAGCTATGGCGAATTAAACCGGCAGGCCAACCGACTGGCCGCAGTGTTACGTCAGAAGAGCGTGAGCCCGGGCGATCACGTGGCCTTGTTTGTGGAACGTTCCATCCCGATGCTGGTGGGCATCCTGGCAGTATTGAAAGTGGGCGCTGCCTATATCCCTCAACACGTGGGGATTACTCCCGCCGCGCAATTGCGCCACATCATGGAAGTGGCCTCCACGCGTGTGGTGCTGACGCTGTCGAGCCTCGAGTCGCGAATTCCCCTGGCGTCACAGCAGCTCTGCATTTGCCTCGATGAGTTCATGAAGCTGGAATCAACGGCCGCAGACGACCTCAATGAGGGCTATTCGCTGACCGCGACACCAGACCCACAGTGTTTTGTTCTGTTCACCTCCGGCACCACTGGCCTGCCCAATGGGGTGCGGGTGACCCAACGCAATGTGTGCAACATTCTGCTGACAGCGCCTGGCAATCTCGGCCTGCGCCCCGGGCTCAAGGTGGGGCAGATACTTAACATTGCCTTTGACATGGCGGCCTGGGAAATACTCGGTTGTCTGGCTCATGGCGCAACGTTGATGATCCGTGGCAAGGACATCGGCCAGACTGCCGAACAATGCGATGTGCTGATCGCCACGCCCTCGATTCTCGGCACACTCGATCCCTTGCGTTGTCAGCAAATCAAGGTCGTGGCCCTTGCCGGAGAGCCGTGCCCGCAACCTCTGGCGGATCGCTGGTCCTCGTTCTGCACTTTCTACAATGCCTGTGGCCCGACCGAAACCACCATTATCAATACCCTGCAGCATTACCGGGGCGCAGGTGCGTTGACGATAGGCAAACCCACGCCCAACAACACGGTGTACGTACTGGACGAGGCGGGCCAGCTCTGCAACGTGGGTGAGCAAGGCGAGATGTGGGCCGGTGGCGACTGTGTGACGGCCGGTTATTTGGGGAACCCGGCGCTGACCGCCGAGCGTTATCGGCCTGATCCGTTTCTGGGGCAGGGCCGGATGATGTTCCGCACACGTGATCTGGGGCGCTGGACAGCCAACGGAGAACTTGAACACCTGGGACGCGTCGATGATCAGGTCAAGGTCAGAGGGTTTCGAGTAGAGCTTGACGCTGTTTCGGCCGCTCTGGAATCAACGGACCGCTGCGAGCGGGCGGTCACGTTGAAACTCGACAGTCGCCATCTGGTGGCCTTCGTCTATCCGCTTGCCACGGACATCGATGCTGCAAGACGTCGCTGTGAAGAACGGCTTGCCTACTATTGCGTCCCTTCGCTGATCCTCGCTGTGGAGCACATTCCACTGACATCACGGGGCAAGGTCGACAAGCGCTTGTTGCTGGAATGGGCGATGACGCATCAGGCCGACCTCGATGCGGCAAGCAGGCAAGGGGTGAGCGCATGAGCGGGATGATTCCGGCCACCACGCTGCCCGCAAAACGCGCGTTATGGCGGCGATTGGGAACGTTGTCGATATTTTCACATTACAACCGTCTGGTTGCCTTGGTGCTTGCGCTCAATATTGCAGCGCTGGCGCATGGGCTGACCGCGGGGCAGTGGTGGACATCCTCGGGGATTGTGCTTGAGGCGCTGTCGGGTTTGGTGGTGGCCAATCTGTCGATGGCGATTTTGATTCGCCAGCAATACATCATCAATCTGCTGTTCTGGCTGGCAACCCGGGCGCCCACTTGCTGGCCACTGGCGATTCGCCGCTCACTGGCCAAGGTTTATCACTTCGGCGGCCTGCACAGCGGTGGCGCGCTGGCGGCGATTGGCTGGTTCGCGGTGTTGTGTGGCTCCTTGATCTGGCACTGGACTGCGGGCCTGGGCGAGACTTCCCCGGCCTTGCTGGGCGTAAGCGCCGGATTGCTGAGCATCTTGCTGTTGGTGGCGACGATGGCTCATCCATGGATTCGCGCACGTTTTCATAACGGGTTCGAACGAATGCACCGCTTTGGTGGATGGTCCGCACTGGGCCTGTTCTGGGTTTGGACCGTACTGTTTACCCGGGATCAGAATCCGCAGGTCGCCGTGCACGAGGTGCTATCAACGTCGGTGCCGTTCTGGATGCTGTTTGTGCTGACGTTCAGTATTGCCTTGCCATGGTTTCGCCTGCGCAAAGTGCCGGTGCAACTGATCAGGCCTTCTTCCCATGCGGTGATCGCCCGTTTTGCCCATGTCACGCCGTTTGCCGGCTCGTCCAACGCAATCAGTCTCAACCCGCTTATGGAGTGGCATTCCTTTGCCAATATTCCCACACCGGGTGAAGCGGGTTTTCGCCTGATCATTTCCCGGGCGGGTGACTGGACCGGCGAGCTGATCGAGCAGATGCCGACTCATGTCTGGGTCAAAGGCATCACCACCGCTGGCGTGGCCCATATCGAAACCCTGTTCAAATCGGTGGTGTACATCGCCACGGGCAGTGGCATCGGGCCGGTGTTGCCCCATTTGCTGGCCAAACAGGTGCCGATACGTCTGGTCTGGTCGACGCGTAGCCCCCGAAAAACCTACGGTGACGAACTGGTGGAAGAGATTCTGCGGGCCAATCCTGACGCCTTGATCTGGGACACCGATGTGCTCGGCAAGCCAGACCTTGTGCATCTGGCCTATGACGCCGTTCGAACGTTCGGTGCCGAGGCGGTGATCTGCATTTCGAACCAGACGCTCACTCAGCGAGTGGTTGAGGAAATGGAGGGGCGGGGCATTCCGGCCTATGGCGCAATCTGGGATTCCTGATGCTGGCCAAGCGTATTTTTCATTCAAACCTTTCACCCGCATCCAAAGAGGTCACCATGCACACACTGATCGAACGTCTTGATCGAGTGGTATTGATTCGTCTCAATCGTCCCCAGGCCAGGAATGCTTTGAGCTCGGCCCTTATGCGCGAACTGCTGGACACCTTGCAACGACTGGATCGCGACCCCGGCGTCGGTTGTTTCGTGATCACCGGGACGCAGGATTTTTTTGCGGCTGGCGCCGATATCAAGGAAATGTACGAAAAGTCTTATCTGGACATGGTTCACGAGGATTATTTTGCCGAGTGGGAAGCCTTTGCCGCGTTACGTACGCCCAAGCTGGCCGCTGTTGCCGGTTATGCCTATGGCGGCGGTTGTGAGTTGGCCATGATGTGCGATCTGATCTTCGCCGCGGATACGGCTTGGTTTGGCCAACCGGAAATCAAATTGGGGGTGATGCCTGGCATGGGAGGCACCCAGCGTCTGACACGCCTGATCGGCAAGGCGAAAGCCATGGACATGATTCTGACCGGACGCTCGATGTCGGCCGAAGAAGCGGAACGGGCAGGACTGGTATCGCGTGTAATCGCTGCCAGCGATCTACTGGAGCAATCCTTGGTGGTCGCGCAGACGATCGCCGGTTTCGCCAAAACCGCCACCTTGGCTGCGCGTGAAGCGGTTGACCGGGCTTTGGAGTCGGGATTGCACGATGGCCTTCTGTATGAGCGCAGAGTGTTTCATGGTTTGTTTGCCACGCAGGGGCAAAAGGAAGGTATGCAGGCGTTTCTGGAGAAGCGTGCCCCGCGTTTTAACCGTGTTTGAGGAGGCTTGAGGATCCGCCGCTCGCGGCGCTTTGAAAGAAACTACAGTTCAGGGGGAATAATCCTACGTGACGTTCGTCTCATAGGTCTTTTCCCCCGATGCCCTGGAGACTTTCATGGTTGATCGTTCATCTACAACAGGGCCCTCTCGGCCACCGTTGAGTGCCGCGAGCCTGACATTGCGCCTGACCGGCATTGCCGTGGTGGTCGCGGCGCTGGCCGGGGCTTTTGCCTACGTCAATGGCACGCTCGACCCACAACGCCTGACGCCAAAAGACTTGATCAATGTGCTGGAGAAAAATAACGGCGTGCACCCGGGATTCCGTCGCAATCACGCCAAAGGCGTGTGCGTGATCGGGCATTTCGAAAGCAGCAACCAGGCGCGCGAATATTCCAGTGCCCAAGTATTCAATGAAGCGCGGACCCCGGTGGTGGGGCGTTTCGCGCTGCCTGCCGGCAATCCTTACGCGCCGGACAACAGCGTGCCGATCCGCAGCCTGGCGCTCCGTTTTACCCAGGCCAACGGTCAGCAGTGGCGCACCGGGATGAACAGCATGCCGGTGTTCCCGGTGGGCACGCCCGAGGCGTTCTATCAGTTGCAACAAGCACAGTCACCGGATCCGGCAACCGGCAAACCGAATCCGGCGGCGGTGTCAGCGTTCTTTGGTTCTCACCCTGAAGCCGCGCCGTTTCTGGCCTGGATCAAGACGGCCAAACCTTCTGCCAGTTACGCGACAGAGACTTATAACAGCGTCAACGCGTTTTACCTGGTGAACGCGGCCGGTCAGCGGCAAGCGGTGCGTTGGAGCATGACGCCAGTGGCTCAGGACGCGGCCGGTGCAACGGCCGCCGAGGGCAGTGATTTCCTGGAGAAAGACTTGGTGCAGCGCTTGTCTGCCGGACCGCTGCGTTGGCAGTTGAACATCACCTTGGCGAACCCTGGGGACCCGACCAACGATGCGAGCAAAGCCTGGCCCGACGGCCGAAAAGTGCTGAACGCGGGCACGCTGGTGCTCGAAAGCACCCAACCGCAACTCAATGGCGAGTGCCGTGACATCAACTACGACCCACTGGTATTGCCCAGCGGTATCGAAGGCTCCGACGACCCGCTGCTCGCCGCTCGCTCAGCGGGTTACGCCCGTTCTTACCTGCGCCGCGCCAGCGAAGTGAAGCAGTTACCCAACGCCAAACAGGAGTCTCAACAATGAGCGCTCAACCGACTCATTTCGCGCCATTGGCGCGGCTGCTGCACTGGCTGATGGCGCTGATGATCCTCTCGATGCTGTTTATCGGCGCGGGCATGGCCGCCTCGGTATCCGAACGCCATCAGTGGCTGATCCAGCTGCACAAACCTTTGGGCGTTGCGATTCTGCTGCTGGTGATCGTGCGTCTGGCCGTGCGTTTTTCGACCCGCCAACCACCGCTGCCGGCAGACCTGCCAGCCTGGCAAGCGTTCGCGGCCAAGGCTTCGCATGCGCTGCTGTATGCCTTGATGCTGATTTTGCCGCTACTGGGCTGGGCAATGATTTCGGCCGCTGGCGATCCGGTAATGCTCAGTAGTTCGTTGCAGTTGCCGTCGATTCTGCCAGCGAATGCGCAGGTGTTTGCGTTCCTGCGCAACGCGCATGGGTACCTGGCGTACCTGCTGTTTCTGACCGTGTTGCTGCATTTGGCGGCGGCGTTGTTTCACGGTTGGGTGCGTCGGGATGATGTGCTGAACAGCATGCTGCGGGGTAAGGATCGCGGGTGATCCGGGTTGCTGAAAAATGTGGCGAGGGGCTTGCCCCCGTTGGGTTGCGAAGCAGCCCTAAATGCGACAGGTCAGGCATACCGCGTTTAATCGGTTTACGACTGCTGCGCAGCCGAACGGGGGCAAGCCCCCTCGCCACAGGTGTTGGGTGTTTTGGTGGCGAGCGTCATCCAGCAATAAATCAGCGCCACCGCATTGATGCCCGGAAGATTGTGTGCGGATCGCTGCCCAGTGAAAACTTCAAAAGATCGCAGCCCTCGGCACAAGCCTGCGATCTTTTGACCCAAGGACATTCAGCGCAGGATATCGACCATGTCGGCGATGGTTGTCAGCACATCCTTGCCCAATTGCTTGGAGCGTTTGCCGGACCAGCCGGTCAGTGGGTTCGGTGCGTCATTGTGGTCTTTGAAGGGCATTTCCAGGGTCAGCGACAGGCAGTCGAACTTCTGGCCGACGCTGTTGCAGGCCAGGGTCATGTTGGCTTTGCCCGGCTCGTCGCGGGTGTAGCCATGTTTGGTCTGGAAGTCTTTGGTCTGATGTTTCAGATGACTGCGGAAATGCTCTTCGAGTTTTTCGATGCGCGGCGTATAGCCCGGGTTGCCTTCGCAACCGGCGGTGAACACGTAGGGGATTTCTTCATCGCCATGGATGTCGAGGAACAGGTCGACGCCGTATTTTTCCATCTGCTGCTGAACGAACAGTACTTCCGGGGTAGCTTCCTGGCTGGCGCTCTGCCAGGCGCGGTTCAGGTCCTGGCCCATGGCGTTGGTACGCAAATGACCGTGGAAGGCGCCGTCCGGGTTCATGTTCGGCACCAGGTACAGGTCGGCGCTGGCGAGGAATTTTTTCAGCACCGGATCGTCGTGTTTTTCCAGACGCTCGATAACCCCTTCCATGAACCACTCGGCCATGTGTTCGCCGGGGTGTTGCTGGGCAATGATCCAGACCTTGCGCTGACCTTCGGCACCCGTACCTTTGCGCAATAACTGGATGTCGCGACCTTCAACGCTTTTGCCGGTGGCGAGCAATTCGGCGCCGGCTTTGGTCAATGCCTGTTCGATCAGCCAGTCATGACGGCTCCGGCTGTAAGGTTCGAAATAGGCGAACCAGGCATGGGTGGCAGTGGCTTCGAGACTGAAACGCAGGCAGTCACCTTCGAAGATGGTTGGCACCCGGAACCAGTTGACGTGGTCATAGGACGCCACTGCCTGATAGCCATCCCAGGCTTTGTTGTACGAGGATTTACTGGCGTTGTTCAGGCGAAACCAATGCTCTTCACCGACATGCAGACCGCTGGCCTTGAAGTGAAACCACTGGAAATGCTGGCTGCGAGTGTCTGGCTTGATCGCCAGCAGCGCTTGCAGAGGATTGCTGATGTCCAGCACTTCGATGTTGCCACTGTCGAAGTTCGCGCTGATGTCGAAAGAAGATCTAGCCACGGCCATAACCAATTCCTGCATATGATTTTTATGGCTGCTACTTTACACGCAAGGGAGCGAGAAACCGGGGGAAATTGCGAGGGTAAAAAGGGGGGGCGTCCTCCTTGACGCCGATGCAGCTTAGAGACTGTGCAAGTGATTCTCAAGTGCTATTTTTCGTTAGTTTGGCCCAATGCTGCCGGGCTTCTCTTGCCAACAGATATTCTTTTGATATCATCCGCGCCAATCGAATTTGCAGCACCCACAGACTTCATTAGCCTGAAGCCATAAGCCAGAAAACTGGCAAAAAAAAGACCCGGCAAAAAGCCGGGTCAAAAACCGTGATTAGCCTGATGAGGAGATAGTCCAGGAGACCGACCTAAGGTCCCTGGTCCATCGACTGATCTCGCGACCAGCTGCATGCAATAATAATCATTATCATTTGCAAGTCAAATGTTTTTATCTGCGTGATTGGAAAATTCTTTCCTTTCTCCTCCAGCGTATTCGCCTCAGTCCTGCTATGCCCCTTCCAGGGATCGGTCGACCATCGCCTTGGCCATGTCGATCATGTGCACCGTCGAAAATGCCAGATCCCGGCTTGCGCCCTGCAGCTGGTTGGCTGATTCATGCGCGGTGGCAGCGGCACAGCGCAACAGATCCGAAGCATGGACCAACGCCTCTTCGCTGCTGATGTTACGGTTCACATCGAAGAAACGTTCTTCGCTGGCCTCATCTGACACAGCTGGTTTCAAGTAATAGTCCAGTGCCCGCTGCGCGGCGGCCGAGCCTTTTGGCGAATTGAGTGTGGTGTCGAATTGCATGTCGGGCAGGGTAATGCTGGGAATGGTCATGACGATGGCAAGCTCCGTGAGAGATTCAAATCCGTGAGCCCAGCTTAGTACTTACTGTATTTGTGTCTTTAATTTAAATACTACAATTTGTGTTTTGTTGGTCGGAGTCCCCCACGTATCGTGCCGCACATGGATAAATGGATTGAATTGGTCAAGGCCAAAATGAGTGAACTCAAAGTCACTCAAGAAATACTCGCCGAGCGCATCGGAATGTCCCAGGGCGGTGTCGGCCATTGGCTGAATAAACGTCGCCAGCCCGGCATTCAAGAGATGAACCGTGTCTTGCAGGCGCTGGGAATGGACTACCTTGAAGTCGCGATGGTGATCCGTGAACCGCAAGCCTCTCAGGATGATGAGCAAATCCCCCTGACGCAAAAGTACAACCCGTACTTTCGCTACCCGGTCAGTGATTGGCGGGAAACCGGGGAGGTGCGCGATGGCGAACTATCGGCTTACGGCGCCTCATCGACTGCCAGCACGCCGCGCTTCGAGCTGTCCGATTACCATGCCCAGGGCGCGGCGTTCTGGTTGGTGGTGGTCGGTGATGCGATGACTGCACCCACGGGGGTGAGCATTGCCGCGGACATGTTGATTCTGGTGGACCCGGCCATCGTGCCCGAGCCTGGCAAACTGGTGATCGCCCAATGGCCCGGCAGCGCCGAGGCGGTTTTTCGCAAGCTGATCGAAGAGGGCGGGCAGCGTTACCTGGTCCCGCTCAATCCGACCTATCCGAAAGCCCTTTTCACCGAGGAATGCCGAATTATCGGCGTAGTGGTTCAGGCGACTGCCAAATTCTAATCAGATCGGTCCTCGCAACGCGTAGGACCGATCTTCATTTCACGCCGGTTCCAACTCCACCAATGCACTGCCTTCGCTGACCATTTCGCCTTCCTGGCAATACAACGCTTTGATAATCCCAGCGTGAGGCGCGCGAATGCTGTGCTCCATTTTCATCGCTTCCAGCACCACCAATTGCGCCCCGGCGTCGACCGTTTGCCCAGCCTCCACCAGCACTCGCACGATGCTGCCGTTCATGGGCGCGGTGAGTCCGCCCTGATGGCTGTGACTGGCTTCGACGGCACTGATCGGGTCATACGGCTCGATGCGGCGCAGCTCACCATCCCATTGCAGATACAGCGTATCGCCCCGGCGGATTGCCCGGTGCTGGCGGCGCAAACCGTTGTGTTCGGTCAGCAGGGATTCACCCTTGAGCTGCGCGGTATGAGCATCGGCATCACCCAAAGTCAGCGCCCGGTCTTGCTCTTCGCAACTCAAATGCAGGGTGAATTCTGTAGGCAGCCCAATACGCAAACCATTGTTAATCGCCCAAGGCGAACTCAAGTCATCGGTGCGTGAAACAGTCGGCTGGCTTTGCGCGAACGCCTGGGCGGCGGCTTGCCAGAATTCATCGCTGAGGTCTGAAGGTGCTGGCAGCAGCTGTTCCTGATATCGCGGAATAAAACCGGTATCCAGTTCTGCCGCGGCAAATGCCGGGTGGCCGATGATCCGGCGCAGGAAGTTGATGTTGGTCTTCAATCCGCCGATGGCAAACTCATCGAGCATGCTCAGCAAACGCAGCCGCGCCTGCTCACGGTCTTCACCCCAGGCGATCAGCTTGCCGAGCATCGGGTCGTAGAACGGCGAAATTTCGTCGCCTTCTTCGACGCCACTGTCGACGCGACGCCCCGGCCCTGCGGCGGATTCGCGATACAACGCCAGACGCCCGGTGGCTGGCAGAAAATCGTTGCCCGGGTCTTCGGCATACAGCCGCACTTCGATCGCATGACCGATCAGCGGTACCTGATCCTGGGTTATCGGCAACGCTTCACCACGCGCTACGCGGATCTGCCAGGCCACCAGATCGAGGCCGGTGATGGCTTCTGTCACCGGGTGCTCCACTTGCAGGCGCGTGTTCATCTCCATGAAGAAGAACTCACCGCGCGCATCCAGCAAAAACTCCACAGTGCCGGCGCCGACGTAACCGATGGCCTGTGCCGAGCGCACAGCGGCTTCGCCCATGGCGCGACGCAGTTCCTGGCTCAGGCCTGGGGCGGGCGCTTCCTCGACGACTTTCTGATGCCGGCGCTGGATCGAGCAATCACGTTCATTGAGGTACAGACAGTTGCCATGCTGGTCGGCGAATACCTGGATTTCCACGTGACGTGGCTTGAGCAGGTATTTCTCCACCAGCATCCGCGAGTCGCCGAATGATGACTGCGCTTCACGTTGCGCCGAGGCCAGGGCTTCAGCCAGTTGGCTGACGTCCTCGACGACTTTCATGCCTTTACCGCCGCCGCCCGCCGTGGCTTTGAGCAGCACCGGATAACCGATGCGTGCGCAAGCATCGCGGAAGGTGTCGAGGTCTTGGGCTTCGCCGTGATAGCCGGGAACCAGTGGCACGCCTGCAGTTTCCATCAGGGCCTTGGCCGCGGACTTGCTGCCCATCGCGTCGATGGCCGAGGCGGGCGGGCCGAGGAAGATCAGGCCGGCCGCTTCAATTGCGCGGGCGAACCCGGCGTTTTCCGAGAGAAAACCATAACCGGGATGAATCGCCTGAGCGCCGCTGGCTTTCGCGGCGGCGATCAGTTTGTCGATTTGCAGGTAACTGTCGGCGGCTTTGCTGCCGCCCAGATCAACGCGGATATCGGCTTCGCGACTGTGCCGGGCATCGCGGTCGGTGGCGCTGTGCACGGCCACGGTGGTCATGCCCAGGGCTTTGGCGGTGCGCATCACCCGGCAAGCGATTTCGCCGCGGTTGGCCACCAGCAAGGTGGTGAGTACAGGTGCGCTCATCAACGCGGCTCCTTGAGGGTGGTTTCGGCTTGCCAGGTTGGCGAGCGTTTTTGCAGGAAGGCGCGCAGGCCTTCCTGGCCTTCGGGGCTGACGCGGATTCGGGCGATGGCGTTTTCGGTGTAGCGCCGCAGCGCCGGGGTCAGCGCGCCGTGGCCGACTTCACGCAGCAAATCCTTGCTGGCGCGCATGGCCGCCGGACTGTTGAGCAGCAGGTTGTCGACCCATTGATCGACTTTCTGCTCCAGTTCAGCCATCGGGTAGCTCTCCGACAACAAGCCGATTTCCCGGGCCCGCTGCCCGCCGAACCGTTCGGCGGTCAAGGCATAGCGGCGTGCTGCGCGCTCGCCGATGGCTTGCACCACGAACGGGCTGATGACCGCTGGTGCCAGGCCGATACGGACTTCCGACAGGCAGAACTGCGCGTCGTCGGCACCGATGGCCATGTCGCAGCAACTGATCAGGCCCAGCGCGCCGCCATAGGCCGCGCCTTGCACCACGGCCAGCGTCGGGATTTTCAGCTTGGCGAGGTTGTACATCAATTCCGCCAGTTCCCGGGCGTCGTCGAGGTTGGTGTGGTAATCGAGTTCGGCCGATTGCTGCATCCAGGCCAGATCGGCGCCGGCGCTGAAATGCTTGCCACGCCCACGGATCAGCAGAAAACGCAGGCTGGCATCGCTCGATACTTTGTCCAGCGCGAGGATCAGTTCGCGGATCATTTCGGCATTGAAGGCGTTGTTCTTTTCTTCACGGCTGAGCCACAAGGTCGCAAAACCTCTTGGATCGCTCAGCAGTTCGAGGGTGTTGAAGTCGCTCATGTTTGTCCGTCTCCACAACTCTATTCTGTAGGATCGAGGCTTGCCCGCGAAGCAAGCGCCGCGGTGTACCTGTTGCACCGCGTCATACCGGTTCGCGGGCAAGTCGGAACACCGCCCGCTCGCTCCTACAAGGTCGGATCACATCCGGAACACGCCGAAGCGGCTCGGTTCGATTGGTGCGTTCAGCGACGCCGACAAGGCCAGGGCCAACACATCGCGGGTCTGCGCCGGGTCGATGACACCGTCATCCCACAACCGGGCGCTGGAATAGTAGGGGTGACCCTGCTCTTCGTATTGATCGAGAATCGGTTGCTTGATCTCGGCTTCCTGCTCGGCGCTGAAACCATGGCCACCGCGCTCGGCTTGCTCACGCTTGACCTGCACCAGCACGCCCGCCGCCTGTTCGGCCCCCATCACGCCAATCCGCGCGTTTGGCCACATCCACAGGAAGCGTGGATCGTAAGCCCGTCCACACATGCCGTAGTTACCGGCACCGAAACTGCCGCCGATGATCACGGTGAATTTCGGCACCTTGGCACACGCCACGGCAGTCACCAGTTTCGCGCCATGCTTGGCAATGCCGCCGGCTTCGTATTTCTGGCCGACCATGAAACCGGTGATGTTTTGCAGGAACAGCAATGGAATGCCGCGCTGGCAGGCCAGTTCGATGAAGTGCGCGCCTTTCTGCGCGGCTTCGGCGAAGAGGATGCCGTTATTGGCGAGTATCGCGATCGGGTAACCGTGCAGGTGGGCAAAGCCGCAGACCAATGTCGTGCCGAACAATGCCTTGAATTCATCGAACACCGAGCCGTCCACCAGACGCGCAATCACTTCGCGCACGTCGAACGGTTGCTTGGCATCCGCCGACACCACGCCATACAACTCGTCACTGCTGTACAGCGGCGCGATTGGCGTGCGTTGTTGCAGTTCGCCCAGTTTGCGCCAATTGAGGTTGGCGACGCTGCGTCGGGCCAAGGCGATGGCGTGTTCATCGCTCTCGGCGTAGTGGTCGGCGACGCCGGAAATCTTGCAGTGGACATCGGCCCCGCCGAGGTCTTCGGCGCTGACCACTTCACCCGTCGCGGCCTTCACCAGCGGTGGGCCGGCGAGGAAAATCGTTGCCTGCTGACGGACCATGATTGCTTCATCGGCCATCGCGGGGACATAAGCACCACCGGCGGTGCACGAGCCCATGACCACCGCAATCTGCGCAATGCCCATAGCGCTCATGTTGGCCTGGTTGAAGAAGATCCGCCCGAAGTGTTCGCGGTCCGGGAACACTTCATCCTGACGCGGCAAGTTGGCGCCGCCGGAGTCCACCAGATAGATGCAGGGCAGGCGATTCTGTTGGGCGATGGTTTGCGCGCGCAGGTGTTTTTTCACCGTCAGCGGGTAATACGAGCCGCCTTTCACAGTGGCATCGTTGGCGACGATCATGCATTCGACGCCTTCCACCCGGCCGATTCCGGCAATTACGCCAGCGGCCGGAACGTCTTCGCCATAGACCGCGTAGGCCGCCAGTTGGCAGATTTCCAGAAACGGCGAACCCGGATCGAGCAGACGATTGATCCGTTCACGCGGCAGCAGTTTGCCTCGCGATGTGTGGCGTTCTTGAGCCTTCGGGCCGCCACCTTGCTGCACTTGGGCGAGCAGGGTGTGCAGGGCGTCGACCTGCTTGAGCATTGCCGCGCTGTTGGCCGCGAACTCCGCTGAACGAGGGTTGAGCTGGGTATGCAGGATAGCCATGTGCAGCTCCGTTTAGCGGGTTTCGTTGAACAGTTCGCGACCGATGAGCATGCGACGGATCTCACTGGTGCCGGCGCCGATTTCGTACAGCTTGGCGTCACGTAGCAGACGACCGGCCGGGAATTCGTTGATGTAGCCGTTGCCACCGAGAATCTGGATCGCGTCGAGGGCCATCCGGGTCGCGCATTCGGCGCTGTAGAGGATGACGCCGGCGGCGTCCTTGCGCGCGGTTTCGCCGCGCTCGCAGGCCTGGGCCACCGCGTAGAGATAGGCGCGACTTGCGTTGAGTTGGGTGTACATGTCGGCGACTTTGCCCTGGATCAGCTGGAATTCGCCGATGCTCTGGCCGAACTGTTTGCGGTCATGGATATACGGAACAATCAGGTCCATGCAAGCCTGCATGATCCCGGTCGGGCCACCCGACAACACAACGCGCTCGTAGTCGAGGCCGCTCATCAGCACTTTCACGCCACCGTTGAGCATGCCGAGGATGTTTTCTTCCGGCACTTCGACGTCATCGAAAAACAGCTCGCAGGTGTTCGAACCGCGCATGCCAAGCTTGTCGAATTTGTTGCTGCGGCTGAAACCCTTCCAGTCACGTTCGACGATGAACGCGGTGATGCCGTGGGGGCCTTTTTCCAGGTCAGTCTTGGCGTAGATCACGTAGGTATTGGCGTCAGGGCCGTTGGTGATCCAGGTTTTGCTGCCGTTGAGTACGTAATGGTCGCCACGTTTGTCGGCGCGCAGTTTCATCGACACCACGTCGGAACCGGCATTCGGTTCGCTCATGGCCAAGGCGCCGATGTGCTCGCCGCTGATCAGTTTCGGCAGGTATTTGCTTTTCTGTTCGTGAGTGCCGTTACGGTTGATCTGGTTGACGCAAAGGTTGGAATGAGCGCCGTAAGAGAGCGCGACCGAGGCCGATCCTCGGCTGATTTCTTCCATGGCGACAACATGGGCCAGATAGCCCAGGCCCGCACCGCCGTACTCTTCCGGCACGGTGATGCCCAGCAGGCCCATGTCGCCGAATTTGCGCCACAGGTCAGCGGGGAACAGGTTGTCGATGTCGATCTGAGCAGCGCGCGGGGCGATCTCTTTGGCGACGAAGGACTGAACCTGATCGCGCAGCATGTCGATGGTTTCACCGAGGGCAAAGTTCAGGGATGGGTAGCTCATGGGGCACCTTTTGGCTTTTTTGTAGGGTGGGGAGGGCAGTGATTCGGCTCTCACCTTTACGTTAACGTAAGCCTGTGACGAATGGCTGTCAATCACCCTTTACGTTAACGTCAACTTGAGCGAGAGTAGAGCCAGTTTCGACACGGTAAAGCGGACCGACTCTGTGGGAGCGGGCTTATGTGGCGAGGGGGCTTGCCCCCGTTGGGCCGCGCAGCGGACCCAGGATCTGCGAGCGCTGCGCACTCTAACGGGGGCAAGTCCCCTCGCCACACAAGCCCGCTCCCACTGGTCGCCGGTAAAGCCCACTAATAAAGACAATAGGGGTCATCATGGATCAACCCAGTGCAAGCCCGCAGCGCAGCTATACCCGTGGTTCCCAGGATAAAGCCTTGCTGGCGATAACCATCGGGCAGGCGTTTGATAATACGGTCGCGCAATACCCGAACGGGGAGGCGCTGGTCGTGCGCCATCAGCAATTGCGCTACACCTGGCAGCAGCTGTCAGAAGCCGTCGAGCTGCACGCCCGGGCATTTTTGGCGTTGGGCTTGCAGGCCGGTGACCGGCTCGGCATCTGGGCGCCGAACTGTGCCCAGTGGTGCATCAGCCAGTTCGCCAGTGCGAAAATCGGCGTGATCCTGGTCAACATCAACCCGGCTTACCGCAGTTCCGAACTCGAATACGTGTTGAAGCAATCCGGTTGCCAATGGCTGGTCTGTGCCGGGGCCTTCAAAACCTCCGACTATCACGGCATGTTGCAAGGATTGGCACCGGAACTGGCAGAGCAAGCCATCGGCCAGTTACAGAGCGAACGCCTGCCGGAACTGCGCGGCGTGATCAGCCTGGATGCACAGCCGCCATCGGGTTTCCTTCCGTGGTCGCAACTGACCGATCTGGCGGCCAGCGTGTCGGTCGAGCAATTGCGGGAACGCCAGGACAGCCTGCATTTCGACCAGGCAGTGAACATTCAGTACACCTCAGGCACCACCGGTTTCCCCAAGGGCGCGACCCTCAGCCACTACAACATTCTCAACAACGGCTACATGGTCGGCGAAAGCCTCGGGCTGACGGCCAATGATCGGCTGGTGATCCCGGTGCCGCTGTATCACTGCTTCGGCATGGTCATGGGCAACCTCGGCTGCATCACCCACGCCAGCACCATGATTTACCCCAACGACGCCTTCGATCCATTGCTGACGCTGAGCACCGTCGCCGAAGAAAAAGCCACCGCGCTTTACGGCGTGCCGACCATGTTCATCGCCATGCTCGATCAACCCCAGCGCGCCGAGTTTGATTTGTCGAGCCTGCGCACCGGGATCATGGCCGGGGCGACCTGTCCGATCGAAGTGATGCGTCGGGTCATCAATGAAATGCACATGAGCGAAGTGCAGATTGCCTACGGCATGACGGAAACCAGCCCCGTGTCTTTGCAGACCGGTCCGTCAGACGAGCTGGAATTGCGCGTCACCACTGTTGGCCGAACCCAGCCGCAACTGGAAAGCAAAATCATCGACGAGGCGGGCAACCTGGTACCGCGCGGCACCATCGGTGAGCTGTGTACTCGAGGTTACAGTGTGATGCTCGGCTACTGGAATAACCCGCAGGGCACCGCCGAGGCTATCGATGAGGCGGGCTGGATGCACACCGGCGATCTGGCGAGCATGAACGACGAAGGTTATGTGTGCATCGCCGGGCGTAACAAAGACATGATCATCCGCGGCGGTGAGAATATTTACCCACGGGAGCTGGAAGAGTTCTTCTTCACCCACCCGGCGATAGCCGACGTGCAAGTGATCGGTATTCCTTGTTCCCGTTATGGCGAAGAGATCGTTGCCTGGATCAAATTCCACCCCGGCCACAGCGCTACCGAGCAGGAACTGCAAGCCTGGTGCAAGGAGCGCATTGCGCACTTCAAGACACCGCGTTACTTCAAATTCGTCGAGGAATTTCCGATGACCGTGACCGGGAAGATCCAGAAATTCCGGATGCGTGAGATCAGTATCGAGGAGCTCAGGGTAAACGAACGGTAACCCAATCCCTGTGGGACCGGGCTTGCCCGCGATGGCGTCAGACCAGTCGACATCAATGTTGAATGTTCCGGCCTCATCGCGGGCAAGCCCGCTCCCACAGGAGACGTGGAAACCTGAACGACAGAAAGCACAAAGGGGAGCCGAAGCTCCCCTTTAATTTTGTCGTACGTGCTCTTTTTTTATTATTGAGGGGCGGTCTGTTGTTGTTTTTGGTAACCGTGGCCCTTTACCGCTGTTTTTTGTCGATCCCCATCCGGGATCAAGAGCAAACGTATTTTTTTGAGCGCTGATCTACTTTTTCGCCAAGCGATCCAACCAGTTCGGGAGCTACCTGAAGGTAGTTTTATTGTTCTCTGCCCGGTTGCGGGTAACTTCGAAAAGCACCCTGAAAAGCACATCTTCTCCAAAAAAATCTGTTAGCTGCGTCTCTGCCGTGTTGTTCTTGTTATGTCAGAGTCGTTACGTCTTATTTTTATTGGTTTGCAGTTTTTATTCTTGTTATGCCATAGAGATAGCAGAAGCCGTGCCAACTTTTTAAAACCCTTTAAAATCAATGGTTTGAGTTTTTCGTGAGGGTTTTTATCCGAGCCAAACCTGACAATTTGTTTCCGTGTTACTCGTTTCCGCCCACGTTTCAGCACACGCGGTAACACCTGGACACATCCACCTTGTCACTGCGCACTGCGGGCTTTGGCCACGCGTGAACCGGTAGGGCGCCCCAGCACTGTGCAAATCTGTTGGCCGGCGCGGATCAAGGCGTCCAGGTCGATTCCGGTTTCGATACCCAGGCCGTTGAGCAGGTAAACCACATCTTCCGTCGCGACATTCCCGCTGGCGCCCTTGGCGTAGGGGCAGCCGCCAAGGCCGGCGACGGAGCTGTCGAACACCGCGATGCCTTCCAGCAGGCTGGCGTAAATGTTGGCCATGGCCTGGCCATAGGTATCGTGAAAGTGCCCGGCCAGTTTTTCACGTGGCACATCGGCCGACACCACTTCGAACATCTTGCGGGTGGCGCCAGCGGTGCCGGTGCCGATGGTGTCCCCTAGCGAAACCTCGTAGCAGCCCATCGCATAGAGCTCACGAGCAACCCGGGCGACGTGTTCCGGTGCAATGTCACCTTCATAAGGGCAGCCCAGCACGCAAGACACGTAACCGCGCACGCTGACGCCGTGTTGTCTAGCGGCGTCCATGATTGGCACGAAGCGTTCCAGGCTTTCGCTGATCGAACAATTGATGTTGCGTTGGGAAAACGATTCGGACGCAGCGGCGAACACCGCGACTTCCTTGACCCCGGCGGCGATGGCATCTTCAAAGCCCCGCAGGTTGGGGGCGAGGGCGCCATAGGTCACGCCCGGTTTGCGCTGGATCTGCGCGAAGACTTCGGCGGAACCGGCCATTTGCGGCACCCATTTGGGCGAGACGAAACTGCCGACTTCTATGTAACCCAGGCCGGCAGCGGTCAGTGCATCGACCAGTTGCACCTTGTCTGCAACGCTGATGGGTTGGGCTTCGTTTTGCAGACCGTCGCGGGGGCCGACTTCGACCAGGCGTACGTGGCTGGGTAGGGACATGGCAATGGACCTGTGCTGATTGTCTGAATGCTGGGAAAACCCTGTGGGAGCGGGCTTGTGTAGACCTATTGGACGGCCTGCTGGCTTTTGATCGTTTGCTCCAAGGCCTGAGTACAGCGCTCTTCGGCCGTATCGAGCTCAAGTTTCATCTGTTCGATGTCCAGCAGTTGCTGTTCGAGTTGTTCCCGACGCTCGGCGATTTTCGCCAGCATGCTGTGCAGTTGCTTGGTGTTACCGCTGGAGGGGTCATAGAGCTCGATCAGCTCGCGGCATTCGGCCAGGGAAAAACCTATGCGTTTGCCCCGCAGGATCAGCTTCAGGCTGACCTTGTCACGGGGCGAGTAAATGCGTTCCTGACCGCGACGCTCGGGGCAGAGCAGGCCTTGCTCTTCATAGAAGCGAATGGCCCGGGTGGTGATGTCGAGCTCGCGGGCGAGGTCGGAAATGCTATAGGTCTGGCTGCTCATGGAAGCGCTCGAAAAAGGTCATGGCGCTAAGCTAATGGCAGGTTGACGTTTACGTCAAGGGGCATGAATTTATGGTGCTGCTGACGACCTCTTCGCGGGCAAGCCTCGCTCCTACAGGGGAATGCATTTCAAACCGTAGGAGCGAGGCTTGCCCGCGAAGAACGATGACGCGGCGCAAAGGCCCTACACCTTGTCCAGCTTCTTCTCATGCGCCGTAACCTGCTGGCACAACTCGATTATTTGCTCGCGCATCCAGCGGTTGGCCGGATCCTGGTCAGTGCTTTCGTGCCAGTAGAGGTGAGTTTCCACCGGCGGAACTTCCTTGACCGGCAGGTTCACCGCGTACAAGTCATGGCGACGGGCGAAGCGTTCCGGCACGGTCATGACCATGTCGGTCTGTTGCAGCACCTGGGAGGCCATCAAGTAGTGCTGGGAGCGCAGGGCGATCTTGCGCTGGATGCCCATTTTGCCCAGGGCCAGGTCGACATAACCCAGACCGCTGCGCCGGCTGGAAATATGGATGTGGGTCAGGGACAGATAATCGTCGAGGGTGAATTTCTCTTTGCCCGCCAAGGGATGGCCCTTGCGCATGGCGCACACGTAACGGTCCTCCATCAACTTGACGTGACGCACCTGGGGGTCAGTGTTGAGTGGCGCATCCACCGCGAAATCAAGACGCCCGGCCGCCAATTCCTTGGTGGTCTCGCGACGTTTGGACAGGAAACTCTCGATGATCACCGTCGGCGCCAGGCGTCGCAGGCGCTGGAACAGCGGCGGCAGGATCACCGCTTCAGTGAGGTCGGTCATGCTGATGCGGTAAGTCTTGACCGCCTGCAACGGATTGAAAATACGGCTTTCCTGCACCGACACCCGCAGCAAGGAGAGGGCGTTGCGCACGGGGCCGATGATGTTCTGCGCCATCGGCGTGGGCACCATGCCTTGGGCGGTACGCACGAAAAGCGGATCGTTGAAGGTCTCGCGCAGGCGGGCCAGAGCGTTCGACACCGCGGGTTGAGTAATGCCGACAATCTGCCCGGCGCGCGTCAGGTTGGCTTCGGTGTAGATCGCGTCGAAGACGATGAAAAGGTTGAGGTCGACCTTGCTCAGATTCATTGCGCTGCGCTCTCTGTTCTTGTTATCAGGAAGGGGGCTCGATCAGTCGATCATATATCGGTGATGAATGTTAATACACGCCGAGAATAGGCTAGGTAAATTATCAATGCTGTTCTAGCATCGATTGCATCACCTGAACAACCTCCCTTCAGAAGGTAACCGCCCATGGATTTCGCTTATTCGCCCAAAGTGCAAGAACTGCGTGAGCGCGTGACCGCGTTCATGGATACCTACGTTTACCCCGCCGAAGCGGTGTTCGAACGCCAGGTCGCCGAGGGCGATCGCTGGCAGCCGACAGCGATCATGGAGGAACTCAAACTCAAGGCCAAAGCTGAAGGTTTGTGGAATTTGTTCCTGCCCGAATCCGAACTCGGCGCCGGCCTGAGCAACCTCGAATATGCGCCATTGGCGGAAATCATGGGCCGCTCACTGCTGGGTCCTGAGCCGTTCAACTGCTCTGCGCCCGACACCGGCAACATGGAAGTGTTGGTGCGTTACGCCAATGAAGAACAGAAGCAACGCTGGCTCGAACCGCTGTTACGCGGCGAGATTCGCTCGGCGTTCGCCATGACCGAGCCGGACGTGGCCTCGTCCGACGCCACCAATATGGCCGCCCGCGCTGTGCGTGATGGCGACGAGTGGGTGATCAACGGCAAGAAATGGTGGACCTCTGGCGCCTGCGATCCGCGCTGCAAAATCCTGATCTTCATGGGCCTGAGCAACCCGGATGCACCGCGCCATGCGCAGCACTCGATGATTCTGGTGCCGGTGGATACCCCGGGCGTGAAAATCGTGCGGCCGCTGCCGGTGTTCGGTTACGACGATGCGCCTCACGGCCACGCCGAAGTGCTGTTCGAAAACGTTCGGGTGCCGTACGAAAACGTCCTGTTGGGTGAAGGACGCGGCTTCGAAATTGCGCAGGGTCGCCTCGGCCCAGGCCGAATTCACCACTGCATGCGTTCGATCGGCATGGCTGAGCGTGCGTTGGAGCTGATGTGCAAACGTGCGGTCAACCGCACTGCGTTCGGTAAACCCCTGGCGCGTCTGGGCGGTAACATCGACAAAATCGCCGACTCGCGGATGGAGATCGACATGGCGCGCCTGCTGACATTGAAAGCGGCGTACATGATGGACACCGTCGGCAACAAGGTGGCCAAGAGCGAGATCGCGCAGATCAAAGTCGTGGCGCCGAACGTCGCATTGCGGGTGATCGACCGGGCGATCCAGATCCATGGCGGGGCAGGGGTTTCCAACGATTTCCCGTTGGCCTACATGTATGCCATGCAACGCACCCTGCGTCTGGCCGACGGCCCGGACGAAGTGCACCGCGCGGCGATCGGCAAGTTCGAGATCGGCAAATATGTGCCGAAAGAGATGATGCGTAGCGGGCACTGACAGGCACCGCGTCATCGTTCATCGCGGGCAAGCCCGCTCCCACAGTTGCAGTGGTGTTCACAGATTTTGTGTACGACACGGACACTGTGGGAGCGGGCTTGCCCGCGATGGGGTCAGCCGACTCTCTACATCAGTATCTGATTCAATACACCCAAACCTCCACCCGCCGATTCTTGATCCGTCCCTCATCCCCGCTGTTGGTCGCCACCGGCATCTGGGCGCCGAACCCGCGAATCTCGCGAAACACCACGCCGCTTTTCACCAGTTCTCGCCGCACCGCCATGGCCCGCAGTTTCGACAGCAGATCGGCCCGCGCGGGGTCGCTCTTGGCGTCGCCAAACCCCACCAGTGTCACCTGTCGATTGGTTTTGTGGTGCTGCTTTATATAGTCGAGCACCCGCGACAGGTCTTGTCGGGCCTTGTTATCCAGCGTCGCGCTGCCTTCTTCGAAGCGAAAATTCACGGTCAGGCGCTGGGCATGACGGCTCAGAGCCTGATACCCCTCAGGCATCAGCGCATTCGGCGTGACGGCCATGGCCTGAACCGTTTGTGCAACAAAGCCATTGGCCGCGACGATTGCCTGGCCTTTGCTGCTCTGGGCAAACTTCACCAAGGCCTTGGCCCAAGGGTTTTTCACAGTCGGCGGCAGGTAAAGGAACAGCCGCCGGGACAGCGGGTAGTCTTCCGTCGCGATCAGGCTATTGACCGGCAGCATGGCCTGGGAGTCGCCATCGACAATGGCCACGGCTTTGGCCTGGCGCACATAGGGCAAACCGATGAAGCCAATGCCTTGCGGGTCCAGACTGACCGCGTCGGACAATTGCTCGCTGGATTCGAAGCGTTTCGCGTTGCCGCTCAGGGTTTTCCCACGGGGGCTGAGGACCAGTTCCTTGAATGTGTCATAGGTACCCGATTGGTCATCTCGCGCGTAAAGATGAATCGTCCCACCACTGCTGCCGAGTGCTTCCCAGGTTTTCGCTTCGCCGCTGAAGATTCGCGCCAGTTGTTCGGTGTCGAGTTGCTTCAGCGGATGGTGCGGATGAAGGATGATCGCCAGCCCGTCAATGGCGATGACTTGCTCGGCAACCGGGCTTTTCAGATCGCCCAGTGGCTCAAGATTCAGTCGTTCGCTGTCCTTTATCGGGCGCGACGAAGCCGCGAGATCGGCAGAGGCGATTCTCAGGGCTTTGAACCCGGTGCTGGAACCATGGGCCGCGACCTCCACCTCCACTCGGCGTCCCTGAACGGTTTCGCCGACGATGCGTTGTTCGTTGGCTTTGTCCGGGGCTTGCCTGTGAACCTTGAGCAGGCCCTGTTCACGCATCAAACCCTCGACCAGCGCTGGGCCCAATGCTGCGCCGATGGTGTTCGAGCCCTGGATGCGCAACACCGGGCCCTGTTCGGGCGTCGGCAAATCGCCGGCCGACACTTTTAACGGCACCAGGGCGACGAGTATCGACACAAACAACACGCGCAGCGTCATGCCGGCACCTTATAAGCCTGGGAAAGTGCCGGGAGAATAAGTCAGTAAGGTTTCTGAACGATGACAGTGATCGTTCCCATGCTCTGCGTGGGAACGCCGCCGAGGACGCTCCGCGTTCCGCTCTTGAATGTGACGCAGAGCGTTACGGGATGCATTCCCACGCAGAGCGTGGGAATGATCATTCTGTAGGCTGCGATCTGTTGCTTTTAGCTCAACTCAAGCCAGATCGGCGCGTGATCGGAGGGCTTTTCCATTGCGCGCAAATCGTAATCCACGCCGGCATCCTTCACGCGCGGCAACAACCCATGGGATGCCATGATCAGGTCAATCCGCAGCCCGCGCTTGGGCTCATCTTCAAACCCGCGGCTGCGGTAGTCGAACCAACTGAAACGGTCGGCAATATCAGGGTTCAGGTGACGGAAACTGTCGACCAGGCCCCAATTTTTCAGGCGGGCCATCCATTCGCGCTCTTCGGGCAGGAAGCTGCATTTGCCGGTTTTCAGCCAGCGCTTCATGTTGTCCGGGCCAATGCCGATGTCACAGTCTTCCGGGGAAATGTTCACATCGCCCATCACCACAATCGGCTGGTCGTTGCTGAACCGGCTTTCCAGCAATTGTTGCAAATCGCTGTAGAAACGTTCCTTGGCCGGGAATTTGGTGGGGTGATTACGGCTTTCGCCCTGTGGGAAATAGCCGTTCATGATGGTCACCGGCACGCCATTGGCGTCGGCGAACGTGCCCCAGATGAAGCGCCGTTGGGCATCTTCTTCGTCAGTAGCGAAACCTTTATGCAGTGCAATCGGTTCCTGGCGCGAGAGCAGGGCCACGCCGTAATGGCCTTTTTGCCCGTGGAAATGCACGTGATAACCCAGAGCCTGAATCTCGTCCAGGGGGAACTGGTCGTCGTGAACTTTGGTTTCCTGCAACCCGATCACGTCCGGATTATGCTTTTCAATCAGCGCCGCCAGCTGATGCGGGCGAGCGCGCAGCCCGTTGATGTTGAAGGAAACGATCTTCATTGGTCGGCAGTCCTGGCAAAAGTGCGATGCTAGCTGACATGTAGGAATGGGGCCAGCCTTGGGGTAAGGCGATTCGTGGTGTTCTGTCAGAGATGTGTTGGCAGATCGGGCCTCTTTGCGGGCAAGTCTCGCTCCTACAAATTGGGTGTTGATCATTTAATCGTGGCTCGACGCGAACCTTGTAGGAGCGAGGCTTGCCCGCGAAGGCGTCAGCCCGGTCGATGAAGCTCCCGGCTTGGTCTATACCTGTCTGGGGAACTGTGAAGCCACCCAAAGGCTCGTACCAATAAGAACGTGGCCTTCTGAGCCGCGCCCAGGGGAGAACGACCGTTATGCCCGAAACCTCGACCGCCATTGCCGATATCCACATGCTCGACAGCGGCTATTCCCGCGAAGCACGTTCCTTGTTGTATCAGGCGTACCGGCACGAGCCGACATTCGGCTATCTGTTCGAGGCCGAGCGCCCCGGTTACGAACAGCGAGTACGGGCGACGGTGCGCGAACTGGTCAAGCAACACTTTCTTCAGGAGTTGCCAGCCATCGGCCTGCTGGTCAATGACCGTTTGATCGGCATCGCCCTGATCGCACCGCCGCAACGCCGCCTGGGCATCACCGAAAGCTGGGCCTGGCGCCTGCGAATGGTGCTCAGCACCGGATTTCGCTGTACCCGACGCTACCTCGATTACCATGCCGCCGTCATGGCGTGCGTGCCGTCCGATGCGGTGCATGTTTTGCCATTGCTGGGGGTTCACCCGCAATTCCAGGGCAAGCATTTCGGCGAACAACTGCTGCAAGCGGTGCACAACTGGTGCGCCGTCGATGAACACTCCCAAGGCGTGATCCTCGACACCGGGAATCCTCGTTATCTGGAGTTCTATAAACGACAAGGCTATGAGGAAATCGGTGAAGTAGCAGTCGGCCCGATTCTTGAGCACGTGTTTTTCCATGCGAATCCGCAGGTGTTACAAACGGCAACGGCATAACAGTAGAACTTTCGCGGCAGGTCAGGCTCTATCAGGCCCCCAGGCTCGTGATAGCATCCGCGCTATGAAGTTTTCCGGAAGATTTACCAGTGGCGTGCTGATGCTGATCTTCAGCGGTGCGGCGCTGGCGCAAAGTGAATTGGATGTGCGGATCAAACCGTCCAACGATGAACTGAAGGCCAATATAGAAGGCTATATCGGTAGCCTCGGCGATCGCGATGAAGAAGCCTTGCTGCGCTTCAGTCGCGGCGCCGAAGAACAGGCGCGCAAGGCCGCCCAGGCCTTGGGTTATTACCAGCCGCAAATCGACAGCGACGTGAAGGGCGGCAAGACGCCACGCCTGGTGCTGAACATCGAACCCGGTGAGCCGATCCATTTGCGCAACGTCACGATGCGCGTCGACGGCCCGGCGGCCTCCCTCAAGTCCTTTCGAATGCCCAAAAGCGATCTGCTCAAACCCGGTGCGGTGCTTAACCATGGCCGTTATGAGGACGCCAAGCGGCTGATCCAGAACCAGGCTTCGCGTTATGGCTTTTTCAGTGGGCGCTTCACCCGCCAGAAACTCCTGGTGGACCCGCGCGCCGGTGTCGCCGACATCGAATTGATCTACGACAGCGGCCCGCGCTATGCGCTGGGTAAAGTCAGTTTTGAAGGTGACACGCCATTCGATGAAGACCTGCTGCAACGCATGGTGCCGTTCAAGGCTGGTACGCCCTACGACTCCGAACTGATCGCCGAACTCAATCAGGCGCTGCAATCGAGCGGCTATTTCGAGGGCGTGCGCGTCGACGCGGCGCCGACCGCGTCCAAGGACGACGTGATCCCGGTGGCGGTCAAACTCCAAACCCGCAAGCCACGGACCATGGGCCTCGGTCTGGGCTTTTCCACGGATGTCGGTCCACGGGCCAAAGCCAACTGGACGCGGCATTGGGTCAATCCCCAAGGGCACAGTTATGGCTGGGAGGCCGAGATTTCGGCGCCACGGCAGAACGTCGGGCTGTTTTACGACGTGCCGCTGGACCCGCCGCTGACCGACAAACTGCGCTTTGCCGGTGGTTATCAGAACGAAGAGATCGCCGGCACTGATACCCTCAGCAAATTGCTGACCCTCGGCCCCGAATGGCACAGCAAGTTGCCCAGCGGCTGGCAGCGGGTGGTGTCCCTCAAATGGCAGCACGAGGAATACAAACTCGGTGACGATTCGGGGCTCAGCACGTTGCTGATGCCCGGTGTGAGTTATTCCTATCTGAAAAGCGACAACCGCATCGATCCGCACAACGGTTATCGCCTGCAATTCGAAACCAAAGTCGCCAAGGAAGGATTGGGTTCGGACACCAACTTGCTCTACGGCACGGCGCTGGTCAAAGGCCTGACCACAGTCTTCGACAAACACCGTTTTCTCGGTCGGGTGCAGGTCGGCGGCAGCGCCACCAACGGGTACAAATCGGTGCCGCCGTCCTTGCGCTTCTTCGCCGGTGGCGATCAGAGCGTGCGCGGTTACGACTACCAGAGCCTGTCCCCGGAAAACTCCGATGGCGACCGTATCGGTGGCCGCTACATGGTGGCCGGCAGCGTCGAGTATCAATACTCCGTCGCCGAAAAATGGCGGGTCGCCACCTTCATCGACCAGGGCAACTCCTTCAACACACTTGAACTGCCGAACCTCAAGACCGGCGTCGGTATTGGTGTGCGCTGGGTCTCGCCGGTAGGGCCGATTCGCCTCGACCTGGCCCACGCGATGGACGACGACGGCGGCATTCGACTGCACTTTTCCATGGGGCCTGAGCTGTGAATCGTGGTTTGAAAATAACGCTGCTGGCGATTCCGGCGCTGCTGATGCTGATCGTGCTGACACTGGTCTGCGTGCTGGGCACTCCGGCGGGCAGTCGTTGGGCGCTCGGGTTTGTGCCGGGTTTGACCGTAGAGAATTTCCAGGGCCGTTTGGGCGGGCAGTGGAGCGCCGATCATCTGGTATGGAAGCAGGACAGCAGCCGGATTGAACTGGACAAGGCGATTTTCGCCTGGTCGCCGTTGTGCCTGATGCGCATGACGTTGTGCATCGAACAATTGCAGGTCGAGCAGGTCAGCCTGCAATTTCCGCCGGGCGTGGAGGAGGAAAGCAGCGGGCCGATCAGCCTGCCGGACTTGCAATTACCGCTGGCCATTGAATTGGGCGACGTCAAAATCGGCCGCTTGCTGTTCAACGGCAGTGAAGAGCTCAAGGGGCTGCAACTGGCGGCACACTGGACCGAGAAGGGTTTGCAGATCGACTCGGTGCATTTGCAACGTGATGAACTGAGCCTGAACCTGTCCGGCCTGTTGCAACCGAGCGGTAACTGGCCGCTGACCGCCGAAGGCAAACTGACGCTGCCGGCGCCCCAGCCTTGGACACTGGCCCTGAAAGTAGATGGCGATCTGCTGAAAACCCTGAACCTGAAAGCCGACAGCAGCGGCTACCTGAACGGCCAACTCACTGGTGAACTGCAACCGCTGGCGGAAAACCTGCCGGCAAAAGTGCGCATCACCGCCGACGGCTTCAAACCCGCCGCCGATCTACCCGATACCCTGCAACTCAATCAACTGGAACTCACGGGCGACGGCGACCTGAAAAACGGTTACCAGTTGCTCGGCAAAGCCACGTTACCCGCAGAGCAAGGCCCGGTTGCGCTGTTGCTGCAAGGCAAGGTCGACGCTAGGGGCGCGCAGATCGCCGGCCTCGACCTGACGGCCAACGACAAACAAAGCCTCAAACTCTCCGGGCAAATGGACTGGAGCAAAGGCCTGAGTGCTGATGCAAAAATCGACTGGCTGGATTTCCCGTGGCATCGCCTCTATCCGCTGATCGACGAGCCGCAAGTGGCGCTGCGCAGCTTCAACGGTGAAGTCTCCTACACTGACGGCAACTACATCGGTAACTTCAAAGCCGCACTGGATGGCCCGGCCGGGGCGTTCAGTCTGAACAGCCCGTTCAGCGGCGATCTGAGCAAAATCCACCTGCCGCAATTCAAACTCGAAGCCGGGCAGGGCAAGGCCGAAGGACACCTGAATCTGCAGTTCGCCGACGGTGTCGCCTGGGATACGGCGCTGGACCTCTCGGCAATCAACCCGGCGTATTGGCTCGCGGAGTTGCCAGGTACCTTGGCTGGGCCATTGCGCAGCAAAGGCGAGATGAAAAATGAACAACTCAGTCTGACTGCCGACCTGGACCTCAAAGGCAAGCTGCGCGGGCAACCGGCGGTGTTGCAAGCCAAGGCCGAGGGTGGCGGCGAGCAATGGAACCTCAGCGCGTTGCAGATTCGCCTTGGCGACAACAGCATCATCGGTCAGGGCAGCCTGCAACAGAAACTCACCGGCCAGATCGACATCAAGATGCCGCGTCTGGCCCAGCTCTGGCCGCAACTGCGCGGTCAGCTCAATGGTCGGGTCGATGTCGCCGGCACGCTCAAGGCGCCACAAGGCAAGCTCGGTCTGCAAGGCACGCAACTGGCCTTCGAAGACCATCGCCTGAAAAGCCTCAATCTGGACGCTACCCTCGACAGCGCCCAGCGGGCAAAAATCGACCTCAAGGGCAGCGGCATTCAGACCGGCGACACGTCACTGGGCACATTGACCGCCAGCGGTCAGGGCGACATCAAAAACCAGAAACTCGCCCTCGATCTGCAAGGACCGAAGCTGAAATTGGCGCTTGGTCTCGACGGCGCGCTGGACAAGGGCAATTGGCGTGGGCGTCTGGCCAGTGGGCTGATCCAGGCCGGTGGCCAGGACTGGAAACTGCAAAACCCGGCGAAACTTGAGCGACTGGCGGACGGCAAAATCAACTTCGGCGCTCATTGCTGGATCTCCGGCCCGGCCAGCCTGTGCGGCGAAGATCAGCGCTTGATGCCCGAGCCGAAGCTGCGTTATCACCTCAAACAGTTCCCCATCGACAGCCTCGCCCAATGGTTGCCGAAGGATTTCGCCTGGCAAGGCAAGCTCAACGCCGACCTGCAACTGGACTTGCCGGCCAGCGGCCCGAACGGCCTGGTCAGCATCGACGCCAGTGGCGGCACCTTGCGTATGCGCGAGAAGGAACAATGGCTGGACTTCCCGTACCAGACCCTGAAACTCACCAGCAAACTCACGCCAAAGCGCATCGACACCGACCTCAACTTTGTCGGCGGCAAACTCGGTGAACTGATGGTTCAGGCGCAGATCAACCCGCTGGCGAATAACAAACCACTGACCGGTTCATTCCGCCTCAGTGGCCTGGACTTGTCGGTGGCGCGGCCGTTTGTGCCAATGGTCGAGAAACTCACCGGGCATTTGAGCGGCAGCGGCACCTTGTCCGGCGGACTGCTGGCGCCGCTGGTCAATGGCAACCTTGAGCTGCGCGATGGCGAAGTCTCCGGGCCTGAACTGCCCATGGCCCTCGAAGCCTTGCAACTTCAAGCGGTGATTGCCGGCGAAACCGTGCAACTGAACGGCGGCTGGAAAAGCGGCAAGACCGGGCAGGGCAGCCTCAATGGCAACATTGCCTGGGGCCAGGCGTTGGTGGTGGACCTGGCGCTCAAGGGTTCGCAATTGCCAGTCACCGTCGAGCCCTACGCCGCGCTGGAAGTTGCCCCGGACCTGAAGATCTCCGTAAAGGACGACAGATTGGCAATCGTCGGCAAAGTGCTGGTGCCCAAGGGCGAGATCATCGTGCGCGAGTTGCCGCCATCGACTGTCAAGGTCTCCGATGACACGGTGATCGTCGGCCAGCAGACCGAAGAGGGCAAACCGCCGATGGCCATGGCAATGGACATCGACGTCGTGGTGGGCCAGGACAAACTGAGTTTTGCCGGCTTCGGCCTGACCGCCAACCTGCAAGGCCAGGTGCATATCGGCGACAACATGGATACCCGTGGCGAGCTGTGGCTCAACGAGGGGCGTTATCGCGCCTACGGTCAGCGACTGACGGTGCGCCGGGCACGATTGTTGTTCGCAGGTCCCATCGATCAGCCGTACCTCGACATCGAAGCGATTCGTCAGACCGACGATGTCATCGCCGGCATCCGCTTGAGTGGCAGTGCCGAGCAGCCGACCACGCAGATCTTTTCCGAACCGGCGATGAGTCAGGAGCAGGCGTTGTCTTATCTGGTGCTGGGGCGTCCGCTGAGCACTACCGGTGAAGACAACAACATGCTCGCCCAGGCTGCCCTCGGGTTAGGTTTGATGGGCAGTTCGGGGGTGACCAGCGGCTTGGCCAAGAACCTGGGCATTCAGGACTTTCAGCTCGATACCGAAGGCAGCGGCGCCAACACCTCCGTGGTGGCCAGCGGCAACATTTCGGAAAAACTCAGCCTGCGTTATGGCGTCGGCGTATTCGAACCGGCCAACACCATCGCCTTGCGCTACAAACTGAGCAAAAAGGTCTACCTCGAAGCCGCCAGCGGCGTGGCCAGTTCGCTGGACATCTTCTACAAGCGGGATTTCTAACTCCCCAAGATCAAAAGATCGCAGCCTTCGGCAGCTCCTGCAAAGGCCGCGTACATCCATATTCATGGGCGTACGCAATACCGTAGGAGCTGCCGAAGGCTGCGATCTTTTTGGTTTTTAGGGCGTAACGAAATCAAACGGCGCCAACGCAAACCCTTGCTCATCCACCTGCAACGCCCAGCCCTGACGATCCCAATCCCCCAACACAATGCGTTTGGCCGCCTGCTCGCCAATCTGCAACTTGTGGATGGCGGGGCGATGGGTGTGGCCGTGGATCAAGGTTTTCACGCCATAGGCCTGCATGACCCGCGGCACTTCTTCCGGCGTGACATCGACAATGTCATTGGCCTTCATCCGCGTCTGCGCCCGGCTTTCACTGCGCAACTTGCGCGCCAGTTTATGACGAGTGCGCAAGGGCAGGTGCCGCAGGATGAACAGGGTGATCGGGTTACGCAGGTAGCGTCGTAGCTTCATATAAGCTTCGTCGCGGGTGCAGAGGCTGTCGCCGTGCATCAACAGCACTGGCTCGCCGTAAAACTGCACGACACTCGGGTCTTTCAACAACGTGCAGCCGGCCTGTTTGCAGAAGGCCTGGCCAAGCATGAAGTCGCGATTGCCGTGCATCAGAAAAATGGCCGTGCCGCTGTCGCTCAAATCCCGCAGGGCCTGGCAGATGGAACGCTGGAAGGGCGTCATGGCATCGTCGCCAATCCACGCCTCGAAAAAGTCGCCCAGAATGTACAACGCACTCGCTGAGCGGGCACGTTCAGCGAGCAAATCCAGAAACGCCCGGGTAATGTCCGGGCGCTCCTCTTCCAGATGCAAGTCTGAAATCAGCAGTATCACTCAATGATCTCGGCTTTCTCGATGATCACGTCTTCTGCGGGTACGTCCTGGTGGCCGGCTTTGGAAGTAGTCGCCACGCCTTTGATCTTGTCGACCACGTCAGTGCCGGCAACCACTTCTGCGAATACGGCGTAGCCCCAGCCCTGAACGGTCTTGGCGCTGTGGTTCAGGAAGCTGTTATCAGCCACGTTGATGAAGAACTGGGCGGAAGCCGAATGCGGTTCCATGGTACGGGCCATGGCGACGCTGTACTTCTTGTTCGGCAGGCCGTTGTCGGCTTCGTTCTGGATGCTTGGGCGCTTGTCTTTCTTTTCTTTCATGCCTGGCTCGAAACCACCGCCCTGGATCATGAAGTTGCCGATGACACGGTGGAAAATGGTGTTTTCGTAATGGCCGGCTTTGACGTATTCGATGAAGTTGGCAACAGTCAGTGGTGCCTTTTCAGCGTTCAGCTCCAGGACGATGTCGCCGAAGTTGGTGGACAGTTTGACTTGGGTCATGATGAGTACTCATTCTAGGAATTCGTGGGTTTCGGGGCTCTACAGCCCTCAACCGGTCCGGCCAGTGTCGGCCAAGGTGCGCAGTTTAGCGTGCCGGGCGCGAATTTCGAGGCTGTTTTTCATTGGCAACCGATTAAATGCAACCGATTGCCGGCCTGCTCTGTCAGCCACTTGACAGCATCGGCTATGATAAGCCCCTTTGATTTATAACAGCCGCTTTGATTTGGCCAACTGGCCGCGCACTTGTACGTTCAAGGATCCTATGAGCAAGCCCACTGTCGACCCGACCTCGAATTCCAAGACCGGTCCTGCCGTACCGGTCAATTTCCTGCGCCCGATCATCCAGGCGGACCTGGACTCGGGTAAGCACACGCAGATCGTCACCCGTTTCCCGCCTGAGCCCAACGGCTACCTGCACATCGGTCACGCCAAGTCGATCTGTGTGAACTTCGGCCTGGCCCAGGAATTCGGCGGCGTCACGCACCTGCGTTTCGACGACACCAACCCGGCCAAGGAAGACCAGGAATACATCGACGCAATCGAAAGCGACGTCAAATGGCTGGGCTTCGAATGGTCCGGTGAAGTGCGCTATGCCTCGCAGTATTTCGACCAGTTGCACGACTGGGCGGTAGAGCTGATCAAGGCCGGCAAGGCCTACGTCGACGACCTGACCCCCGAGCAAGCCAAGGAATACCGTGGCAGCCTGACCGAACCGGGCAAAAACAGCCCGTTCCGTGACCGCTCGGTTGAAGAAAACCTCGACCTGTTCGCCCGCATGAAGGCCGGCGAATTCAAGGACGGCGCACGCGTGCTGCGAGCCAAAATCGACATGGCTTCGCCGAACATGAACCTGCGCGACCCGATCATGTATCGCATTCGTCACGCGCATCACCACCAGACCGGCGACAAGTGGTGCATCTACCCGAACTACGACTTCACCCACGGTCAGTCGGATGCCATCGAAGGCATCACGCACTCGATCTGCACCCTGGAGTTCGAAAGCCACCGTCCGCTGTACGAATGGTTCCTCGACAATCTGCCCGTGCCGGCGAAGCCGCGTCAGTATGAGTTCAGCCGCTTGAACCTGAACTACACCATCACCAGCAAGCGCAAGCTCAAGCAGCTCGTGGACGAGAAACACGTCAATGGCTGGGACGATCCGCGCATGTCCACGCTGTCGGGTTTCCGCCGCCGTGGCTACACGCCGAAATCGATCCGCAACTTCTGCGAAATGATCGGCACCAACCGTTCCGACGGCGTGGTCGATTTCGGCATGCTCGAATTCAGCATCCGTGACGACCTCGACCACAGCGCCCCACGTGCCATGTGCGTGTTGCGTCCGCTGAAAGTCGTGATCACCAATTACCCGGAAGGCCAGGTCGAAAACCTCGAATTGGCGTGCCACCCGAAAGAAGACATGGGCGTGCGCGTTCTGCCATTCGCCCGTGAAATCTACATCGACCGTGAAGACTTCATGGAAGAGCCGCCGAAGGGCTACAAGCGCCTGGAGCCAAACGGCGAAGTGCGTCTGCGCGGCAGCTACGTGATCCGTGCCGACGAAGCGATCAAGGACGCCGATGGCAATATCGTAGAACTGCGTTGCTCCTACGATCCTGAAACCCTGGGCAAGAACCCGGAAGGCCGCAAGGTCAAAGGCGTGGTGCATTGGGTGCCGGCCGCCGCCAGCGTCGAGTGCGAAGTGCGTCTGTACGATCGTCTGTTCCGTTCGGCCAACCCTGAAAAGGCCGAAGACAGCGCCAGTTTCCTGGACAACATCAACCCTGACTCGCTGCAAGTTCTCACTGGTTGTCGTGCCGAGCCTTCGCTGGGCAATGCACAGCCGGAAGACCGTTTCCAGTTCGAGCGCGAAGGCTACTTCGTCGCGGATATCAAGGACTCGAAACCGGGCGCTCCGGTATTCAACCGTACCGTGACCTTGCGTGATTCGTGGGGCCAGTGATTCAAGGAACAACATAAAGTGCTAACGATCTACAACACGCTCACCAAGAGCAAAGAAGTTTTCAAGCCGCTGGATGGCAATAAGGTGCGCATGTACGTCTGCGGGATGACCGTGTACGACTACTGCCACCTGGGCCATGGCCGCAGCATGGTCGCGTTCGACCTGGTGACCCGCTGGTTGCGGTTCAGCGGTTACGACCTGACGTACGTGCGTAACATCACCGATATCGAAGACAAGATCATCAATCGGGCCAAGGAGAACGGCGAGCCGTTCAACGTGCTGACCGAGCGCATGATCACCGCGATGCATGAGGATGAGGCGCGCCTCAACATCCTCAAACCGGACATGGAGCCGCGGGCCACCGATTACATCGCTGGCATGCAAAGCATGATCCAGACCCTGATCGACAAGGGCTACGCCTACGCCCCAGGCAATGGCGACGTGTACTACCGCGTCGCCAAGTTCATGGGCTACGGCAAGCTGTCGCGCAAGAAGATCGAAGACCTGCGCATCGGCGCGCGCATCGAAGTCGATGAGTCCAAGCAGGACCCGCTGGACTTCGTGCTGTGGAAAGGCGCCAAGCCAGGCGAGCCGAGCTGGCCTTCGCCATGGGGCGACGGTCGTCCGGGCTGGCACATCGAGTGCTCGGTGATGTCCACCTGCTGCCTGGGCGAGACTTTCGACATTCATGGCGGCGGCAGCGACCTCGAGTTCCCGCACCATGAAAACGAAATCGCCCAGAGCGAAGCGGCCACCGGCAAGACCTACGCTAACGCGTGGATGCATTGCGGCATGATTCGTATCAATGGCGAGAAGATGTCCAAGTCCTTGAACAACTTCTTCACCATTCGCGATGTGCTGGAAAAGTACCACCCGGAAGTCGTGCGTTACCTGCTGGTGTCGAGCCACTATCGCAGCGCGATCAACTATTCGGAAGACAACCTCAAGGACGCCAAAGGCGCGCTCGAGCGTTTCTACCATGCGTTGAAAGGCCTGCCGAACGTGGCGCCTGCTGGCGGCGAAGCCTTTGTCGAGCGTTTCACTCAGGTGATGAACGACGACTTCGGTACGCCGGAAGCCTGCGCGGTGCTGTTCGAGATGGTCCGCGAGATCAACCGTCTGCGCGAGAGCGATCTGGATGCGGCGGCCGGTCTGGCGGCTCGTTTGAAAGAATTGGCGAGCGTGCTGGGTGTGTTGCAACTCGAAGCCGATGACTTCCTGCAGGCCGGTGCCGAAGGGCGGGTCGATGCAGCTGAGGTCGATGCACTGATCCAGGCTCGTTTGACGGCTCGTGCCAACAAGGACTGGGCCGAATCCGACCGCATCCGCGACCAGCTCACCGCCATGGGCGTAGTGCTGGAAGACGGCAAGGGCGGCACGACCTGGCGATTGGCTGACTGATGATCGTTCCCACGCTCTGCGTGGGAATGCAGCCCGGGGCGCTCTGCGTCTCTTTCGAGAGCCAAACGCGGAGCGTCCGTTGAGGCATTCCCACGCGGAGCGTGGGAATGATCAGTCACCTGCCTGGCGCAATCGCTTGTAAAGGGTATTACGACTAACCCCAAGTCTGCGGGCTAAATGGGAAATATTCCCTCCAGCCGCCTGCAACTGCCGATTCAATTCCTCGGCATCATTGAGGTCGACGATTATCGGCTCCGGCGAATCCACCGGCTCCATCTCCAGATCGACAAAAAAATCATCCGGCAAATGCTCCGGCCGCACGGGTTGTTCCTCGGCCATGGCCAATGCCACCTGCATCACACTGCTGACCTGGCGCAAATTCCCCGGCCACGGATGACGACTGAACAGCGCCATTACTTCACGGCTCAAGCCAGCCCATTGGCTCGGTTCGCGGTGCTGTTCCCACAGCCGTTTGAACAACGCTTCCTTATCGCTGCGTTCCCGCAGTGGCGGCAGTTCCAGGGTCAATCCGCCGATGCGGTAATACAGATCCTCACGAAACCGACCCAGCTGAACCTGTTCGCGTAGCGAGCGGTTGGTCGCTGAAATGATTCGAATGTCCACCGGGAACAACTCGCTGCTCCCCACCGGTTGCACACAACGCTCTTGCAATACCCGCAGCAGCCGGGCCTGGGTCGGCAGCGGCATGTCGCCGATTTCATCGAGGAACAGGGTGCCTTTGTCGGCCTTGCGGATCAGTCCGATGCTGCCTTTCTGATTGGCACCGGTGAACGCGCCTTTTTCATAGCCAAATAATTCGGACTCCACCAGTTCGGCGGGGATCGCTGCACAGTTGACGGCTATGAACGGTTGTTTACTGCGCGAGCTGGCCTGATGCAGCGCTTTGACGAAGACTTCCTTGCCAACCCCGGTTTCCCCATGAATGAGCAGCGGAATGTCCTTTTCCAGCAAGCGCTCGGCCTGGCGCACGGCTTTTTCCACGCGGCTGTCGCCAAAATGCAGGGTGTTGAGGCTGATGGCGGCGGGCGCGGGTACCGTGGGTTCAGCCCGCTCAGGTTCAGAAAACAGACGGGCCCGAATCGGCGCCTGTTTCGGCCGTTTCAGCAGGCACTGGAACCGGTTACGTCCCGAGGCTTGCAGGGCAAATGGCACATCGTCCGGTTGGTTCAGCAATTCCAGCAATGAGACTTTGAACAGGCTTTCGACACTGACCCGCGACAGGCTGATGCCCAGCAGATTGTCGGCCCGGCGATTGGCCGACAGCACCTGACCGGTTTCGTCGAAGATCAGCAACCCGGCCCATTGGCTGTCGAGGTTGTTCAGCCCGGTGTTGAAGGTCAACTGGAAATGCTGGCCGTGGAACAGGTTGAGGATCAGCCGGTTCTCCACGGTCTGGCTCATCATCTTGACCATGCCCAAGGTATGCGACGGCGGCAGATAGCTGTCGCTGGACACATCCAGCACCGCGATCACCTTGCGCTCGGCATCGAAAATCGGCGCGGCGGACCCAGTCATGAAGCGGTTGGCCTTGAGAAAATGTTCATCGTGCTCGATGTGCACTGCCTGTTCGCACGCCAACGCGGTGCCGATCGCATTGGTCCCGCTGCAACGCTCCATCCAGCTGGCGCCGGCGCTGAAACCGCGAGTCAGGCTCGGCTCGATGAAACGCTGGGTACCCCAGGACGTCAGCACCTGGCCCTGATTGTCGGCGAGCATGATCAGGCAATTGGAGTTGCTGAGGATGTTCTCGTAATAGGGCAGCACTTCCTGATGGGTGGTCTGCACCAGTGCATGCTGGCTCTCCAGCAACTGGGCGATGCCATCGGCGGGTAGCTGATCGAACGCTGGCGTACTTTGGTGATCGAGCCCGAACGCGCGGCAGCGTGACCAGGAATCCTGGATGATGGCGTCGTGGGAGAGCGGCGGGGCAGGTGCGGCCATGGCAGTCGATCTCTGAGCAAGCTTTTATTGTTTTTATGGGTTTCACGCACAAGAGCACATTTCGCACGTGTTTCTGGCACGACGCATACCAGCCAGGCTTGCCGGCGAAGGCGATTTCGACGACGCCTTCGCCGGCAAGCCTGGCTCCTACAGGGCAATGTGTGGCTGAAACGTCTGTAGAGTGTTGTTCACTATTGTTCATTGTCAATCTTTGAACTGTTCAATTGTTCAGTCGCGGTTGTTCATTTCTGTTCAGCTACGAACGCGGTTGTTCCTCCATTTGAAGGATTTTCAAGCCAGATCAATCGCTTGGGATTTCTGGCACGAATGTCGCTGTAGTGCACCGGTCGCTTGACTCCAATAATAAAAAGGCCGAGCCATGTCACTAGTCCTGGAGCACGTCAGCCGTACCGTCGAAGGGCAAACCTGGATCGACGATGCGTGCCTTAACTTCGAACCCGGATCGTTCAATGTTTTGCTCGGTCGCACCCTGTCCGGCAAAACCAGCCTCATGCGCCTGATGGCAGGTCTGGACAAGCCCGACAGCGGTCGCATCCTGATGAACGGCGTCGACGTCACTCAACGTCCGGTGCGTTTACGTAATGTGTCGATGGTCTATCAGCAGTTCATCAATTACCCGACCATGACGGTGTTCGAGAACATCGCCTCGCCGCTGCGCCAGTCCGGCGTTTCCAACGAGCTGATCCAGAGCAAAGTGCTGGACACCGCGAAGATGCTGCGTATCGAGAAATTCCTGCAGCGGTATCCTTTGGAACTTTCTGGCGGTCAGCAACAGCGCACGGCCATGGCCCGGGCGCTGGTCAAGGATGCCGAGCTGATTCTGTTCGACGAGCCGCTGGTCAACCTCGACTACAAGCTGCGCGAAGAGCTGCGCCAGGAAATGCGCGAGCTGTTCAAGGCCCGGCAGACCATTGCGATTTATGCCACCACGGAACCCAATGAAGCCCTGGCGCTGGGCGGCACCACCACGATTCTTCACGAAGGTCGGGTGATTCAGAGCGGCAAGTCCTCCGAGGTGTACCACCAGCCGCAAACCGTGCTGGCGGCGGAGCTGTTTTCCGAGCCGCCGATCAATCTGATGCCGGGGCGCATCGCCGGCAATGAAGTGAGTTTCGCCAATTTCGTGCACTTCCCGTTGAACGTCGATCTGCGACCGGTGGGCGAGGGCGAGTTCCGTTTCGGTGTGCGCCCCAGCCACATTTCACTGGTGCCGAGCAACGACGACGATCTGGAATTGGCGGTGACCGTCGAGGTGGCCGAGATCAGCGGTTCGGAAACTTTCTTGCACGTGCGCAACGAGTATTTCCTGCTGGTGCTGCACTTGCCGGGTGTTCACGAATACGATGTAGATGCTCCAATTCGCATCTATATCCCGACCCATAAACTGTTTGTGTTCGATAGTCAGGGGCGGCTGGTCCAGGCGCCTGGTCGACGCATTGCGAGGGTTGCCTGATGGCCGAGATCCGTTTGCAGAACCTTGCCCACAGCTACACAGCAACACCGGCCGGCCCTGAGGATTACGCGATTCGCGAGATGGACCACGTCTGGGAGCAGGGCGGTGCCTATGCGCTGCTAGGGCCTTCGGGGTGCGGCAAATCGACCTTGCTCAACATCATTTCCGGGTTGCTCAGCCCGTCTCAGGGCCAGGTGCTGTTTGACCGTAAAGTGGTCAACGAGCTGACTCCGGAAAAGCGCAACATTGCTCAGGTTTTCCAGTTTCCGGTGGTCTACGACACCATGACGGTGTTCGATAACCTGGCCTTCCCGTTGCGCAATCAAGGCATGGCGGAAGCGAAAATTCACACCAAGGTGCAGGAAATCGCCGAAGTCCTCGACCTTCAGGCACTGCTGTACAAAAAGGCGCGCAACCTTACCGCCGATGAAAAACAGAAAGTCTCCATGGGCCGTGGGCTGGTGCGCGATGACGTGTCGGCGATCCTCTTCGATGAACCGCTGACGGTGATCGACCCACACCTGAAATGGAAGCTGCGGCGCAAGCTCAAGCAGATCCACGAGCAGTTCAATATCACCATGGTCTACGTCACCCATGATCAGCTCGAAGCTTCGACCTTCGCTGACAAGATCGCGGTGATGTATGGCGGCCAGATCGTGCAGTTCGGTACGCCACGGGAATTGTTCGAGCGACCGAGCCACACCTTTGTCGGTTATTTCATCGGCAGCCCGGGGATGAACCTGATCGAGGTCCAGTCACAAGCCGGCGGTGTCGGTTTTGCCGGGACTCATTTGCCGTTGTCCGACGCGATGCAGAAACGAATCGCCGAGTCCGAATGGAAAACCCTGAAGGTCGGCATTCGTCCGGAGTTCGTTCACGTGTGGGACGAACCCTGTGATGACGCGATGCAGGCACAGGTCGTACACGTCGAGGACCTTGGCACCTACAAGATCATGACCCTGAATCTCGACGGCGCTGCGCTCAAAGTTCGCCTGGCTGAAGACAAACCCGTGCCCGAAGGCACGGCGTACATCAGTTTTCCGGCGCAATGGCTGATGGTCTATGCCGATGATTACCTGTTGGAGGTGCGGCCATGAACAAGGTGCAGAACAACAAGGCCTGGTGGCTGGTGTTGCCGGTGTTCCTGTTGGTGGCGTTCAGTGCGGTGATCCCGATGATGACCGTGGTCAACTACTCGGTGCAGGATATCTTCGATCAGTCCAGCCGCTACTTCGTCGGTGCCGACTGGTACAGGCAGGTGCTGCTCGATCCACGATTGCATGACTCGCTGCTGCGTCAGTTCATCTACTCCGGCTGCGTGTTGTTGATCGAAATCCCGTTGGGTATCGCCATCGCCCTGACCATGCCGACCAAGGGCCGCTGGTCGTCGCTGGTGCTGATCATTCTGGCGATCCCGCTGCTGATTCCGTGGAACGTGGTTGGCACCATCTGGCAGATTTTCGGCCGGGCCGACATCGGTTTGCTCGGCTCGAGCCTAAACGCCATGGGCATCAACTACAACTATGCGGCCAACACCATGGATGCCTGGGTCACGGTGTTGGTGATGGACGTCTGGCACTGGACGTCGCTGGTGGCGCTGTTGTGTTTCTCCGGTTTGCGGGCGATTCCGGACGTGTATTACCAGGCGGCGCGGATTGATCGGGCGTCGGCCTGGGCGGTGTTCCGACACATTCAGTTGCCCAAGCTCAAAAGCGTGCTGCTGATCGCGGTGATGCTGCGGTTCATGGACAGCTTCATGATCTACACCGAACCCTTCGTGCTGACGGGGGGCGGTCCGGGTAATGCCACGACCTTCCTGAGTCAGACGCTGACCCAAATGGCCATCGGGCAATTCGACCTCGGCCCGGCGGCTGCATTCTCGCTGGTGTACTTCCTGATCATCCTGTTGGTGTCGTGGCTGTTCTATACCGCCATGACTCACGCTGACGCCAATCGGTGAGGCCTGCCATGAGCAAGAGAAAGCTTATCCCGTTGCTGATCTACATCCTGTTCCTGCTGGTGCCGATCTACTGGCTGCTGAACATGTCCTTCAAGAGCAACACCGAAATCCTCGGCGGTCTGACCCTGTTTCCCCAGGATTTCACCTTCGCCAACTACACGGTGATCTTCACTGACCCGAGCTGGTACACCGGTTATCTCAACTCGCTGTATTACGTGAGCCTCAATACGGTGATCTCCCTGAGCGTGGCGCTGCCAGCGGCGTATGCGTTTTCGCGCTATCGTTTCCTCGGCGACAAGCACCTGTTCTTCTGGCTGCTGACTAACCGCATGGCACCACCGGCGGTGTTTCTGTTGCCATTTTTTCAGCTGTATTCCTCGATCGGGTTGTTCGATACCCACATCGCGGTGGCGTTGGCGCACTGTCTGTTCAACGTGCCGTTGGCGGTATGGATTCTTGAAGGCTTCATGTCCGGCGTTCCCAAGGAAATTGACGAAACCGCCTACATCGACGGCTACAGTTTCCCCAAGTTCTTCGTGAAGATCTTCGTCCCGCTGATCGGCTCCGGGATCGGTGTCACGGCGTTTTTCTGCTTCATGTTTTCCTGGGTCGAGCTGCTGCTGGCGCGAACCCTGACCTCGGTGAACGCCAAACCCATCGCGGCGGTGATGACCCGCACGGTCTCGGCGTCCGGCATCGACTGGGGCGTACTGGCGGCGGCGGGGGTGTTGACCATCCTGCCGGGCATGCTGGTGATCTGGTTTGTTCGCAACCACGTGGCCAAGGGCTTTGCCCTGGGCCGGGTATGAGGAACTGATGATGGAATGGATGAGTTGGACTGGCCCCACGGCGGCATTCTTCAGCGTCATTGCCATGATCCTGACGGGTATGACGACCTGGGAATTGCGTTCGCCGAGCATCCCTCGGCGTGGTTTTTTGCCGATTGCCACGACCCGTGGCGATCGATTGTTTATCGGTCTTCTCGGCAGCGCCTACCTGCATTTGCTGGTAATCGGCGTCACCGACTGGAGCATCTGGGTGGCGTTCGCGTTGTCCCTGGTGTGGCTGTTGGCTGTGATGCGTTGGGGCTAGTCGAAATCGATCGGCATGCATGTCCCGAAACCTAAACAGGAGGTCTCTATGTTCGACAAGAACAATAAGCTGCGACATAGCGTTTCATTGGCAGCCATGCTGGCACTCAGTGGTTTGAGTGCTGCGGCCTGGGCCGATGCCTATGAAGACGCCGCCAAGAAATGGATTGGCAGCGAATTCAAACCGTCCACCCTGACCCCGGAACAGCAGCTCGAAGAGTTGAAATGGTTTATCAAGGCGTCCGAGCCGTTTCGCGGGATGAGCATCAAGGTGGTTTCGGAAACCATCGCGACCCACGAATATGAATCCAAAACGCTGGCCAAGGCCTTTACCGAGATCACCGGGATCAAGCTGACCCACGACCTGCTGCAGGAAGGCGACGTGGTGGAAAAGCTGCAGACCCAGATGCAATCGGACAAGAATATCTATGACGGCTGGGTCAACGACTCCGACCTGATCGGTACGCATTTTCGCTACGGCAAGACCGAATCGATCACCGACCTGATGGCCAACGAAGGCAAGGCCTACACCTCACCGACCCTGGACCTCAAAGACTTCATCGGTATCTCGTTCACCACCGCGCCGGATGGCAAAGTTTATCAACTGCCCGACCAGCAGTTCGCCAACCTCTACTGGTTTCGCGCCGACTGGTTCGAGCGGGCGGATCTGAAAGCGAAATTCAAAGAAAAATACGGTTATGAACTGGGCGTACCGGTGAACTGGTCGGCCTATGAAGACATCGCCAAATTCTTCAGCGAAGACGTCAAGGAAATCGACGGCAAGCGTATCTATGGGCACATGGACTACGGCAAGAAAGACCCGTCCCTGGGCTGGCGCTTTACCGATGCCTGGTTCTCCATGGCGGGTGCCGGCGATAAAGGCATTCCCAACGGCTTGCCGGTAGATGAGTGGGGCATCCGTGTCGAGGATTGTCATCCGGTGGGCTCCAGCGTGACCCGCGGCGGCGATACCAACGGCCCGGCGGCGGTGTATGCGACCACCAAGTACGTGGACTGGATGAAAAAATACGCGCCACCGGAAGCGGCGGGCATGACCTTCTCCGAATCCGGGCCGGTGCCGTCCCAGGGCAACATCGCCCAGCAGATCTTCTGGTATACCGCGTTTACCGCCGACATGACCAAACCGGGCCTGCCGGTGATGAATGCCGACGGCACGCCGAAATGGCGCATGGCACCCTCGCCGAAAGGCCCGTACTGGGAGGAGGGCATGAAGCTCGGTTATCAGGACGCCGGTTCCTGGACCTTCCTCAAGTCCACGCCTGAAAAGCAAAAACTCGCAGCCTGGCTGTACGCGCAGTTCGTGACCTCGAAAACCGTATCCCTGAAGAAAACCATCGTCGGCCTGACGCCGATCCGCGAGTCGGACATCAACTCGCAAGCCATGACCGACCTGGCACCGAAACTGGGTGGTCTGGTGGAGTTCTATCGCAGCCCGGCCCGCGTGCAATGGACCCCGACCGGGACCAACGTGCCGGACTATCCACGTTTGGCCCAACTGTGGTGGAGCCACATTGCTGAAGCGGCCAGTGGCGAGAAAACACCGCAACAGGCACTGGACGGTCTGGCCAAGGATCAGGATGCAATCCTGACCCGTCTGGAGCGCTCCAAGGTACAACCGACCTGCGGGCCGAAAATGAATCCTGAGCGGGATGCCCAGTACTGGTTCGATCAGCCGGGTGCGCCGAAAGCGAAACTGGCGAACGAGAAGCCGAAGGGCGAAACCGTGAGCTATGCCGAACTGCTGAAATCGTGGGAGGCGGCGCGTAAGTAAACAGCGGGACCGCGTGAGGCAAAACGGCACCGCAACAGGTGCCGTTTTTATTTGTCTCTGTGCCACCGCCATCGCGAGCAGGCTCGCTCCCACATTGAACCGCATTCTTTCTGACAGAACGTCGTCCCCTGTGGGAGCGAGCCTGCTCGCGATGGCGTCATTGAATACGCCGCAAACACTTCAGGTCAGCGCCGCCAGTTGTTGAACCGTGTCCGGAAAACGCTCAACCAGCCGGATCAGCGTTGTCGCCTGAGCATTAGGTTTCGCCCGCCCTTGCTCCCAGTTCTCCAGCGTCCGGGTGTTGGTGCGCAAGTACATCGCGAATACCGAACGGGAAAGGTTGAGCTGTTGGCGTATAGCTACCACTTCCTCGGCAGTGATTGGCACCAGTTTTGGCAGTTTGACCTTGTGGGTTCGCAGCGTGACCTTGCCTTGGCGCTCGTCGGCCAAGGCTTCAAGGCCTTCCATCAGTTCGGCAAAAATGTCACGTTTCATAGTGGGATCTCGTGTTGATTTCGCTATATAGAGTTTGTCTGAAAAGTTTCTTCTGGGAAGGCGACAAGTCGTTTTGCTCGTGTTTGCTATATACGGTGAACAGCCAGAATTGATCAAAACCCGACCACCAGTAATAAATCACCCTTAGTCCACTGCGCTTGCCTTTGCCTCGTCGCTGGTCGGAGAAACGGACCTTTCGCAACCCGCCCATACCTTCCACCAGGTCGCCGGTTTCCGGGTTTTTCAGCAGCTCCAGTTGAAAGCTGCGAAACAGTTCGTCGTCCAGGTAGTCATTTCGATGCTTTTGAAATGCGGGTAATTCGATAAAAAGAGCGTCCATGTTCTGTACGTTACCTGCGTATATTTCTATCACAAGAATCGAATAGGTCAAGGCTTCTGTGCCTGCCATTTCGGTCAAGTCATTACATTAAAGTCGAAGGCGGGATCGGGATGTAGGACGCGGCTGATTCATCCGCGAGGCGATTCTGGATATCGGGGAGGAGAGGGGCGAGCAATAAGGATCAAAAGTTTACGCAATACCCTGTAGGAGCTGCCGAAGGCTGCGATCTTTTGATCTTGTCCCCAAAACGCAAAAACGGCACCCGAAGGTGCCGTTTTTGTTTGTTACCGAGTATCGCTAAGCGATCAACCCGCCAACCCCGATTGTTGAACCAGGTTCAGCAGCGGCTGCGGGTACAGGCCGAGGAAGAACGCCAGTACGGCAATCGCCAGCAGCATCACGCCGCCTGCACGTTGTTCCCAGTGCAGTTGCGCATCGTGGCGACGCAGGTTCGGTTCGATCAGGTACAGGGTGACCATCACTCGCAGGTAGTAGAAGACGCCAATGGCGCTACCCAGTACCAGGGAGCCGACCAGCCACCATTGCTGCGACTCGACACCGGTGGCGATGATGTAGAACTTGCCGATGAAGCCCGCGGTCAGCGGGATACCGGCCAGGGACAGCATCATCACGGTCAGGACGGCGGTCAGGTACGGACGGCGCCAGAACAGGCCGCGGTATTCGTACAGGGCGTCCGCGTCACGGCCGTTGTACGGCGAGGACATCAGGGTGATCACACCGAACGCACCAAGGCTGGTGATCACGTAGGTGACCAGGTACACGCCGATGGCTTCCACGGCCAGGCCTTTGCTCGCCACCAGGGCGATCAGCAGGTAACCGAAGTGAGCGATGGACGAATAACCCAGCAGACGCTTGAGGTTGCTCTGGGTCAGTGCCAGCAGGTTACCGAACAGGATCGAGGCGATGGCGATGAGGGTCAGCACGTCGCTCAGCACGCCACTGCTCGCCGCTGGCGAGATCTGGAACAGACGCACCATCACCGCGAACACAGCGACTTTCGAGGCGGTGGCCAGGAACGCCGCCACCGGCGCCGGAGCACCTTCGTAAACGTCCGGGGTCCAGAGGTGGAACGGTACCAGCGACAATTTGAACGCCAGGCCGATCAGCATCATGCCCAGGCCCAGTTGAGCCAGCGAACTTGGCAGGCCGGTGGCCGCCAGGGCCTGACCGATGCCGTTGAAGCTCAGGCTGCCGGAATCGGCGTAGAGCAGGGCCATGCCGAACAACAGGAACGCGGAACCGGCAGCCGACAGCACCATGTACTTGATGCCGGCTTCCAGCGAACGCTTGTTGAAGAAGGCATACGCCACCAGACCGTAAACCGGTACCGAGAGCAGTTCCAGACCGACGAACAAGCCAGCCAGGTGCTGCGCGCTGACCAACACCAGGCCACCGGCGGCGGACATCAGGATCAGCAGGTAAAGTTCTTCACGGTTGCCCGGGTAACCCGAACCGCCATCGCCCAAATAGGCGTGGGCGAGGGTTACACAGGCGAGGGTGGCGACCAGGATCAGCGCCATGTACAGGCAGGCGAAGGTGTCGATCTGCAGCAATGGCGTCACGGCCAGCGGCGCGACTTTCAGGGCTGGCAGGATCGACAGCAGCGCCAGGTTCAGACCTGCCACCGACAGCAGGAAGGTCTGTGAGTGGTTGCGGCGCCATGCGATAGCCAGCATCACCACGATGATCGTGGCGCTGGTGATCAACAACGGCGCAAGCGCGATAAAGTGTTGAGTCGTGAATTCCATAGCGCTCTTACCGGGCCGAAGCGAGTTGAGTGAAGGCGGTGCCGAGCCACTGCTGCACGCCATGCATCGTCGCGGCAGAGGTATCGAGGAACGGTTGCGGGTACACGCCGATGTAAATCAGCAGCGCCGCAAGCCCGACCACCATGATCAGTTCGCGACCGTCCATGCCATGCAGCACCGCGTCCGATTTGGACGGGCCGAAGAAGGCACGGTGGACCATGATCAGCGAGTAGACCGAACCGAACACCAGGCCGGACGTCGCAATCACGGTAATCCATGGGGCGCTGGCGAAGGTGCCGATCAGGATCAGGAACTCACCGACGAAGTTACCGGTCGCCGGCAAGCCCAGGGACGCGGCGGCGAAGAACAGGCTCAGAGCCGGCAGGTAGGCAATCTTCGACCACAGGCCACCCATTTCACGCATATCGCGGGTGTGGGTACGCTCGTACAGCTGACCGGAGAGGATAAAGAGTGCCGCGGCCGACAGACCGTGCGCCAGCATCTGCATCACTGCGCCCTGCAGCGCCAGTTGGCTGCCGGAGTAGATGCCGATCAGTACGAAGCCCATGTGGGAAACGGACGAGAAGGCAATCAGACGCTTGATGTCGGTTTGTGCGAAAGCCAGGAACGCGCCGTAGAAGATCCCGATCAGACCCAGGGTCATCGCGAACGGCGCGAATTCGGCCGAGGCGTTCGGGAACAGCGGCAAGGCGAAACGCAGCAGGCCATAGGCCGCAGTCTTCAACAAGATACCGGCCAGGTCCACGGAACCCGCGGTCGGCGCCTGGGCGTGAGCGTCAGGCAACCAGGAGTGAAACGGTACGACTGGCAGCTTGACCGCGAAGGCGATGAAGAAGCCGAGCATCAGGATGTACTCGGTGGTCGTCGACATCTTGGTTTTCAACAGGTCGGCGTAGTTGAAGGTAATCACGCCGGTGTCATTGAAGTTGACCAGTACCAGGCCCAGGATCGCCACCAACATGATCAGGCCGGAAGCCTGGGTGAAGATGAAGAACTTGGTCGCCGCGTAGATCCGGGTTTTCTTGCCGTCCGAAGAACTGTGACCCCAGAGCGCGATGAGGAAATACATCGGCACCAGCATCATTTCCCAGAAGAAGAAGAACATGAACAGGTCGAGGGCGAGGAACACGCCGACGACGCCGCCCAAAATCCACATCAGGTTCAGGTGGAAGAAGCCCACGTGACGCTGGATCTCTTTCCACGAGCAGAGTACCGAGAGGACACCCAGCAGGCCGGTCAGCAGGATCATCAACAGCGACAAGCCGTCGAGGGCCAGGTGCACGTTGATGCCGAAACGCTGGATCCAGACGTGTTTGAACTCAATCACCCAGGTCGGATCGGCGCCAGGCGCCGGTGCAAATGAATAGTCACCGTTGGCCCACAGCCAGAGGCCAAGGGAGAGCAGCAGGGACATGGTGATCAGCGCAATCCAGCGGGGGAGGGTAGCGCCGAAGCGCTCACCCATCCAGCACAGCAGGCCGCCGATGAAGGGGATCAGGATTAGCCAGGGCAGAATCATGACGGGCTCGTTTCCTTTCGCAAGTTCGCAAGGTTCATATCAGACCGCTACCAGCACGACGGCGCCGACTACCAGCACGGCACCAGCAGCCATCGAGGCGGCATACCAACGCAATTGACCGGTCTCGGTACGGCTCAGGGCGGTGTGACCGCCTTTGGCCATACGCGGGATCAGACCGATGGTCTGGTCGAGCGGGTCTTTGCGCAGAATGTGGCTGATCGCAAGGTAAGGCTTGACGAACAGTTTGTCGTAGATCCAGTCGAAGCCCCAGGCAGCGAACCACCAGGCCGAAAGGAAGCGGCCGACGCCGCTGTTGGCGATGGCGGTGACGAAGCGGCGCTTGCCGAGGAACAGCAGCGCGGCCAGCAGGATACCGGCCAGGGCGATGGCGCCCGAGGCGATTTCCAGACTGTGCTTGGCGTCGCCGCCGGCATGGCCGACGCTTTGTGGCAGTACATCGTGCAGCGGCGGAACGATCATCGCGCCGACGAACGTCGACAGTACGATCAGCACCGACAGTGGCAACCAGTGAGCAATGCCGTGACCGGCGTGCGCTTCGGTCTTCGCTTCACCGTGGAACGCGATGAAGATCAGGCGGAAGGTGTACAGCGAGGTCATGAAGGCACCGACCAGACCGGCATAAAGCAGGCCTTGGTTACCGCTGGCGAACGCTTCCCAGAGGATTTCATCCTTGGAGTAGAAGCCCGCGGTCACCAGAGGCAAGGCCGCCAGGGCCGCGCCGCCGACGATGAAACTGGCGTAGGCCAGTGGCAGCTTCTTCCACAGGCCGCCCATCTTGAAGATGTTCTGCTCGTGGTGGCAGGCAACGATCACCGAACCGGATGCAAGGAACAGCAGTGCCTTGAAGAAGGCGTGGGTCATCAGGTGGAAGATCGCGCCTTCCCACGCACCTACGCCCAGGGCCAGGAACATGTAGCCGATCTGGCTCATGGTCGAATAGGCGAGGATACGTTTGATGTCGGTCTGCACCAGTGCGGCAAAACCTGCCAGTACCAGCGTCACACCACCCACGACACCGACCAGGTGCAGAATGTCCGGCGCCAGGGCGAACAGGCCGTGGGTACGGGCGATCAGGTAGACACCGGCGGTCACCATGGTCGCGGCGTGGATCAGTGCCGAAACCGGGGTCGGGCCGGCCATCGCATCCGCCAGCCAGGTTTGCAGCGGCAGTTGCGCGGATTTACCGACAGCGCCACCCAGCAGCATGAGGGTCGCCAGCACGATCCAGAAGTCGCCGGCCTTGAAATGCTCAGGCGCCTTGACCAGCAGTTCCTGAATGTTCAGCGTGCCCAACTGCTGGAACAGGATGAACAGGCCGATGGCCATGAACACGTCGCCGACGCGGGTCACGATGAAGGCTTTGAGTGCCGCGTTACCGTTGTTGCGGTTGCTGTAGTAGAAACCGATCAACAGGTAGGAGCACAGGCCCACGCCTTCCCAGCCGAAGTACACGAACAGCAGGTTATCGGCCAGGACCAGGAACAGCATGCTGGCGATAAACAGGTTGGTGTAGGCGAAGAAGCGCGAGTAACCGGCTTCACCGCGCATGTACCAGGATGCGAACAGGTGGATCAGGAAGCCAACGCCGACCACCACACCCAGCATGGTCAGGGACAGACCATCCAGGTACAGCGCGAAGTTAGGCGTGAAGCCTTCCACCGCCATCCACTGCCACAACACTTGGGTGTAGTGACCGCCTTCAGGGGGCGCAACGTTGAACTGCCAGATGATGTAAGCCGTGACGATTGCCGACAGGCCAATGGAGCCGACGCCGATCAGCGCCGAAAGGTTTTCCGAGAGGCGTCCACGGGAGAACGACAGCAGCAGGAAACCGATGAGAGGGAATACGAAAGTCAGATAGAGAAGGTTCATCCGCGCATCTCGCTGGCAGCGTCGATATCGAGAGTGTGGAAGCGGCGATACAGCTGCAACAGAATCGCCAGGCCAATACTGGCCTCGGCGGCTGCCAGGCTGATCACCAGGATGAACATGATCTGTCCATCCGGCTGACCCCAGCGGCTACCGGCAACGATGAACGCCAACGCGGAGGCATTCATCATGACCTCCAGGCTCATCAGCACGAAGAGAATGTTGCGCCGGACCATCAGGCCGACCAGACCGAGGCAGAACAGGATGCCGGCGACCGCCAGACCATGCTCCAAAGGGATAGCAGGCATCGTCATTGCTCCTTGGCTTCGTTGCGGCCCAAGTGGAACGCCGTGACGGCTGCGGCGAGCAGCAGCATCGAGGCGAGTTCGACCACCAGCAGATACGGGCCGAACAGGCTGATGCCCACGGCCTTGGCGTCTACGGTGGTGTGGCCGATGGCCTGACCGCTGGCATCGCTGAACAGTACGTACAGCAGTTCAACCAGCAGCAGGGCGCCGAGGGCGACGGGGCCCAGCCAAATGCCGGGCTTGAGCCAGACGCGCTCTTGCTGAACCGAGGCCGGGCCCAGGTTCAGCATCATCACCACGAACACGAACAGCACCATGATGGCGCCGGCGTAGGCGATCACTTCCAGGACACCGGCAAACGGTGCGCCGAGGGCGAAGAACGTCATGGCCACGGCGATCAGCGAAATGATCAGGTAGAGCAGGGCGTGCACGGGGTTGGTGTTGGTGATCACGCGAAGCGTGGACACAACAGCGATACCCGATGCGAAATAGAAAGCGAATTCCATCTTTCTTCCTTAAGGCAGCAAGCTCTTCACGTTGATCGGCTGGGCTTCATTCTGCGCGGCGCCTTTAGGCTTACCGGCAATCGCCATACCTGCAACACGATAGAAGTTGTAATCAGGGTTTTTGCCGGGGCCGGAGATCAAAAGATCTTCTTTCTCGTACACCAGGTCCTGACGTTTGAACTCGGCCATTTCGAAATCCGGTGTCAGCTGGATCGCGGTGGTCGGGCAGGCTTCCTCGCAGAGGCCGCAGAAAATGCAGCGCGAGAAGTTGATGCGGAAGAAGTCCGGGTACCAGCGACCGTCTTCGGTTTCAGCTTTCTGCAGCGAGATGCAACCCACCGGGCACGCCACGGCGCACAGGTTGCAGGCTACACAACGCTCTTCGCCGTCGGGGTCGCGGGTCAGCACGATACGCCCACGGAAGCGCGGCGGCAGGTACACGGGTTCTTCCGGGTATTGCAGCGTGTCGCGCTTGCGAAAGGCATGGCCGAAGATCATCACCAGGCTGCGAAGCTGGGTGAAGAAGCCATGCACGATGTCAAAAATGTACTTCATGATTCTCTATCCTCACTGAGCCGCGACGGCGGGCGTGTTGAGCAACACGACCGCAGCGGTCACCAGCATGTTGACGAGGGTCAGCGGCAGGCAGAACTTCCAGCTGAAATCCATCACTTGGTCATACCGTGGGCGCGGAATCGAGGCGCGCAACAGGATGAAGAACATGATGAAGAACGCGGTTTTCAGCGCGAACCAGATGAACGGGATCTGCGGCAGAATGCCGAACGGACCGTGCCAGCCACCGAAGAACAAGGTCACCAGCAGCGCCGAAATCAGCACGATGCCGATGTACTCACCGACGAAGAACATCCCCCATTTCATGCCGGCGTATTCAATGTGGTAACCGTCGGCCAGTTCCTGTTCCGCTTCCGGCTGGTCGAACGGGTGACGGTGAGTCACGGCGACACCAGCGATGAAAAAGGTCAGGAAACCGAAGATCTGCGGAATGATGAGCCACATGTTCTGCGCTTGGTATTCAACGATGTCGCGCATGTTGAACGAGCCGACCTGGATCACGATGCCCATCAGCGACAGGCCCATGAACACTTCGTACGACACGGTTTGTGCCGAGGCCCGCAAGCTGCCCAACAGGGCGAACTTGTTGTTACTCGACCAGCCGGCGAACAGCACCGCGTAGACCGACAGACCGGCCATGGCGAAGAAGAACAGGATGCCGATGTTGATATCCGCCACGCCCCAGGTCGGGGTGATCGGGATAATCGCGAAGGCCATCAGCAAGGCGCTCATGGCCACGACCGGCGCCAACGTGAAGATCACTTTGTCGGCGAACGGCGGGGTCCAGTCTTCCTTGAAGAACATCTTGATCATGTCCGCGGCGATCTGGAACGCGCCGAACGGGCCGACGCGGTTCGGACCGTAACGGTCCTGCCAGAGGGCGAGCAGACGACGCTCGACCCAGCTCAACAGCGCGCCGCACACCACCACGGCGAGCAGAATCACGATGGCCTTGAGGACCGCGATGATTACGTCGATCACTTCAGGAGTGAACCAGGTCATAGCGCTGCCTCCTGCAGACCGTCAACGGATTGGCCAAAGATCGCTGGCGGGATGCCGGCGATACCGGCCGGCAATGCGACCAGACCGGCGCCCAGCTCCTCGTTGATACGCAGTGGCAGACGCAGGGTCTGGCCGGCCACGTTCAGGCTCAGCAGGGCACCGTCATTGACGCCCAGACGATCGGCTTCGGACTTGGCCAGCGACAGGTAAGGGGCTGGAATGCGTTCCTGGACCGGCGCGGCTTTGGAAGAGTTTTCTTCGCTGCCGAACAGGTGGAAGAACGGCACGACCTGCCAGGTGCCCGGAGCTGGGTTGAACGCGCGCGGAACACTGGCGAACCAGTTCAGCGAATCACCGGTGCTTTCGATCAGGCGAATGCCCGGGTCGCCGGCGCGGAGATGACCACCGACTTCGTCCTGGAACTTGTTCCAGGCTTGCGGCGAGTTCCAGCCCGGAGACCAGGCGAATGGCACTTGCTGACGCGGTTCGGCCGAGCCCGAGTAACCTTCCATGGAGAACGAGAACGCCGTGTCGTTGTCTTGGGACGTACGCGGTTCATGCACGCTGATATCGGCGCGCATGGCGGTCCGGCCGCTGTAACGCAGCGGTTCGCGAGCCAGTTTCAGGCCTTTGATACGGAACGCGGCAGACGGTGCGGCCTCGACGATGCGCGCCAGTTGCGGTTTGCTCGCAGCAACGGCAGCGGTGACGTGGTCCAGTTGGGTCCAGTCGATCGGCTGGTTCAGCAGGGTCGAACGCAGGGCATGCAGCCAGCGCCAGCCTTCGTGAACCAGAATGCTTGCGTCGAGGTAAGTCGGGTCGAAGACCTGGAAGAAACGCTGGGCGCGGCCTTCCTGGCTGACCAACGTACCGTCGCCTTCAGCGAAGCTGGCCGCTGGCAGCACCAGGTGCGCGCGATCGCTGGTGGCGGTCTTCTGATGGTCGGCCACGATCACCACTTTTGCGGCGTTCAGGGCAGCATCGACACGGCCTTTGTCGGTACGGGTGTACAGATCGTTTTCCAGCACGACGATGGCGTCGGCCTTACCGTCGATCACCGCTTGCAGGGCCGCGTCGACCGAGTCACCACCGAGCATGGCCAGGCCGAGGCTGTTGGCTTCTGGCACGATCAGGCTGATGGAGCCGTTCTTCTCGCGCAGCTTCAGGGCTTTGGCAATGTTTGCAGCAGCTTCGATCAACGCCTTGGAACCCAGCGAGGTGCCGGCAATGATCAACGGACGCTTGGCAGCGAGCAGGGCGTTGGCGATGCGCTGAGCCAGTTCGAGGGCTTCAGCGTCCAGGCCTTCAACGGCCGGCGCGCTGGCATCGAGGGCGTGAGCCACGGCGAAACCGATGCGAGCCAGGTCGTCGGGAGCGGCGTGAACGCATTCTTCAGCCACGTCGTCGAGCTTGGTTTCAGCCAGGCTGGCGATGAACAGCGGGTTCAGCGCGTCCTGACCGATGTTCTTCACCGCGGCATCGAGCCACGGCTGAACGCGCATGGCGTCGGCCATGTCTTCGGCCTTGCCCTTGACCGATTGACGCAGGGCCAGGGCCATACGCGCAGCCGTCTGGGTCAGGTCTTCGCCGAGGACGAAAATCGCATCGTGATCTTCGATGTCGCGCATGTTCGGGATCGGCAGCGGGCTGTCTTTGAGCACCTGCACAACCAGGCGAATGCGCTCAAGTTCAGCAGCTTCGATACCGGAGTAGAAATGCTCGGCACCGACCAGTTCCAGCAACGCGTAGTTGCTTTCGAGGCTGGCGCGCGGCGAACCGATGCCGACGATGTTGCGACCACGCAGCAGGTCAGCGGCTTTATCCAGCGCTTCGTCGAGGCTCAGCTTGGCGCCGTTGGCCAGCAGTGGCTGACGCGGGCGGTCTTCGCGGTTGACGTAGCCATAGCCGAAACGGCCACGGTCGCACAGGAAGTACTGGTTCACCGAACCGTTGAAGCGGTTTTCGATGCGACGCAGTTCGCCGTAACGCTCGCCCGGGGAAATGTTGCAACCGCTGGAGCAGCCATGGCAGATGCTCGGCGAGAATTGCATGTCCCATTTACGGTTGTAGCGCTCGGAGTGGGTCTTGTCGGTGAACACGCCGGTCGGGCAGACCTCGGTGAGGTTGCCGGAGAACTCGCTTTCCAGCACGCCGTCTTCAACGCGACCGAAGTACACGTTGTCGTGGGCGCCGAATACGCCGAGGTCGGTGCCGCCGGCGTAGTCCTTATAGAAGCGCACGCAGCGATAGCAAGCGATGCAGCGGTTCATTTCGTGGGAAATGAACGGGCCCAGTTGCTGGTTCTGGTGAGTACGCTTGGTGAAGCGATAACGGCGCTCGTTGTGGCCGGTCATCACCGTCATGTCTTGCAGGTGGCAGTGACCGCCTTCCTCACAGACCGGGCAGTCGTGAGGGTGGTTGGTCATCAGCCATTCAACGACGCTTGCGCGAAACACTTTCGCTTCTTCGTCGTCGATGGAGATCCAGCTGCCGTCGGTGGCGGGGGTCATGCAGGACATGACGATCCGACCACGCTTGTCGTTCTCGTCGGTGTACTGCTTGACCGCGCACTGGCGGCAAGCGCCAACGCTGCCAAGGGCTGGGTGCCAGCAGAAATAAGGGATATCGAGGCCTAGCGACAGACACGCCTGTAACAGGTTGTCTGCCCCATCGACTTCGAGCTCTTTGCCGTCTACGTGGATAGTGGCCATGGTTCAAAGTTCTTCGTTGGCCCGGTGTCAGCGGGCGTGGCTAATGGAATCTTGTTATTCGCGTGAATCAACACAGCCGTTTACGGCGTCATCACACGACAAAGCGAAGGGCACGGACCCTTCGCTTTTTTAAGCGTTTACGCGCCGACTACGATCGGCTTTGCCAGAGGCGGGACGACGGCGCTGGTGGGCGCGATGCCGGCTTCGAACTCTGGACGGAAGTATTTGATGGCGCTACCCAACGGCTCCACGGCACCCGGTGCGTGTGCACAGAAGGTCTTGCCAGGGCCGAGGAAACCGACCAGACCCAGCAGGGTCTCGATATCGCCGGCTTGCCCTTCACCGTTCTCGATCGCGCGCAGCAGCTTGACGCTCCACGGCAGACCGTCACGGCACGGGGTGCAGAAGCCACAGGATTCGCGGGAGAAGAACTCTTCCATGTTGCGCAGCAACGACACCATGTTGATGCTGTCGTCCACCGCCATGGCCAGGCCGGTACCCATACGGGTGCCCACTTTGGCGATGCCGCCGGCATACATTTGTGCGTCCAGGTGCTCCGGCAACAGGAAACCGGTACCGGCACCGCCTGGCTGCCAGCACTTGAGCTTGTAACCGTCGCGCATGCCGCCGGCGTAGTCTTCGAACAGTTCGCGACCGGTGATGCCGAACGGCAATTCCCACAGGCCAGGGTTCTTGACCTTGCCGGAGAAGCCCATGAGCTTGGTGCCCATGTCTTCGCTGCCTTCGCGGGCCAACGATTTGTACCAGCTCACGCCGTCGGCAATGATCGCCGGCACGTTGCACAGGGTTTCAACGTTGTTCACGCAAGTCGGCTTGCCCCACACGCCTACGGCGGCAGGGAAGGGCGGCTTGGAGCGCGGGTTGGCGCGGCGGCCTTCGAGGGAGTTGATCAGTGCGGTTTCTTCACCGCAGATGTAGCGCCCGGCGCCGGTGTGCACGAACAGCTCGAAATCAAAGCCGCTGCCCAGGATGTTCTTACCCAGCAGGCCTGCTGCCTTGGCTTCTTCCACGGCACGGTTGAGGTGCTTGGCGGCGGTGGTGTATTCGCCACGCAGGAAGATGTAGCCACGGTAGGTTTTCAGCGCGCGAGCACTGATCAGCATGCCTTCGATCAGCAGATGGGGCAGTTGCTCCATCAGCATGCGGTCTTTCCAGGTGTTCGGCTCCATCTCATCCGCGTTGCACAGCAAGTAGCGGATGTTGATGGATTCGTCCTTTGGCATCAGGCCCCACTTCACGCCCGTGGGGAAGCCTGCACCGCCGCGGCCCTTGAGGCCGGAGTCTTTCACGGTCTGGACGATGTCGTCCTGGGCCATGTCGGCGAAGGCTTTGCGCGCAGCGGCGTAACCGTTCTTGGCCTGGTATTCGTCGAGCCATACGGCTTCGCCGTCGTCACGCAGACGCCAGGTGAGCGGATGAGTCTCGGCCGAACGCTTGATGCGGTTGGCAGGACCGAAGGAAGTCAGGGTCATACGTAGCCCTCGAGCAGTTTGGCAACACCGGCAGGCTGCACATCACCGAATGTGTCGTCGTCGATCATCAACGCCGGCGCCTTGTCGCAGTTGCCGAGGCAGCAGACCGGCAGCAGGGTGAAACGACCGTCGGCAGTGGTCTGGCCCAGGCCGATGCCCAGCTTGCTCTGGATTTCGCTGACCACCGACTCGTGGCCGCCGATGTAGCAGACCATGCTGTCGCAGACGCGAATGATGTGACGGCCCACGGGCTGACGGAAGATCTGGCTATAGAACGTTGCCACGCCTTCAACGTCGCTGGCGGGGATGCCAAGGATTTCGCCAATGGCGTAGAGCGCGCCATCAGGCACCCAGCCACGTTCCTTCTGGACGATCTTCAGGGCTTCGATCGACGCCGCGCGCGGGTCTTCGTAGTGATGCAGCTCATGCTCGATGGCCGAGCGCTCGGTTTCGCTCAGGGCGAAACGGTCTGTCAGGATAAGCGTGCTGTTCATGCTTAACGGTCCACGTCGGCCATAACGAAATCGATACTACCCAGGTACGCGATCAAGTCCGCGACCATGCTGCCTTTGATCACCGAAGGGATCTGCTGCAAGTGCGGGAAGCTTGGGGTACGAATCCGGGTGCGGTAGCTCATGGTGCCGCCATCGCTCGTCAGGTAATAACTGTTGATGCCCTTGGTCGCTTCGATCATCTGGAAAGATTCGTTGGCCGGCATGACCGGGCCCCACGAAACTTGCAGGAAGTGCGTGATCAGGGTCTCGATGTGTTGCAGCGTGCGCTCTTTGGGCGGCGGCGTGGTCAGCGGGTGATCCGCCTTGTACGGGCCTTCCGGCATGTTGCGCATGCACTGCTCGATGATCTTGATGCTCTGGCGCATTTCTTCGACGCGAACGATGCAACGGTCGTAGGCATCGCCATTGGCCGCCAGCGGCACTTCGAATTCGAAGTTTTCGTAACCCGAGTAAGGGCGCGCTTTACGCAGGTCGAAATCGCAACCGGTCGAACGCAAGCCTGCACCGGTGACGCCCCATTCCAGGGCTTCCTTGGTGTTGTAGGCGGCGACGCCGATGGTCCGGCCACGCAGGATGCTGTTGTCCAGTGCGGCTTTCTGGTATTCGTCCAGACGCTTTGGCATCCACTCGACGAAATCCTTGACCAGTTTTTCCCAGCCGCGCGGCAGGTCGTGGGCGACGCCACCGATGCGGTACCAGGCCGGGTGCAGACGGAAACCGGTAATGGCTTCGATCACCGTGTACGCCTTCTGACGGTCGGTGAAGGTGAAGAACACCGGGGTCATGGCGCCGACGTCCTGGATGTAGGTCCCCAGGAACAACAGGTGGCTGGTGATCCGGAAGAACTCGGCCATCATGATGCGGATGACGTCGACCTTCTCGGGCACCTTGATGCCGGCCAGCTTCTCGACCGAGAGCACGTACGGCAGGTTGTTCATCACGCCGCCGAGGTAGTCGATCCGGTCGGTGTACGGAATGAAGCTGTGCCAGGACTGACGCTCGGCCATCTTCTCGGCACCACGGTGGTGGTAACCGACGTCCGGCACGCAGTCGACGATCTCTTCACCGTCCAGCTGCAGAATGATGCGGAACGCCCCGTGCGCCGAAGGGTGGTTGGGGCCCAGGTTGAGGAACATGTAGTCCTCGTTCGCACCGGAACGCTTCATGCCCCAATCTTCAGGCTTGAAGCGCGCGGCTTCTTCCTCAAGCTGTTGCTTGGCCAGCGTCAGGCTGAACGGGTCGAATTCGGTGGCGCGGGCCGGGAAGTCCTTGCGCAGCGGGTGGCCTTCCCAGGTCGGCGGCATCATGATGCGCGTCAGGTGCGGGTGACCGGCAAAGTTGATGCCGTACATGTCCCACACTTCACGCTCGTACCAGTTGGCGTTTGGCCACAGACCGGTAACGGTCGGTACGCTGAGGTCGCTCTCGGACAAGGCGACCTTGATCATTACGTCACTATTACGTTCGATCGACATCAAGTGATAGAACACAGTGAAGTCGGCGCCGCTTGGCAGCCCTTGACGCTTGGTGCGCAGACGCTCGTCCACGCCGTGCAGGTCATAGAGCATGACGTACGGCTTGGGCAAGTTGCGCAGGAAGGTCAGGACTTCGACGAGTTTGGCGCGGGCAACCCAAAGCACCGGCATGCCGGTGCGGGTCGGCTGGGCGCTGAACGCCTCCGGGCCAAAACGATTGTTCAGTTCGACGACCACATCCTGGTCGTCTGCCTTGTAAGGCGGGATGTACAGAGCACTGCCTGTAGTCATGGTTATTTATCGCTTTCGGTCAACGTAAAGAATGAAGCCAGTTTCTCGTTTCTTTGTAAGAACAGATCTGGATCAGACTTCGTCGGGGCTGCGCAGGTTGGTTACCTGAATACGCTGTTCGCGGCGCTTTTCCTTTTCGGAAGGCATCTCGGCGCGATAGACGCCTTGATCACCAACGACCCAGGAAAGTGGGCGACGCTCCTGGCCAATCGACTCCTGCAACAGCATCAAGCCTTGCAGGAAAGCTTCAGGGCGGGGCGGGCAGCCAGGCACGTAGACGTCCACGGGCAGGAACTTGTCCACCCCTTGAACGACGGAGTAGATGTCGTACATGCCACCGGAGTTGGCGCACGAACCCATGGAGATGACCCATTTAGGCTCGAGCATTTGCTCGTAGAGACGCTGAATGATCGGCGCCATCTTGATGAAGCAGGTACCGGCGATAACCATGAAATCCGCCTGACGCGGCGATGCCCGGATAACCTCGGCGCCAAAGCGCGCGATGTCGTGGGGCGCCGTGAAGGCGGTGGTCATTTCCACGTAGCAGCACGAAAGACCGAAGTTGTACGGCCACAGGGAGTTCTTGCGCCCCCAGTTGATCGTGCCGTTGAGCACGTCTTCGAGCTTGCCCATGAAAATGTTTTTGTGGACTTGATCTTCTAACGGATCGGAAACGGTTTCCCGTTTGCCAATCGGATACTGCTCGTTAGGAGCATCGGGGTCGATCCTGGTGAGATTGTATTGCATTGCCAAAGCCTCATTGTTTCAGCTTCGCTTGCCGCTTGCGCCGAGCTTCCGGAGCCCAGTCAAGGGCGCCCACTCGGAATAGGTAGACAAGACCTGCCAACAGAATTGCTATGAAAACGAGAGCTTCGACGAATCCGGTCCAGCCGCTTTCGCGGACGGACACAGACCAGGCAAAGAGAAAAAGGGCTTCGATATCGAAGATCACGAAGAGCATCGCGACCAGATAGAATTTGGCTGAGAGCCGCAAGCGGGCGCCACCGGTAGGTAGCATGCCGGACTCGAACGGTTCGTTTTTGCTGCGGCCCCAGGCTTTTGACCCGAGGAGGCTGGAGACGCCGAGCATGAAGGCGCAAAGGCCGCCGACACCCAGAAGGAAAATGGCAAAGCCCCAGTTGTGGGCCATGAGTCCGGTCGCTTCGGGCATGCTGGAAATCCTTAACAGAGAGCAAAGGTCTCTGAGCTTGAAAAGAAACAAAGCAGTGACGATATGTCGCAGCAATCAATCGCGGTGATTTTATGGCTAAACACCGAGCAAGTAAAATTCAGATAGCGAAATTATTTACAAGAATAAGGACATAGCATGCCTCCAAAGACCTGTAGCCCATGCCGCTCGGGCATTAGCGGGGGTTTTGTCAAATATGTTTTGTAGGGAATGTAACGAACATACTTGCCGCTAAATGATAATCAATATTATTTGTCGCGCTTTTCAAACTGTTTAACAGGTGAGTGGCTGGGAAGTTGTCTTATATGCGCGTTACTGCAAGTAGCGGGCGCCCCCGTTTTACCCTCTTTTTCTGATCGCGACACCGCTCTGGATCAATGTTTTTGTCCGCCTGAGTCTGTAGGGGCGAGGCTTGCCCGCGAAGAATGCGCTGCGGTTTTTCAGGCATACCGCGTCATCGTTCTTCGCGGGCAAGCCTCGCTCCTACAGAGGGGAGGGAAATCGCAGGCAAAAAAACGCCCCGAACCAGTCGGGGCGTCAGATGTGCAGCGCTGCGGTTAGCTTTCTGTTCGGCCCGCAGCGGCTGATGTCTCAGGCGAAGCAGATCAGTGGAACTGTTCTTCTTCGGTCGAACCGGTCAGCGCGGTTACCGAGGACGTGCCACCCTGGATCACGGTGGTCATGTCGTCGAAGTAGCCGGTGCCCACTTCCTGCTGGTGAGCCACGAAGGTGTAACCCTTGGCGGCGTCAGCGAATTCCTGCTCTTGCAGCTTCACGTAGGCGGTCATGTCGTTGCGGGCGTAGTCGTGCGCCAGGTTGAACATGCTGTGCCACATGTTGTGAATGCCGGCCAGGGTGATGAACTGGTGCTTGTAACCCATGGCGGACAGTTCGCGCTGGAACTTGGCGATGGTCGCGTCGTCCAGGTTTTTCTTCCAGTTGAAGGAAGGCGAGCAGTTGTACGACAGCAGTTGGTCCGGGTATTCCTTTTTGATCGCTTCAGCGAAGCGACGTGCTTCTTCCAGATCCGGCTTGGCGGTTTCGCACCAGATCAGGTCGGCGAACGGCGCGTAGGCCAGGCCGCGAGCGATGGCCTGGTCGAGGCCGGCGCGCACTTTGTAGAAGCCTTCCTGGGTGCGTTCACCCGTCACGAATGGCTGGTCATACGGGTCGCAATCGGAAGTCAGCAAGTCGGCTGCGTTAGCGTCGGTACGGGCCAGGATGATGGTCGGTGTACCGGCCACGTCAGCGGCCAGACGAGCAGCGGTCAGCTTCTGTACGGCTTCCTGGGTAGGAACCAGTACCTTGCCGCCCATGTGACCGCATTTTTTCACGGAAGCCAGTTGGTCTTCGAAGTGAACGCCGGCGGCGCCTGCTTCGATCATGCTCTTCATCAGCTCGTAAGCGTTCAATACGCCGCCGAAACCGGCTTCAGCGTCAGCCACGATCGGTGCGAAGTAATCGATGTAGCCTTCGTCGCCCGGGTTCTTGCCGGCTTTCCACTGGATCTGGTCGGCACGACGGAACGAGTTGTTGATGCGCTTGACCACGGTCGGAACCGAATCCACCGGGTACAGCGACTGATCCGGGTACATCGATTCGGCGGAGTTGTTGTCCGCAGCTACCTGCCAGCCCGACAGGTAGATCGCCTGGATACCGGCCTTGACTTGTTGCACAGCCTGGCCGCCGGTCAGGGCGCCCATGCAGTTGACGAAATCTTTCTCAGGACGGAAGGACGGCTTGGCACCCTGGGTGACCAGGTTCCAAAGCTTTTCGGCGCCCATTTTTGCAAAGGTGTGCTCAGGTTGAACCGAGCCACGCAGACGGACGACGTCAGCAGCGGAGTAATTGCGTGTCACGCCTTTCCAGCGCGGGTTTTCAGCCCAATCTTTTTCGAGGGCTGCAATTTGCTGTTCGCGTGTCAGTGCCATGGAGATAAACCTCGTCGCGTCTTTGATAAAAGTCGTTCTTGGTGAAAATTCCTGCTCCTGCCAAATACGCCTTTTTAAGGGGAATAAAAGGCTGCTCGCTGACCAGAAGCTTAGGCGCTCAAGGCGGGGTTTGGCGGGGAGGGCGACGGGATGAACGATGGGCTCGAGGGGAAGTGAGCAGGTAAGGGCGAACTGGCGAGCGCATTCGGGCGTCGTGGGCCTTGGTGCGAACTTCAGTGTGGAGCCGGGTTACCTATTACGCTTCCGTCCCTCGGGACAACTTCGTTCCAGTCGGCAACCTCGTCAAACACACCTTGTGGGCGGTACAGACACGAATCGGCTCGCGGGGTAGGGTGCGAACAGCGACTCGAAAGCCCTTGCCAGGGCCTCTGATTAGCGGGAGCGAGGCCATCATGCCTTTGCTTTTTTGGCTCGTCAAACGTTTTGTAGTGCTTTTTTTCAGGCACTACATCTTTGGTCTAATACGACTAATCAGTCAGTTTTTGGTGCTTTAGTCCAACGTATCGACTTTCACCCGCAGCGTCATGTCATCCCGGCCCTGGGTCGAGTAGCTGCGGGTCTGGTCTTGTTTGTCGGCCTGAGTCTGGCGATTCACGCCGGCCAGGGTGATCCACTCGCCCAGGCGACCGCTGACGGTTGTGTCGGTACTTTGCACGTTCACTACATCGGAACGTTCCTGGCTCATCCGGTCACGGTTAGTGCTGATTGCCAAATGAACGATGTCACCGGTGACGCTGGCGGTGACGTAGAAGCCTTGGGTGACATTGCGGTATTCAGTCTCGCTGCGCAGGTCGCCATAGGAATCGGTCTGTGTGCTGGTGAGCGGCACACTCTGGCCAACCTGGATCAGCGCCGGTGTGCCTTCGCTGGCCTGAACCTGTTGAATGCCGCCGTCACGGCTGTCGGTGCTGTGATTGATGATGCGCGTCTGGCTCGGCCTGGCACCGTTCACCGAGTAACCCTGATCGCCCTGGAAGTTGTTTTCGTTGGTGTCGACGGTGATCAGCAGGCGCTTGGCGGCCACGTCGAGTTGGTTGATCACGGCCTTAAGTTCATCGATCTTGCGTTGTTCTGCGTTGACAATCAGCTGATTGCCATAGGCGCTGACCTGTCCGTCCTTGCCGATGAAATTCTGCGCCACCGGCAGCAGGTCGGCGCTGGTGCGATAGTTCAGGGGCACGATCTCGGTGGCGGCCATGACTGAAAAACTGCAGGTCAGTAGCAACATGGTGAGCCGGGTGCGTAGGGACATATCCGTTATCTCCGCCTTCAAAGTCTTGATATTGCCAGTTTGTCGGCCTGCGGTGGGGCAAGTTGAATCGTAGACAGCAAAACGCCCCGGCATCGGAGGATGGCGGGGCGTGATCGTTCCCACGCTCCGCGTGGGAATGCAGCCTGAGACGCTCTGCGTCACTGCCGCGAGGGGGCGCGGAGCGTCCCAAGAGGCGCGTTCCCACGCGGAGCGTGGGAACGATCAGTTACAGGGTCTCAGGCGGAGTGACGCACCATGTCCACATGCGGAATCCCGGCTTCCAGGAATTCCTCACTGACCATGCTGAAACCCAGACGCTCATAGAACGCCGTGGCCTGCACTTGCGCGCTCAGCATCTGCTGCTTCAGCCCGCGCTTCTCGGCTTCACCGATCACCGCTTGCATCAGCGCATCGCCGACTTTCAAGCCGCGCCAGTCCTTCAGTACCGACACCCGGCCAATGTGACCATCTGGCAACAGCCGAGCGGTGCCGATCGGAAAGTCACCTTCAAAGGCCAGAAAGTGGACCGCCGTTGCGTCATCGGCATCCCATTCCAGCTCAGGCGGAACGGATTGCTCGGCGATGAACACCGTCTCACGAATGCGCCGGATCTCGGCGTTGTCCTTTTGCCAGTCTGCGACACGTACGTGAATTTTATTCATCAGCAAACCCCAGGCTGCCTTGCTTGACCAGCTCGCACAGCAGGCCGCGACCGTCTTCGTCGATCAGCCACTCGCCGATGTTGTCGATGTGTAGCGCATCGGCAGCACAAATCATCTTCAGCAGTTCGCGCAATTTGCCCGGCAGATAACGGCTTTGTCCGCTGGCAAACAGCAGCAGGTCGTCATCAACTTCGGACCAGGCCAGCCGCGCGCTTGGGTTGCGGATCAGCACCGCGCCTTGCTCAAGGCTGGCGAGCAGGTCGTCTTCTTCGACTTCTTCCGGGCCCACCACCAGTTCCGGGTAGCGCGGTTCGGTCATGAACTGGCCGAACCAGGTCAGCAGCAGGCGCTCGTCGCTCATGTGCTCGGCCAGCAAGCTTTTCAGGCGATCAAGGGCGTCGTGCTGGATCTGATGAGGATCGGCCGCTGGCAGGGCGTCGGCGTCGGTGTAGCGCTCTTCATCCGACAGGAACTGGCTGAGGAAATCAGTGAAGTGGGTCAGCACCTCAGCGGCGCTCGGTGCGCGGAAACCGACCGAGTAGGTCATGCAATTGTCAACGGCCACGCCGCAGTGAGCCAGACGCGGCGGCAAGTAGAGCATGTCGCCCGGTTCCAGCACCCATTCCTCGGTGGCGTCGAAATCAGCGAGGATGCGCAAGTCGGCGTGTTGCAGCAGCTTGCTCTCGGAATCGCACATCTGGCCGATTTTCCAGTTGCGCTTGCCGTGACCCTGCAGCAGGAACACATCGTAATTGTCGAAGTGTGGGCCAACACTGCCACCCGGGGCGGCGAAGCTGATCATCACATCGTCGACGCGCCAGCTCGGCAGGAAGCGGAAGTTCTCCAGCAGCTCAGCGACTTCGGGCACGAACTGGTCGACCGCTTGAACCAGCAGGGTCCAGTCGCGTTCCGGCAGTTTGCTGAATTCGTCTTCGGCGAACGGACCGCGGCGCAATTCCCAAGGACGCTCGCCGTTCTCGATCACCAGGCGCGATTCGACTTCTTCTTCCAGCGCCAGGCCGGCCAGTTCGTCGGCGTCGATCGGGCTTTCGAAATCAGGAATCGCCTGACGGATCAGCAGGGGTTTTTTCTGCCAGTAGTCACGCAGGAATTCGCGCGCCGTGATGCCGCCCAGAAGTTGAAGAGGAATGTCAGGATTCATGTGTAACCTATTGAAAAAAAGTACTTTTCAGACGGGAATAAAAACGCCCGGCGCTGCCGGGCGTCTCAAACGGGTAAAGCGGTCGATCAGATGCGTTTGGCTTGCGCTACAGCGTTTCCGATGTAGTTGGCCGGGGTGAGCAGTTTCAGCTCGGCCTTGGCTTGCGCAGGCATATCCAGCCCGTCGATGAAGGTCTGCAGCGCTTCAGGGCTAATGCCCTTGCCGCGAGTCAGCTCTTTCAACTTCTCGTACGGGTTTTCGATGTTGTAGCGGCGCATCACAGTCTGGATCGGCTCGGCCAACACTTCCCAGCAGGCGTCCAGGTCAGCAGCAATCTTCTGCTGGTTGAGCTCCAGTTTGCCGATGCCTTTGAGGCTGGCTTCGTAGGCGATCACGCTGTGGGCGAAGCCGACGCCGAGGTTGCGCAGTACGGTGGAGTCAGTCAGGTCGCGCTGCCAGCGGGAGATAGGCAGTTTGCTCGCCAGGTGCTGGAACAATGCGTTGGCGATACCGAGGTTGCCTTCGGAGTTTTCGAAGTCGATCGGGTTGACCTTGTGCGGCATGGTCGAGGAACCGATTTCGCCGGCGATGGTGCGCTGTTTGAAATAACCCAGGGAAATATAACCCCAGATATCGCGGTCGAAGTCGATCAGGATGGTGTTGAAGCGCGCAATCGCGTCGAACAGCTCGGCAATGTAGTCGTGCGGTTCGATCTGCGTGGTGTATGGGTTGAAGCCCAGGCCCAGTTCGTCTTCGATGAAGGCGCGGGCGTTGGCTTCCCAGTCGATCTCAGGGTAGGCCGACAGGTGAGCGTTGTAGTTGCCGACAGCACCGTTGATCTTGCCCAGCAGCGGAACGGCGGCGACTTGAGCGATCTGACGCTCCAGACGGTAAACCACGTTCGCCAGTTCTTTGCCCAGGGTGGTCGGCGAAGCCGGTTGACCGTGGGTGCGCGACAGCATCGGCACGTCAGCGAAACGGATGGCCAGTTCGCGAATGGCTTCGGCAGTCTGGCGCATCAGCGGCAGCATTACATCATCACGGCCTTCGCGCAGCATCAGGGCGTGGGACAGGTTGTTGATGTCCTCGCTGGTGCAGGCAAAGTGGATGAACTCGCTGACGGCAGCCAGTTCCGGCAACTTGGCCGCTTGCTCTTTGAGCAGGTACTCAATGGCTTTGACGTCGTGGTTGGTGGTGCGCTCGATCTCTTTGACACGCTCGGCGTGCTCCAGGGAGAAGTTTTCCGCCAGGGTGTTCAGCACCGCGTTGGCTTCGGCGGAGAACGCCGGCACTTCGCTGATGGCAGGGTGAGCGGCCAGGCGCTGGAGCCAGCGCACTTCAACCAGAACGCGAGCACGGATCAGGCCGTATTCGCTGAAAATCGGGCGCAGGGCCTGGGTTTTGCCGGCGTAGCGGCCGTCAACAGGGGAAACCGCAGTGAGCGAAGAGAGCTGCATGGGGTGTTCTCGGACAGTCGGGCAACGAAATGGGGCGCGTATCATACATGAAAAAATCCGCCGGTCCGTTGCCAACTGACCGGCGTATTACGCGTTACTGACTACAAAACGGTATTGCGGGCGCGGTTCAGCTGCTGCGCATCAGCGGGTAAAGCTCTTTAAGCAATTTGCGCCGGCTGATCACTAACTGCCAGCGATGACCGCCCAACTGCCGCCACAGGCGTGCCGATCGAATGCCGGCCAGCAACAGCGCACGAATTTTCGAGGCATTGCTCGGTTGTTGCAGGTTGCGCATGTCGCCATGCACTTGAATCCGTTGGCGCAGGGTGCTCAGGGTGTCCTGATACAACGCACCGCAGGCGGCGATCACGTTTTCGTGAGCCGGGCCGAAGTGCTCGACCTGGGACTGAATCTGCGGCAGACGCTTGCCGATCTCGTCCAGCATGTCGTTGCGCTTGGCCAGCTGACGCTCCAGGCCGAGCATCGCCAGCGCATAGCGCAGCGGTTCGCGCTGAAGGGTGCTTGGGTCGCGTTCCAGAGCGCCAATCAATGCGCGGTAACCTTCACGCAGATTGATGTCGTCACCACCATAAACTTCCAGCGTGTCCTTGGGGTCGCGAATCAACAGGCTGCCGAGCATGCAGGTCAGCCCGGCTTCATTTGTCTGGCCGGTCTTGGCGATCTTGTCGACCAATACGGCGGCGAGAAACACACCGCCCAGGGCCGTCAGTTGCTCTTGAGTCGGGCTCATGGACGCTGGTCCTTGCTGGTCCAGGGTTCGGCCACTTCGATCACGCCGCCGCCGAGACAGATTTCACCGTCGTAGAACACCACGGATTGCCCCGGGGTGACCGCGCGTTGCGGGTCGTCGAAAGTCGCGCGGTAGCCGGTGGCGGTTTTTTCCAGCGTGCAGGGCTGGTCGCTTTGACGATAGCGGACTTTGGCGGTCAAGCGGCGCGGTTCGCTCAGGTCGATCGGGTTGACCCAATAGATGTCTGAAGCGAGCAGGGCGCGGGAGAATAGATACGGATGGTCATTGCCCTGGCCAACGATCAATTCGTTGTGTTCCAGGTCCTTGATCAGCACGTACCACGGCTCGTCACTGGCGTCTTTCAAGCCGCCAATGCCCAGGCCCTGGCGCTGGCCGATGGTGTGGTACATCAAGCCGTGGTGACGGCCGATGACTTCGCCTTCGGTGGTCTTGATCTCGCCGGGCTGGGCCGGCAGGTATTGCTTGAGAAAGTCGCTGAAGCGGCGTTCGCCGATAAAGCAGATCCCGGTGGAATCCTTTTTCTTCGCAGTGGCCAGGTTGTGTTTCTCGGCAATCGCGCGCACTTCGGGTTTTTCCAGCTCGCCGACCGGGAACAGGGTCTTGGCGATCTGTTCGCCGCCGACGGCGTGCAGGAAGTAGCTCTGGTCCTTGTTCGGATCCAGGCCCTTGAGCAATTCGGTGCGGCCATCGATGTCACGGCGACGCACGTAGTGGCCGGTGGCGATCAGGTCGGCGCCGAGCATCATGGCGTAGTCGAGAAACGCCTTGAACTTGATTTCACGGTTGCAAAGGATGTCCGGGTTCGGTGTGCGACCGGCCTTGTACTCGGCCAGGAAATGCTCGAACACGTTGTCCCAGTACTCGGCGGCGAAGTTGGCGGTGTGCAGCTTGATGCCAATCTTGTCGCACACGGCCTGAGCGTCCGCCAGGTCATCCATGGCGGTGCAGTATTCCGTTCCATCGTCCTCTTCCCAGTTCTTCATGAACAGGCCTTCCACCTCATAACCCTGCTCGATCAGCAGGAGAGCGGAAACGGAAGAGTCCACGCCGCCGGACATGCCGACAATGACGCGCTTCTTTTGTGTGTCAGAAGGGGCTGGATCACGCATAGGGATTCAATGAGTGTCTTGAAAAAGGACGCGATTCTAGCAGGCTCAAGCCTGCAAGGCTAAAGAGAAGGGCGGATCAGCTCGAGGCTGAAGTGTTTACCGTCCAGATAATCATCGATACAGCGGATGATCAGCTCACTGCGCCAGTTTGCGCGCTGTTGCAGCAGTTCGTCACGCGTCAGCCATTTTGTGCCGACGATGCCGTCGTCCAGCTGATAGTCCGGGTGGTGTTTGAGCGGTTTTGCGGTGAAGCAGACCCGCTGATAAGTCACGCCATTGCTTGGCGCGGTGTAGAGGTAAATGCCTACCACGCCCGTCGGCTCTATGTCCCAGCCGGTTTCCTCGAGGGTTTCGCGCACGGCGGCTTCGATCAGGGTTTCGTCCGGGTCCAGATGGCCGGCGGGCTGGTTGAGTACCGTTCGTCCGTGCCTGAACTCTTCGACCATCAGAAAGCGACCATTGTCCTCGACGATGGTGGCGACGGTGATGTGGGGTAGCCAATCCATAGGGTTTTCCTCTGTGCGGTCTTCGGCAAACTGAAGATCAAAAGATCGCAGCCTTCGGCAGCTCCTACAAGGATCGGTGTAGGAGCTGCCGAAGGCTGCGATCTTTTGATCTTTTAAAAACACAAACCCCGGCACGAGGCCGGGGTTTGTGGTGTTCCCTTACAACCTTAAACCAGCGCTGCGATCGCGGCGTTGAAGGTTGCGCTCGGGCGCATGGCCTTGCTGATCAGTTCGGCATTGGCGTGGTAGTAACCGCCGATGTCCACTGGCTTGCCCTGGACGGCGTTGAGCTCGGCAACGATGGTCGCTTCGTTCTCGGTCAGGGTTTTGGCCAGTTCGCCGAACTGCGCTTGCAGTGCAGTGTCTTCGGTCTGGGCGGCCAGGGCTTGAGCCCAGTACAGCGCCAGGTAGAAGTGGCTGCCGCGGTTGTCGATGTTGCCGACTTTGCGCGATGGCGACTTGTTGTTATCCAGGAACTGGCCGGTGGCCTGATCCAGGGTCTTGGCCAGTACCAGCGCTTTAGGGTTGTTGTAGGTAACACCCAAGTGCTCGAGGGACGCAGCCAGGGCCAGGAACTCACCCAGGGAATCCCAGCGCAGGAAGTTCTCTTCCAGCAGCTGTTGAACGTGCTTGGGTGCCGAACCGCCGGCGCCGGTTTCGAACAGGCCACCGCCGTTCATCAGTGGAACGATCGACAGCATCTTGGCGCTGGTGCCCAGTTCCATGATCGGGAACAGGTCGGTCAGGTAGTCGCGCAATACGTTGCCGGTCACCGAGATGGTGTCCTTGCCTTCGCGAGTGCGGTCCAGGGTGAACTTCATCGCGTCGACAGGCGACATGATGCGGATGTCCAGGCCTGCGGTATCGTGATCCTTCAGGTAAGCCTGAACTTTCTCGATCACTACGCCGTCGTGGGCGCGCATCGGGTCCAGCCAGAAAATCGCTGGAGTGGCACTTGCGCGGGCACGGTTGACGGCCAGTTTGACCCAGTCCTGGATCGGTGCGTCTTTGGTCTGGCACATGCGGAAGATGTCGCCGGCTTCAACCGATTGTTCCAGCAGGGTGCGGCCAGCGCTGTCGGAAACCCGAACCACGCCGTTTGCCTTGATCTGGAAAGTCTTGTCGTGGGAGCCGTACTCTTCGGCTTTCTTCGCCATCAGGCCAACGTTTGGCACGCTGCCCATGGTGGTTGGATCGAAGGCGCCGTTAGCCTTGCAGTCTTCGATCACCGCCTGGTAGATGGTGGCGTAGCAACGATCCGGGATCACAGCCTTGGTGTCGTGCAGCTGACCGTCGGTGCCCCACATTTTGCCGGAGTCACGGATCATGGCCGGCATCGAAGCGTCGACGATGACGTCGCTAGGCACGTGCAGGTTGGTGATGCCTTTGTCGGAGTTGACCATGGCCAACGACGGACGAACGGCGTAGACCGCCTGGATGTCCGCTTCGATCTGCGCTTGCTGCTCGGTCGGCAGGGTTTTGATACGGGCGTACAGGTCGCCGATGCCGTTGTTCAGGTTGAAGCCGATCTGTGCCAGCACGTCAGCGTGCTTGGCCAGTGCGTCTTTATAGAACTCGGCAACGATCTGGCCGAACATGATCGGGTCGGAGACCTTCATCATGGTGGCTTTCAGGTGAACCGACAGCAGCACGCCTTTGGCTTTGGCGTCTTCAATCTCGGCTGCGATGAAGCTGCGCAGAGCGTTTTTGCTCATGACCGCGCAATCGAGGATCTCACCGGCTTGCACGGTGGTTTTTTCTTTCAGGACGGTGGTGGTGCCGTCTTGAGCGATCAGCTCGATTTTGACCGCGTCAGCGGCGTCGATCAGGGCAGCTTTTTCGCTGCCGTAGAAATCGCCGGTGCTCATGTGAGCGACGTGGGACTTGGAGTCTTTGGTCCAGGCGCCCATTTTGTGCGGGTGCTTGCGCGCGTAGTTCTTGACCGACAGCGGGGCGCGACGATCGGAGTTGCCTTCGCGCAGAACCGGGTTTACCGCGCTGCCTTTGATCTTGTCGTAACGCGACTTGGCGAGCTTGTCGGCATCGCTGGTTACGGTTTCCGGGTAGTCCGGCAGCGCGAAGCCCTGGGCTTGCAGCTCTTTGATCGCGGCCTGCAGTTGCGGAACCGAAGCGCTGATGTTCGGCAGCTTGATGATGTTGGCTTCAGGTGTAACGGCCAGGTCGCCCAGTTCGGCGAGGTGGTCGGCTACGGCTTTGTCACCCAATTGCTCGGGGAAGCTGGCCAGAATGCGCCCTGCAAGAGAGATATCGCGGGTTTCAACGGCGATATCAGCCGAGGCGGTGAAAGCCTCTACGATAGGCAACAGTGAATAGGTGGCGAGGGCTGGGGCTTCGTCGGTGAAGGTATAGATGATCTTCGAGCGGGTGGGCATATTCGGATTAACTCTCTCTTCTTTGCTAAGCGTGCGCAGAAACTCGAGGGGCGCCGGGTAAGCGCGTTCGTTCAAAGTCATCCATGAGCCGAATGTCGAGGTTTCTTCGCGGTGATGTTGGGTGCATCAGTCGAGCGTCAAGCGGGTGGACTGCGATAACAATCCGGCTTATTCGGGCCCAACGTCTTGTGATAGAGCGGTCGGCCGTAGTGACTCTGTGGTCAGCGGCGGCATTATACATAGGTAGCTGGCAATCTGCCGATGGTTCATATGCAACGTTTTTCGTCCATTGGTCTAAAGGTCGCAGGGAGCGGCGACGCGTAAAGTCGCTCGCCGTGCTTGAGTTTGGCGCTTTTCCCTTTGCTTTCAGGCTTGTACGTCGCGAACAGTGCAGCTTTGCGGCCAATGGGCGGAACATAGGGTTTGCGCGCCGATTTAACTGGGGTACGCTCAAACGCAGCCAGATGTTCAATCCAAACAATGGAGTACAGCATGGGATACAAGAAGATTCAGGTTCCAGCCGTCGGCGACAAAATCACCGTCAACGCAGACCATTCTCTCAATGTTCCTAACAACCCGATCATCCCCTTCATCGAAGGCGATGGTATTGGCGTTGATATCAGCCCGGTCATGATCAAGGTTGTCGATGCTGCTGTTAAGAAAGCTTACGGCGGCGAGCGCAAAATTTCCTGGATGGAAGTCTACGCCGGGGAGAAAGCGACTCAGGTTTACGATCAGGACACCTGGCTGCCTCAGGAAACCCTGGACGCGGTCAAGGATTACGTGGTTTCCATCAAGGGCCCTTTGACCACCCCGGTCGGTGGCGGCATCCGTTCCCTGAACGTGGCCCTGCGTCAGCAACTCGACCTGTATGTGTGCCTGCGCCCGGTGCGCTGGTTCGAAGGCGTGCCGAGCCCGGTCAAGAAGCCAGGCGATGTCGACATGACCATCTTCCGCGAAAACTCGGAAGACATTTATGCCGGTATCGAATGGAAGGCCGGTTCGCCGGAAGCGACCAAGGTCATCAAGTTCCTTAAAGAAGAAATGGGCGTCACCAAGATCCGTTTCGACGAAAACTGCGGTATCGGCGTCAAGCCGGTTTCCCTGGAAGGCACCAAGCGCCTGGCGCGCAAGGCCCTGCAGTATGTGGTCGACAACGACCGCGACTCGCTGACCATCGTGCACAAAGGCAACATCATGAAGTTCACCGAAGGTGCCTTCAAGGAATGGGCCTACGAAGTGGCTGCTGAAGAGTTCGGCGCGACCCTGCTCGACGGCGGTCCGTGGATGCAGTTCAAGAACCCGAAAACCGGCAAGAACGTCATCGTCAAGGACGCCATCGCCGACGCCATGCTCCAGCAGATCCTGCTGCGCCCGGCCGAGTACGATGTCATCGCGACCCTGAACCTCAACGGCGACTACCTCTCCGACGCCCTGGCGGCCGAAGTGGGTGGTATCGGTATCGCGCCGGGTGCCAACCTGTCCGACACCGTGGCCATGTTCGAAGCGACCCACGGGACCGCGCCGAAGTACGCCGGCAAAGACCAGGTCAACCCGGGTTCGTTGATCCTGTCCGCCGAGATGATGCTGCGTCACATGGGCTGGACCGAAGCGGCTGACCTGATCATCAAAGGCACCAACGGCGCGATTTCTGCGAAAACCGTGACCTATGACTTCGAACGACTGATGGAAGGCGCGAAACTGCTGTCCTCTTCCGCGTTTGGTGATGCGCTGATTTCGCATATGTGAGCCGCACATATAAGTGAATCAGCACAAAAAAACCGCCTTCGGGCGGTTTTTTATCACTGGATGATCAGATTGCGTCAGCTCGATACCGATTCCTGTTGTCGGGCGGCGGTCGCAGCCTGTTCGTTGGCATTGTCAATCAGTGCAATTTTCACCGCGTGAAGTCCCTTTGGGCCCTGGATAATCTCGAAACTTACGGCTTGTCCGGCTTTGAGGGTCTTGTATCCGTCCATCTCAATGGCCGAATAGTGGGCAAAAAAATCGATATCCTTGCCATCCTCGTCACGACCTTCTCTGGCGTCGGTGTTAATGAAACCGAACCCCTTGGCATTGTTGAACCATTTCACCTTACCGACAGCCATACCCATATCCCTCTGCAACAGACTCCATCACTGGAGTATCATCCAGTTAATCCGCAGTCTAATCTTTCAAATAGATTGACTCCGCGGACCTTTTTTACCCACTGTGGGCTCTATTGTTTGTAACACCGATTTTCCGATAGTCAAGGTGACCGGGCAGTCGGAGTTGAAATCCTCGATGGCAGCCCCCACCACTGTATTCGCACAACTGACGAACCTTTCTTTCCATGCATGCAATCAGCCAGATTCGACTAACATTCAATCAGGATCGCCCTGATTTACACGACGACGATTCCGCAGGCATTGCTGTTCAGGAGGCTAAGCCTGCTTTACAGGCGCCACCGATGTATAAGGTGGTTTTATTCAACGATGACTACACACCGATGGATTTCGTCGTCGAAGTGCTCGAGGTGTTTTTTAACCTGAATCGCGAGCTGGCGACCAAGGTCATGCTGGCCGTCCATACAGAAGGACGGGCAGTATGTGGAGTGTTTACCCGCGACATCGCCGAGACCAAGGCCATGCAGGTCAACCAGTACGCCAGGGAAAGCCAGCATCCGCTACTCTGTGAAATCGAGAAGGACGGTTAATCGCCGACCACTTGGGTATGAGGTGAAGCTATGTTAAACCGCGAGCTCGAAGTCACCCTCAATCTTGCCTTCAAGGAGGCTCGCTCGAAGCGTCATGAATTCATGACTGTCGAGCACCTTCTGCTGGCCCTATTGGATAACGAGGCTGCCGCCACCGTTTTGCGTGCCTGCGGCGCAAACCTCGACAAACTCAAGCATGATCTGCAGGAGTTCATCGACTCCACCACGCCATTGATCCCTCTTCATGACGAGGATCGTGAAACCCAGCCAACCCTGGGCTTCCAGCGTGTACTGCAACGTGCTGTCTTTCATGTACAGAGCTCGGGCAAACGCGAAGTGACTGGCGCAAACGTGCTGGTCGCAATCTTCAGTGAGCAAGAGAGTCAAGCCGTGTTTCTGCTCAAGCAGCAGAGCGTTGCGCGCATCGATGTCGTCAATTACATCGCCCATGGCATTTCCAAAGTGCCGGGGCATGGCGATCACTCTGAAGGTGAACAAGATATGCAGGACGACGAGGGCGGTGAGTCTTCTTCTTCAGGCAATCCTCTGGATGCTTATGCCAGCAACCTCAACGAACTGGCGCGCCAGGGTCGTATCGATCCGTTGGTAGGCCGTGAGCTGGAGGTCGAGCGCGTCGCGCAGATCCTCGCGCGTCGTCGCAAGAACAACCCGTTGCTGGTGGGCGAGGCGGGCGTGGGCAAGACCGCGATCGCCGAAGGCCTGGCCAAACGCATTGTCGACAATCAGGTGCCGGACCTGCTGGCCAACAGCGTGGTGTATTCCCTCGATCTGGGGGCTTTGCTGGCCGGGACCAAATACCGTGGCGATTTCGAGAAGCGCTTCAAGGCGCTGCTCAATGAGCTGAAAAAACGTCCGCAGGCGATCCTGTTCATCGACGAAATCCACACCATCATCGGTGCGGGTGCAGCGTCCGGTGGTGTCATGGATGCCTCGAACCTGCTCAAGCCATTGCTCTCATCCGGCGATATCCGTTGCATCGGTTCGACCACGTTCCAGGAGTTCCGCGGAATCTTCGAGAAGGACCGTGCCTTGGCTCGGCGTTTCCAGAAGGTCGATGTATCGGAACCTTCGGTGGAAGACACCATTGGCATCCTGCGTGGCCTGAAAGGGCGTTTCGAAGCGCACCACAGCATCGAATACAGCGATGAAGCCCTACGCGCCGCTGCGGAACTGGCCTCGCGCTATATCAATGACCGGCACATGCCGGACAAGGCCATCGACGTCATCGACGAGGCGGGCGCCTTCCAGCGTCTGCAACCGATCGATAAGCGCGTGAAACGCATCGAAGTACCTCAGGTCGAGGACATCGTCGCGAAAATCGCGCGAATTCCACCAAAACACGTCACCAGTTCCGACAAAGAGCTGCTGCGTAACCTTGAACGTGACCTGAAGCTCACGGTGTTTGGCCAGGATGCGGCGATCGACTCGCTGTCGACCGCGATCAAACTGTCCCGTGCCGGCCTCAAGTCGCCTGACAAGCCCGTCGGTTCGTTCCTGTTCGCAGGGCCGACCGGTGTGGGTAAAACCGAGGCCGCGCGGCAACTGGCCAAGGCGTTGGGTGTCGAACTGGTTCGCTTCGATATGTCCGAATACATGGAGCGCCACACCGTATCGCGCTTGATCGGTGCGCCTCCAGGCTATGTCGGATTCGATCAGGGCGGTCTGCTGACCGAAGCCATCACCAAGCAGCCTCATTGCGTGCTGTTGCTCGATGAAATCGAAAAGGCGCATCCGGAAGTCTTCAACCTGCTGTTGCAGGTCATGGATCACGGTACGCTGACCGATAACAACGGGCGCAAGGCGGACTTCCGTAACGTGATCGTCATCATGACGACCAACGCCGGTGCCGAAACTGCAGCCCGTGCTTCGATCGGTTTCACCTATCAGGACCACTCGTCCGATGCGATGGAAGTGATCAAGAAGAGCTTCACGCCGGAATTCCGTAACCGTCTGGACACCATTATCCAGTTTGGTCGCCTCAGCCATGAGGTCATTAAAAGCGTGGTGGACAAGTTCCTTACCGAACTTCAGGCGCAGCTGGAAGACAAGCGGGTGCTGTTGGAAGTCACCGACGCTGCTCGCAGCTGGCTGGCAGCGGGTGGTTACGACTCGGCAATGGGCGCTCGTCCAATGGCGCGCTTGATTCAGGACAAGATCAAGCGTCCACTGGCCGAAGAGATCCTCTTTGGCGAACTGGCCGAACATGGCGGTGTGGTACACATCGACATCAAGGATGGCGAACTGACCTTCGAGTTCGAGACTACGGCTGAAATGGCCTGACGTTAAACCGCAACAAAGCAGAAAGGCGCTGAAAAGCGCCTTTCTGCTGCCTGTCTGTTATACGCCGATCCCCCTGTAGGAGCTGCCGAAGGCTGCGATCTTTTGATCTTTGATCGTTCCCGCGCTCCGCGTGGGAATGCAGTCCGGGACGCTCCGCGTCCCTTCAAAAGCCGAACGCAGAGTGTCCGTTGAGGCATTCCCACGCAGAGCATGGGAATGATCCGCAACGATCCACAAACAAAAACGCCCGGCATAGCCGGGCGTTTTGTATTGACTTGATTAGCGAGCGCGGTAGGTGATGCGCCCTTTGCTCAAGTCATAGGGCGTCAGCTCGACGCGCACTTTGTCGCCGGTAAGAATACGGATGTAATTCTTGCGCATCTTGCCGGAGATATGCGCGGTTACGACGTGCCCATTTTCCAACTCCACACGAAACATGGTGTTGGGCAGGGTGTCGACGACAGTGCCTTCCATTTCGAAGCTGTCTTCTTTCGACATGCAGTAAAGCCCTCGGTGTCCAATGAATGGCCCGGTGCAACTGCGCCAGGCAAAAGCGGCGTGCATTGTGCCCGAAAAATGGGGTTCAAGCCAAGGGGTTAGTGTCCTGTCTCACAAATACGTTCCTCTTTTGGCGAGTGGCTGTTGTCGTCAGGCAAGGCGCCGCGACGAGTCATTGCCCGCTATGGCAAGGAGCGGCAACGCAGCATGATGACAACAGACGCCGTCAAAAAGGAACAGTGTTTGCGAGACAGAGCACTAGCTCAGGATGACCCAACGTTGATTAATCAGCAGTTCGATAGGGCGATATTGGGTCTTGTAGCTCATTTTTTTGCAGTTTTTGATCCAGTAGCCGAGATAAACCGCTTCCAGCCCCAGGCGTCGGGCTTCGCCGATTTGCCAGAGGATGGCATAACGCCCCAGGCTACGACGCTCCTGCTCGGGTTCATAGAAGGTATAGACCGCCGACAGGCCGTTGGGCAGCAAGTCGGTGACGGCCACGGCCAGCAGGCGGCCTTCGAGACGAAATTCGTAGAAACGGGAGAATGGCAGGTCACGTACCAGGAAGGTCGAAAACTGGTCGCGGCTCGGTGGATACATATCGCCGTCGGCATGACGTTGTTCGATGTAGCGCTGATAAAGGTCGAAGTACTCTTCGCTGAACTTGGGTCTGGTCGGACGTACCTGCAAGTCGGCATTACGTTTGACAATGCGTTTTTGCTGACGGTTGGGCGTAAATTGCGCCACAGGAATGCGCGCCGGTACGCACGCATTGCAATGCTGGCAATGGGGCCGGTATAGATGATCGCCACTGCGACGAAAGCCCATTTCCGACAGGTCTGCATAGACGTGCACATCCATGGGCTGACTAGGGTCGAGGAACAGCGTCGTGGCCTGCTCCTCGGGCAGATAACTGCAAGAGTGGGGCTGAGTGGCATAAAACTTCAAACGCGCCAACTCGGTCATGATCAACCCTCGGGATAAGCTTTTGATTAGGGGTTGCTCTCAATGAGTTTCCCCGCATTAAGTGTAAGCCACACGCGCCAATGTCGCTCAGCAAACCCAAGTGGCACGGTCGGGTTGATCCAGGTGTCGCGCAAGGTAGCCGGCAAATTCCCGGCGGGGAATCGCGCGGGCGCCCAAGCTGTGCAGATGATCGGTAGGCATTTGGCAGTCGATCAGTACAAAACCCGAGTCTTTCAGGTGTCGCACCAGGGTAGCGAAGCCATATTTGGAGGCGTTGTCGGCGCGGCTGAACATCGATTCGCCGAAGAACAACTGCCCCATGGCCAAGCCGTAGAGCCCGCCGACCAGCGCGCCATCGTCCCAGACTTCCACCGAGTGGGCGTAACCACGCCTGTGCAGTTCGATATAGGCATCCTGCATCGCTTGGGTGATCCAGGTGCCGTCTGCGTGTTCGCGCGGTGCGGCGCAGGCGCGGATGACCGCGGCAAAATCCCGATCGAAGGTCACTTGATAGCGCTTTTGGCGCAGCAGTTTGTTCAAGCTGCGGGAAACATGCAGTTCGTCGGGAAACAGCACCGTGCGCGGATCCGGCGACCACCAGAGAATCGGCTGGCCCTCCGAAAACCACGGAAAGCAGCCGTGACGATAGGCTTGAATCAGCCGATCGGCGGACAGATCGCCGCCCGCGGCCAGCAGCCCGTTGGGCTCGCGCATGGCTTTTTCCAGCGGCGGGAAGGTCAATGTGTTGCGTTGTAACCAAGTCAGCATGGCATCCGGGCTTGCAGAAGAGGAGGGCGGTAGCGGGCCGCTGAGCCCGCCTTCGAGGAGGTTAACCGTCAAACGGTAGGGATGTCATCGAGATACTTTTCCGCATCCAGCGCGGCCATGCAGCCGGCCCCGGCGGAGGTCACCGCCTGGCGGTAAATATGATCGGCCACGTCACCGGCGGCGAACACGCCTGCAATGTCCGTGGCGGTGGCATCCCCTTCGCTGCCGCCCTTGATCAGCAGATAACCGTTGCGCATTTTCAGCTGGCCTTGAAACAGGTCGGTATTGGGCTTATGGCCAATGGCGATGAATACACCGGCCAGCGGCAATTCATGGGTTTCGCCCGTTTGGCTGTGCCGCAGGCGGGCACCGGTCACGCCGCTGGCATCGCCCAATACTTCGTCCAGATTCTGGTTCCAGTGCAGACGGATATTGCCGTTGGCGGCTTTTTCGAACAGTTTGTCCTGGAGGATCTTCTCCGAGCGCAATTTGTCGCGACGGTGTATCAGATGAACTTCCTTGGCGATATTCGACAGGTACAGCGCTTCTTCTACGGCCGTGTTACCTCCGCCGACCACCGCGACCACCTGATTGCGGTAAAAGAACCCATCGCAGGTGGCGCAGGCGGAGACTCCTTTGCCGGCAAAGGCTTCTTCCGATGGCAGCCCCAGATATTGGGCCGAAGCGCCGGTGGCGATAATCAGCGCATCGCAGGTGTAGGTGCCGCTGTCGCCGATGAGTTCGAACGGGCGCTGTTGCAACTTGGCCGTATGGATGTGGTCGTAAACGATCTGTGTATCGAAGCGTTCGGCGTGTTTTTGCATGCGTTCCATCAGTACCGGGCCGGTCAGGCCTTCGACGTCGCCGGGCCAGTTGTCGACTTCGACCGTGGTGGTCAGCTGGCCACCTGCCTGGATGCCGGTGATGACAACGGGTTTCAGGTTGGCGCGAGCGGCATAAACGGCGGCGCTGTAACCGGCAGGGCCGGAACCCAGAATGATCAGGCGGGAATGCTTCGCTTCACTCATAAAAACACCTCATAAGCCTTTGTCACAAAAGAGAATGCATGCTCAAATTGGACTGCGCGTACTGTGCTGTTGGCTATGCTGCACCCAAGGGTCTCAAGCATGGCATCGGGCGAACAAACCCGTACAATGCCTGCTTGTAACAGTGTTTGTATCAAAAAAGCGGTGCGTGCCGTATTCCGAAAAACCGGGGCACAGTGTTAAAAGTAGTCCCAGTTGCGCCTGTTAACTTTTTTACCTGCCTGGATTGGGCAGTTTTTATAGTCATTCAACAGATGGACGCGCCATGGGCGCAGGAAAAGAAGCGTTTTGAAGAAATCCACCGCAGCACCTAAAACAGTCGTCCCGCTCTGGCGCCAGCAATTGCACTACCGGCTCAAGGAAGGTGCATTGATCGCCATCGGCGCCTTGTGCCTGTTCCTGATGATGGCTTTGTTGACCTACGGCAAAGACGATCCGGGCTGGAGCCATAACAGCAAGATCGACGATGTGCAGAACTTCGGCGGGCCGGCCGGCTCTTACAGCGCCGACATCCTGTTCATGGTTCTGGGGTACTTCGCCTATATTTTCCCGCTGCTGCTGGCGGTCAAGGCGTATCAGATCTTCCGCCAACGCCATGAACCGTGGCAGTGGAGCGGCTGGCTGTTCTCCTGGCGCCTGATCGGCCTGGTATTCCTCGTGCTGTCCGGTGCGGCGCTGGCCCACATCCATTTCCATGCGGCGACTGGTCTGCCGGCCGGCGCGGGTGGCGCTTTGGGTGAAAGTCTCGGCGATCTGGCCCGGAACGCGCTGAACATCCAGGGCAGCACGTTATTGTTCATCGCGCTGTTCCTGTTCGGCCTGACGGTGTTCACCGACCTGTCGTGGTTCAAGGTGATGGACGTCACCGGCAAGATCACCCTTGACCTGTTCGAACTGTTTCAGGGGGCGGCCAATCGCTGGTGGGCGGCCCGTGTCGAGCGCAAGCAACTGGTTGCCCAGCTGCGTGAGGTCGACGATCGCATGCATGATGTGGTCGCGCCGACTGTCACCGACAAACGCGAGCAGGCCAAGGTCAAGGAGCGCCTGATCGAGCGTGAGCAAGCGTTGAGCAAACACATGTCCGAGCGCGAGAAACAGGTGCCACCGGTAATTGCCCCGGCTCCGCCCAAACCGGCAGCCCCTAGCAAACGCGTGGAAAAAGAGAAGCAGGCGCCGTTGTTTGTCGACAGCGCCGTGGAAGGCACCTTGCCACCGATCTCGATTCTCGACCCCGCGGAAAAGAAACAACTCAATTATTCGCCCGAATCCCTGGCGGCCGTCGGCCATTTGCTGGAAATCAAGCTCAAGGAATTCGGCGTCGAAGTTTCGGTGGATTCGATTCACCCGGGCCCGGTGATTACCCGTTACGAAATCCAGCCAGCAGCCGGCGTCAAAGTCAGCCGCATCTCCAATCTGGCGAAAGACCTGGCCCGTTCCCTCGCCGTGACCAGTGTGCGTGTCGTGGAAGTGATCCCGGGCAAAACCACGGTCGGTATCGAGATTCCTAACGAAGACCGGCAGATCGTGCGTTTCTCCGAAGTCTTGTCGACCCCCGAGTACGATAGCTTCAAGTCCCCGGTCACCCTGGCCCTGGGGCATGACATCGGCGGTAAACCGGTGATCACCGACCTGGCGAAAATGCCGCACTTGCTGGTGGCTGGTACGACCGGTTCCGGTAAGTCGGTGGGTGTGAACGCGATGATCCTGTCGATTCTGTTCAAATCTGGCCCGGAAGACGCCAAGCTGATCATGATCGACCCGAAAATGCTTGAACTGTCTATCTACGAAGGCATTCCGCACCTGCTGTGCCCGGTGGTGACCGACATGAAGGACGCCGCCAACGCCTTGCGCTGGAGCGTCGCGGAAATGGAGCGGCGCTACAAGCTGATGGCGAAGATGGGCGTGCGTAACCTTTCGGGCTTCAACGCCAAGGTCAAGGAAGCCCAGGACGCCGGTGAGCCGTTGAGCGATCCGCTGTACAAGCGCGAAAGCATTCACGACGAGGCCCCGTTGCTGCAAAAGTTGCCGACTATCGTCGTGGTCGTGGACGAGTTCGCCGACATGATGATGATCGTCGGCAAGAAGGTTGAAGAGCTGATCGCCCGTATCGCCCAGAAGGCACGTGCGGCCGGTATCCACCTGATTCTCGCGACCCAGCGGCCGTCGGTTGATGTCATCACCGGTCTGATCAAGGCGAACATTCCGACGCGTATGGCGTTCCAGGTATCGAGCAAGATCGATTCGCGGACCATCATCGACCAGGGCGGCGCCGAACAACTGCTGGGCCACGGTGATATGTTGTACATGCCGCCGGGTACCAGCCTGCCGATTCGTGTTCACGGTGCGTTCGTGTCCGACGATGAGGTTCATCGGGTGGTTGAAGCCTGGAAACTGCGCGGCGCACCGGAATACAACGACGACATCCTCGCCGGTGTCGAAGAGGCCGGTAGCGGTTTTGAAAATGGCGGCGGTGGCGGTGATGACGATGCCGAAACCGACGCGCTGTACGACGAAGCGGTGCAGTTCGTCCTGGAAAGCCGTCGTGCGTCCATCTCTGCGGTTCAGCGCAAGCTGAAAATCGGCTACAACCGCGCGGCGCGCATGATCGAAGCCATGGAAATGGCCGGGGTCGTGACGTCCATGAACACTAACGGTTCGCGTGAAGTCCTGGCCCCCGGCCCGGTGCGCGACTGATCCGGTTTTGAAAGGGGCGGTGTCTTGAGACGCCGCCCGCACTCCCACGAATGTTTATGAGGACTCCCATGCGTCTTATCCGCATGTTGCTGCTGCCGGTACTGGCTCTGACCACGCTCTCGGCCCACGCCGATGACAAGGACGTGGCGCGTCTGACTCAACTGCTGGAAAAATCCCAGACCCTGACCGCGCGTTTCTCCCAGCTGACCCTTGATGGCAGCGGCACCCAGTTGCAGGAAACCGCCGGTCAGATGTCCTTGCAGCGCCCGGGCCTGTTCTACTGGCACACCGATGCGCCGCAAGAGCAACTGATGGTGTCCGATGGCAAGAAGGTTTCCCTGTGGGACCCGGACCTGGAGCAAGTCACCATCAAGACCCTCGACCAGCGTCTGACCCAGACGCCGGCCCTGTTGTTGTCCGGTGATGTGTCCAAGATCAGCCAGAGCTTCGACATCAGCGCCAAAGAGGCTGGCGGCGTGATCGACTTCACCCTGAAGCCGAAAACCAAAGACACCCTGTTCGACAGCCTGCGTTTGTCGTTCCGCAACGGTCTGGTCAATGACATGCAGCTGATTGACAGCGTCGGTCAGCGCACCAATATCCTGTTTACTGGTGTGAAGGCCAACGAGCCGATACCGGCGTCCAAGTTCAAGTTCGACATCCCCAAGGGTGCCGACGTGATCCAGGAGTAAGACGCATAACCTGTGGGAGCGGGCGATGTGGCGAGGGGGCTTGCCCCCGTTGGGTCGCAAAGCGGCCCCAAAACCTGCAATCGCGGTTTACCAATACTGCGCACGCGATGGTTTTACGACTGCTTCGCAGTCGAACGGGGGCAAGCCCCCTCGCCACAGGCAGTCGCTCTACCACAGGATGTTCGCCAAACTTGAGAACTATGTAATATCCCGAGGTTTCAACAGTACGTGATGGACCTGTTTCGCAGCGCCCCGATTGCTCAGCCCTTGGCCGCACGCCTGCGTGCGACCAATCTGGACGAGTACGTCGGTCAGGAACACCTGCTCGCTCGCGGCAAGCCATTGCGCGAAGCGCTGGAGCAGGGTGCCCTGCATTCAATGATTTTCTGGGGGCCGCCAGGGGTGGGTAAAACCACGTTGGCGCGGTTGCTGGCGGAAGTCTCCGATGCGCACTTCGAAACGGTTTCGGCGGTGCTGGCCGGCGTGAAGGAAATCCGCCAGGCAGTGGAGGTCGCCAAGCAGCAGGCCGGGCAATACGGTAAACGCACCATCCTGTTTGTCGACGAAGTGCATCGTTTCAACAAGTCCCAGCAGGACGCGTTCCTGCCTTATGTTGAAGACGGCACGCTGATTTTCATCGGCGCGACGACCGAAAACCCCTCATTCGAACTCAATAACGCGCTCCTGTCCCGGGCGCGCGTCTATGTGCTCAAAAGCCTCGACGAAGCGGCCCTGCGCAAGCTGGTGCATCGCGCGCTGACCGAAGAGCGCGGGCTGGGCAAGCGGCACCTGACCCTCAGCGACGAAGGTTTCCAGATGCTGTTATCCGCCGCCGATGGCGATGGCCGGCGTCTGCTCAATCTGCTGGAAAACGCCTCGGACCTGGCCGAAGACAACAGCGAAATCGGCGTCGATTTGCTGCAAAGTCTGCTCGGCGACACCCGTCGACGCTTCGACAAGGGCGGCGAAGCCTTCTATGACCAGATATCCGCGCTGCATAAATCAGTGCGCGGCTCCAATCCCGATGGCGCGCTGTATTGGTTCGCGCGGATGATCGACGGCGGTTGCGACCCGCTGTACCTGGCCCGACGCGTGGTGCGCATGGCCAGCGAAGACATCGGCAACGCCGATCCCCGCGCCCTGAGCCTGTGCCTGGCGGCGTGGGAAGTGCAGGAGCGCCTTGGCAGCCCCGAAGGTGAGTTGGCAGTGGCCCAGGCCATCACCTATCTGGCCTGCGCGCCGAAAAGCAATGCGGTGTACATGGGCTTCAAAGCCGCGATGCGCAGCGCCACCGAACACGGTTCCCTCGAAGTGCCGCTGCACCTGCGCAATGCGCCGACCAAGTTGATGAAGCAATTGGGTTATGGCGATGAATACCGTTATGCCCACGATGAACCGGATGCCTACGCCGCTGGCGAAGACTACTTTCCGCAGGAACTCGAACCGCAACGGTTCTATCAACCCGTGCCCCGCGGCCTGGAGCTGAAGATTGGCGAAAAGCTTAACCACTTGGCGCAGCTTGATCGTCTAAGCCCCCGACAGCGGAGAAAAAAGTGATTCCATTGATCGTTGCCGTTTCTGTCGGCGGTGTCGCCGGTACGCTGTTGCGCTTCGCCACGGGTAACTGGATCAACGCGAATTGGCCGCGGCACTTCTATACCGCGACGCTGGCCGTTAATATCGTGGGCTGTCTGCTGATCGGCGTTTTGTACGGCCTGTTTTTGATACGCCCGGAGGTACCGTTTGCGGTGCGCGCCGGGTTGATGGTCGGCTTCCTTGGGGGGCTGACGACTTTTTCATCCTTTTCACTGGATACGGTGCGCCTGCTGGAAACCGGGCAAGTGCCGCTGGCCCTGGGCTATGCGGCCATCAGCGTATTCGGCGGGCTGCTCGCCACCTGGGCTGGCCTGTCCTTGACCAAACTTTGATAACGAGAAACCGACATGCTCGATTCCAAACTGTTACGTAGCAACCTTCAGGACGTAGCGGACCGCCTGGCATCCCGTGGCTTTGCCCTGGATGTTGCGCGCATCGAAGCGCTGGAAGAACAGCGCAAGATCGTCCAGACCCGCACCGAAGCTCTGCAGGCTGAACGTAACGCGCGCTCCAAGTCCATCGGTCAGGCCAAGCAGCGCGGCGAAGATATCGCGCCATTGATGGCGGACGTCGAGCGTATGGCGGGTGAATTGAGCGCCGGCAAACTCGAACTGGATGCGATCCAGACCGACCTGGATTCGATCCTGCTGGGCATCCCGAACCTGCCGCACGAATCGGTGCCGGTCGGCGATGACGAAGAAGGCAACGTAGAAGTGCGCCGCTGGGGCACGCCTAAAGCCTTCGATTTCCCGGTTCAGGACCACGTGGCCCTGGGCGAGAAATTCGGCTGGCTGGACTTCGAAACCGCCGCCAAGCTGTCCGGCGCCCGTTTCGCCCTGCTGCGCGGCCCGATCGCCCGTCTGCACCGTGCACTGGCACAGTTCATGATCAACCTGCACATCAACGAACACGGTTACGAAGAGGCTTACACCCCGTACCTGGTGCAAGCGCCTGCGTTGCAGGGCACCGGTCAGCTGCCCAAGTTCGAAGAAGACCTGTTCAAGATCAGCCGCGATGGCGAAGCCGATCTGTACCTGATCCCGACCGCTGAAGTGTCGCTGACCAACATCGTCGCTGGCGAGATCGTCGATTCGAAACTGCTGCCGATCAAGTTCGTGGCGCACACGCCGTGCTTCCGCAGCGAGGCCGGTGCATCGGGTCGCGACACTCGCGGCATGATCCGTCAGCACCAGTTCGACAAGGTCGAGATGGTCCAGATCGTTGAGCCATCGACCTCGATGCAAGCGCTGGAAAGCCTGACCGCCAACGCCGAGAAAGTCCTGCAACTGCTGGAACTGCCGTATCGCACCCTGGCGCTGTGCACGGGCGACATGGGCTTCAGCGCGGTCAAGACCTACGATCTGGAAGTGTGGATTCCAAGCCAGGACAAATACCGCGAGATTTCCTCGTGCTCCAACTGCGGTGATTTCCAGGCCCGCCGCATGCAAGCGCGTTTCCGCAACCCGGAAACCGGCAAGCCTGAGCTGGTTCACACCCTGAACGGTTCCGGCCTGGCGGTCGGTCGTACCCTGGTGGCGGTGCTCGAGAACTACCAGCAGGCTGACGGTTCGATCCGTGTGCCTGAGGTGCTCAAGCCGTACATGGGTGGCCTTGAGGTCATCGGCTAAATGGACTATCTGCCGCTGTTTCATAACCTTCGCGGCAGTCGTGTATTGGTCGTCGGCGGAGGGGAGATTGCCTTGCGCAAATCCCGCCTGCTGGCCGAAGCCGGTGCGCTGCTGCGGGTGGTTGCACCGCAAATCGAACCGCAACTGCGCGAGCTGGTGGTCGGCAGCGGTGGCGAGTGCCTGGTGCGTGGCTACGTCGAAACGGATCTGGACGGTTGCGGGCTGATCATCGCCGCCACCGACGACGAACCACTGAACGCGCAAGTCTCCGCCGATGCTCATCGGCGTTGCGTACCGGTCAACGTGGTGGACGCGCCGGCCCTGTGCAGCGTGATCTTCCCGGCAATCGTCGACCGTTCTCCATTGATCATTGCGGTGTCCAGTGGCGGCGACGCGCCGGTGCTGGCGCGATTGATTCGCGCCAAGCTGGAAACCTGGATTCCTTCCACCTACGGGCAACTGGCCGGTCTGGCGGCGCGTTTCCGTACTCAGGTCAAAGGCCTGTTTCCGGATGTGCAACAGCGCCGGGCCTTCTGGGAGGATGTGTTCCAGGGCCCGATTGCCGACCGGCAACTGGCTGGGCAGGGCGCCGAGGCCGAGCGCTTGATGCAGGCGAAAATCAACGGCGAAGCACCTGTGGCTATCGGCGAGGTTTATCTGGTGGGCGCCGGGCCGGGTGATCCCGACCTGTTGACCTTCCGCGCCCTGCGTCTGATGCAACAAGCCGATGTGGTGCTGTATGACCGTCTGGTGGCGCCGGCGATTCTGGATTTGTGCCGTCGCGATGCCGAGCGGGTCTACGTTGGCAAGCGCCGAGCCGATCATGCCGTGCCTCAGGAGCAGATCAACCAGCATCTGGTGGATCTGGCCAAGGCCGGCAAACGCGTGGTGCGCTTGAAGGGCGGCGATCCGTTCATTTTCGGGCGCGGTGGCGAAGAGATCGAAGAACTGGCGGCCCAGGGCATTCCGTTCCAGGTGGTACCGGGCATTACCGCGGCCAGTGGTTGCGCGGCCTATGCCGGGATTCCGCTGACTCACCGCGATTACGCGCAGTCGGTACGGTTTGTCACCGGGCACTTGAAGGACGGTTCCACCGATTTGCCGTGGGCCGATCTGGTCGCGCCGGCGCAGACCCTGGTGTTTTACATGGGGTTGGTGGGCCTGCCGATCATCTGCGAGCAATTGATCAAACACGGTCGCGCGGCCGATACCCCGGCGGCGTTGATCCAGCAGGGCACCACGGTCAATCAGCGGGTGTTTACCGGCACCCTGGCCGACCTTCCACGGCTGGTGGCGGAGCATGAAGTGCATGCGCCGACATTGGTGATCGTCGGGGAAGTGGTGCAACTGCGCGAGAAACTGGCGTGGTTCGAAGGGGCTCAGGCGCAGGTCTGACTTGTGGCGAGGGGGCTTGCCCCCGTTGGGGCGCGCAGCGGCCCTGAAAGCGACGAACGGGGTCTCACTGATAGTCCGCGTCCGCCGGTTTGCGACTGCTTCGCAGCCGAACGGGGGCAAGCCCCCTCGCCACAGTTGATCAGGTTTCAGTGTTCCGTCAGGCCTTGCGCCAAACCCCTTTCCCCTTCAACCGCGCCCGATCATGAGCCGCAGTGAAATCCTGCGCCGGCCCTTTAGGCACGATCCCGGTCGGATTGATGGTTTTGTGGCTGCCGTAATAGTGATTCTTGATGTGCTCGAAACTCACCGTCTCGGCTATCCCCGGCCACTGATAAATCTCCCGTAACCAGTTCGACAGATTCGGATAATCGGCGATCCGTCGCAGGTTGCACTTGAAGTGCCCGAAGTACACCGCATCGAAACGAATCATCGTAGTGAACAGCCGAATATCCGCTTCCGTCAGGTATTCGCCCGTCAGGTACCGATTCGCGCCCAGCAATTGCTCCAGCCGATCCAGCTCAGCAAACAATTCATCGAACGCTTCTTCATAAGCCTGCTGCGAAGTGGCAAACCCGGCGCGATAGACGCCGTTATTCACGGCCGGATAAATCCGCTCGTTCAGCGCATCGATCTCGGCCCGCAATGGCGCCGGGTAAAAATCCAGGTCATTGCCGGTCAACTCATCAAAAGCGCTGTTGAACATGCGGATGATTTCCGCCGATTCATTATTGACGATGCGATTTGTCTGCTTGTCCCAGAGCACTGGCACCGTGACGCGGCCGGTGTAGTTGGCGGTATCAGTGGTGTAGCGCTGGTGCAGGAATTTCAGATCGCCAAGCTTGTCGCCGGTCGAGCCGTGAGCCTTGTCGAAGGTCCAGCCGTTTTCCAGCATCAGAAAGCTCACCACCGATACATCGATTAGGCTTTCCAGGCCTTTGAGCTTACGCAGGATCAACGTGCGATGGGCCCACGGGCAGGCGAGGGAGACGTAGAGATGATAGCGACCGGCCTCGGCGGCAAAACCACCGACGCCGGTCGGGCCTGGCTTGCCGTCGGCGGTCAGCCAGTTGCGACGTTGTGCCTGTTCACGCTGGAACGTGCCGTCCTTGCTTTCATACCACTGATCCTGCCAGCGACCTTCGACTAACAAACCCATGTTCAAAACTCCTCGACCGATAAGCGTTGGAGAGGAGTCTATGCGCATAGGTTCGAACAAAAAGCGCAAAGGTTGGGCGTTTATGATCGGTTAAATCGATCGATCCCTTGCATCCCAATACTGCCGGGCGGTTTCGAACGCTTGCTCGCGGGTCTGGCCGAGGCCGCGTAACGCCAGGGCCATGGTCGAGATCAATGCCATTTGCGGGTAGCTGTCGACCACGTCGCCACGCCATACCGCTTTCAAATGATCGGGGTCGAGGCTGGCCGGTTTGACGTGGCGCTGGGTCGACAATTGGGGCCATTCTTCATCCCAGCTTTCGCCGCCGGTGGTGCCATACAGATGACTGTCGGCATCCGGGTTGATCTCGATTTCGCCGCCATCACCCTTGATCACGATGGCGGTGTCGCCGAGCAAACCGCTGGCTTCGCGATGCACGGCCTGATAGCCGGGATGGAAAATGCTTTGCAGGCCGCAACGGGCACCCAACGGATTAAGAATCCGCGCCAGGGAATGGATCGGCGAGCGCAGGCCCAAGGTGTTGCGCAGGTCGATCATTCGCTGAAGTTGCGGCGCCCAGTCCACCAATGGCATGAACGCCAGCCCGCCCTGATCGAGCACCGCGCCGACCTGCTGCCAGTCGCGGCACAGTGGAATATTCAGCGTCTGGAGCAATTGTTCGCTGTACAGCCGACCGGCCGTGTGCGCGCCGCCGCCATGCATGAAGATGCGCACGCCGTTCTGCGCCAGGCACTTGGCCGCCAGCAGGTACCACGGCAAGTGACGCTTCTTGCCGGCATACGTCGGCCAGTCCAGATCAACCGCCAGCGCTGGCGGATTCAGGCGTTCACGCACGGCTTCGGCGAACCCGGCCATTTCCTCGGCGCTTTCTTCCTTGTGCCGCAACAGCATCAGGAAGGCACCGAGTTGGGTGTCTTCCACTTTGTCGTCGAGCAACAGGCCCATGGCCTCGCGGGCTTCTTCGCGAGTCAGGTTGCGGGCACCGCGTTTGCCCTTGCCAAGAATCCGCACGAATTGGGCGAACGGGTGCTCGGCGGGTGTTTCGAGGGTCAGTGCTGGATAGTCGGTCATAAGCAATTCGTCGGTTTGGGCAGGCCCGCCAGTTTCGCGGCGAGTTTGGCAGGGGTGCCTTTGAACAGTCGGTTCAGGTGCAGGCTGTTGCCCTTGTCGGGGCCGAGTTTCAATGCGGTGTACTTGATCAGTGGGCGGGTCGCCGGGGACAGCTGGAATTCGTCGTAGAAACTGCGCAGCAGTTCGAGAATTTCCCAGTGTTCCGGGCTCAACTCGATGTCTTCGGCGGCGGCGAGGGCGACGGCCACTTCGGCAGACCAGTCGCTCAGTTCGACCAGGAAACCGTCCTTGTCCAGTTCAATGGCGCGGGCGCCGACCGTCAGGGATTTCATAGCCAGCTGTTGACCTTGTCGTAGTGAATCGACAGTTCGACGAAAGCCGGGTAGTCGATGGCCTTGGCCCAATCCGGGACTTGCAGCGCCCGTGCCTGAGCATCTTCGGCCATGACGAACAACTTCAGGCCGCGGGCGTGCAGCGCGCTGAATGGCGCGGTGCCTGGCTGCAAGGCATAAGCCGCATCGCCGCTCAGCAAAAGCGCATCGTTGGCGCCGATCACGCGCAGGCAACTGTTCAGGCGATCGTCGCCGAAAGGGGAATGGGACAACACATGCAAAGTCGACATCAGAGGGTGATCACCTGGTCGTAACGATCAATAAGGGACGTGATTTCCTGGGCGTCCAGCACCCGGGCTTCTTCAAGCGACAGGTTTTCGGGGTCCAGACCACGGGTCGCGGCGCTTTCACCGCACACGAACAGGTCCTCGACACCAAACATCGGCAAGGCTTGCAGGTTGGCGCTCAGGTCTTTCTGTTGCAGGGCCTTGGCATTCTGTTTATTGGCGAGCTGGAACACGCCGTCATCGAGAAACAGCAGACCGATCGGCAGATCGAACGCACCGCCGGCCAGTACGATGTCCAGCGCTTCACGCGCATTCGGCCCGGACCACGGCGCCTGACGGCTGATAATCAGCAAGGATTTGGCCATTTTCACGCGCCTCCGAAACAGATCAAGCGGTCAGCGTCTTGCACTGCATCATGCAACTGGCCGAGGCCGGACAATTCCCACGGCGTACCCACCGCTACCGCTTCACGCTGGTAGCGCTGGGCTTCTTCCTCGTTCAATACCCCACGGCGCAGGGCGGCGGCGATGCAGACCACGCCATCGAGTTGATGCTCAGTAACAAAGTTGCGCCATTGCTTGGGCAAATCCTGCTCGTCCTGAGGCGTGACCACGCTGGCGGACGCGTTGTAGACGCCATCCTGATAGAAAAACAGCCGGACAATCTCATGCCCGCCGGCCAGCGTGGCCTGGGCGAACAGCAAGGCGCGGCGCGAGGAGGGGGCATGGGCGGCGGAAAACAGCGCAATGGCGAATTTCATGATGGGCTCGATCAGCAAAACTGCGGCCATGATAAAGCTTTATCGGCGGGGCGGCTAAATCGATGTTGTCTGTGCGGGCCCCATCGCGGGCAAGCCCGCTCCCACAGGGATGGCCTAAATCCTGTGGGAGCGTGGCTTGCCCGCGATGAGGCTCGCACAATCAATACAAGATTCAGCGCGGCATATAACCCGACCTGCCAAGGGCGAAGGCAGCATCGGCGAAAGCTGCCTTGAACAGCGATGATTACTGGGTTAACCCATATAGCTCGCAATACTCCAGCCAGTCCATGCCGGCCATCTCCGCGACTTCCTTGTGCACCTCAAGGCGTTGGGCCTGATAGTCCTCTGGCGTGGCGACAGTCAGTTGCAGCGTCAGCTCCCAGGCAAACAAACCCAGGCGCTCAGCCTCCGCTTCGAACGCTTCATGCAAACGCTCGTCGCGGTACTGCGCCACTGTCTCGCCCTTGGCCTGGGCCAACAGTGGATTCAGGTTGTCCAGTGCGATGCGCAGCTCAGGGCGTTCATCGAGAAATTTTTTCAGCGCCTGCTCGTATTGCTGTTCGGTTGCCGCCATGGTCACTCCTAGGAAGACTGCTTTTTGCTCGCCTTGGCAGCCGCGCCAGAAAAATGGGCCCGGAAAAATGGTTGATGCGGCAGTAATGGCGCACGGTCTTGCCCTATAAATGAAGTAAAGCAGAACGATGCGCTGCGTTGCGGTGATACAGTCCGCTTTTTCCTGATGAGCGAATGCAATGCGAATTCTGATGGTGGCGCTGGCCGCAACCTTGCTGGCGGGCTGCGCCGGATCGACGATGAATGACGCCCGCACCAAACCCCCGTACAAAACCCTGAACTCGGACAAACCGGAAAAAGTCGTCGCCCAGTGCGTGCAGTTTGCCTGGCAGGACGAAGCGGTATTTGGCGTTGATGCGGGTGCGTATTTGCAGCCGGGCAAGAAGGGCGGTTCGACGGTCTACACCCGTTCGGCCGAGTCCTTCGTGGACGTGAGCAACGATGCCTCAGGTACAGCGTTGAGCTACTACGCGCAGCATGACGATTTTGTCGCCAAGCGCCGATTGGCGGCGTTGGCGACCTGCTTGTAAGCAAGATCAAAAGATCGCAGCCTTCGGCAGCTCCAGGATGAACGCAATCCCATGTAGGAGCTGCCGAAGGCTGCGATCTTTTGGGGCCCCCCCGAAAATCGAAGGTTACAAATCCATCAAACGCTTCTGAAAAAAGAAGCGCTTATGGCCCGGCGGGTAATCGGCAATGTGCCCCAATTCGCTGTAGCCATGCTTCTTGTAAAACTCCGGCGCCTGGAAGTCGAAGGTGTCCAGCCAGATCCCGATACATTCCTTTTCCCGTGCCAGCTCTTCGGCCATCTGCATCAGCTTCGAGCCCATCCCTTGTCCCCGGGCCAGCTCCGGCACTGACAACAACTCAATGAAAAACCACTGGTAAAACACTCGGCCGTAAAGCCCGCCGAGAATTTCGTCGCGGTCATTGCGTACCAGCAAAGCAATCTGCTCCGACACCGTGGTCCCGGTCTTTGAGGCGTTATAGGCACGCAGCGGCGTGAGGATCGCATCGCGTTCTTCCTGAGTGGCATTTTTCGACAGTTCGATTCGCAAGGTCATAGGCTACACATCCTTATGGCATGAACACGGAGCCTATCCCGGTTGTGGCGATTGTTCTATCCCCTGTAACCGAAGGAACCGCCGCAGTCCCGGGAATGTCTAGCCTGAACAACGTCATTGTCGAACGCAGCCATTGAGGACAGCCCGTGAACATTTTTGAAGCCTTGCGCGAAAGCCACGACCGTCAGCGCTGCTATGCCGATGCGCTGATTCAAACCCAGGGCGACACTCCGGAACGGGTCGAGGCTTACAAACGGCTCAAATCCGAGCTTCAGGCCCACGAAACCGCTGAAGAACGCCATTTCTACGTGCCGCTGATGGCGTTCGACAACGGCGTGGATCTTAGCCGCCACGCCATCTCCGAGCACCACGAAATGGACGAGATGATGGAAGCGCTGGATGCGACCGAAATGTCCAGTCCGTCCTGGTTGGCGACGGCGAAAAAGCTCTCAGAAAAGGTCCATCACCACTTGAAAGAGGAGGAGCAGAAGTTCTTCCAGATGGCCGGCAAGTTGCTCGACGAGCAACAGAAGGAAACCCTTGCCGGGCAATATCAGAAAGAATACAAGGCGCATCTTTCCTGAGAGTGCAGTGCAAAGCTGACTTGGAATCACAGTCGCCGGGCTTTTCTGTTTCGCCTACCATGTGCGCTTTCTGACGAATATAAGGATAGATTGTCATGTCGAACACAGCCGAGCGGGTCAACATCATCGAGTCCCGGGTGTTGTCCCACGACTGGTACCTGCTGAAGAAAATCACTTTCGATTACTTGCGCAACAACGGCGACTGGCAGCGTCACACTCGCGAGGTTTACGACCGGGGTAACGGTGCAGCGATTCTGCTGTTCAACCGCGAAAAGAAAACCGTCGTACTGACCCGCCAGTTTCGCTTGCCGGTGTTCGTCAACGGCCACGATGGTTTGCTGATTGAAGTGGCCGCCGGGTTGCTGGAAGGCGTTGCGCCTGAAGAGCGCATTCGGGCAGAGGCCGAAGAGGAAACCGGCTATCGCGTCCACCATGTGCAGAAGGTTTTCGAGGCCTATATGAGCCCCGGCTCGGTGACTGAAAAGCTGCATTTTTTCATCGCCGAGTACGACGCCTCCTCCAAAGTCAGTGATGGCGGTGGGCTGGAAGAAGAAACCGAAGAGCTGGAAGTGCTGGAGTGGAAGTTCGACGAGGCTCTGGCGGCGTTCCATCGCGGGGAGATCTGCGATGCCAAAACCATCATGCTGCTGCAGTATGCGGCGATGAAAGATGTCTTCGGCGCGGTTTGATCCGGGCTGCGAGGTACACGGCTCTGCGGTTTTACAAGGGCGGTTCGCCTGGTCCGTTAGATGAACAAATCATCTGTTCTGCCAGCCTCGCGGCACTCGTACCCTTCGAGTGTCAGCAACCGCTCTTTCGCCTCAAGCCCACCGGCAAACCCCGTCAGTTTCCCCGACGCACCAATCACCCGATGGCAAGGCGCGACAATCGAAATCGGGTTCTTGCCATTCGCCGCACCCACCGCCCGAACCGCGCTGGGATTGCCGATCTGCCGGGCAATCTCGCTGTAGCTGCGCGTTTCGCCAAATGGAATCGTCAGTAGCGCCTGCCATACCTTCTGCTGAAATTCGGTCCCGGCAAAATCCAGCTCCAGTTCGAAACGATTACGCGTGCCGGCGAAGTATTCCTGCAACTGCTGTGCGGTGCGCACCAGGATCGGGTTGTCCGCTGCTTCAGTCATCGGCCCCAGCCTGACCCGACCCGGTTTGTCGTTTTCCCAGAGAATGGCTGCCAGTCGTGCGCCTTTCGCGACCAGTTTCAATTCGCCGACCGGAGACGCCAAGGTGGTGAAGGTATAGGGCATGCCGGCGGACTCCGTAAAAGTGCAGAACAGGGGCTCAGCATACTGCCTGGTCGGGGAGGCGCAATACGCAATCGCGACCATACTTGCCTGTGCTTTTGAACCGTTCCCTCTGTTTTGGTACAGAGCCTTAAAACAAAAAGAGACCGACTCATGAAGTTCGAACCTTTTGTCAAAACGCTCATGGCGACCGGATTGGCGTTGAGTTGCCTGACGGCCCACGCGGCCTCCGTCGCCCCGGTCGCGGCCGAAAACGGCATGGTCGTCACCGCCCAGCATCTGGCCAGCCACGTCGGCGTCGATGTGCTCAAGAGTGGCGGCAACGCCGTCGACGCCGCCGTTGCGGTAGGTTATGCGCTGGCGGTGGTGTACCCCGCGGCGGGTAACCTGGGCGGCGGTGGTTTCATGACGATTCAATTGGCGGACGGGCGCAAGACCTTCCTCGACTTCCGTGAAAAAGCCCCGCTGGCCGCGACCCCCGACATGTACCTCGACAAAGAAGGCAACGTCATCCCGGAGCTGAGCACCCGCGGCCATCTTGCCGTTGGCGTGCCGGGCACCGTCTCGGGCATGGAACTGGCCCTGAAGAAATACGGTACCAAACCCCGCAAGGAAGTGATTGCCCCGGCGATCAAGCTTGCCGAAGATGGTTTTGTGCTGGAGCAGGGCGATGTCGATTTGCTGGAGTACGCCACCGACGTCTTCAAGAAAGACATGCGCGACTCGGGCTCGATTTTCCTGAGCAATGGCGAGCCGATGCAGGTGGGCCAGAAACTCGTACAAAAAGACTTGAGCAAAACCCTGCGGGAAATTTCCGAGAAGGGCGCCGACGGGTTCTATAAAGGCTGGGTGGCCGACGCGATTGTCACCTCCAGTCAGGCCAACAAGGGCATCATCACCCAGGCCGACCTCGATAAATACCAGACCCGGGAACTGGCGCCGATCGAGTGCGATTACCGTGGCTATCATGTGGTCTCGGCGCCACCGCCAAGCTCCGGTGGCGTGGTGATCTGCGAGATCATGAACATCCTCGATGGCTACCCGATGAAAGAGCTGGGCTTCCGCTCGGCGCAGGCGATGCACTATCAGATCGAAGCGATGCGCCACGCCTATGTCGACCGCAACAGCTACCTGGGCGACCCGGACTTCGTGAAGAACCCGATTGCCCATCTGCTGGATAAAAACTACGCGACCAAAATTCGTGAAGTCATCGATCCGCAGAAGGCCGGCGTGTCCCGCGAGATCAAACCCGGCGTGGCGCCTCATGAAGGCAGCAACACCACCCATTACTCGATCGTCGACAAATGGGGCAATGCGGTGTCGGTGACCTACACCCTCAACGACTGGTTCGGTGCAGGCGTGATGGCGAGCAAAACCGGGGTCATCCTCAACGATGAAATGGACGACTTCACCTCGAAAATCGGCGTGCCGAATATGTACGGTCTGGTGCAGGGCGAAGCCAACGCCATCGCCCCCGGCAAGGCGCCGCTGTCGTCCATGAGCCCGACCATTGTCACCAAGGACGGCAAGGTCGTGATGGTCGTCGGTACCCCCGGTGGCAGCCGCATCATCACCGCGACCCTGCTGACCATCCTCAACGTGATCGACTACGGCATGAACATCCAGGAAGCGGTGGATGCGCCGCGTTTCCACCAGCAATGGCTGCCGGAAGAAACCAACCTTGAGAATTTCGCCACCAGCCCGGACACCAGGAAGATGCTCGAAAGCTGGGGGCACAAATTTGCCGGGCCGCAGGACCCCAACCATATCGCAGCTATTCTGGTAGGTGCGCCTTCGCTGGAAGGCAAGCCTGTGGGCAAGAACCGCTTCTATGGCGCGAACGATCCACGGCGTAATACCGGGTTGTCACTCGGTTACTGAAGCAGGCGATCAGCGGCCACTTCCGCTCCCTGGGTGGCCACCGATCCCCGTAGCAGCTGCCGAAGGCTGCGATCTTTTGCCTTTGATGTCTGCGAAAGCAAGATCAAAAGATCGCAGCCTTCGGCAGCTCCTACGGGGGCTCGAACGTAGCCCCGCAAACTTGGCAGTTGCTACAGGTTAAACGGGAGTTGAATTCTATTGTTCTACCGACCTATCTAAGGAAGGAAGCCATGAGTACTGCACTCCTGATCATCGATGTCCAACGCGCGCTGTGCACCGACGATGATGAATGCTTCGACATCCAGCGCGTCATCGGCACCATCAACGAGCTCAGCACCAGAGCCCGAACCGCCAACATCCCGGTCATCCTGATTCAGCATGAAGAAGAGGGCAACTTGCTGGAATACGGCGGCGAAGGCTGGCAACTGGCCGAGGGTCTGAAGACTTCACCCCAAGACCTGCGCGTGCGCAAAACCAACCCGGATTCGTTTTACCAGACCCGCTTGCATGAACATCTGCAAGAGCTGGAGGCCGACCGCCTGATCATCTGTGGCCTGCAAACCGACTACTGCATCAACACCACCGTTCGCCAGGCGCATCAATTGGGTTATGACGTTGTGCTGGTGGCCGACGCCCATTCCACTATCAGCAATGGCGCGATGAGCGCCGAAGACATCATCGCCGAACACAACAAGGATCTGGCGCACCTGACCGGCTCCGTAGCGCGGATCGACGTAATGCCGGCCAGGGAAATAAAACTCTGAAACAGCGCCAACTCCCCGGCGGGGGAGCTTGCATGCCAGGGCTGGACGCATTCGCTACGCCTGTGGCATGGTCAAAAAAATACGCCATGCAGCGAACAGGATCAGAACATGGGGGAGGGTGGTGAGGTGGGCGCCAAGACGTCAATGGCAACCCTGCAAGCGTTCAACCTTTGCATCTTGCACCTGGGGCGTCTTGCCCGAGATCGCGGTGCCTCCCGCTTCATCACCGACGGCCTGCAGGCGTTCAGCCAACTGGTGCCCTTCGCTTCGGCCTGGTGGGGCGAGATGTCTGCGCCGGGTGTCGATATTTCGACCAGAAACTGGATGCACGGGCGAATCAATTTGCCTGAGTCGTTTACCGCCGAGTGGCACACCTGTGCGCACAACGACAAATTCTCCGATGACACCATCAGTCGGCCCGGTGAGGTTGTGCGCGACAGCGGCTTCACCGACCCCAATGAAGACGTGAATGAGTTCGCTCGGCGCCACGACCTCTATTACCTGATGTGCATCACCTTCGAATTACCCGAAAGCGGCTTGATGTTCTTCGTCTGCCTCTACCGAGGCAGGGATGCCTGGGCGTTCAACGACAACGAGGCCGATCTGTTTTCGGCCTTCTGCGAACACCTGTTGCAGCTGTGGCGATTCCAGGTGCAGGACATGATCCGCTTCGACACGGGTAACGGCGCGTCGGACTTTGGCGTCGCGCGCATGGACGGCAGTTTGCTGTATGTGGGAGCAACGCTGTGTGCCGCCATTGAGCGTGAGTTACCCGGCTGGAACGGTTCGATGCTTCCCGCGCAAGTGATCGCGCAACTGCCAAAGGCGCCCTGCGTCATGCGCCTGGGCCGCTGCGCCCTGACACTGAGCCCTAACGCCGAGCACGTCATCCTGTCGCTCGAAGCCCAATCGCGCGGGGCAATGCTGGCGCCACGCGAGCGAACGGCAGCGATGCTGTTCGCCGCCGGCCATTCCTACAAGGAAATTGCCAAAATCCTCGAGTTGAGCCCTGCGACAGTGCGAACCTACCTGCGCAATTGCTACCTGCAACTGGGGGTGAAGAGCAAGGTGGAACTGGGGACGGTGCTGCGTTCAGCGACCTCGCTTGCGGATACGCCGCGCCCCTTGTAGGAGCGCAATGCTGTTCACTTAAGAACGTCTTGAGTCAGTGAGAAACCTGTGGCGAGGGAGCTTGCTCCCGCTTGAGTGCGTAGCACTCACAAAAATCGGCGATTGTTATCAGATTTTGGGGCCGCTACGCAGCCCAGCGCGAGCAAGCTCGCTCGCCACAAAGGTAAGCATTACTGAAGCGTCTCGCTTAAGTGAGCAGCCTCGCTCCTACAGAGGAATGGAGCTCACAGTTCTAAGGCGTAGCAATTTTATCCAGCACCCGGTTCGCGGTGATCTCCGCCACCATGATGCTGTTTGAAATGCCCAGCAGGGCGTAGCGCGACTCACCCTCCAGATGATCCACCAACTGATGGACCATCACATCGACAGAAGCCAGCGTCTCGACCAAAAAAACCGCCAGGGTTTCGGCTGTGGTCTGTGGGTTCACGGAGAACATAGTGCTGGGTGTGCGCGAGGTGGCTTTGATGTCGGCATTCGACGGGAAGTGGAAGTTCAGAGCCCGCTCGGCGGCCTCGTTGAGCTTCTTTGAATCGGGTTCGTACGGGGAGATCGGATCAGTGTCCGGCGGATTGGGTGTGACTTTGAACATAGATGAAAACTCCTTGTTGCAGACTTTAAGGAGCCATCACCTTCGCTACCAAACGAAGAGTGGCGGCCATACGCGGGTTGGTAGACCGGCTGCAACAGGAAACCCGGCGCTCACAATGGAGCCCCACGCATGACCACCATATAAAGCCGAGCCCCAAAAAAGAGACGGCATAAGGTGTTGCCATACGGCTGTTACAGGGCGGGCTACCAAACCCGATCACTGTTTTTCAGTGACAGGGAAACGATATAGCCCGCCCCATAGCCGCACAAGCCAGCGGATTCTGGTGCAGCCGTAGGCAATGGCGCAAGGTTTTGTAGCTTGCAGGAAGTAACTTTCAGGTCTTTTAAACAAGCCTCTTCGGTCTATGTTGATTGTGCCGCCGTCTTCGCGAGCAAGCCCCCCACAGGGTCCGTCGCCCACCAGATCGGATCTCTGTCATTTAATTGCCTCACCCCTCCTCATTTGTAGAGGTCCATCCGACGTTTGCGCCCTATAGGGTAGGCCTGCATGTCAGAGGCTTGCGGCCGTCTGTTCGGGACACTGCCTGAGCGCGGCCAAGGCGCCGTTCGTTGGGCTCGATCCACAGGCGTTGTCACAAGCGTCCACATCCCGAATCGCCCGATAAAAACAAGAGAGTGTTCCGATGCGACTATTCGTTCCCAACCTGTTGGCCGCAGCCCTGGCCCTTTCCTCGGCGCAGGCCATGGCCGCTGCTGATCTTGTGCTGTTCAACGGCAAGGTCTTTACCGCCGAACCCGGTCAAGGGCTGGTTCAGGCCGTGGCGGTGCAAGACGGCAAGATACTTAAAGTGGGCAGCGATGCCGAGATCAACGCCTTGGCCGATGCCCAGACGCAACGAATCGATCTGGCGGGCAAAGTACTGATGCCTGGAATGATCGATACCCATAGCCACCCGATCGTTGCGGCCTTCAACAGCCAAGGCGCCAACCTGCTGGATGAAGTGAAGCCGTTGCCAGAGCTCGAGCAATGGGTGATCGAGCAGGATGAAACGGGGCGTGCACGGGCCGGTGACGTGATCAGCATTAGCGGGGTGAGTTCGGCCTATTGGGAGAAAAGCCGCGAACTCGGTCAGCGTTTCAATCAGGGACGCTGGGCGGACCAACCGGTGGTTCTCAGCGGGATTGACGGGCATACCGGATGGGCCAACAACGCGATGCTCAAGCGTCTGAAGATCGACGCGGCATTGGTAAAAGGTCTGTCGGAACAGGATCGCAGCTTCGTGGGCCACGAAGCGGACTTCACCCCCAACGGGTATTTTGCCGAGTCACGCTGGGACAAGGTACGCAGTCAAATCCCCGCCCCCGGCAACGAGGTCATGCTCAAGGCTGCCCGCGAGGCGGTGAAGGTCAATAACCAATATGGCGTTACCGCCTGGATGGACGCGGCAGCGAATGCCGGAAGTGGCGATTCGCTGCTCGATTTCCAGGCCACCGAGCAGAGTTACGGTGTTCTGCCGCTTTACCGCGAACTGGCGCAGAAGGGCGAACTCAATGCCCACGTCGCGGCGCTGCTGCTGGCTAACCCGAAAAGCCGGCCGGCCGATCTGGAAGTGCTGGCCAAGGTGATGAAGAAATTCGACGGCGTGCCCAACCTGAGCTTCCCTGGCATCAAGGTCTTCGCTGACGGCGTTCTGGAGTTTCCAGGGCAGACGGCCGCGGTGATCGTGCCCTTCAGCAACAGCCATAAAAACGGTCAGTTGCTGATCGACCCGGCGCACTTTGGTGAATTGGTGGTCGCGGCGGAAAAGCGTGACTGGATTGTGCACACCCATGCGGTCGGCGACCGTGCCGTACGTGAGTCGCTCAATGGTGTTGAATACGCGCGCAAACTCAATCCGACACCGATGGCCCACAGCATCACGCACCTGCAACTGGTCAATCCCAAGGAGTTCCCACGCTTCAAACAGCTTGGCGTGATTGCTTCCATGCAGCTGCTGTGGGCCACCGGCGAGTCTTACACGGTGGAGTTGGTCAAACCGTATATCAGCGCGTTCGCTTACGGTTACCAGTATCCCGCCGGGTCCCTGCATAACGCCGGTGCGGTCATCGCCGGTGGCAGTGACTGGCCGGTGTCCAGCCCCAACCCGTGGAATGCCATCGCTCAGGCCAGCACCCGCAAAGGGCCGCTGGGTGTGTTGAATGCCAAGGAAAGCATTGATCGCCAGACCATGTTCTACGCCTACACCCTCAATGCCGCCAAAGCCCTGCGGCTGGAGCAACAGATTGGTTCGCTGGCGCCCGGCAAACAGGCCGACTTGATCATCCTCGACCGCGATGTGTTCAAGGTCAGCGACGACGAACTGTTCAACACCAAGGTCCTGAAGACTTTCTTCGCTGGCAAGCAGGTTTACGCCCCCGCGTCCTGACCCCTGACCGCTCGCCGGCAGCACCCAAAAAATAAATGCTCCTGCTCCTCGCATGACGAGGGGCCGGGCAACGCCGTGCCCGACATCACCCGCTGATCCATAAAAATAAGAGACCTGTATGAACGTACGCTCAGCATTGACCGTTGCCAGCCTTGTATTGGCGCCCCTGACCAGCCAGGCACTGACGCTTGACGATAACTTCAGCCTGGACCTGACTCTGGGCGTTTTCAGTGACTATCGCTCCCGTGGCATTTCGCAAACCCTGGGGGACCCGGCGGTTCAGGCCGGCGCCACGCTGGTGCACAGCAGCGGCTTGTACATTGGTGCCTGGACCTCCAATGTCGATTTCGGCGGCCCCTACAAAACCCGGCAGGAACTCGAGTACTACGCGGGTTACTACTGGCAGGCGAGCGAAGCAATCAGTCTCGATCTGGGCTACATCAAGTACGACTATCCAAAGGAAGGCCAATTCAACATGAGTGAGGTCTACGCCATCCTTGACGTTTATGGCGTCAAGCTCAGCGCCAACTACTCAAACGATACGCCGAACTTCTTTGGTGAGGACCAGGACACCCTCTACACCTACCTCAGCTACAAAATCGAATTGCCGGCCGAGATCGGCCTGGACCTGCGCGTGGGTCGCAACGATGTCAAAGACCCGGCTTTCTGGTCCGCCAACGGTGAAAGTCGCGATGCCTACACCGAGTGGGAAGCCAAACTGACCCGTGATTTCGTCGGCGTGACCTGGGGCCTGAGCTACATCGATACCGACCTGTCGAAAAGCGAATGCGCGAGCTGGTACGGCTATGACGATCTGTGCACGGCCACCGTGGTCGCCAGTGCCAGCAAGGCCTTCTAAGCCCGCGTGCTCAAGCGTCTCCTATACTGATCCGCGTTGACAGGTTCAACACAGATCCTGAATGCCGCTGGTGCAGCAGCCAGCGGCTTCCCTACAACTCAGTAAGGAGAACGATCATGGCAATCCGTATTGGCGACGAAGCACCGGACTTTACTGCCGAAAGCACCGAAGGCCCGCTGCATTTCCACGAATGGATCGGGGACAAGTGGGCGATTCTGTTTTCGCATCCCAAGGATTTCACCCCGGTGTGCACCACTGAGCTTGGCTATATGGCAGGGCTCAAGCCAGAGTTCGATAAACGCAACACCAAGATCGTGGGGCTCAGCGTCGACCCTGTCAGTAATCACCAGAGCTGGGCCAAAGACATCGAAGAAACCCAGGGGCATGCAGTCAATTATCCGATGATCGGGGACGAGAACCTGGTGGTGGCGAAGCTCTACGACATGATTCATCCGAATGCCAGTGGCGGCGCACGGACTGCCGTGGACAACGCTACGGTGCGGTCGGTGTTCATCATCGGGCCGGACAAAAAGGTCAAGGCGATGCTGATCTATCCGATGAGTGCCGGACGCAACTTCGATGAAGTGCTGCGTCTGCTCGATTCTTTGCAACTGAACGCCAAGCACACCGTCGCCACTCCGGTGAACTGGCGCCCGGGCGAGGATGTGATCATTCCCACGTCGGTCTCCGACGAGGACGCCAGGAAGAAATATCCGGATGGCTTCAAGACGCTGAAACCTTATTTGCGCATGGTGGCGCAACCGAAGTAGCCGAGCTGTTGGGGAGCACAATTTGGCCCGCCAGGTGCCTTGCCTGGTGAGCCTCTTTCAGCTGCTACAGATCGCATCGGGGCTTAACTGACTGGTTCGCCCTCAAGCGCAAGTTCGCTAGGGTCGGCCCCGCACATCCGGGCCAACACCTGAACCACCAGGGCATGATCCTCACGTTGGGGCAGCCCTGAAACGGTGACGGCGCCAATGCACCCCATGCCTTTGACCGATATCGGAAAGCTGCCGCCATGATCGGCGTAATCACGCAGGGGCAAGCCCATCAAACTCTCGAGGGTATCGCCCTGAAGCTTGAAGGACAGGCCGGCGCGGTACGAGCTGAGTTCCATCAGTTCCACGACATTTCGCTTGCGTCGTGCCCAGTCGGCATGGCTGGCAGCGGTTCCCGGCATCGAGTAGAAAAACACGGTGTCCCGCGCCAGCCTGACCTCAATCGTGGCGGACACGCCTTGCTTCTCGCAGGCAGTTTTCAAACGGGTGCCCAAATCCCACGCCGTCGCTTTGTCGAAGCGTTCGAACTTCAGGGTTTCTTCCTGGAGTGCGGTGCGTTGCAGGTCGGTTTTGATGTCCATGGTTTCTCCCTCATCCCTTTCGGGCGGTCGTACTGTTACGCACGGTTAATGTGAACGGCAGCACCACATGGGGGTCCGGGATGGGCTTTTTTTCGATGAGGGCGATCAGCATTTCAACGGCTTTTTGGCCAAAGATTTCGGCGGGTTGCGCGATGGTCGTCAACGCTGGATCACAGTAGGCCGCGAACGGAATGTCATCGAAACCGACCAACGAAATATCGTCGGGGACCCGCAAACCCTGTTGTTTGATGCGCTTCAACGCACCGATCGCCATTTCATCGTTCTCGCAAAAGAACGCGGTCGGACGGTCGGGCAATTCCAGCAGCATTGCCGCGCCATCAAAACCGGCTTGTAACGTGAAGTCGCCGTGGCAGATCAATTGCGGATCCGGCTCGATACCGGCCTGGTGTAATGCATCTTCATAACCGGCCACACGGTCGCGTGTGAGCGGGCTGCTTTTCGGGCCTTTGATCAGGCCGATCCGGCGATGGCCCAGATCGATCAGATGCTCCGTCATGGCCTTGGCCGCCGCCCGGTTGTCGAGGCTGATGGTTGGATGCCGCCCGCCCTGAATCACTTCGCAGGCATTGACCAGGGGCAGTGATTCGCCATGGGGGAAGGGCGATTCAAAAGGGTCGTAGGCGCGCAACTGAATCACGCCGTCGGCCTGGTGGGCGTACACCAGGGCAGCAAATTCGCGTTCGATTTCCTCGCGGCCCTGGGTGTCGCACAGCAGCAGTCGATAACCGGCCGCCTGCGCCGCCTGTTGGGCACCGCTGATCACCCGTGCGAAAAACGTGTTGGCAATGGCCGGGACCAGAATCACCAGGTTGCCGGTTCTGCGCGAACGAAACTGCACGGCCATGAGGTTCGGCCGGTAGCCGGCCTGTTCCACGGCTGCGTTGACCTTGTCCCGGGTGTCGGGGAGTACGCGTTCGGGCGACTTCAGCGTTCTGGACACGGTGGCCACCGAGACGCCGGCCAGCCGGGCTACTTCACGGATATTGGACAAGACAACCTCGTTATCGAACCGACAGATGTACACGTGGCTGGCGAGCTTACCGCAGTCCGGCCGTGCGCTGAAATGAGCTTCATTTTTAATCCCGGGTTTGACACTGGAAGTAACTGAGCCTAAATTTCCGGCATGATGTAACCGGTTACATCATAGTCAAACCTGGAGCGTTAATCCGCCCCGAACAAGAGAAAATTCGCGATGAATGGTGCAATGGCAAAAATAAGAATGGGGTTTGTCGGCGGCGGCGAGGGCGCCTTCATCGGCAAAGCCCACCGCCAGGCCGCCGGCCTCGATGGTCGTTTTGAACTGGTATGCGGCGCATTCAGCCGAGACGCCCGCAACAATCAGAACACTGGCGCCGCGCTGGGATTGTCCGCGTCACGCTGCTACAGCGACTGGCAACAGCTGCTGGACAACGAGCGCGCACTGCCTGTCGACCAGCGCATGGAGCTGTTGGTCATCGTCACCCCCAATCACTTGCACGCGCCGATCGCCAGCCAGGCCCTGAGCGCGGGTTTTCATGTGTTCAGCGAAAAGCCCGCGGCACTGAATCTGTCCGAGCTGCTGGCGCTCAAGGCCGTGGTGAAAAGCAGCGACCGCCTCTACGGATTGGCCCACACGTATCTGGGTTATCCGATGGTCTGGCAGGCGCGCAAGATGGTGCGTACCGGCGTGATCGGCGCGGTGCGCAAGGTCATCGTCGAGTACCCGCAGGGCTGGTTGAGCCGGGACGTGGCCGGGCAGGGCAACAAGCAGGCGAGTTGGCGCGATCAGCCCGAACAGTCCGGGTTGGGCGGTTGCATTGGCGACATCGGCACCCATGCCTTTTCACTGGCCGAATTCGTCGCGGACCAACCCATCGAGCAGGTGTGCGCAACCTTGGGTTCGCACGTTGCCGGGCGGCAACTGGACGATGACGCGGCGATGCTGTTCAAAATGGCCGCCGGGGCCAGCGGGGTGTTGATCGCCAGCCAGGTCTGCGCCGGCGAAGAGAACCCGTTGAAGATTCGCGTCTATGGCGACAAGGGCGGGCTGGAATGGCGTCAGGAAGAGCCCGCAAGCCTGGTCCATCGCTCCCTCGATCAACCGTTGAGCATCCTTCGTTCCGGTATCGGCCAGCCCTGGTTGTGCGAGGCCGCCAGCCAGCGCATGCGTTTGCCGGCCGGGCATCCCGAAGGGTATCTCGAGGCCATGGCCAATCTCTATGGTGATTTCGCCACTGCGATCCGCAGCAACATTGAAGGCAACGATGCGCCGGGCGTGCCGGGCATCGAGGTCGGGTTGCGTGGCATGGCGTTCATCGAGGCTGTGATTGCCAATCATCGCGGCGACGCGAAGTGGACCCCACTGGTCTGCAACCCATGAATCCGGAGAACCCTCCCGTGAACCAAACCTCCCCAGCACCGGCAGGCCTGCGCGGCCCGGGCATTTTTCTCGCGCAGTTCATGTCCGCCGAAGCGCCTTTCGACACGCTCGCCAACATTGCCCGTTGGGCCGCGGCGCAGGGTTACAAAGCCATTCAATTGCCGACCCTGGGCACGCAGTACATCGACCTGGCGCGCGCCGCCGACAGTCAGGATTACTGTGACGAATTGAAAGCCGTCTGCGCCCAGGCCGGTGTCGAAATCAGCGAACTGTCGACGCATCTGCAGGGGCAACTGGTGGCGGTGCATCCGGCGTTCGATACATTGTTCGATGACTTTGCCCCCGAACATTTACGCGGTCAGCCTCAGGCCCGCACCGAGTGGGCCATCGATCAATTGAAGCTCGCCGCGCGCGCCAGCCAACGCTTGGGGCTGAAGGCGCACGCGACGTTTTCCGGTGCGCTGCTGTGGCCCTATGTCTACCCGTGGCCGCAACGCCCGAGCGGGCTGGTGGAGCAGGGTTTTGCCGAACTGGCCAGGCGCTGGATGCCGATCCTCGATTGTTTTGAAGAAGCCGGCGTCGACCTCTGCTACGAGATCCATCCCGGCGAAGACCTGCATGACGGCGCCTCGTTCGAGCGTTTCCTTGAGGCCGTCGATCACCATCCACGCGCTGCGATCCTCTACGACCCGAGCCATCTGCTGCTTCAGCAAATGGACTATCTGGGCTTCATCGATCGTTACCACGAGCGCATCCGCATGTTCCACGTCAAGGACGCCGAGTTCCGGCCCGATGCCCGTTCGGGTGTCTACGGCGGCTATCAAGGCTGGGTCGAACGGCCTGGCCGTTTTCGTTCCCTGGGCGACGGGCAGATCGATTTCAAGTCGATTTTCAGCAAGTTAACGCAGTACGACTTTGCCGGCTGGGCGGTTCTGGAGTGGGAGTGTTGCCTGAAGGATTCGCAACAGGGCGCGGCAGAAGGCGCAGAGTTCATCCGGCAGCACATGATCAGCAAAACCCGAAAGGCATTTGACGACTTCGCCAGCGTGGCGTCCGACGAGCGTTTCAATCGACGGCTATTGGGTTTGCCTGACGCCTGAAAAATCTGTTCTTTCTCCCCTCAAAAAAAACAAAAAGACGGTGATTGATATGACCATGATGAGTGCGCGATTAAGCGTAATGATGTTTCTGCAGTTCTTTATCTGGGGCGGATGGTTCGTGACCCTCGGCACCTTCCTCTCCAGTAATCTTGGGGCGAGCGGCGGGCAGATCGGCATGGCGTTCTCGACGCAGTCCTGGGGGGCGATCATCGCGCCGTTTGTGATCGGTTTGATTGCTGACCGCTACTTCAATGCCGAGCGCATTCTTGCGGTGTTGCATCTGATCGGCGCGGTGCTGCTGTTGCAACTCTATCGAGCGCCTGACTTCAGTGGGTTTTACCCGTTCGTGCTGGCCTACATGATGATCTACATGCCGACGCTGGCGTTGGTGAGTTCGGTGGCCTTCCGGCAGATGCGCGACCCGGCCGTGGAGTTCTCGCGGATCCGGGTGTGGGGCACCATCGGCTGGATTGTGGCGGGCGGGGTGATCAGCTTTGTGTTTGCCTGGGATTCACAACAAGCGATCTCATCCGGTGGCTTGCGCAATACGTTTCTGATGTCGGCCATCGCCTCATTCGTGCTGGGCATCTACAGCTTCAGCCTGCCGCGCACCGCGCCGCTCAAACCTGAGCCGGGCAGTGTCGGCTTGAAGCAGATGCTGGGGCTGGACGCCTTGGGTTTGTTGAAGGACCGCAGTTACCTGGTGTTCTTCATCGCTTCCATTTTGATCTGCATTCCATTGGCGTTTTATTACCAGAACGCCAACCCGTTTCTGGCGGAAATCGGTGTAACCAATCCAACCGCCAAGATGGCGATCGGGCAAGTCTCGGAAGTGCTGTTCATGTTGCTCCTGCCGCTGTTCATCCAGCGTTTCGGCATCAAGATCGCGCTGTTGGTGGGAATGCTGGCCTGGGCGTTGCGCTACCTGTTGTTCGCCTACGGCAACAACGGGGACCTCGCGTTCATGTTGTTCACCGGCATCGCCTTGCACGGCATCTGCTACGACTTCTTCTTTGTTTCGGGGCAGATCTACACCGATGCCAAAGCCTCGGAACGTTTCAGAAGCTCTGCGCAAGGCTTGATCACGCTCGCGACGTACGGCTTGGGCATGCTGATTGGCTTTTGGGTGGCCGGGGCAGTCACCGATCACTATGCGTCGGCTGACAGCCATGACTGGAAAAGCATCTGGCTGTTCCCGGCAGGGTTCGCGCTGGCGATATTTTTCTGTTTCTCGCTGGCCTTCAAAGGGCGGCAAAGTGTGGCAGCGCCGTCGAGTATTTGAATCATGCCCGAATACCGGCGGAACCGGTGGGCGCGGGCTTGTCCGCGATGGAGGTGGGTCAGGCGACATCAATGTTGATTGTGCCGCCGTCTTGCGAGCGCTTTTCGTAGGAGCCAGGCTTGCCGGCGAAGGCGAGCTGAAGGACGCCTTCGCCGGCAAGCCTGGCTCCTACGAGTGTTGCGATTAGCCGACTGGTATTTCAGGAGTTATGGAACGCAGCTTACTCAAGGCGCGCCAAACAGCATCGTCCAATAAACACCTTTATCGCTGCGCGAATCGGCGGTGTAGGCTGCGCCCACTTGGGTAAACATCGGGTTCATCAGGTTGGCGCAATGGCCGGGGCTGGCCAGCCAGCTGGCCATCGCCTTGTTCGGTGAACCTTGCCCGGCGGCGATGTTTTCGCCGATCTGCCGGCCTCGATAGCCGGCGGCTCTGGCCCGATCCAACGGCATATCACCGTCGGGATCGCGGTGGGCGAAGTAGTTACCGTAGGCCATCGCCTTGCTGTGGCCTTGCGCAGCGGCGCCCAGAGCGGCATTCCAGGTCAACGGTCGTGCGGCGGCAAAGCGTTGGCGCCCGCACATGCGTGGCTTGGCCCGTGCCGCGTTGACCTGTGCCAGCAACGTCTTGCCCGCCGCTCGCGAATCACCGGCACGGCCGTCTAATACCGGTTGCGCCAGCACGATCTGCCATTCGCTGCGGGTGCGAGTGACGCCGATGTCGGCGAATTGGGTATCGAGCAGCGCCCCGCAATAGTCGCTCTCAAGCAGGTCAAACGCCTCTTCGGCATCTTGTGCGCCGACCACGCGAATGGAGCGCACCGTCACTGCCTGGTAGCCGTTGGCCTTCAAGGCATTGCGCAAACCGCCACCATAGCCGACCGGCAAAGCCAGGTTCGATTTCAGGGACAGTGGCCGCAACGGCTTGCCCGTACGCCCTGCGCAGCGATCGGGATCGGCGCGGTAATCGTTGATGACTTCCACCAGTTGCCGCTCTCCACTGGCATGGGCGGGGCTGACGAGCAACGGGAGCAAAGGCATCAGGCACAGCGAGATAAAGCGACAGCGGCGGACGGTTGGGCGCATGAACGAACAACTCTGATGAGATGACGACAATAAAGTGGGATAGGGACGAGCAATGACCGAACGAGTGCTTCGCAGGCGAGCATTTTTACGGCACGGCTAAGACTGCGGGCCTGAAGACTGGTTCACGAGGGGAAGAGACAAATTTAGCGGTGTCGCCGTGGGAGCATTCGGGAGCGCAATGTCATTCTCTGAATCAACCTATTAGCAGCGTTTTCGTTAAAACAGTCGATGGCAGGTGGCGAAGTGCCTCTCGTCGGAAGACGACGCGGCTATTTCGCGCTTTTCAGCTATTCTTGCGACATCTGGACGGTGGCCATGACGTACTGGCACACGATGCGCAAGGAAGGAAGACGAAATGGATGATGTGCATTGCGTGCAGGTTATCGCTGTCACGGGCGGTAAAGGTGGCGTGGGTAAGACAACGGTGGCGGTCAATCTTTCGTTGGCGCTGGCAAAAATGGGGCGGCGCGTTGTATTGCTCGACGCGGATCTGGGCCTGGCGAATATCGATATTCTGCTGGGGCTGACGCCGCGCTATACGCTGGCTGATGTGATCGAAGGGCGTTGCGAGCTGTCCGAGGCGCTGTTGCCTGGGCCTGGCGGCATTCGTGTTGCCCCGGCCTCTTCGGGCTTGCAGAGCATGACTCATCTGGAGGCGGCGCAATACCGTGCGCTGATCCAGTCCTTTAGCGATATTGGCGACAAGCTGGATGTGCTGGTGATCGATACCGCCGCCGGTATTGGTGGTTCAGTGGTCAACTTCATCCGCGCGGCCCAGGAAGTGATGGTGGTCGTGTGCGATGAACCGACCTCGATCAGCGGCGCCTACGGGCTGATCAAACTGCTCAACCTGAACCACGGTCTGCATCGTTTTCGGGTGTTGGTCAACATGACCGGCAGTCCGGCGGAAGGCCGCAATCTGTTTGCCAAGCTGGAAAAGATTACCGACATGTTCCTGGATGTCTCGTTGCAATACGTCGGCGCGATACCCAACGATGAATGTGCGCACAAAGCGGTGCAGAAGGGGCGTGCGGTGTTTGAAGCTTTTCCCCGTTCCAAATGCGCCCAGGCCTTCCAGGCCCTGGCTCGCAACGTCGACACCTGGCCATTGCCGACGCATCCGAGAGGGCATGTGGAGTTTTTTGTCGAGCAACTGGTGCAGAATTCGGGTAGGTGAGACGCAAGGATGCACAAGGCGTGATGAATTTAAGCCGCGGCGCAGTTCTTGTGTAGCAGCTGCCGAGCTCCAGCGAGGCTGCGTTCGGCTGCGAAGCAGTCGTTAATCCGGCTGACACACGCAGCCTCGCTGGAGCTCGACAGCTGCTACGGATCGCATTACGGCTTTACTGACTTAGTGTCCACAGCCTCAAATCACGATTTGTAGCCAATCTGGCGCAACAGATTCTTGCGCCAAAGAATGTCTTCATCACCTTCAATGTCTTTGGCACAGAAGCCATCCACCACGCCCAGAATCCCGCGTCCCTGTTTCGTCTCAGCGAGAATCACCTCGGTGGGATTGGCCGTCGCACAAAAAATCCGGCACACCTCCGGCACCATTTTGATGGTGTTCAACACGTTCAGCGGATAAAAACCGTCGCCCAGGAAAATGATGAAGCTATGGCCCGCGGCAATGGCTTGCGCGTTTTTCTGCGCAAGTTCGATCATGGCGGTATCGGTGCCGGACCATCGCACCAGGCATTTGCCGGAGGCTTCACAAAAAGCCACGCCAAACTGAATACCTGGCACGGCATTGACCAACGCTTCATGGAGATCCTCGACGGACTTGATGAAATGCGCCTGGCCCAAAATGAAGTTCGTCGCTTCTGGCTTGTCGATTTTCAACGTGATGAGTTGCATGGCAAACGCCTCCTTTCACGATGCTGCGGGCCTGGTCTGGCCGTTGATCAAGCCGGGACGGTGTCTTGCTCCGCTGGCGGTGGCTCTGTGGAGACGCGAACATCCCCCAGTTTCCTTATCGTCGACTTGGGCAAGGTCGGTGCATCAAGCAGAATCGAATCAATGCGCTTGCGGATATCCAAAACGATTGGGCCCAGGATCGCTTCGTCTTTGCCGCTGGCGATTTCGTCCTGAATCTCACGCGATATCGCCCCGAGTTTCTCGGCGGTTTCTTTGTGCCCGGCAGCCCGGGTGTCAAAGTTCAGGAAGGTCTGAACCGAACTCAACACCAGAGTCAGAAGTGACAGCACGCCGGCCAGGTATTGGAGCCATACGGGCGAGGAGTCACTGATTGAGCCAAAGACACTGGCGCTGACGATCGCCGACAGCACCACGCAGGGGATGCCCAGTTTCCAGCTGAATTTCTCGAAATCCCGGGCGCTGATTTCGTGTTCAATCTGCAACCGGACAATCATGCGATTCCATTTGGTCAGTAGCTCGAGCCGGCTCATGGTTGCAGTCCTTGGCAGAGGGGATTCAGGGGAATATTAGCTTCTATTTGCCCGCTTGGTCAGGGTTCAGAGACAGGACGCAGCTGAGACGCCGGGCCTTCTTCCTCTCGCAGTTGTCGGCTCATGTCGTCGCAGCTCTGCGACCAGGCCGTCAGCCACGGCGACATCTGGGGTGATTGTTCAGCCAACCCCAGTTCCCGGACAAATTCGGCAGGTGGCACCGTGCCTTTGGCCGCGCGAAATAGCCCCCGCATCATGACGACGCCGACTACCCGTCCTTTACTCACAAAGCGGTGTTCCATAAAGCTCCACTTATCGTCCCAGCCAAGTATTCGGGTATGAATCTCGAACGATTCGAACAACTTCAGCTCCCGCCGAAACTTGCCCCAGGTATCCCCGACGATCGGCACCGCCCTGTGACGCAGGGCTACGCGATAGGCACCGCTGCGCAGGACGAAGTCCATGCGACCCACGTCGGCCAGGGTGAAATAGCGGCCATTGGTGACGTGCCGATTGAGGTCCAGATCGAGCGGCCAGACGCGCATGCGGATGACGGTGGTGGCCAAGGCGTCAACGGGCTTGCGCCATGGGCGACGAAACAGCATGAGGAACAGTCGAAACCAGAGGTTCATTAGTCGTCCGAGGGCGAGGGTAGATCGGTGCACTTTAGGACGAGGAATGCCCGCGAGGTAGGTGCACAAATGACTTTTTTCAGGTGAAAAGCGCAATTGGATCATTCGTGTGCGTGGCCGTCATTTCAGCGGTGCCCGCCAACCGGTATTCCGCTCAGGAATGCCCTCATAAAAATCATGCATTTTCTTTATGGCTTGGGAAGTCGTAGCGTGTCTGCTCACCCTATGGAGATGTCTTCGTGAATGATTCCCGCCTGCGCCTGTACGTTGATGCTCAATTCACCAGCCCCTATGCCATGTCGGTTTTCGTGGCCCTTCGCGAAAAGGGCATCGAGTTCGAACTGAGCCCGTTGGACCTGGACGCGTTCGAAAACCAGACAGAAAACTATGCCAGCCTCTCGCTGACCCAGCGTGTACCAACGCTGGTGCATGGCGATTTTGCCTTGTCTGAATCGTCGGCGATCACTGAATACCTGGAAGATGTTTTTCCGCAGACGCCGGTTTACCCGCAAGAACAGAGGCAGCGCGCCAAGGCACGACAAATCCAGGCGTGGCTGCGCAGTGACCTGCTGCCCATCCGGCAGGAACGTTCCACACTGGTGGTGTTTTATGGCCTCAAATCAGGGCCCTTGTCGCCCGCTGCCGAATCAGCCACGCGCAAGCTGATCGATGCCGCACAAGCGCTACTGGCTGACGGCCGCGAGTATTTGTTCGGACAATGGTCGATCGCCGATGTGGATCTGGCCGTGATGCTCAACCGGCTGATACTCAACGGTGACGCCGTGCCCCGCGCGCTGGTGGAATACGCCCAGCGTCAATGGCAGCGGCCTGCGGTGCAGGAGTGGGTCAATCTGCAACGTCCTGCGCTGTAACGGTGTGAGGTCAGGTCAAATGCGCTCAATAAACTGCATGATGACCTGATTGACGACGTCAGGATGCGTAATGGGCCCCATATGGCCGAGCCCCTCGAGTTCCACCACTTCAACGTTCGGCAGTGCGCCGGTCAACAGCCGCGCCACTGCCCGTGAGGATGCCGGCGAATCCTTGCCGACCATGAAAAGCACGGGCAGGTTGAGCGAGCGAAACGCCTGTAATGGCGTCGGCTCGTTCAGCAATGCGTGAGCCCAGCCTTGCACATTGGCCACGGCGGCGGCGATGGAGGGCTTGCGTTGTTCCGGGGTTTGCTCCCAGGCGCCGGCACCCATCCAGTAGTCAATGAAGTGCCGGGCCGCTGCGTCCAGGTTACCCGCCTCCACTGCCAGCCCGGCGTTTGCGACGACTTCACGAATGGCATCCGCCTCATTGGGTGGCGGCGATTCAGACTCGATCAGGGCAAACAAGGTGGGCTCATACAAAGCCATGGCGCGCACCCGGCCGGGGTTCTGCAATGCCGCGATCAACGCCACAGCACCACCATAAGAATGACCGATCAGAATGAGCGGTTCGCCGGCACGGGCGAGCACCGGTTCGGCGAAGCGCGCTTCTTCACTGAGGGTGACGATCCGATCGGTGGGCCACGCCGGGCTCTTGCCGGCGCCAAACGAATCGAGCGCCAGGACCCGAAACTTTGCGGCCAGTTGATCTTGCAGTTCACGCCACTGCACCGAATGACTCGCGTTGGCGTGAAAGCAGACAACGCCCGGGCCTTTGCCCGAGTCCCGAAAAAAGGGTTCGACGGGTTTCATTCTGCCGCTCCTGCAACGACGCTAATGGCACAAGGAGAGTTATAGATTAGCTTCAAGGCTTCGATGTCGCAGCCAGTCATGATGAAATAGCCGCCCGCTTTTGCTGTCAGCCACACCTGATTTGGAGCCCCGCATGAAAAACGCCGTTGTCCTTGCCTTCGCCTGGATGCTCAGTACCGGTTTATTCAGCACGCCAGCAGAAGCGGCGGGGGATGCTCAGGCCGGTCAGAAACTGTTTAACCGCATTTGCGGCGGCTGTCATCAAGTGGGGACATCGGCACGAGGCTCCTTTGGTCCACAACTCAATGCCATTTTTGGGCGCCTGGCGGGAAGCACGACGGACTACCAATATTCATCCGCGATGAAATCATCCGGCATCGTCTGGACCGGCGAAACCCTTGCCGCATACATCGAAGCGCCAAAAGAAGTGGTCCCCGGAACCCGGATGATTTTCTGGGGCCTGAGCGATCCGCAGAAGATCGAAAACCTGTTGGCCTACCTTCAGACATTTCAGCCGCAATAATCGGTGTGTGTAATCAACCCGTTTCTGGATGCGTATAAAGTCTGTACAAGTGATATCAATGAGCCACTTCATCCGTTAAAGTAGGCACCGCCCGAGAGACGGATCCCGGGTATTTCTAATGGAGTGACTCAGTGAATTACCTCAGCAAAGTCGTTGCCGTAGCCCTGTTCGGTCTGGTTCTGGCGGGTTGCACCGGCACCCCGATGAAAACTCAGCAGTACGACAGCAACCAGTACACCGTTGTCGGCCACAGTGAAGCGACCGCCACTGGCCTCCTGCTGTTCGGCCTCATCCCGATTCAGCAGAACAACCGTTTCATCCGCGCTCAGAATGCCGCAATCAAAGCCCGTGGCGGCGACGCAATGATCAACACCCAGGTGCAGGAAAACTGGTTCTGGGCTTGGGTCCTGACCGGTTACACCACCACAATCTCTGGTGATGTGGTCAAGCTGAAAACCGTTCAGTAAGCGCAGCGCTTTGCCTGACTGACGAATGTGTTTTCACATGATGAGCCCGGTTTTTACCGGGCTTTTTCGTCAGGGTTGCAGGTAACCGTCAAGGCTTTTACCAGTTGTCCCATGCCGGGAACTCCGCTCCATCGATGTTCTTCTACCGACAGTAAACGGCCGAAGAATAAGGAGACGGGCCATGACCGTTCATGAACCCTTTACCCGGCAGGCATTGGCTGAGCTGCTGGCGTTCGACGCACAACCCAGTCTTTCGCTGTATATGCCGACCCATCGGATACTTGCGGAGCGCGCTCAGGATCCGATTCGCTACAAAAACCTGGTCCGACAGTTGCAGTCGCTGCTGCAAGAGCGGTATCCGCAACAGGATCCCAAGCCACTGATCGAGCCGTTTCTGGCCTTGGAAAAAGATCCGTCATTCTGGCGTTCCAATGGCGATGGCATCGCTGTATTCGGCACCCGGGATTATTTCAAAGTCATCAGCGTGCACCAGCCGCTGCCCGAAGGGGCTTTCGTCCAATCCCATCCTGTCCTCAAACCGCTGCTATGTCTGGAGCCGTCCCTGGAGCGTTACCAGGTGTTGTGCCTGACCCGCGATGAGGTCTGGATGTATGAAGGCTCTTCCCGGCAACTGGACAAAATCGAACTGGCGCCACAAGTGCCACGCAATCAGAACGATGCGCTGGGCAGCGAGCTGACTCCAAGCAATCAGCAAGGATTTCCGGGAGGGCACGGCAGAAGCGGCGAGCGCGGCGATTCGATGACGCACGAGTCTGCCGGCGGCGGTAAGCAAGACGAAATCAACCTGGACCGGGAACGGTTTTTCCGTGCGCTCGACAAGGCCATTGAGGAACATCAGCCCTCGGGATTGCCGCTGCTACTGGTGGCATTGCCTGAAAATCAGGCGGTGTTCAGGGCTGTCAGCCATAACCAGCAGCTCTTGCCCAAGGGCATCAATAACGATCCATCGCTTTCAAGCGTCGAAGAACTCAGGACGCAATGCGCCAGGTTGATTCAGGATATTCACGAAGATCGACTCATTGATGCCTTGAATCGCTACGGTATAGCGGTGGGTCAGGGGCTTGCCGGAGCGCGTCTGGCCGATATCGCCCACGCGGCCTTCGACGGCCGCGTTGAACTGCTGTTGGTGGAAGCGGACCGACAAATCCCCGGTACGCTGGACAAGGACAACGGCACGTTGATTCTCGATAACAGCGGCAGCAAGGGCGCTCCGGATGTGCTTGAGGAGCTGATTCTTCTGGTGCTTCGCCAAGGCGGTGAAGTGGTGATGCTTCCTCCAGAACACGTCATGCCAACCGGCACCGGAGCCGCTGCGGTACTTCGTTTCTGACGCCGGTGCCTGGAACGACGGAAACCGCTTGTGGCGAGCGAGCTTGCTCGCGCTGGGCTGCGTAGTGGCCCCAAAAAGTCCGACAGTAAATGCCGATTTTTGTGAGTGCTACGCACTCAAGCGGGAGCAAGCTCCCTCGCCACAGGTTTCTCACTGATCGCACCTCACGCCCATGCTTTTCCGAGCTCCTCCAGACCTGCGTCCTGCAGGTTCTGCGCACTCATGACCACTCGGAATTTGCAGTTGGCCTGGAAGTTGAGAAAGAAGGGTTCCGCATAGCCGGGAATTTCGGAGGGGTCTTCTATATCGATCAGAAAAATCCCGCTTCGCATTCCATCCTGCTCAGTGAAATAAGTCGCCTCCGGCTTAATGGTTTCCAGCACGCGGTTCATGATTTCGCCGATTTTCCCGGACCTGACAAGCGCGTTGAAAGGCTCATGGGGAAACTCGACCATCAGTAGCATTTTCATTATTCGTACTCTGTTGAAGTGACGTGCTCCTTACCCGGATCCTTACTCCTGACGAAGTTGCCGCCAGCGGTGCGTTCGGCAGAGCCAGCGGGTGTGGTTAAGCATAGCGAAGGGGTCGAAGCTGCCGGGGCAGGGGTTACGGACGGTCGTTTCGGTTCATCGGGCTGATGAATCCGCCTGCAAATCCTCGATGAAAGAAAGTCGTGCCCGGTGGCTTGTCTTTAATGATTCAGGGGCAAAAAAACCATGAAAAAACCCGGCTGATGAGGCCGGGTTTTTTGGTTGAGTGTTGCGTACAGCGACTTATTCATGCAGTACGGTTCTCGATCAGACGATCCGAACCACCTTCAGCAACGCGATTCTCGATCAGACGATCCGAACCACCTTCAGCAACGCGATTCTCGATCAGACGATCCGAACCACCTTCAGCAACGCGATTCTCGATCAAACGATCCGAACCACCTTCAGCAACGCGGTTCTCGATCAGACGATCCGAGCCGCCTTCAGCGACGCGGTTCTCGATCAGACGATCCGAACCGCCCTCGGCAATGCGATTTTCAATCAGACGATCCGAGCCGCCTTCAGCGACAACCGGGTGAGTAGAAGACGCGGCAAAAGCGTTAACTGCAAAAACCGAGAAAGCGATACTGAGGATGATTTGGCGTTTCATGATGGTGTGCTCCGGGGTGTTATTGGTTGGGTATGGAGCGGATGTTACGCCGAGGATTTTTTATGAGAACTTCATTGACGTGATGGTGACTATCGATGCCAGCAATGGTTGAAACGTAGTGGGCAAGTGGCGCGTCCATGCCGGACAAACCGGCGCCATGAGCGCACACGTCCCAACGACAAAGCACAATGCCAGCCAGTTAAGCAGTTTCAGGCGTGACGCATTCCTTGTAGCAGCTGGCGAAGCCTGCGTTCGGCTGCGTAGCAGTCGTGAATCCGGCTAACGCGGTCTGCCTGACGCACCGCAATTTCTGATTTTACGACTGCTACGCAGCCGAACGCAGGCTTCGCCAGCTGCTACATATCGCTCCTTCAGGTTTACACGAACAGGTCGTAGGACAGTTTGCTGATCAGAATCACCAGCAACACCAGGAACAGAGCACGGACAAAAGGCACGCCTTTATGAACCGCCAGCCAGGTGCCGGTCAGCGCGCCCAGGATGTTGAATGCCGCCATGGGGATTGCGATCAGGTAGAGCACGTTACCCGTCGGGATGAAGAATATCAGCGCCGCTACGTTGGTCGCGATGTTCACCAGCTTGGCCGACGCCGAGGCATGAAGGAAGTCGAAGGCGAAGCAGCGGATAAACAGGAAGATCAGGAAGCTGCCAGTGCCGGGACCGAACAGTCCGTCGTAGAAGCCGATGGCACCGCCGATGACGATCGCCAGCAGTTTTTCCCAGGTACCGATGTGCATGGGTTTGTGCAGGGCGCCGAAGTCCTTTTTCCAGAAGGTGTAGATCGCCATCAGCACGATCAACACCAGCACCGCCGGCCGGATCATCGACTGGGGGACGAACGACACCGTGGCCGCTCCGAAGAAGGCCATGACAAACGCCGCACAGGCGGCGGGGATCACCAAGCCCCAGTTGATCACCACTTTGCGCACGAAGGACCGGGCCGCGAAGGCGGTGCCGCAGGCTGCCGCGACTTTATTGGTACCGAGCAGCGCCGCCGGTTGTGCCGTGGGCAGCACGTTGAACAGCGCGGGTATCTGGATCAGTCCGCCGCCGCCCACCGCAGCATCGATCAGGCCGGCGGCGAAGGCGAACACGCAAAGGATGACAATATCGACCATGAAATCAGGCTCTGACGTTGAAGGGTGGGTGAGCGTCCGGCGGCTTCTACGTGTTTCATCGCATCGGCTTGCCCGCGTCCTTGAGCAGGAAGGTTAACGGAAGGGCTTTTAATGTGTTGCAATACCACGTTGTGAAAAGTGCAACGAGGTGGAGCATGGTATTGGACATGTTGGGGGAACTTGAAGCCTTCGCGACGGTGGCTCGCAAGCGCAGTTTCGTCGCGGCGGCACGTACTCTGGGGCGCTCCCCCAGCGCGCTGACCCGTGCCGTTCAAGCCCTGGAGGAAAGTGTCGGGGTCAAGTTGTTCAATCGCTCGTCCAATGCCGTGAGCTTGACCGAAGCGGGTGAGCGCTTGATGCCTCACGCTTACAAAATGCTGGATCTGCAACGTGAGGCGGATGAAGACCTGGCCAGCCTCAGCGGCCTGGCCTATGGCTGGATCCGCTTTTCCGCACCCGAGTTTCTCGGCCACGGGGTATTGCCCCGGTTGATCGCGCAGTACAGCGAGCGTTATCCAGACGTGAATGTCGATGTGATTTTCACCGATGAGCTCATCGACCCGGCCAAGAGCAAGCTGGACTTCTCGATTCGCGGCGCGTTTGCGCAATCCAGTGACCTGATCGGCTATCCGCTCTGGAATTATTCACGCTACCTGTATGCCAGCCCCGGGTATCTGGAGCGGCGCGGGATGCCCGACTCCATCGAGGCGCTGGAGGCGCACTCGCTGATCCTGCATACGGCGCCGCGGATTCTCAAGGAGTGGAATTTTCGCAGCGAGGAGCAGGCCATCAGCTTTCGGGTTCATCCAAAGTTTCGTTTCAGCTCCGGTTCGGCGGTGTTCCAGGCGGCGCTGGCGGGCGTCGGGATCGCCCGCCTGGCGGACTGGATGGCGGAGCCCGAAGTGGAAGCGGGGCGCCTGCTGCGGGTCTGTCCCGAGTACAAACTCACCTCCAGCGGCGGTGAAAGCCCGCAGATGCACGCGGTGTACCCGGCCGGGAATCTGCCGCTGCGGGTGAAGTCGTTGTTGGATGTGATCCGTGGTTTTGGCGACAGCCTTGGTCGAAAGCACGCGGTGACGCTTTAGTCGGCTGGACTGCAAGGCACCTTGAACGGAATGACCGTTTTTGAACCGAATGCAGACATCAGTAGCTATCGCAAAGGTTAGCGAATCAGAATACCCGGACTGACAGCAAACGAATCGTATGTCTGAAAAGGGTGAGGCCATTGAAATTAAAGTTCAGCCACGTGGATGTTCTCGTCAAAGACCTCGAGGAAGCGTGCAGCTATTACGCCCGAGTCTTCAGCGCCAGGATTTCCAGAACACTTGATTGGCAGCGCGACGGTTTGCATGTGCGCTATGCGATCGTCATGTTTGGAACGGAGCGCCTGATGCTGGTACAACCGTTTACCGGCAATCTCAAGGCGCTGATGGACTCCAACGGCGAAGGTACGATCTATCGTCACTGCTATTCCACATCAGATATTGAGGCAGCCTACGACGAATTGATCGAGGCCGGAGTCCAGCCGGAAAACGAGAACGGAAAACCACTGTCTCGCGATGATCTGCAATCGCCCAGCGGGACACGCATAATCTGGTTACCGAAACGCTTTGGGCATTTTTCTATTGAACTGCTTGAAGAGAAAGAGTTGGAGGCATTCATCAAGGATGCGTTTGCCCAGGAGCCTGCACAAATCTTCTAAACGTTATTTCCATTGCGCGGTAATTTAGTCGTCCGCACAGATGACGCTGAACCGATGGAGCCTTGCGTGGATAGACGCAACTGGATTGAGCTGTCCCAGGACGCCGATACCGGGATTGAATCAATTCGTGCCCATTTTCAGGGGCATGCCTACGATCCGCATTGGCATGACAGTTTTCTGGTGGGGGTCACCGAGCAGGGCGTGCAGCAGTTCAATTGCCGGCGCGTTCGCCACCTCAGTACGCCGGGCAAGGTATTCATGCTGGAGCCGGGTGAAATCCACGATGGGCATGCACCGACCGAGGAGGGGTTTACCTATTCCATGCTCTACCTCGATCCACATTGGCTGGAGCGGGAGTTGCACGCGTTGTTCGAGCATGCGCCGGCCAACAGTCATCCGGGTTTTGCCGACACCCTGAGCCAGGATCCGCGCCTGGCCACTGCCATTTTCCAAGCCTTCCACGCACTCCATGAGGGCGACTTGCGCATAGTGCGCCAGAGCGCCATCGACACGTTGTTGGGGGCGCTCACTGGCCATCTTGATTGGCGCAAGCGTCAGGCTTTTGATCCGCGCCTGCCGTGGGTGGCCCAGGTTGCGCGTGACTATTTGCATGCTCATGTCTATGAAGACATTGGGCTGGATGATCTGGCCACAGCCTGTGGTGTCGATCGCTTTCGTCTGACACGCGCCTTCAAGGCAGCCTTTGGGCTGGCGCCTCATGCATATTTGATCCAGTTGCGCCTGGCCAAGGCGCGACAGCTGCTGGCGCAGGGCGAGTCACCGGCACAGGTGGCCAGTACCCTCGGGTTTGCCGATCAAAGTCATATGGGGCGCTGGTTCCGCCGTGCCTACCAGCTCACACCCGCGGATTACCGCAAGCGCTGCTCAAACCTTCCAGACTGAACTTCGCCGATTCGCGACCATGGATTCCTGTCTGATCAAGGAGTCCATTCCATGGAATCGTTGTTGCCTTTCCTGCTGTTTGCCTTCGTGGCTTCTATTACCCCGGGGCCGACCAATATTCTGGTGTTGAGCCACAGTTCGCGGCGGGGGCTGGGCGCCACACTGCCCATCATTTTTGCAGCCTGCGGGGCGGCGGCGCTGATTGTGTTTGCGGTGGGGCTCGGCATGGGCGAAACGCTGCTGCGGTTTGCGCGTGTGCAGCAGGCAATGGCTTGGGCCGGAGTGCTCTGGTTGAGTTGGCTCGCCTGGCAGATATTCCAAAGTGCGCCGCCGTCCCTGGCCCCGACCACCTCGCGTGACGAAGGCCTCAGCGTGTTCGGTGCCGCCACGCTGCAATTGGTCAACCCCAAGGTCTGGATGATGGCGGTAGCGGTAGTGAGCGTATTTGTCGGTGAGGGCGACAAGACCCTGCGGCTGGTGGTGTTGTCGCTGCTGTTTTTGTTGGTCTCCGTGCCGTGCATGACTTTGTGGGCGTTGCTCGGCGTGGGCAGTGCCCGGGCTTTTGGTTCGCCGCAGGCATTCAAACGCCTGAACACTGCACTGGCTTGTTTGCTGCTGGTGTCGGCCTGGTTAGCCATGCTGGTGTAGATCGTTGAGTGGACAGGTCGCTTGACTCAGCGACTGGCGCATCCATGCGCCAAGCGAGCGGTCCTAGCGCTTGATCAGGGAAATCTTGGTTCCTTCGATGCTGATCCCGGCCATCAACCCCTGCTGGTCGAAAATGAACGCGTAGGCATCGTCCTTCACGGTTGTGCTGGACAGATTCTTCGCCACCCCTTCATCAACCATTACAACGGTGGGGCCTACGCCGATTTCCCACCCCTTGGTTTTACGTATGTAGTCCACGGCTTTATCGGTCATCAGGAAAACCGCATAGCCATACGACTGGGCGCCGGCTTGCAGGCCCCAGGACCCGGTTACGGAGTTGTAATAATTTTCGACTTTCATGTCCTTCAACAATACGCCTTCGCCATAGCTGCCGCCGAACACAAGGCCCGCCTTGATGATTTTCGGGAAGACAAGAATCGCTTTGGCGTTGTGCGAAATGCTTTCAGCAAAGGGCGTGGACTTGTACAGCGTTTGCAACGCTTGCCGAGCATCGACATCCAGATCCTCGGCAGTTGCCGCACCCGCAGTGTTCAAGAAGCTGGCCGATGCCAGTGTCGCAAGGACGATCGACAGGAAGAACCGCATTGACTGAGTCATGTTAGTACTCCAATACGGGAGCAGAGGATATGAGCAGCAGTCAGCACTTGCTCCTCGGACAATCCGAGCCTGCTGAAACTATCCGGCGCACCCTAAAGTATGTGAGCTACTGACTTCGCCCTTGAATGAGGCCTTTGATCATTGGCGACGTCATCACCTGCTTTGACCTCTGTGTATCAGCCAGGTTCGTCGTCAGAAATTGCGATGGCCGAAAGTAAATATTGTTAGTTCCAGGAAGTGGCCAACTGTAAAAAAAACGGACGCTTGTTAAGACGTCCGGTTTCCACAACGACTGGGTTGTTATGCAGTGAATCAGTTTTCGGTTTGACGAGCCGCCCAGTGTTTCATCTCTTCGGCAATGAAATGGTTCACCAGGTCGCTGTACATCTTCTCGATGGCATCCGGGCTCAAGCCTTCGGCCTCGGCCCACTCGCGACGTATCGCCAGCATCGCCTTGAAACGCTCCGGCGCACGCACTGAAGTTGCCGAGGTCTTGAACTTCGAGGCCGCCAGTACGTACTGAAAACGCTTGCCCAACAGCTTGATAACGGCGTGATCAAGGGCATCGATTTCCCGTCGGATGTCCTCCATGCCTTCACACTCTGCGGGTTGTAATGGATTGATGACTTCCATGTAAATGACTCCATTGGCTGAAAAAGATCGGGGGACTTCGGAAGGGATATTGGTGATTACCGCGACGCGTAGCAGTTGTGAAGTAACTCTCAAACACCGCCATATTGATACACGGTCGCACTCCAATACTGGCTGCCGTTACGTTTTTGCCGGGTCCATCCATCTGCCACCAGTTGTTTGGCGATCATTCGATTCATGAAGCCATGACCGAGCAATAGAACCGGTCCTTCGCTGGCAGCAAGGGACTGAAGTCGTTGAGCTGCCGTGCTGGCGCGCATCCTGGCAGTGGCGACGGATTCGACGTTGCGTGAGTAACCGCACAACCATAAAACTCGAAGGATAAATGCCCAGGTAAACGGCGATAGCCGTGGCAGCTTCCAGCGACCATAAGGCAGTTGCGCTTCACCGAAAAGTGCGTCGACGAGGGCGGGTTTCAGGCCAAGAGCCTGGACGGAAGTCAACGCGCGAGGCGCATTGCTTGAAACAATCACCGTGGCGGTTGCGGCGAGCTGCATGCTGGCATCCGGGACGGGCTGGCGGGTGATTTCGGACCGGTTGTAGTGTTCGATCCACTCCTTCATATCGAGCGCTGATATTTTGTCGGTTGCGACCAACGTTGGCTGGCCGTGACGCATCAGGATTATTTTTCTGCTCACAGTAATGTTTACGTCCTTGTCATGGTGTGCGGTGATGTGGACCGGCAGCAATAGCAGCCAGCGACCGGCGAATACTCCCATCCTGCAAGGTTAAGGGCCAGTAACCGTTGTACACAGTGGTGTCATCAGGCCCCTTTCATTTCGTTCATCCATTAAAAAAAGCACCCCTTAGCCCCAGATAACATGATTTTTCACACGCTCAAGCCTTCCCTATAGTCCTCGCAAGCCCAATCGGAACACCTCTGTGTTTCATCGATGCGAGATAAATTTATGGATGACAAGATAACACCGGGTCAGAGCCGGAATGCTGGTTTGGGGACGCGCGTGGTTTGGGGCGGGGAGCAAGTTCAACATCCCTACAACGCCACCCAGACTCCCATCGTCGTCAGCGCCGCCTACGGATACCGTGACATTGATGAATGGTATGACGTGGCATTGGGTAAAGAGCCTGGTTTCATTTACAGCCGCATGAGTAACCCCACGGTCACTGTCCTGGAAGACAAACTTTGCGAGCTGGAAAGCGCAGAATCGGCTGTCGCTTTCAGTACCGGGATGGCGGCCATCAGTGGTGTGCTGCATACCTTCCTGGCCTGTGGTCAGCGTGTGGTTTCTACCCGCGACAGCTACGGTGGCACCAACAAGATCTTCGAAGAGTTTCTTCCCCGAATGGGCGTCGAGGTCACGCTTTGCGATACCCTCGATATAGAAGCTATCGAGCATGAGATCGCTCAAGGCTGCAATGTCCTCTATCTGGAAACCCCAACGAATCCGACACTCAAGGTCCTGGATATCCGACGTCTCGTGGCGACGGCGAAGCGCGTTGGGGCTTTGGTCATAGCAGACAATACGTTCGCGACGCCTTTGAATCAGAATCCCCTTGCTCTCGGGGTTGATGTGGTAGTGCACAGTGCTACCAAGTTCCTCTCCGGTCATGGCGATGTGCTTGGCGGTGTGGTCTGTGGTGCCGAGCATCTCATGTCACACGTTCGCCATTACCGCGAAATCAATGGAGCCTCGCTGGATCCGTTTTCGGCTTATCTCATCATCCGCGGCATCAAGACGCTGGCTTTGCGTCTTCGCCAGCAACAGGCGAGTGCACAAGTACTGGCCGAATACCTATGCACCGAGCCCTTGGTGGAATCTGTGAATTATCCGGGACTTCCTCACCATCAAGGTCATGTCATTGCCCGTTCGCAAATGCGCGGATTCGGAGCCATCGTCAGCTTCGTGTTGAAAGGAGGCATGGACACAGTGACTCGTTTGTTACCGCTGCTCAACTATGCACATCGTGCGGGCAACCTGGGCGCGGTTGAAACCATCTACGGGCCGGCACGGACAACCAGCCACGTGGAAAACACCCTGGAGGAACGTGAGGCCCTTGGGATTTCCGAGGGCTTGGTGAGGGTCTCCGTAGGTATTGAAGACACGGAAGACTTGTTGGCGGACCTTAAACAAGCATTTGCGTTAGTTCACAGTAAACAACGTGATGTAATTCTCCACACTGACAAAACCGAGCGTTTCACCGAGGTGGAAACCTGAACTCGGTAAGACTTCCGATTTATGATCGGATCGTCCTTCATGAATGGTTTAAAACAATAACAACTAGCGACAATTAAATTGTGCTGCCTAATAGTCGGTTACAAGAAATATTTGTCCGTACATTTCATGAGAACATAGCGATGACTATCCCGACAAAAAATGAACAGTCCGACCCAGCCTTGAATTTCAAGAAAGAAATGCAAACCCGCCACATCGTCATGTTGGCGTTGGGCGGTGTAATCGGTACGGGATTATTCCTTACCTCCGGCTACACCGTTAATCAGGCTGGGCCCCTCGGCGCAGTGATTGCCTACATCATCGGTGCGGTGATGGTGTATCTGGTAATGGTCTGTCTCGGTGAATTAGCGGTGCAGATGCCAGAAACCGGATCTTTCAGTAGTTACGCAACTCGATACTTGGGCCCAGGTACGGGCTATACGGTGGCCTGGCTGTATTGGCTCACTTGGGCGGTCGCTATTGGCTCTGAATTCACGGCGGCGGGCATCCTGATGGTTCGGTGGTTCCCGGATACACCGGTCTGGATCTGGAGCGCGTTTTTTGCCATTGCAGTCTTTATAAGTAACGTTGTATCGGTTCGTTTATTTGCGGAGACTGAATTCTGGCTTTCGCTCATTAAAGTTCTGACGGTTATCACGTTTATCGTCATTGGTGGCGGGGCTATTTGCGGTCTTTTCCAGGTCCAGCATTTACAAGGTGCCGGGCTCTCGAACTTTACCCGTGAGGGACTTTTCCCGACAGGCTTCCTGCCCATTGCAATGACACTTCTAGCGGTCTCTTTTGCTTTTTCCGGAACTGAGCTTATCGGGATTGCGGCAGGTGAAGCGCAAGATCCTCAGACCAGCGTCCCCAAGGCGATCCGCACCACAGTAGTACGTCTGGCGCTGTTCTTCGTGGGCACGATTTTCGTACTTGCAACCTTGCTGCCCCGCGAGCAGGCGGGATTGATAGAAAGTCCGTTTGTGATGGTGTTCGAGCTGATTGGCATCCCATATTCAGCCGACATTATGAACTTCGTCATTCTCACCGCCCTGATATCCGCCGCTAACTCGGGGCTGTATGCGGCTTCGCGCATGCTGTGGACATTGAGTGATCAAGGGCATATGCCTAAGCGTTACGCCAGGCTTTCGCGCCAGGGTACGCCGGTTAATGCAATCGTGTTGAGTATGGCGGGTGCGGTGGCGTCGCTGCTCAGCAGCGTGTTTGCCCCCGATACGGTTTACCTGGCTCTGGTGTCGATTTCGGGTCTTGCGGTTGTGATCGTCTGGATGAGCATTGCTGCGAGTCAGATAGCCTTCCGCCGCCAATACGTCGCCAATGGTGGACGAGTAGAAGATCTGCATTTCCGTGTGCGCGGCTACCCTTGGGTTCCTATTGGTGCTCTGTTGTGCTGTTTGCTGGCCTGCATCGGCATTGCTTTTGATCCTGAGCAGCGAGTAGCGCTTTACTTCGGTCTTCCGTTTATCGCGTGGTGTTACTTCGTTTATTGGATCACTCGCAAGAAGCGGGAAGAGCGGTTGGCATTAGCAGCGACTGCACATCATTCCGCTGGTGCAGCGTAAGTAGCTCAGGCGATCATTGAGCACAGATAAGTTCCAATGAGGTTGCGCCGATGAGTCAAAAATCACTACCGCCCTTGAATTGGCTGAGGGCATTCGAAGCATCGGCGCGGTACTTGAACTTCACCCATGCAGCACTGGAACTGCACCTGACTCAAGGTGCAGTCAGTCAACAGATCCGTCAGTTGGAGGGGCATCTTGGGGTGGCGCTGTTCAAGCGCCTGCCACGAGGGCTTGGCTTGACTGAAGAAGGGCAGTCGTATCTGCCGGTAGTACAAGACGCAATCAGCCGTCTTGCAGTGGGCACCAACGAGATCTTTGGCCAGCGTAACCGAAGGCATGTGAAGGTGCGTGGCAGCCTTTCATTCCTTCACTATTGGTTGGCCCCTCGGCTCACAGATTTTTGCCGGGAGTATCCACACATCGACATCCGATATATCAGCAACATTTGGGTGAAGGAACCGGACGGAGAGGATGACCTGGAAATTCGCTGGGGATGTGGTGAGTGGTCGGGATTGCACGCTCAGCGATTAACCTGGGACATCCTCCAGCCCGTTTGCTCGCCTGAACTTATGACCCGCTCACCGATACGTGAACCTGGCGACTTGATGAACCATTCTTTGCTGCATGTATTGGGGTACGAGGAAGGTTGGGGCTACTGGTTGAAGCGGGTTGGAGCAGACGATGTCGATTATTCCCGTGGCCTTCAGTTCGACACACTGATTTCCACCATTCGCATGGCAGAACTGGGTCAGGGCGTTGCCTTGGCGCGGTCTTCCGTCGTGGAAGATTTGCTGAAGAGTGGGCACCTGATTGCGCCATTCAGTCATCGAATCGAAGCCAGCGAGTCTTTTTATCTGGTGCGTGAGCAGGCCGAGCAGCTCTCGCCTGATGCCGCGACTTTTTCTACTTGGTTGGTGGCGCAAGCTCACCGCGTTTTGTAATTCTGATCTGGAGTCATCATGCATTACGTAAGCACACGCGGCGGTGACGTGCGGGCGGATTTTCGCAGTGTGGTTCTGTCGGGGCTTGCCGAAGATGGTGGTCTCTATGTCCCGGCAAGTTTGCCTGTTTTTACCGAGAAGCAGATAACCAGCTGGTCGTGGTTACCATTCGATGAGCTGGTCTGGCGGGTCGTCTCACCCTTCGTTGGCTCTTCCATGGACGAAAGCACCTTGCGTGCCTTGCTGAGCGACAGCTATCGAAACTTCAATCACCGCGCTATTACGCCGCTTGAGCAGATTGGCCATAACGAATGGATACTCCAGCTGTTTCATGGACCGACTCATTCTTCCAAAGATTTCGCTGCGCAACTGCAATCTCGCTTGGTGGAGCATTTCCTGGGTGAGGTCGGTGCAGAGGCGCTGATCATCGGTGCGACCAATGGCGATACCGGGCTGGCTGCGCTTGAGGGGTTTTCCAACTGCCCGGGCATTCGCATGGCGATACTGTACCCGCGCAATGGGGTAGCGGCTGAGCAACTTTCTACCCTGCAGGCGGCAGACCCTGAACGGGTTCAACTTTTTCCGGTAGACGGTAATTTCGACGACTGCCAGACGTTGGTCTCTCGACTCTTGCGTGACTGGCCGTTAGAGGGGGTAATACCGATCAGTTTCAACTCCACCAACTGGATCGGCGTCCTCGCACAAATCGTTTTTTATTTCCACGCGGCCTTGCAACTGGGGGGCGGGACACGTCCTGTAGGTTTCAGCGTTCCAGCAGCCAGCTCTGCCGAGATTTGCGCCGGCTACATGGCTCAGAAGATGGGATTACCCATCAACCAGGTGATCATTTCTACTAACAGTAATGATGCACTTCACCAGTTTATTCATCGCAATCGCTACTCAACCCGAGTCAGCAACCGAACGTTGTCTCCTGCGATGGATTTCTCCCTGTTCTCCAACTTGGAGCGGTTCATTTGGGAGCTGTATGGGCACGATGGGCATTCAGTAAAGGCGCTCATGGAGCACTTTGAAGACTGCGGCGAGTTAAGCATTGGCAACCAGCAATGGCTGCGAGCCCGGGTGCTGTTCGATTCCTATGCAGTCGACGAATCACAGGTTCGCGACGAAGTCGTCAAGTTGTTCCGAGAGACCGGGTCTGCAATCGATCCACATACCGCTGTGGGCGTCCTGGCTGGCCGAATTCATCGACGCAGCCTGGGGGCTCCGATGGTGACCTTTGGGCAAATTGCTCCGGTCAGGTCTGCGGCCCTATTGTCCGAGTTGGGTGTCTGGCGGGGAGAGGTGCCAACGACGCCTGACATTTTTGCTCAGCCACCGTACTTGGCCAAAGGCGATCTGGACGGTCTTTGCCACGCCCTCTTGTCGGCGCAGCAGAGGCATGTATGAAGCGCATTCTGGATCCGCTGGACGAGCGCATACTTGCCGAACTCACCGCGAATGCTCGAATCGCCCATGCTGAGCTGGGCGCCAAGGTCAACTTGTCTCGCAACGCTGTGCGCCAGCGCATTGAGCGTCTTGAGCGAGACGGCGCCATCCAGGGCTATACGGTACGACTGGGTGATTCCCGGCGACCTTCTTCGCTGATCAGTGCAGTCATCTTTGTGTACCGCTACGACCGCATGCGTGGCGAAGTAGTACTTGCCGCGCTGCGCTCGCTCCCCGAGGTGGTTCAGTGTGAAGTATTGAGTGGTGAATTCGATCTGATGCTTCGAGTCAATGCTGCCTCTCCCGAACGCGTTCATATCGTTTGGAAGGAAATCTCTGCGATGCCCGGGGTGGAAAACACCGTCACTTCATTTGTCCTTTCTGCCGTGTTTTGAGCACAAAAAAGTGTTCTGCCTGGCTGCACACACCTTGTCTTGCTGTATGGGCAAAACGGCCAATTAATACAGCACTCCGCCATATTCAACTGCCAGCGTTCGACTCTTAGGATGTTCCTATCAAACAACATCAATAAAGGAACAGCTTTATGACTGAGTACAAAATTGCCTTGGTAGGATTTGGTGGCGTGAACCGTGGCTTCGCCCAATTGGTTGCCGATTCTAATGCCCAGTGGAAAGAGTCCCTGGGCTTTACGATCAAAATTGTCGGTGTCACCGATCTGTTCCTCGGCTCCATCGTTGCTAAAGAAGGTCTGGATGCAAAGCAGTTGGTCGCGCTGCCCGTTGAAAAAGGTGTATTCGCTCAGCTGCCTGGCGGCAATGCCGAGGCCTTCAACGAAACCGTGATCAAGCATTCTGGCGCGCACATGATTGCGGAAGCCACCTTCACCAACCCTGTCGATGGTGAGCCCGCTACTACGTTCTGCCGCTGGGCACTGGAAAGCGGCATCCATGTTGTGACCACCAACAAGGGGCCAATCGCGCTGCACGGCGCCGAGCTCAAGAATTTGGCCCGTCGTCATGGTGTTGCCTTCGAGTACGAAGGTTCGGTTATGAGCGGTACGCCTGTGATTCGCCTGGCACGACAGGCGCTGGCGGGTGCAGAGGTTCAAGGCTTTGAAGGCATTCTGAACGGGACTTCCAATTACGTGCTGACCCGCATGAAGGACGGCCTGACGTTCAACGACGCAGTCACCGAGGCTCAACAGCTCGGCTATGCCGAGGCCGACCCCACTGCTGATGTGGAGGGTTTTGACGTCCGTCTCAAGGTAGTGATCCTGGCCAACGAACTGCTCAATGCTCGATTGAGCGTCAGCGATGTGGCTTGCTCAGGGATTAGCAGCATCAGCTCGGAAGACATCGCTCAAGCAACTGCCAACGGTGCAAGTTGGAAGCTGATCGGTTCTGCAAATCGCGAGGTCGATGGCTCGGTTCGAGCGAGTGTGCAAGCCAGGCTGTTGCCGAATTCCCATCCTCTTGCAGGAATTTCCGGCGCCACGAACGCGGTGTCGTTCAACACCGAACTGTTGGGGGCTGTCACGGTGTCCGGGCCTGGGGCAGGGCGTCTCGAGACTGCCTTTGCGTTGCTGTCAGACATCATCGCCATCCATACCAGCCACGGCAAGTGAGAGGAAAATCGTCATGAGCGTATCCAGCATGGCCAGCATCCAGCTCGTTGATGCCAAACAGATTGATGTGTTCAGTCCATTCGATGGTCGCCTGGTGGGAAGCGTACCTTGCCTCGATGCAACCGCTGTTCCTGGCTTGCTGGAGCGTGCGCGAATTGGCGTGCGTGAGAGTGCAGCGATGCCTCGTCACCAGCGTGCCCGCATCCTTGAGGAAGCAGCCCGTCGTGTAGAGCTTGAGGCTGAAGCATTTGCCCGGCTCATTGTTGCAGAGGCGGGAAAGACGTTGCGACAAGCAGAGAAGGAAGTGAAGCGTTGCGTGAACACGTTGAAGCTATCGGCGGAAGAGGCTCGTCGTAACGCCGGGGAGGTGATTCCATTCGAGGCCTATGAAGGCTCCGAATCGCGCCAGGGTTGGTTCACCCGCGAACCATTGGGGCTTATCGTCGCGATCACCCCCTACAACGATCCGCTGAACCTGGTCGCCCATAAATTGGGCCCGGCCATCGCCGGTGGCAATGCTGTGATTCTCAAGCCTTCAGAGCTCGCACCGTTGTCGGCTCTCAAGCTGGTTGAATGCCTGGTGGAAGCGGGCCTGCCTTCGTCCGTGGTAACCCCGGCGACCGGAGGCGTCGACCTGGGTAAAGCATTGGTGGAACTGCGCGAAGTGCGGATGATTTCCTTCACGGGTGGTTTTGCCACTGGAGAGTCCATTGCTCGCAGTGCAGGCTTGAAGAAGCTGGCGATGGATCTGGGGGGGAATGCACCGGTTCTCGTGCTCGAAGACTGTGATCTCGAACCGACCGTAGAGTCTTGTGTATCGGGTGCCTTCTGGGCAGCAGGACAGAACTGCATCGGCACCCAGCGCATCCTCGTACACCGTTCAATCTACGCGGCTTTCCGTGAGCGCTTTGTCAGCCTGGCCCGTGCATTGATACTTGGCGATCCTGATCAGCGAGCAACGGATGTCGGCCCGATGATTACGGAGCAGGCGGCTCGTCGCACCGAACAATGGGTGAATGAAGCGCTGGCCGAAGGTGCTGTTCTTCTGTGCGGGCACCACCGCCAAGCGGGAAGCTATGCGCCGACCGTGCTGGAGCGTGTAAGCCATGACAGTCGGATTTGGCAGCAGGAAGTCTTCGCGCCGGTGGTCATTCTGGAGCCTTTTGACCACCTGGATGACGCCGTTGCCCTGGCCAACGCGCCGGAATACAGCTTGCACGCGGGCGTCTTTACCCGTGATCTTTCCAAGGCCCTTAAACTCTCGCGCCAAATTGAAGCCGGTGGCGTGATGATCAATGATTCTTCCGATTATCGTTTTGATGCCATGCCTTTCGGTGGCTTCAAGTACGGAAGTCTGGGGCGAGAAGGTGTTCGGTTTGCTTATGAGGACATGACGCAACCCAAAGTGGTTTGCATCAACGAAATGGGTTGAGCGCTTAAGGGGATGGGCGGCCGATGCACGGTCGGCCGCCCCGCTCATTATTGGTGGCAGTGCGGTACAGTCAATGATCAGGCAGTTTGGGCAGACCGACGTTTTCAACAGAATCGGTCGGAATCGGTCGCTCGACAGCCCGCATACTCATCATCGAGAATGAGCCGGGCACTCAGCGCCCAATGGCGATCAGCAATACTAAGGGATGGTCCTGTCCACAGGACTCGCGAGGAAGCACATGATCGATGGTTCCGCTGTTTTGACAGTTTTTTTGGTGTACCTGGCCGGTGTCGTTATCCCTGGACCAAATTTCGTTGCAGTGGTCCATAAAGCGGTGGCTGCTACACGGTCAGAAGCTCTGGCCTTGGTAGCAGGTATCGTACTGGTCAACTTGTTCTGGTCCACCTGTGCAATTGCAGGTTTGGGGGTTGTATTTGCTGCGTTCCCTTGGGCTGCGCTTGCTGTAAAGGTTCTAGGGGCTGTCTACCTGATATGGTTCGGATTCCGACTGTTGATCAATGCGGGAAAGAATACGCTTAGGCCACTAAATGATGCCGTCGCCGGTAGTTGCAGGCAGTCTTTTCTTCAGGGCGTCATTACCAACATTGGAAACCCCAAGTCCATGGCCTTCTATGCCGCTGTTTTTTCAGCCGCAGCTCCCGCCCAGGTTTCGCTAGGCACGTTTTCGTCGATGCTGGCAGTTGTAGTGGTGGTTTCAATGACTTGGTATGGAATGGTTGCAATCGCTCTATCGCAACCTAAGATTGCTTGCGCGTATCAAGGCCGGAAAAAAGCAATCGATCGACTGTGCGGTGGTTTGATTTTGTTTCTGGGGATCCGCCAACTGGTTTAGAACTTGTCCGAGCGCGACAGGCCCTCAAAACCAGACTGGAAATCGCGCTTCTCCATTTGCTGACATACCCCTGTTGCTGTCGACAAACCTGTTTCCACCGCAATGCGCGCCTCAGGTTTGGTACTCCCAAGAAACCTATTGCTCGGCGCGCATTATTTTCGTTTCGGATAGAGACAGTTAGCTTTGGTCGATACGTTGTCTCTGAACAGTATCGTAATCGAAGGGTTTAGTTCCATAAAACGAATGGATTTCTGTTGCCCAGGATTCGTCGGCCATATTAGGCCAGTTGTCCTTGTCGAAACCTGGTGCGTTTTCCAAACGTTCTTTCTCTACGTTTAATACGAAACGCTTATTGACGGTGTCGAGTGTCAATGCATTCCAGGGTACCGCAAACAGTTTTTCTCCCATGCCAAGAAAGCCACCGAAAGATAGAACAGCATAACTTACTCTTCCGTTGCGAACGTCCAGCATGATTTCCTTGATATCCCCGAGGTCTTCTTCATTATGGTTATAAACATCATTTCCGATGAGTGTGTCTGCCCCCATCAGATCGGGGCCAGGACCCTGTTCGTCTGAGTCGGTATCTCGTATGAGGTTGGTTTTGTACATGCCATAGGTGTCGCGATCTTCGTAGTTCATGACTATCTCCTATCAGCAATCGTCAATCAATCAGAAAATGTACCCGGTCGTCTTGATCGCTGTATGAGTAGGAGTCGCCCGTTTTCGAAAAATTTGAATTTTTTTTGCGCATGACGACGAATGGTAAGTGGGGCGTAAAAAAGTTAATCCGCTTTTAATGAGTGCGCTATCTATCTGTAATGCTTTGTTTTTTTATTATGGGTGTTAGCTTGGTTTTATATCGTAGATATGGCACGCAATCGGCTGTTTCAGCTAACCAGGAAAAGTAGCTTGCGACCCAAAGTACCTATTCCTCTGGTGGCGCTTTCAACAGGGTCGGGCGTTTAGGGTGAGGGCTGTAACGTTCTACTTCTCGAATATACTCGCGCGCTTCGCGAAAATAGTAGCGCATCATATGAATTCGCAGGTTCTTCCTTAGGCGCCAATTGCCGTATGCACCTGCGCAAAGAAAGAAAAAAAACAATACTATTATGTTGGAGTCAGATAAGAATATAGCCAGACCTATAAGTGCTACACAGATTAGTTGATCAGGTGTATTAAGCCATCCGCTGTCTGTTCCTCGCTTGCTCAGCATACGAAGCGTCCACCGATAGAAGGCGAAAAAAAGTGCACTCAAGGAAAAGAACACGAACCCTATAATCCAGCTGCCTGATATAAGCGCAAAGCAGAGCTTAACTCCAAAGCCAGCAAAGATAATGCTTGCGATGAATAGACTAAAGAGAGCGTCCCACTGTTGATCGGCGTGGCGATACAACTGTCTTTTGATCTCGGCCCGGTGTATTTCATGATAGCGAGGGTTCATAGGCCTGACCTGGGTTATCCAGCCGGGGAAAAAAGGCGCTTATTTGCCAAGTGTATGGTAGGTAGCCGCTTTGTCCAGGCTGTGCTCTCTACCTGGGAAGAGGGGAAGGATGGCCGCTTCATGCCCGCACAGAAAATCTGACACTCCCATCACTCACGCTCCCCAGTCTGCAAAATAGAAGCGCATTGTTCCCGGTTCCGTAGCGTAGAATTTCCCAACGCAGCCCCCACCCGAGACGGAACCTCAATGCGAACCCCCACCACCCAACACCCCCTCTGGCAAACCTATCTCCTGTTTCTCGCCCCCATGGTCCTCTCCAATTTCCTCCAATCCATGTCGGGCACCATCAACAGCATCTACATCGGCCAATTGCTCGGCACCCAGGCTCTCGCGGCGGTATCGGGCATGTTTCCCGTGGTGTTCTTCTTCATCGCCTTGGTCATTGGCCTCGGCGCTGGTGCAGGGGTGTTGATCGGGCAAGCCTGGGGCGCTCGGGAGTTGCATTTGGTGAAGGCCATCGCCGGTTCGACGTTGCTGTTGGGGGCGATGATCGGGTTGGTGGCGGCGGTGTTGGGCAGTGTGTTTGCCCGGCCGGCGTTGCAGGGTTTGGGCACGCCGGTGGATGTGCTGGACGATGCGGTGGCGTATGCGCATGTGATGATGTGGATCTTGCCGTCGCTGTTGGTGTTTGTGTTGTTCACGCAGTTGCTGCGAGGGGTGAGCGATACGGTGTCGCCATTGTTGGCGCTGGTGGTGTCGACGTGTGTCGGGCTGGCGCTGACGCCGGCCTTGATTCTCGGGTGGTTGGGTTTGCCGCCGATGGGAATTCAGAGTGCGGCATGGGCGGGGTTGGCGGGTAACCTGGCGGCGATGGGGTGGCTGGCGTGGCGGTTGATTCGCGAGGGGCATCCGTTGGCGCCGGATCGGGAGATGTTTGCCTCGATGCGGCTGGACATGGACATCCTCGGCAAGGTATTGCGCATCGGGCTGCCAACCGGGTTGCAGATGGTGGTTTTATCGCTGTCGGAGCTGGTGATTCTGGCGCTGGTGAATCAGCACGGTTCCCAGGCGACGGCGGCGTACGGGGCGGTAACGCAGATCGTCAATTACGTGCAGTTCCCGGCACTATCGATTGCAATCACCGCGTCGATCCTCGGCGCGCAGGCGATTGGGGCAGGGCGCATCGAGCGCATGGGGCCGATTTTGCGCACCGGGCTGTTGATCAATGTGTGCCTGACCGGCGGTTTGGTGGTGTTGGGTTACCTGCTTTCGCACTGGTTGCTGGGGCTGTTTCTAACGGATGATTCCACCCGGGCGATTGCCGAACACCTGTTGCACATCATGCTCTGGAGCCTGTTGGTGTTCGGCTTCCAGGCGATTGTCGGCGGCATCATGCGCGCCAGCGGCACGGTGTTGGTGCCGGTGGCGGTATCGATCGTTTGCGTGGTCGGGGTGCAGTTGCCGATGGCGTATCTGCTGGATGCGCGCTTTGGGCTGCAAGGTGTGTGGATGGCGTTTCCGGTGGCGTATCTGGGCATGCTGATGCTGCAGACGCTGTATTACAAAATGGTCTGGCAGCATCAGAAGATTGAGCGGTTGGTGTAGGGCTTTTGTTTGAGTGCGAAATTGCACTCCACTCGACCACCGGTTGCATGGGATTTGACTGTCATGCTTCGTAACCGTAATCGGCAGAGAATTGCGCATGCAGCGCTTCTCGACAGGCAGAAATCGGCCCAGGCTGTGTGAAAACGTTTTAGATCTGCTTTGACAGTCGGAACCGGAACCAAAATCGCGATCCTACGCAAATTTCAGGTCTGCTGACTAGCAAGATGCTGGCGGATTTTACGTAGCAACGCAGACGTCAAAACAGTGGGTGCGTTTTCACACAGCCTGGACCCAAAGCGGACTGGGTCTCCCCAGCCCGCAAACTAGGATCAGCTTTGGCAGAACCGGATGCGATTGCCGAATGGGTCATAGACTTCCAGAACTTGTCCCCAGCCCTGATGAACAATATCCGGGCGTCCATATCCGTAGCGTTTGCCCTGTAACTCGTCCCGGAGCAATTCGATATTTTGCATCGGAACAAATATCGTCGATCCCGGGCTCGCATCGCCATGATGTTCAGAAAGATGGAGCTGTAAACCGTTTCGGGTTATCCCCAAATACAGCGGTAGATCAGCTTCGAATCGGTGCTCGAATTCGACGCTAAAACCTAGAAAATCAAGATAGAACTCACGCGCCTTGGTTTCGTCAAACATCCGCAATATCGGGATTGCTTTGTCGAATGTAATCGCGGGCTGGGTATCTTCCAGGGGTAACATGGCTGACGCGGTGTTCCAGTCCTTGTAGCCCAGCTGGTGCGCTACCGTTTCTAAGGCCGTGGAGTGAGTCACTGCTTGATTGCGCGACTCTAGCGAGGCACGCAGCCTCTTGGCCATCTGCTTGGCTTGTTCGATTGAAAACATCGTTCCTCCTGTAGTCGAGGCATTTTGGTGCTCGCGTTGCCAAACCTCGACTCTCAAGAGATGCGACAGGATTTGGGAAGAGAAGAAATGCTTTCACCTATCCTTTCGGAAGCGAGCGGCGGGCAGCATCAGCCCGCGCTGATGATACACAGCGGCTCCCGCCAGCGAAAGTTCTCCCGGTTGCAAGTCTCCGGCACGAATCATCAGTCCGTTTTTGGCCGAATTTTGCCTGTCGCGAAGGACGGCAACCGACCCTTAGCTGCCGCTCATGAAGTCGTGTCCCAATAGAAATGGATGTACTCATCTTCATACTCTGCGAACAGCGAAACGATGAATTCCGTTTTCATTGAGTACATCAATATCGCTCCTACAAAACCGGTCGACTCATGCAGCGGTTGTTGGAGCGGAGCGATCAATCCGATCGCCTGATCCGCAACCATCTGATTGAAAACAGCTTCAGAGATTTCCTCAAACTGAGCGTCGGAAACGTATCCTGGGAAACAACTTTCTCCTCCAGGCGGCCAATCCATCCATTCCGCGAAAAGCCAGAAATTTAATCCGTTCTCCCCTTGCCGCTTGCGGGCACGAGTTACCCTGATGCACTGCTGAGATTCCTCGCTTCGAAAAGCGATTCCTGGATAAACGACGTAATAGAGACCGGGGCAACGATTGTGCGCTGTCCAAAAAGTCAGTTGCTCACTGGAGAGTTGATCAAAGTCGCTTCTGTCGAACATGGAAGAACCTAAGGTTTACGTCGCGCTAATGGGCAAGAGCGCCCCATAGTAGCAAAATGCTTTCAATGATGTTTTTCGGGAACCGTCCGCTTTTGGCCGTTTTTTGCCTGTCACGACTGACCGCCATCGACCCAAAGCTGACGGTGGCGACAGGCAGAATCCGGCCCAGAGTGGGTAAAAACACAACTACGCTCAAAGCCCTGTATCAAATTTTTATTTCGTTGTACGTTGAAGCCGCGGGCGGCCTTGAACTGAATGATGACCGTCCCCGGCCACAATACTCGCAAAGGAATGCACATGATCGATGGTCCCGCCGTTTTGACAGTCTTTTTGGTTTACCTGGCCGGTGTCGTTATTCCAGGGCCAAATTTCGTTGCAGTAGTCCACAAAGCGGTAGCTGCTACGCGGTCAGAAGCTTTGGCCTTGGTAGCAGGCATCGTATTGGTCAATTTATTCTGGGCCACCTGTGCAATCGCAGGTATCGGCGTTGTATTTGCTGCGTTCCCTTGGGCGGCGCTGATCGTAAAAGTTCTGGGGGCAGCCTATCTGATGTGGTTTGGATTCCGACTGCTGCTCAAGGCCGGGAAGAGCGCGCTTTCCCCCTGTAATAATGCTGTCGTTGGAAACTTTCGGCAGTCATTCATTCAGGGGGTCGTTACGAACATTGGCAACCCTAAATCCATGGCCTTCTATGCCGCTATTTTCTCAGCGGCAGCCCCCACCCACGTTTCACCAAGCACGTTTTTATCGATGCTGGCAGTCGTAGTGGTGGTTTCGATGACTTGGTATGGAGTGGTCGCAATCGCTCTTTCGCAACCTGAGATCGCTTCAGCGTATCGAAGGAGGAAAAAAGCTATTGATCGATTATGCGGTGGTTTGATTTTGTTTCTAGGGATCCGGCAGCTGGTTCAGTAAGTCTACGATTGAGTATCTATCCAGCCCGAAAACCCTCGCTATGATTTCCGAGGATTTCATCGCAAGGATCGCCCATGAAGCGCTTTATTCAAGGTGAACATCGGGGTCAAGGCACCTTGCTTCCCGAGACGAACTAGAGGCGATTTAGTAAATGGATCAGATCAGGTGCTAACGCGAACCCACTTAACCGAACATGTATATGCAGTCGTCAATGTGCTCCAATTCTTGCTGCGTGTATCGGGAGTTTCCAAATTGTCGAATATCCTCCAATATTCCTCTGATAGGAACTGGCTGTGATGGATCTTCAATTAACTCAATTAAGAGCTGATAATCAGGGGCTAACCCTTTGAGATATTTTTCGACTAGCTCTTTGAGTGCTATTCGAGCTTGCTGATCGGTTAGCATTGTTTCTCCGGCAAAACAGGCGCCCCCCTTCTCGTCGTAACCGGTAAAGAGACGTCCGATGCGATTCAGATGTGTCTACGGAGTTAAAGGGCGATTTACGATTGCCTCTGTTTGCATTTTTCAAGCTCGCTTTGACTTTTCAATGTCGTATCTACGCCAAGTCGATACTTGCAATATTTAATGACCAAGTTTCGCTCCGTCTCGCTTAGCTCGCTAAAATTTTTATCATCTGATTCGTAAGCGAAAATATTTTCAAACTTTATCTGAAATGTCGGGCTTTTCTTAATAAAGAATACTTTTTCCGGATAGGCGTCCTCCATTTTTTCGTAAAAACCTATATAAAGGTTGGCGATAATTGTGATTGATAAGATGATAAGCAGCGATTTCATGATGAAGGTGGTCGCAAAAGTTTAGTTTTAATACGAAGGTTTCTAACAAGCTCCATGCCAATATTACCAGTGCAAATTTTTCCTTCGCCGGCTTGCATCCAAAGCGCTGCCGCAGGTGCAAGTGTCGCCTTTCGTCGCGGCTGCAAGGCCGTCGAAAAAACATCGGGAGATCCGGACGCGAGGGCTTTGGGCCCGTGTCCAGGCATAGGGCAACTGGTGGGATCAGTTATGTGTGCAGCTGGCTTTGCCATGTATGACTTCCTGTCTACGATTTTTCCAAGGTCGACTTTATCAGAGTTGCGTTGAACAGTGGCTCAAGGCATCGCCCCGGTTGGCATATCCGACACAGGTATGAATCGCCTCTGGTTAGACAGGCGTCGTTGAGCGTCAGCTTTCGGCCGATTCTGTTGAAAAAGTCGGCTTGCCCAAAACGCTCGAATATTGTTGGGTGAAAACGCCTCTTTTGCACGCTGCTACGTGAAATCCGAGTCCTACCTTCTGCCAAAAACACAGATTCCAATCTCAAGCGCGTACTTTTCTGCGGTGGAAACCGAAGCCGACTTTTTCAACAGAATCGGCCAAAAGCAGTCGGTGGATAAACTAGTGGCAAATAGATGCCGTCCTGCTACCCTCTTTACCTAGTCGGGTTTGGCTGTCACCCCTGTCGCGTCACCCTTCGATAGATCTCGCGCTTACTGCGACAAGAAACGCGACATGGCATGTCCACCTAATGAGAGAGTGTCAGGATAGCGCCATGAAAGTTCGATGCCCTAGCTGTGGTTATATTGCAGACAAGCTTCCGCCAAGCCTTAGGTGTCCTAAATGCCACGACTTTTCCCACAACTGGCTGATTTATGATTGGGAAAGCTTTGCTTCAATGAAGCGTCGACATATTAGATATAATTTATTCATTATTGGTATAGCTCTAATTAACTTGCTAGTGGCGATCACCTTGAAATCAACAGATGTGTTTCAATGGTTATTCAGCTTGTTATTTATCCCGGGCAGTATCAGTTTGTTTTATTGTCGAAAACAGCTTGATAGTGAATCGGAATATAAAGGGCATAAAGGCAGGTCTTTGATTCCCTGGTTTGTCGGTTTCGGGTGGTTCTAAAGCGGCTAACAAGTCGTATATGGACTCTCCCCACACGTGGTGAGTAATGCTTTCCAACCCTGTCGTCAGTGCGATTGCATTCGTCTATCTAGCCGGTGTTGGGCGTGCTCGCCCTGACCACTCTATATTCGCGCAACAGGGCCAGTCGCTCATGGAACGTGGCAGGTACTTGCCAGCAGTGAATGACCGTAAAGGGTCGATTTCTGCCTGTCGCGAAGGTGGGATGCCGATCTATAGCTGCATCCTTTCGTTATCAGAATTAGGTCGAAGGCTCACACCGACAAGCTAAAGTTTTTCGTACACCACCTCGAATTCTTCACCCAATTCCTGTTGGATGGATTTCAGTAATTTAGCGGCAGCCTCGTCAAATCTTGTGTAATCGTCTGCATTCCAAGGGCCGGGATCAGGTGGGTAATCCCAGTTCAGCGAGGTGTCATGCCACTGTGAAAGCTCGTTAAGCATTGCTTTGACTTCGTCACTGAGTGGTAGCCTCTCTTCAATAGGCCCTACAGAAAATTTATCCCGTGCAATATTATTTCCACACCAAAGGCAACCGCCGCCCCATTCGAACATTAAGCGAACACGATAGCGTTCTGCCCTCATCATTGGGCTCCAATTTTTTGTGGGTACATGGTGTGCAATAGGTTGGCAAAGATATCCACGCTAGGCCAGCGACCGTTATGACAGGCAGCTTAGGGTCGAAAGTTGTCTTTTGCTAACTCCATCGGGACCTCGCTACGCCCCGCTTAGATCGGGTAGCAGCGTGCAGATGGGATTCGTTTGAGTCAGCTTGCTTGCCGGCATCGGCCGGATTTCACTCGGTCCTATGCCCGATCTCTTCCCGGTTTGGCATCGTCCAATCCGAAGTTCTTTCGTAAATCGAATCGACGTGGTTATCCACTTCATAGGTAAATGTCAGCAAGTAAAACGCAAATGCGGTTGCAGCCAGTGCCGCTCTCCCCAAGGGATTCGCATCTTTGGACAAAACCACCTGGACCAATGGCAACCCAGCCTCCCCGAAGGTAGGCAAAGACCGCTTGCGTGAACCATGCGTGTGCTGCGAGAACTCCCCAGAAATGACTCCAGTCCCCGGCGAAGCGCACAAAAGCGTTTACCAATGAGGCGATGACCATCAATGCCAATATCAAATACCGAAAGCGCTTCAAAAATGTAAGGACGTAATGTTCCGATTCCATCAACCCTTTTCCCAATCAAACAGGCTGCACGCGTTTCCCAATTTCCAGATATCGGCAGATTTGAGTCGATCCTGAGTCACAATCAATAGATCCTTCTCCCTTCAAAGTCAGCCGCTACAGCGGCAAGGTTTACGGCAGGTCTTGATTGGTCGGGTGCACGCCCACGTGAAGCCGGCCGGTGTAAAAACCGCCCATTGAAAACATTGCGGCCGTAGCCTGGTCATTGGACATGTCAGGCGCTGGGGCAAAAGGTTTTCAATCAATGATTGTTACAGGGTGAAAAGACGCAGGGGAGATAGTAATTAATCTCCCGCATGATACGTAGGCTGTTGCTCTATCCCAATCGTCCAAATGGGGTCGGTTTCTGCCTGACTCGACAGGCAGCTTTGAGTATTTGCGGCCCATAGGGACGGGCAGCTATCGGCCAAAAGCGGTCGCTCCTTCTCAAGAGCTTCCAGATCAAACCTGAGGCATAATCTGATCGTAAACGGGCCAGAAAATAGCATTCATATGAACATGCATACGCCATATGGGCTGATCACAATAGTTGACGAGCCTACTTACTCGTTTAACTCCACTGACAACGCGCAGCCCTATGCTCTCGACGTCCTCCTTACGGACGAGTCGATCACCTCAATCCATGGTGTGAAATTAAATGGGGACAGCATCCTGGTAGTTGGTGCTGGGGGAGGAGGCACAGCCATCCATAAGCATTCGGCACTCGTGCTCGACCACAAACTCTATTTGGCGGTCGGCGACCACATCGCCTGTTTGTCACTAGAGCTTCCCTATCGGCTTCTCTGGTCCGTTCGGGTCGATACCGCGACGTGCTTTGGTATCCACTATGAAAATCAGCAACAAGCTCTCCTTTCACACGGCGAACTGGAGATTACTCGCCTGTCCATGGATGGCGTCATAATCTGGCAAGCCTCTGGCGCAGATATATTCTCTGAAGGATTTTGCTTATTACCGGACTATATCGAGGCCGTTGACTTCAACAAGTCTGTCTATCGGTTTGATTATGTGACGGGCGAATTACTTCATTATTAGCTGCCCCTTCGACTGTCCGCTTTGGGTCGAATAGCGACCACCACTCATTGGGACTGATCCACCCTTGTCCTCCCCCAACGTGGAGGACGAGCCATGAACACCATTGCAAGATACAACCATCAGCCTTGGAACAAGGGAAAGCTTGTAGGGCAGAAAGCCCCGCTCCGAGTCAGAGATATCTGGGCCATCCGGGTCAGACTCCAGCTCGCGGAGAAGACACGTGATTTGGCGCTCTTCAACTTGGCCATCGACAGCAAATTGCGCGCCTGTGACTTAACCAAGCTGCGTGTCCGAGACATCGCCCATGGAGAGCATGTCTCGTCACGGGCCATTGTGATGCAGCAAAAAAACTCAGCATCCAGTGCAATTTGAAATCACTGAGCAAACCCGAACGGTTCTGGAGGCGTGGATGCATCAGGAGCACCTCCGCAGCGAGGACTTCCTGTTTCCGACCCGATTGCACGCTTCAGACCATCTTTCCACCAGGCAGTACGCGCGAATAGTCAAAGCTTGGGTGACAGCCATTGGCCTTGACCCAACTATGTACGGCACTCACACACTAAGGCGAACCAAGGCATCGCTGATCTATGGTTGGACGAAGAACCTGAGAGCCATCCAGCTCCTGCTTGGCCATACGAAGCTGGAAAGCACCGTCAGATACTTGGGAATCGAGGTCGATGATGCCCTGGAAATGGCGGAACAAACGGAGGTCTGGCTCTCCATAGTGACGGTCGATGCTTGATCGTCGCTATCCGACCCAAAGCGGACGCTCAAAGCAATTCGAACACCGGGTATGATTCGAATTGGGGGTGGGGAATCCACCTGAAGTCATTGCGGATTTGACGATGGAATTTTCCACCACGCTTTGGGAGTGGTATGGACAGGATGAGTACAAGCGAGTTCTTGCGGTGTGCGAGGCAATTCCGGGGCTCACCTTCTTGGCGATGAACGCCGACGCGCAGCGAGACGCAATCCCTTATTGTCCGGCGTGTGAGGCGTGGTCGGAAACGATGCTGCCTCTGAATGAGGCACTTACAGTCTGTGGAGCCGCGATGCCAAGTGAAGTTCGGACTGGACTACAGCAGGTCTGGGACTTGTGTAATTCGCTGCCTGAGACAGCTTTTCATTGCGATGATTGGTGGATCTTCGATCAATATGAATGGCAGCCTCTCCGGGAAGCCGCTGAGCTGGCTCTGGATTTGGTTGAAGCGGTGAAAATATCCCCTTATCTGGATGAATTAATTTTGGATTGTCGAAATGCAGTGCGTGGATTGAAGAGCTAGTAAAGCTGCTGAAGGAGGGTTTCATCAAGGTAATAAAATAGTCTGAGGGTATAGCAATGAACCTCGAACAATTAGCCGAATTTTTTTTAGATACGCAATTGAACACGGGAACCCGTACGATAGATATCCTTTAGGGATTGAGGTTGATGAGTTTGGGGGAGCATATATTGAAATTTCTGAGTCTGGGAAACTGGCCATCGTTGCGAAAGACCGCGGTGAAGAATGTCTAAGGAAGGAAACGACGTCACCGGAGGTGTTGGCTAAATGGGTGTATGAAATTTTCAATAAGAAATAACAAGGAACAATTAATGACGCAAAGGCACGTTTCTTAAGCATATCGAATGGCAGCTTTTGGCCGAGGGTGTGTAAAAACGTTTTTGAGCGCGAAAGGAAATCCAAACTGGACTGGAGATCGCGCTTCTACGCGAAATCCACATCTGCTAACGTGTCGATAAATTTCAGATTTAACGTAGACGCGTACACGTCAATTTTGGCGAAGCGTTTTTACACACTCTGGGCCGAAAGCGGTCGTTCGTAAGTGACAGCTTACGGACAAAAACTGCCAGTAATGAAAGTGGGCTATTCGGGGATTTGGGTTCCAAGGCAACAGCTACTCTGCCCTGAGGAAACGAGTAGAACCGTATCAGCCGTATGCAGCCCATTAAACTCTCACGCAGGGCGGCGAACTCGGTTGGTATCTCTAGATGGGGGACACCCGAACTGGCGACTGTACTCTCGGCTGAATTGCGATGGGCTTTCGTAGCCCACTCGATAACAGGCACTCGCCACATCCAGCCCTTCACCCAGCATCAGACGGCGGGCTTCCTGCAAGCGAAGTTGCTTCTGATACTGCAGCGGACTCATCGCGGTCACTGCCTTGAAGCGATGATGCAACGTAGAGCTGCCCAAATTAGCGACCCGGGCAAGTTCTTCTATGCGTAAGGGTTGGGTGTAATGGTTATTCAACCAGTCGATGGCCCGCGTGACTCGCCGTGTTTGCGAATCACCGAGGGCAAGCTCATACAGCCGGCGTCCGTGCACGCCTCGCAGAAGGCGATAGTACAACTCTCGCAAAGCGAGCGGCGCCAGCATGCCGATGTCTTTCGGTGTTTCCAGCAGCCGTACCAGCCGAAGCACTGTTTCCAGCAGGGGAACATCGACCTTCTCAAGGAAAAGACCAAGCTCCGGCTCGTCGGGGACGCCTGTCGGAGGCGCATCGGCGATGACCTGAGCAATTTCCGTGGCCTCGAAATCAAAACGGATACACAGGTAGGGCGCCTCCGGGCTGGCCATCAGCACGCGCCCGGAAACCGGAAGGGTCACCGACACCACCAGGTAACTGAGCGGGTCGTACAGATAATGGTCGTCACCCAGGCCGATTTCTTTTTGTCCTTGCACGATCAGGCAAAGTGCCGGCTTGTGGACCGTATGGATAAGCTCCGAGGGGGCGTCAAAACGAATGACATGCAGGGGCGCTATCGCGGTCTCATAGATCCCGGGCGTGGTAAAGCGTTGCGTCAGTAAGCGAACCAGTTCGTCACGGTAGATGGCCGTGTTTTGCAGGATGAAAGCATCGCTCTGTTCCATTTCAAGGCTCTCACACGTGTTCATGAGCGTCTGCCCGGAACTTTCCAGGCAGACGATATTCACCCGACATCTTCAAATTGCTCATTGCCGATAGAGGATCATGCCGGCGTGATACAGCACGTCGTCATGAAAGTGCCCGTCAGCGGTGAAGCCGCTATCGTCCCAGTACTGGATGTAGTCCCCCACCATTTCGTAGCGGCCTTGATAGGCGCTCTTATTTTTACCACGGGCCTCGTCGTAACGCCCAGTCGCCAGAAGCTCGTGACGGATGAATCCGTTGGCGGTGACCCACATGCCTGCGTAACGCTGATTTTGAATGGTGCGTCTGGCATTTTTCATCAGTTTTTCTCCTCGATGTCAGGCTTAGCCGATACGACCCAGGGCAGTGCGGTCTGCACCCGTTGCGTACTTTCAGATTACGTAGCCGAGCGCAGCGGTGTTAGGACGAAACTGCCGCAGATTTGCCTGATCCTGTCGGGCTTGCCGAGCATGTCCGGCGGCTCCTTCCTGCGGTGGCTCACCCGGCCGTGACGGTCATGCCGCCGTCTGCCATGACCACCGCACCGACCATGAAGCTGGCACGATCCGAGGCGATGAACGCGACCACTTCGGCGATTTCTTCCGGTTGTGCGGCGCGGCCGATCGGTGCGGCTTCGCCATGTTGGGCGAGAAATGCCGGGCCATCGTCGACCACATTGTTGAGGATGTTGGTCACCACATCCCCCACGCCCACGGCATTGACGCGGATGCCATGGCCAATGACCTCAAGCGCCAGGGTGCGCGTCAGTTGGGCAAGCGCGCCTTTAGAGGCGGTATAGGCGGCAATGGTGGGGAAGGCGAAGTAGGAGGCGTAGGACGCGATGTTGACGATCGAGCCGGATTTATTGAGCATCATCGCTTTGACCGCTTCGCGACTATGCAGGAATGCCGCCGTAGCATTAACCGCCTGAATGCGTTCCCAGTCTTCGCGAGTCATGTCGATGACCAGCTTGTTGATGATGATGCCGGCGTTATTGACCAGAATGTCCAGCCGGCCGAATTGCTCGACGGCCAAAGCGACCGCGCGCTCGGCGGCGCCGTCCTGAGTTATGTCGGCCACCAGTGGTACCAGGCCAGGGCGGGCCAGCGCCTGCACCTCAGGGTTTATATCTTCGGCGATGACCTTGGCGCCGCGGGTATGCAGCAGCAGGGCGATGGCCTTGCCGATGCCACTGGCCGCGCCAGTGACCAGCGCGACTTTACCTGCCACTTCGTTTGGCGTGCTGTTCTTGATATCGGTCATGATGGTTCTCCAGCGTTGTGATCGAGTAGGGGATAAGCCGTGTCGGCGCCGGCAAGGCGCTTGTCATCGGCGACGGGCCTACTGTCTCGCAGCGAGGCGAAGTCAGCTTTCGTGAGATTGCCCACGATGTCGGGGTTTTGCGCCGAATATCAGAGAGGACGGTTCGGTGGTCGGTTCAGCCGGCGGGAAAAGCCCGATATCATCGATCCGGTCTGCATCGAGCGGAGTTTGGGCAGCGTCTGGAGACCTGTCTGGCTTTGCACAGCCGAATATGAAAAGGACGTGTTCATGGCAAATACCGGGCGAACGTCCCTGGAACAACGGTCGACATCCAGCCAGGACTTGCGCATCACAGGGCAGTCCATGCGTGAATACCTGCCAGGCGAGCCGCAGGATTTACTGACGCGCCCGGAAATCATGGACATTGTGATTCAGCTGTTTACCCATCGCAGCGTCATTGAGCCAATTCTCGTACCTGCGGTGGTGGAGCCCCTGCTCGTGCTGGTTCTGGCGGGGGCGGCCAGGGTGGAGGAGCGCGCACTGGGCGGGGAGTGGACTGCGGCAGAGGTCAGCGCCGGCGATTTTTTCCTCACAAGCTCCGATGAGCCGTATGAAATGCGCTGGCAGACTCACGGGGGCGATACCTTCGAAGTCATGCACCTTTATCTGGGGCTGCCGCTGATTGAGCTAGCGTCGCGAGAGCTGTGGGGTGAGCACGCCGGGCCTGTGCGTTTGCGCGATATTTCAGGGGCACGTGACGGGTTCGTCGCGTTTGTTATGGAGCAGTTGCGCACCGAACTGGTTCTGGAGCGCTCGCCCAACGCTCTTTTCGCCCGCTCTCTGGCACAGGCGCTGGCCGTACATCTGGTGCGCAGCTATCGCGCCGAGGCCCGGCCAGGGCGTAGGGTCAACGCCTTGCAAGCCTACAAGCTGCGCAAAGTCACTGACGCCATGAGTGCGGATCTGGGCGCTGAATTCAGCCTGGCAAAACTGGCCAGGCTGGCCGAGCTGAGCGAGTACCACTTCAGCCGCCTGTTCAAGCGTGCGACGGGACTGTCGCCTTCGCAGTACTTCATTCGCTTGCGCATGGTTCGCGCGCGGCACTTGTTGCTGGAAACCCGGCTTAGCGTCATCGACGTCGGGCTGGAGGTCGGCTATTCAAGCCCCAGTCATTTCTCCCAGGTGTTTCGTCGCGAGGTGGGAGTAACCCCCAGCGAGTTCCGTGGCGGTTGAGTGCCGTTGCGTCACACGTTTTGCGGACGATGCACACAGACACGAATAGGCAAAAATTGCGCAGGTTTTGGCACGTGTCGAGCAGGCCTGTGCCCTTAATCTTTTCGACGTACCCCGCAGCAACGCCCGCGTCTTCAGCGGTCGGTGCTGAACTTCAATGCTTACAACAGGAGCTACGGATATGTCGAACATTCAAAACAAAGTCGTCCTGATTACCGGTGCAAGCAGTGGTATTGGCGAAGCGGCGGCCAGGTTGATCGCCGCCAAAGGTGCCCATGTGGTACTCGGTGCCCGCCGTACCGAGCGTCTGGACAAACTGGTCAGCGAGATCCAGGCCGAAGGCGGCTCGGCAAGTGCCTGCGCACTGGACGTTACGGCTCTCGAATCCATGCAGGCGTTCGTCGCGTTCGCCAAGGCGCAACACGGCAAGGTCGATGTGATCATCAACAACGCAGGCGTGATGCCCCTGTCACCCTTGACCTCGTTGAAGGTCAATGAGTGGAACCAGATGCTCGATGTCAATGTACGCGGCGTGCTGCACGGTATTGCCGCCGTCTTGCCGGACATGGAGGCACAAGGGTTCGGCCAGGTCATCAATATTTCCTCAATCGGCGGCCTCGCGGTTTCTCCGACAGCCGCGGTGTACTGCGCGACCAAATTTGCGGTCAGGGCTATCTCCGATGGTCTGCGGCAGGAAACGGACAAGATCCGGGTCACGGTAGTGTGCCCGGGCGTCGTCGAGTCCGAACTGGCCGATACGATTTCCGATGAGGTGGCACGCGAGCAAATGAAAGCCTTCCGGCGTGTCGCGCTCAACGCAGACGCCATTGCGCGAGCGCTCGCCTATGCCATCGAGCAGCCCGACGAAGTTGATGTGAGTGAGATTGTGGTTCGTCCGACCGCCAGCCCACACTAAGCTGTCCAGGGCGCAAGGCGCACCTTGGTTCGGAGGCAGTCGTTCATGAACGACTGCCCTCATCCGATTGCTGCTCGTCACGAATGGCCAGCTAATCGCCGGTTACTGCCGTTCGTGACCGGCAGAAATCGGCCAATAGCCGCCGTTCGTGACTGCCAGCGCGGCCCTTTCATTCAAAATCGCTTCGCCGCTCCATTCGGACGGGGTATAAGCCTCTACTTCTGTTAGATCAGGCTCCTGCCGATTGAAGCACCACCATCAACGTAGAGCGTCTGTCCAGTAATAAAAGAGCTGTGCTCATCAAGCAAGAAAGTTGCTGCGGCAGCGATCTCATGCGGTTGACCAAGACGTCCCATAGGCACTGCCGCAACGTAGGCGGCCTCGCCAGGACTGCCTTCGGGATTTGCGCTTCGGAAAAGATCTGTGTCGACCGGGCCTGGCGCAATCGCATTAACGGTGATACCACTTTGGGCGAGTTCCAACGCCCAACCACGTGTAAAACTGATCAAAGCGGCTTTTGCGGCGGCGTAGGATGTGCGCTGGCGCCCTCCGAGAACCGTTAGGCTGGAGATGTTCACTATTCTGCCCCAGCGCCTGGCGGACATATCTGGAAGAAGAGCCTGTGTTGCCAGCAGCGCTGGATACAGGTTGAGCTTCATAACGTCCTCAAAACTGGTTAGGTCGACCTCCGCGATTCCTTGAGGCTTAACGAGGCCCACGTTGTTAACAAGACCGTCAAAGGTATAGCGGGCTTTCAACCCTTCAAGGGTCTGGACGGTGCTATCGCAATCTCTCAGGTCGGCAGCGATCAATTCCCCAGGAAAACCACTGTCCTCTACCCGTCGAGCGATACCTACTACTCGATGCCCAGCCGATGCGAGTCGCTCGGAGATGGCACGACCAATTCCCTTGCTAGCCCCTGTGATCAAAAAGGTACGCTGCATAATTCCGAAGCCCTTTAGGTTATTTCTTGAGGCGTTCGAGGATTGCTCGGCCCACCCCTGCCGCAGATGCAGGGTTCTGACCTGTTATAAGCTCGCGGTCAATTACGACATTCGGAGCCCAAGGCGATGTGTTGCTCTGGTAACTCCCACCAGCAAGCTCCAGTGCCGCTTGAGGGTAAAATTTCATTTGGCCGCCTCCTAAGTATCCCTTTGCTTTTTCTTCCTCTTCGTTACTGATGACAGTCATGCGGTACCCCGCATAGATCCAAACAGATGGTTTGGGAGCTTTTTTGCCCGCTTCCAGCAATTCGATAAGTCTTTGAGGTTGATCTAGTGCAGACAACAGGGCTATCGGGCCATGACACACCAGTGCAGTGGTTTTTCCAGCAGCATGAAAAGCACGTAGCAATCGGCCTAGAGCGGGATCAGATATCAGATCCTGCATAGGTGCATGCCCCCCTGGCACGTAGAGAGCATCAAAGTGCGAATATCCAATCTGCTCCACGCGCGCCAGACTTATCACCGGTGAGCGAGTTGGCGATGTCAAAAGCAGCTTATCGAGTAAAGACTCGTACTCCTTCAGACGTTGTGGATCACCATTAAAGTAATCGGGAACCGCAGAGCTTCGGTCAAGAGTTGGAGCAAGTCCGTTCGGTGTCGCGAATGTCACCTCATGGCCCGCATCCAGCAAAGCCTTGGTGGGCACCATCAGCTCGTTGAGATAGAAGCCAGTGGGAAATGATTTGTTATCACGCAATTCCAAGTGGTTCTCGTCGGAGAGTACGATCAATACGTTGGCCGCATTTGCGCCTACGCTTACGCTCCCTAATAAAGCGGCTAACAAAATATGCTTATGAGTTTTCATCAATATTTCATCCATTCCGAGCGTGGCCGAGCACACGCGGGGCCACATCAATCTGAGCAGGGCAGAAAAGCTTGTTTCGAAGACGTGCGCTAACGCTTGATCATTTGCAAACCACCCACCACAGCTAATTAATCAGGCGATAGTCTGAACAGTCCCGCCTTCAGCCCGAATCGCTGCACCATTGATTACAGCCGCACGTTCGCTCGACAGGAACGCCACAACGTTTGCGACTTCAGCAGGTTTGGCCAGCCGGAAGATCAGCGAGGAGGGACGGTTCTCCGTCATGAACTTCTTTTCCGCGTCAGCGTACGTCAGTCCAGGGTTCACAGACTCGATGAAGCCTTTGAGGCTTTCTGTCTCGGTAGGCCCTGGCAGGACTGCGTTGACGGTCACCGAGGTGCCCTTGGTCAGCTCCGCCAAGCTGCGTGAGATCGACAATTGCGTGGCCTTGCTCGCGCTGTAATGGGCCATCGACGCCATTGGCGTCAGTGCTACTTCGCTGGAGATGAAAATCACCCGACCATGGCCGCGCTCAAGCATGCCTTTCATGTAGGTACGGGCCAACCGCACGCCACTCCAGACATTAGTCTCAAACATGCGCTGCCAGTCTTCATCACTTGTGCTGAAGAAGTCGCTCAGCTCATAGGTGCCCATATTGTTAATTAGGATATCGATCTGCGGATAAGCAGCGGCAGCCGCCGCCTCACCACCCGCCTTACTGACATCTGCCACCAGCGGCAGAGCGCGCCCTTCACCAAAGCGCTTGTTCAGCTCACTGACGCGCTGCGCCACGCCAGCCTCGCTTCTTCCATTAATAATTACGCGAGCGCCGTCTTCCAGCAACTGCGTAGCAATAGCCAGGCCGATACCAGCTGTAGAGGCGCTTACCAGCGCGGTTTTGCCTTCCAGACCAAGGTTCATACTGTTCTCCAACGTTGAGATTGAGGCGGATCAATCCGCTGGAGATAAGTATGCGGAGCATCGGCTGCATTGATTAGCGCACGCAATGGAATATCATTGAAGAATAAAATTCACATGTTAGGTGGTCATGGACAGTCGAAGCGGAGAAATGCAGGTATTCACCAAGGTCGTCGAGACCGGCAGTTTCTCAGGAGCAGGAAAGCTACTGAACCTGACGCCGTCAGCAGTAAGCAAGCTCATTACCCGACTCGAAGTGCGGTTAGGCGTGCTTCTTTTTGAGCGCTCCACACGACAGCTAGTAATCAGTGGCGAGGGGGCCCGCTTCTACGATAGCTGCGTCCGCATACTCAACGACATTGAAGAGGCAGAGCACGATGCGGTCGGCTCGACAGCGGTGCCCAGCGGCCTCTTGCGAATCAATACTTCGGTGCCTTTCGGCACGCATCAGCTCCTGCCAATAATTAGTGATTTCAACCTCCTGTATCCCGACATCACACTCGATCTTTCACTGACAGACGCCTTGGTAGATCTGAAGCGTGAGCGCATTGATGTAGCGATACGTATGGGGCCGCTGAATGACGCCAGTTTTCGCGCACGCATATTGGGAAGCAGCCGCCGGGCAGTCGTGGCGTCACCCGAGTATTTAGCTCGCCATGGTGCGCCGAAAACGCCGGATGAGCTGGAGAATCATCGCTGTTTTAATTTCAACTTCCGCCGATCTCGTGATGAGTGGCCTTTCAAGCTGAACCAACAAACGCAATATCTGGCGGTGCGCGGCGATATGCTGACCAACAATGGCGAAACCATGCGCCAGATGACGATCAATGGATTAGGGATTAGTCGGCTTGGAATGTTTCATATCGCTGAAGATGTGAAAGCGGGCAGGCTGGTCGAATTGCTCGCTGATTTCAATGCGGGAGACACTGAGGACATCACCGCGATCTTCAATAATCAACGCTACATGCCGCAGCGGGTGAGAGTTTTTATTGATTTTCTGGTGGAACGAATCGGGCCGTTGTTGAGTTCGCTTCGCTAAAAACAAAGACCGCAGTCTTAACTGCGGTCTCTGTCTTTTTTCCGTGAAACTTCGTCCCTGTCAGCAAATTTTTACGAGCCCGATTCAGGCCACTTGGTGCATTTCGTCAAGCTCGAACTCTTGAATGCAGTGTCCAGCGGTATTACGAAACGTGCTTACAGCTTCGCCCTGCATGTGCTTTTGCCAAGCTTGAACTGACTCCCAACGCTCGAAAAACGTCACCAGACCAGGCTCCTGATTGGACACAAAAAGCTCATAGCTAAGGCAGCCTGGCTCCTCGCGAGTCACGGAGACCAACGCTTTTTGAGCATTGATCATCTGTTCCTCAAAGCCTTCCTTAGCCCGCGCGCGGGCGATGATTACCAAGGATCCATGCATCGTCTTTTCTCCTTTTCGAAGTTACTGGACTTTAGGCGGGTACTGATCAATGTCTTCAGCCGATGGGCCACCGTTCACCCAATCCACGACCCAACCGCTTTCCAAGATGTTGAATGTTTGTGACCCAGCTGGTAACCAAGCTTCGTGCACGACTCCACCAGGAGCGCGAAAGAAGCCTCCGTTTTGGATCTTGTAGTGCACCCCTTCGGATTCGAAGTCATGTGTACCACCTACCATGACCACATGGGTTTCTGCGCGTTGATGGGTGTGGGGTTTGATGTGCACTGCCACAGGCGTACGGAACATCAACGTAGTCAGGCCGGTCGCCTTATCCTCATGAAGAATGGCGTACTCTGGGGATCTTTTTCCCAACTGCGGAATGGTCTTCTGCCATTTAAATTGGCTGGGGTTAATCAGCTCAGGCAAGATTGAGGCGGACGACTGCTGCTCAGGAGAAGCAGTCGCGTTTTGAGTCATTCCTTGGATGGCGATCAGCATCGCACCGAGGGTTAGGAGCTTTCGGAAAGAAGGTTGCATGGTGACGATCTCGTTGAGCCGTTGATGGAGGCAAGTATCCATTGGCCCATAGATCGGGATTAGCCACCAGGCGGGAACATGTTTGATGAATCCAATTCAAACCGCACGAGCCACACAGCCAGCAGTGGAGCAAGCCGAATGGCTGCTAATCGCCGTTCTCTGCCGGTCATGATCACAAAGCGTGATGCTCAATTCCGATGCAAATGACTGGTCAGGTCGATGCAAATGGGTGGACAAGTCTGTGCAATTACCCATTTACGTATCAAACGCTGCTCTTGAGCCAGGTTTCAAAGCGCGTCGGTCCGATGATGGGGTGTTCTCCCGGCGTGAGCGAGTGGTCATCGATCGGCGCGCCGAAGTAGGGGACCGTGTCGTCCGCTTGGGCCTGGCGCGGGTCGTTAGTGTGTTGCAAAAACAGGCGCACGAACTCCACCAGCGGCCAGCGCTCGGGGCCCGCCACTTCCAGGGTCTTGTTGCTGGGTGCTTGCACCGCCACTTTCGCCAGCGCTATCGCGACATCGACCGCGGCAATCGGTTGCAGCTCGGCGGAGGTCAGGCGGACGGTGTCGCCGTCCTGCATGCCCGAGTGCGAAATGGCCCCGATGAATTCGAAGAACTGCGTGGCCCGCACTATTGTGTAGGGGATGCCTGAGTCTTTGATGAGTGTTTCCTGGGTCATTTTCGCCCGGAAGTAACCGCTGTCGAGCATGCGCTCGGTGCCCACCACCGACAGAGCGACATGGTGTTTGACACCGGCGGTTTTCTCGGCGGCGAGCAGGTTGCGCCCGCTGGTTTCGAAGAACTCGAGCACGGCAGCGTCTTCGAAGGAGGGCGAGTTGGCCACGTCGACCACCACGTCGGCGCCTTGCAAGGCGGTTTGCAGTCCTTCGCCGGTGAGGGCGTTGACGCCGGTGCTGGGTGATGCGGCCAGGGTTTCATGCCCCAGCTCTTGCAGGTTTTTGCACAGGTGTTTGCCGATCAGCCCGGTACCGCCGATGACGACGATTTTCATGACGAGTCTCCCGATGCGATGTCAGTCCCGAGTGTTTGGACAGATCGAGGGGCTGACGTTGAATCCTGCAACCATTAAAGACCCGCAATGCAATGGCTCCGTGTTGTCCGATAGGTGGTTCGCCCGGACGACGATTCGGGCATCTTGAAAAAATGCAGAGATGCGCACAAAAAGACCGGAAAAACGGATTAGCGGGAATGTTATATTGCCAGCCTTTGTACCTCGTCATGCTTTGAAACATGAAGTGTGATTAAGGCGACTCAAACGCTTTTCAGTACCCAGCAGTAAGATTGATAACGCGCCGAGGATCGGGCGCCAGGTTTCGTTATGCATGGCAGGAGGCGTTACATGCGTTGTGTTCTTTCACTGCTGATCACGCTGGTCTGTGCCCAGGTGGCATGGGCCGAGCCCACGGCCCAATTGTCGGAACCGGTGGGCGGCTGGCGCTATCACGGCCTGCTGGACCGCAGTGAACATCCCCGCGTCGCCTATCCCACGCCGCCCATCGACCGGGGCGTGCAGCGCAATCGGACGATGATCGAAGGCCAGCTCAAAGCCCTCGGCACGTTGCGTCCGCCCCATAGCCTGGCAGTCAACGGCAATCCCCTGAATTTATACACCGACGACCAAGGGCGTTTTGCCCGGCCGTATGCGTTCGGCGCCGGCTCCAACAGCGTCGAAGTGCGCAGTTCCGAGGGCAAGTCGCTCAAGCGCGTTCAATTCTATGAAGCCAACAATTTGCGCACGCCAGCGCGTATTCGCGTGGTGCTGGGTTGGGACGATCCCAAGGCCGAACTTGATCTGCACATCATTACCCCCGACGGCCAGCATGCATTCTGGGCTCGCCCGGCGATGAGCAATGGCGGTGGCCTGGACCCGGACGGGGTCGATGGCCCCGGCCCGGAAATGTTCACCATGACTGCGCCGATGCATGGCACTTATCTCGTTTACGTGAACTATTGGGGCAACTTCGGCAGCGGCGGCTATAACTTCGATGAGACCAGCAACCAGAACGAGGTCATCACCTCGCAAATCAATCTGGTGCTCAACGAAAACACCGTCGACGAAAAACGCGAGACCTTCATCGTGCCTTTGCGGGCGATCGGCGACCTGCTGCTGGTCAAGACTTTCAACTATTAAACATCCCGCACCACGGATGAATTGTGCTTTGTAAACATGAGCGTGAACATGAGCGATAACACGATTTCACCAGCCGTTCCCCCGGCCGCCGACGCACCTGCCGCCAACACTTCCCGTCGCTGGCCGGCGCTGGTCATCGGGCTGTGTCTGGTGGCCGGCGTGGCGGGCGGTTTGGGGTGGTTCCTGAACAAACCCAAGGCTCCGCCCGCGGAACTGGCCAGTGACAAACTGGGCATGAGCCGACCGGATGGTTTGCTCGAAACCCACTCCTTGAGCCAGTTGCCCAAGGATCTGCTGGCGGTGCCGTTTCTCAAGGAAACCCTGACCGAAGATTTCGTCTTCTATTACCAGGCCCACGCCGACCGCCTCGGTTTGATCGGCAGTCTGCGGCGGATCATTTACGAGCATGACCTCAAATGGCAGGACAGCCTGATCGAGCAGCTGTTCGATCAACCGGCGGACGTGGCGCTGTGGCGCGGGGCGGATGGGCGTCTCAAGGATTTTCTGTTGGTGATGGATCGCGGCGGGCTGGCCAAGGTGCTGGAGCCGCTGGCGAAAGTGGCGCTGGATGATACGCAGCTGAGCAAGCTGGCTGAAATCAAAGTCGCCGGCGATGTGGTGCCGCTTTATCAACTCTCCTACAACAACAGCAAAGCGCTGCTGTTTGCCTCACATGGCGACAAACTGGTGGTGCTGTCCAACCCGGCCAAGCTTTATGACACCGGCCACGGTCCAGTCGACGAACCCGGCATGGTCTCGACCGAATCGCTGGAAGCACTGCTCGGCGGCCAGAAACTGTTCCCTGAAGCCTTCGGCCTGCAACCCCGCGCGCCTGAGGTCAAACAACGCCTCTCGGTCAATTCCAGCGTTCTGGCCATGGGTTACCAGCGCTTTATCCCGAACTTCGCCGGCCTGCGTTTCGACATGGACGACAAAGGCTGGCACAGCTTCCTCGCCATGGACGAACTGGAGAACCAGCCCGACTTCGACTTCAAACCGATCTGGCAGGCCATGCCGATGGGCGCCAGTGCTTGCGTGACCTTGCCGCTGGCCGCCGAACAACAGAAACCGCTGCTGGTGAAACTCGGTGCCGACGACGCTGTGGCCCAGGCCCTGACCGAACACATGGCCGGTGCCGCCGGCTTGTGCTGGTACGCCGATTCGCGGCTGTACACGCCGCTGCTGGTGGCCAGCCTGAACGACGATGACAGCGCCAAACTCGACGGCGACCTGGGCAACCTGTTCAGCTCGATGGTCGGCGCCTACGAAGGCAATGTCGCCGAGCATGCGTTCCCGGTGATCGAGAAACAGGAAGGCCAGACCCATCAGTGGCAGCGCCAGGTCAGCTCCAACTTCGGTCCCTACAAGGCCAAGGATGCCGAGCAACCCGACGCGATCACTGGCAAAGCCTTTATGCGCGTCAGCCTGGCGCGCCACGGTTCGACGCTGCTGTTCTCCCTGGACGACAAACTGGTCGACAAAGCCCTCGGCACACTTGATAAACGCTTCCCGCCCATGGCTGACGTCGTGCCGAAAGACCTGCTGATGCCGATCTATTTCGGCCCGGACTCCATGGCGCAACTGATGCAACAGGAAACCCTCGACAGCCTGCCGCAAGACATGGAGCCGGTGTTCTACAACGCCGCGCAAACCTACCTGATCCCGAAACTGCGCACCCTCGGCGGCTATGGCAAATATGCCCTGACCTTGCCTGAAGGCAGCGAGCCCGACGGCCACTGGCAATGGTTGCCGCTGGAGTGGAAAGCCCTGTGACAGCACTTATCCGAGGCCTCGGCCTGCTGGCGTTGTTGCTGGGGACTCGCACCTTTGCCAGCGAAGCCGCCGCGCTCGACCCGCAGCAATCCCAGGTATTTCGCGCCTGGTTCGTGCGTATCGCCCAGGAACAACTGACCCAAGGCCCGAGCCCGCGCTGGTATCAGCAGGACTGCGCCGGGCTGGTACGGTTTGCCGCCAACGAAGCGCTCAAAGTCCATGACGACAAATGGCTGCGCAGCAATGGCCTGTCCAACCGCTACCTGCCGCCGGAACTGCAGCTGAGCGATGCCCAACGCAGCCTCGCCCAGCAATGGCAGCAGGGCGGCGGCAAGGTCGGGCCGTACGTCAACGCGATCAAACTGATTCAGTTCAACAGTCATCTGGTGGGGCGCGATCTGGCCCAGGCCCGGCCCGGCGACTTGATGTTTTTCGATCAGGGCGACGACCAGCACCTGATGATCTGGATGGGCCGCTTCATCGCCTATCACACCGGCACCACCACCCCCACTGACAACGGCATGCGCTCCGCAAGCCTGCAACAACTCATGACATGGAAGGACACCCGATGGATACCCGACGCAGCCAACCCCAACTTCATCGGCGTCTATCGACTCAACTTCCTCTCCCAATGACCGGTGCCCGCATGCTGCGCATTTGCTCTCCAATTCTATTGCTGCTGGCCCTTCTGGCGCCTTTGGCCACGGTCAACGCCGAAGACACCGTCGAGCCAAGCGGCTATACGCCGGTGGCCGGTGAAAGCTTTTTCCTGCTGGCCGACAGCAGTTTCGCCAGTGACGAACAGGCAATGGTTCGCCTCGAAGCGCCGGGCCGCGATTACCGTCGGTTCCGCATGGAGCCTTACGGCGGCGCCGACATTCGTGTGTACCGCATCGACAAGCCGCTGGATTTCCTCAAGCGCCAGAAGAACCTGCACCGCGTGGTCAGCGATGGTCAGTTCAAGGGCGAAGGCCTGTCGAATACCCTGGCGTACCTGTGGGACAACTGGTACCGCAAATCCCGTCGCGTGATGCAGCGGGCGTTTTCCTATGAGTCGCGCAAACAAGTCACCGAAGAAGTGCCGGAACTGAAGATGGGCACCGCCATCGCCGCGCCAACGCCTTACGACGCACAGCCGCAATTCGCCTTGATTCCGGGCCTGCCGGTGGTCAGTCAATTCCGTTATCCGCTGTGGCAAGCCAAACCGATCCAGCCGCCCAAAGGCGTAAACCTGGCCGGTTCTTCCAGCCAGTTCGTCAGCGTCTCGCCGGGCAACGTGTACATCCCGTTGGGCAACCTGAAGCCGGGTCTGTATCTGGTGGAAGCGCTGATCGGCAAGTACCGCGCGACCACCATGGTTTTCATTTCCAACACTGTGGCCGTGAGCAAGATTGCCGGCGATGAACTGCTGGTATGGGCCGCACGCAAACACGAAGGCAGTTCGGTGCCCAAGGTCAATGTGCTGTGGACCGATGGCCTGGGCGTGATGAGCAGTGGCGCGACTGACGCCGATGGTTTGCTGCGTCTGAAACACGTCAGCCCCGAGCGCTCGTTCGTGATTGGCGAAGACGAAGAGGGCGGGGTGTTCGTCTCCGAGAACTTCTATTACGACAGCGAAATCTACGACACCAAACTTTATGCATTCACCGACCGGCCGCTGTATCGGCCGGGGGATTGGGTGTCGCTGAAAATCGTGGGTCGCGAGTTCAAGAACGCGCGGGATTCCGTGGCGCCGAGCGCTGCCGACGTCAACGTCACCGTGCTCGATGCCACGGGCACGGCGCTACAATCGCTGGCACTGAAGCTCGATTCCAAGGTCGGTACCCAAGGCCGTTTCCAGTTGCCGGACAACGCCGTGGCGGGCGGTTATGAACTGCGTTTCAGCTACAAGGATCAGGCCTACAGCAGCGCCTTCCGTGTCGCTGAGTACATCAAGCCGCATTTCGAGATTTCCCTGAATCTGGCCAAGCAGGATTACCGCACCGGCGAACCGGTGAAGGGCAATCTGGTGTTGCTGTACCCAGACGGCAAACCGGTGGCCAATGCCAAGTTGAGCCTGAGCCTGCGCGCCCAGCAACTGTCGATGGTCGATAACGAGCTGCAATACCTGGGGCAATTCCCGGTGGAGTTGACCAGCGCCGAACTGACCACCGATTCCAAGGGCAACGCCAGCCTCGATCTGCCCGCCGCCGAGAAACCGAGCCGCTACATGCTCACCGTGTTCGCCAGCGATGGCGCGGCGTATCGGGTCAAGACCACCAAGGAAATCCTCATCGATCGCGGTGCTGCGAGTTTCCGCTTGAGCGCGCCGCAGCGGTTCAGCGCGGTGGGCGGCCAGGTTGCCTTCAGCTATGCCAACGAAGGGGGCAGCGAGCAGAGCAAAGCGGTCAACCCGAGCAGCTACAGCTGGGTACGACTGGAAGATCAGACCACTGGCGAAGGTAAACTCACCGCCCAAGATAAAGGCTTCACCCTGGCCTTCGATCGTCCGGGCACTTACAACCTGACGCTGAAAGATGATCACGGCCGCGTGCTTGGCGCAACCGGTCATTCGGTCACTGGCGAAGGCGTCAAAGCCGTGCCGGGCACCGTGGAAATCGTCCTCGATAAACCCGAGTACAAAGCCGGCGATGAAGCCCTCGCGTTGATCACTTTCCCCGAGCCGATCATCGATGCGCTGTTGTCGCTGGAACGCGACAAGGTCGAGGCCACGGCGCTGCTGTCCAAGGGCAGCGACTGGTTGACGATGGAAAAACTCAGCGACACCCAATACCGTGCGCGCATCCTGGTGAAGGACAATTTTGCGCCGAATCTGACCTTCTCCGTGCTCTACACCAAGGGTGGTCAGTACAGCTTCCAGAACGCCGGGATCAAGGTTGTCGCGCCGCAAATCGACGTGGCCATCACCACCGACAAAGAGGCGTATCAGCCCGGCGATACCGTGTCGGTTGACCTGACCACGCAGTTCGCCGGCAGGCCGATTCCGGCGCACCTGACGGTCAGTGTGGTCGATGAAATGGTCTACGCCCTGCAACCGGAAGTCGCGCCGACCATCGACCAGTTCTTCTATCACCCGCGCCGCAACAACGTACGCACCAGCGCCAGTTTGTCGTTCATCAGCTACGACGTGGCATTGCCGGGCAGCCCAGGCGCGCCGGGCAAAGCCAACCGCAGTGAACGCGGGGTGAAAGTGCTGGAGCGGCCACGTCGTGAAGACGTCGACACCGCCGCGTGGCAGCCGGAATTGATCACCGATGCGAATGGCAAAACCCGCTTCACCTTCAAAATGCCGGACTCGCTGACCCGCTGGCGCATCACCGCCCGCGCCATTGCCGATGACGGCCAGGTCGGGCAGAAAAAGCAATTCGTGCGCTCGGAAAAACCGCTGTACCTGAAGTGGAGCGGGCCGACCAGATTCCGCAACAGCGACAAACCGGACCTCGGTGTGTTCGCTTTCAGTCAGGCCGATAAACCGGTCAAGGCCGAGTTGGTGATTCATTACGGCGGTGCAGAACAGCGTGTGCCGGTGACCTTGAACAACGGCATCAACTACATCGCCTTGCCGGCGTTCACTGTGGCCAATGGCGAGTGGACCGCCGAGTTGGTGCAGGACGGCAAAACCGCTGATGCCCTGGCCGTGCGCCTGAGCGCAACCGGCGAAGGCTGGCAGGTGACTCAAAGCCAAAGCCTGGATGTGGCCAGCGGTGATACGCCGTTGACCTTGCCCGCAGACGCCACGGATATTCGCCTGCGTCTGGACGACAGCCCGCAAGCGCTGTTCCGTTCGGCGCTCGATGATTTGCTGAGTTATCCGTACGGCGGCGTCGAGCAAACCGCCAGTCGTTTGCTGCCGTTGAGCATCGCTTATCCGACCTTGTCGTCGAACCCGCAGATCCGCGATCGCTTGCGTTTGATCATGCAGAACAGCCGCCTGCGGCTGGTGCAAATGGCCGGCCCGTCGGCGAGCTTCACCTGGTGGGGCTATGACGGTGAGCCGGATGCGTTCCTCACTGCTTATGCCTATTACGCCGACTGGCACGCCAGCAAAGCGTTGGAACTGAGCCTGCCGCCGGAGCATTGGCAGCGGGTGTTGGACGTGTACGCGAAGCAGTCGAAGAACACGCCGTTGTTGCAGCGGGCGTTGATTCTGTCGTTTGCCAGACAGATGCAATTGCCGGTGAACACACTGCTCAGCGGTTTGATCGATGACCTGGTGAAAGCCGGCGAAGGTCATGGGGCGAGCGTGATGGACGACGGCGAAGAGAGCCTGGTCATGAGCGATCCGGATTCGGCATTGGGGCTGGCCAGCGCTCGGGTACTGGCCGCATCGTTGGCGTACCAGGCCAAGGTCATTCTGCCGCAGGCTTTCAATGGTCAACTGGCGGCAGCGCAGCAACAGGTCGCTGCCAGTTCCCAGCCGTTTGTCGAAGCCTTGAACCTGTCGCTGCAAGCCTTCGATCAGGCTCACGCGCAAGCGTTGTTGCAACGCCTGTTGCCGCAGCAATCGACCCTGGAACGCGCCTTGGCGCTGACCTGGCTGCAACGCAGCATCGAGCAGGCTTCACCCACCATCGCATTGGCACCGGGCGAAGGCTGGAAGAAAAACTACGGTGACACCGGTGAGATGTACTGGACGTGGCAGGGTCCTGCGCCCGTGCCCGCAGTGTTGTCGCTGACCGGGGAGCAAGAGCGCCCGCTTCGCGCCGCGCTGAGCTATCGGACCCAGCAACCGCCAGTAAGCCCGATGGCCGTGACCATCACCCGTCGTCTGTCGCGTCTGGTGCCAGGTGACGAAGCGTTCGAATTCAAACTCGAAGCCGTCGGCAGCAAACCGTTGTCCAGCGATAGCCTGTACCTGGATGAAGTGATCATCACCAGTAAAGCTGCAAAACCGCTGCGCTACGGCATGCTCGAAGTGCCGCTGCCTCCGGGCGCGGACGTCGAGCGCACCACCTGGGGCATCAAGCTGATGGGCAAGGCCGGCACCGAGCCGACCGCCCTGGAGAAGGCCCGCTTCGAACCGGGGCAAATGGCTTACGCGATTCCGGTGGATGCCTTGAGCGGTGAATTGCGCCTGCGTCATCTGGTGCGCTTCTCGCAAAAAGGTCAGTTCAACTTGCCGCCGGTGCGCTTCACTCAGGTTTACGCACCGCAGAATCAGGCTCAGGAACAGAAACCGGCACTCGGTCAGGTCACGGTCCACTGACATGACCCGGCGTCTGGTCTGGTGGTTGTTGTGTTTGCTCCCTGCGCTGGCGACCGCGCAGGACGAAGCGTTGCGCCTGGGCTTGAAGGATGAACTGCTGTCGTTGAACCGCACTCAGGTGATCGCGCGCGAGCCATTGCCTGCTGATCTGCAGACGCCGCTGGGCAGCTTGTGGAAGCTGTTTGTCTACGGCTGGCTGGTGGACACCGGCGCGCGTGAACCGGCTTATGAGTGTCGCGGGCAATCGAAGGAAGAGGTTTATTGCTGCACGGCGGGCGGCAGGATTGAGCGTGATCAGGCGTTGGTGAAGTCTTGCGGGTTGTATTTCGAGCCTGCGCGCCTGGGCATTGCCGGTGCTGAGTGGCGCGAGTATTGGCAGGCGAGACAAGCGCCGAAGTGGCTGTTGGACTTGCCCTCGTTACAACCGCAGACCCGGGTTTCGGTGGGTGAGCTGCTGAAGGCCTTGGCCGTGATGCCGGCGCAGGATCAGGCACGGCGGGTGTTGCTCGATGTGGTGCTGAATGCGGCTGACGGCAATGTCGTGGGCGAACTCGGTGGTCGGTTGCGGGTGAAAACCTGGAGTTGGCTGGGGGATCAAGACCCTTCATCACGCCAGGGCGGGTTCGCAGGCTGGACAGCGGACGGTACGCCAATCTGGGCCGGTGGGCGCGGCACCAGTCAAATGGTCTTGCGCAATTACGGTCAGGCACTGGCGACGGTACTGCCTTCGTCCTGGCCCGCCGAGGTAGGGAAGTGCGTCGAGGTCGGTTTGTTTGCGCGGTATCCGCTCAAACGCGTGCTGTCGGGAGATCGCGTGTTGGCGCCCGGGCCTTTGCAAGGCGACTATCGCGTCGAGTTCGCCAACGGCAATCAACTCGATATCCATAGCGACGGCGAGTTGTTCCTGCTCAACGACAAACTCGTCGCCCGCCTGGACCGCGAAGAATACGTCGCCCGCGTCCTGCAGCGCGAAGCCAGACCGGAACCTGCCGAAGCCGCCAAAGCCCTGAGCGTCGCGATCCGCACCTACCTGCTGCAAAACGCCACGCGCAACGGCGCTTGCTTGAGCATCGATGACAGCAGCAGCCGACAGCGCGTCGCCCCACGCCCGGCCGCCACCGAGTCGCGCAACATCGCGGCGTGGACCAGCGATCTGGTCCTCGCCGGCAGCAACATCACTTATCACTCCGACCAACCGGGGCCGGACAAGCTCTCCTGGCAGCAAGCCGTCGAGCAGGCCAACGCCGGTCAACGCTACGACGCCATTCTGCTGCACGCATACCCACGCGCCAGCCTCAGCCGCTGGGATAACCCCGTCGCCTCCTGCGAAGCGCTTCCCGCTGCGCAAGACTGGTTGCAAAAGCAGCGTCGCGGCTGGCGTCTACGGCTGGAAAGCGAAGTCGGCTACAACGAAGTCAGCACTTTTGCCGTTTGCCGCCTGGCCTTTGGCCGTCCTTTTGTCGACCGCGAACGCCAGCGCATTTACGTGCGCGGCGTGCTGTCGCTGCAAGACCGCCTCGACCTGACCCACGAATACCTGCACCTGGCCTTCGAAGCACACCCCAACGGCCAGGATGAAACCTACATCGAAGGGCTCGCCCGCCACCTCTTGCTGGAATAGGCCATGAAACTCCGTTACCCACAGGTCCTCCTGTTCCTTTGTTCCTTTTGCGTATGGCCGACCCCGTTCGCCGCCGATAGCGCGGTCAAACTCGACACACCCATCGGCGGCTGGCGCACCGGCGCACCCCAAGGCGAAGGCGAAAGCTTTCGTCAGACGGTTAATTACCCGGCGTCCTCGGTCAATACACCGGTGGGGCAGGCCAATACCGCCCGCATTACCGGCCAGATCAAATCCGCGCCCAAGGGCAATGAGCCCGGCAAGCTGATCGTCAACGGCGTCAGCATGCCGCTGAAAATCGACCCCGCCGGCCGCTACGATCGCCCGTTCTCATTCCCCAACGGCAGCAACAGCGTTGAAGTCCGCAGCCCCGATGGCCAACAACGGCATCGCACCCAGTTCCTCAACACCAGCGGCGGCGCCACCCCGGCCAAGTTGCGAGTGCTGCTGGCCTGGGACAGCGACGGCACCGACCTTGACCTGCATGTCGTCACGCCTGAAGGCGGCCACATCTGGTACGGCAACCGCGTCGCAGCCAATGGCGGCGCACTCGACGTCGACGTCACCACTGGCTACGGCCCGGAAATCTTTGCCATGCCGGCGCCGATCAAGGGCCAATACCAGGTCTACGTGAATTACTACGGTGGCGGGTATCGCAGTGATGAGCAGGGGCAGGAAGAGGCAGCGCAAGCCCTGACCACGGCGCACATCACAGTAATTACGGAGGAGGGGACGCCGAACGAGAAGATGGAAACGTTCCTGGTGCCGATGCGGGCGGTGGGGGAGTTGACGTTGGTTAAGGGGTTTAGTTATCCGTGATTAGCAGTCCGGTCTGTAGCAGCTGCCGAGCCCGCGAGGCTGCGTTCGAGGACGAAGTCCTCACCAATCGGTGTACACGGTCCCATCTGAAAGTACCGGTTGCCTGATTTTACGACTGCTTCGCAGCCGAACGCAGGCTTCGCCAGCTGCTACAGGGAATGCGTCGGCTGGCAGCAGTGGTCGAGCCTGCTTGAGGGCGATCGATGTAGGTCACGTGTTTGCTCCCGACGATTAGCCTACGCTTTCGTCTCGTCAATGAAGAAACCTGCCAACCACCGTTGTCGTAGCCCCAGCAGCTCCAGATAAAAAGGAGAACCGCATCATGAACGTCTTGCTCAGAAGCATCGGACTGTCATCGCTACTGGTGGCCACTGCGGCGTTCGCTCATCACGGCTGGAGTGAGTACGACTCCAGCAAGTCCATGCAATTGAGCGGAACCATCGAGGAGTCCGGTTATTCCCATCCGCACGGGCTCTTGCGGCTCAGAACAGCCGACAAGACGTGGACCATCGTTCTGGCACCACCCTCGCGCATGGAGAACCGTGGGCTGTCCAAGGACATGCTGAGTGTCGGTACGACGGCGACCGTGGTCGGTTATCCGAATCGAAACAAACCCGATGAACTGCGAGCAGAGCGCATCACTGTCGGCGATAAAACCACCGAGTTGCGCTGATGGACACCACAAGTGCCCGCCTGGGGACAGGTCAGGCGAGCTGGCTGGACTGGCTGGATGACTCGCAACTCGGGCTGGCCATGCGCAGTGAGTTATGGCTTTACCCGATAGTCGAGGTCGTTCATATTCTTGGCTTCGTGGTGCTGGTCGGCTCGGTGTTCATGTTCGATCTGCGGGTGCTTGGCCTGTCCAAAGATATCCCGGTGACAGCACTGGCTCGCCATCTGCTGAGATGGTCCGTTGCTGCCCTCGTGTTGATCGTACCGGCCGGTCTGATGATGTTTACGGCCCATCCCCATGATTTCGCCACCAACAATATTTTCATTTTAAAGTTGTGTCTGATCGCGACGGCGGGCCTCAACGCCGCCCTTTTTCACGTCGGTGTTTACCGTTCAGTCGGCCGGTGGAACACACGCATCGCCGCACCTGCAATCGCCAAAGTACAGGCAGTGCTCTCGATAGGCTTATGGGTCTCCGTGGTGCTGTGCGGCCGACTGTTGGCCTATACCTGACTCACAACGCCGAACCCAGCAGCTGGAGATACAGCGGGCTCTCGGATATCGAATTGTGGCCCGTGCCCGGTATCACCTGCAGCGTGGCCACGCCTTGGGCGAAATGTGTGTAAAGGCGCTCCGTGCTTGAGCGCGGTATGACTTCGTCGTGCTCGGCGGCAATCAACAGCGTCGGTACGGTGATGTGAGCGGCGTATTTCCAGGATTGGAACCTGTCCCGCAGCAGCCACTTCACCGGGAACCCGCGGAACTGGCGGGCGGCGAGGTCTTCAAGGCTGTTGTAGGGCGTGATCAGGATCAGCCGCGAGGCCGGGCGTTGGCTGGCCAGGCGCACGGCGACGCCCGAACCCAGGCTGCGCCCGACTACGGCGATAGTGGGGTGAGTGTTGTAGACAAAGTCAAACAAGGTCATGGCATCGCGTTGAATCGCCTCTTCGGAGGGCGATCCGGAACTGCCACCGTAGCCGCGGTAATGCAGCAAATAGATCGCATGATCGGCAAAGGCCCGGGAAAAATCGGGCAGATTGCGGGAAACGTCCTCGGCATTGCCACCAAAGTAGATCAACGCTTTCGGGCCGTCATGCGGCCTGACGGTCACCAGCACTTGCGCATCGGCAACCTGCAACGTCAGCAGCGTTTCGGGCGCGTCGATCGCGCGGGGTTGCGGGTAGTAAATCAGGGCACGCTGAAATACGAACAGCGTGGCACAGAGCACCAGGTAGGCAACGACAACGAATGCGAAGAGGGACATCAGGGGGCGCGACATTCGGCTAAGTTTAGTGAACGACATGGACTGCTCTGGCCTGACGACGGCTATCGCTTGAGCGCTGTCAGAGTGTAGTACATCGATAGTGGCGGTATGGGAGCGCACCGATGTCCGAGATTCGACGCTTGTATTCGGGCGCCGTCCCATGACGGCCACCGACGCGCTGAAATGGGTCAAGGTTCTGCCGTCCGAACGAACGGCCCTGGTGTTGGGTTTCGCCTTCCATTTCTGCGTGCTTGCCAGTTATTACCTGGTGCGGCCTTTGCGCGATGCCTTGGGGCTGGAGGGCGGTGCCGACAAGTTGCAGTGGTTGTTCACCGCCACTTTCGTGGTGATGCTGCTGATGGTGCCGCTGTTCGGCGCGCTGGTTTCGCGGCTGCCTGCCATGCGTTTCGTGCCGCTGATCTATCGCTTGATCGCCTTGTCGATGCTGGTGTTTGGCGTGTTGATCGCTCAGCGCATTGCGCCGGTGACCGTTGGGCGGGTGTTTTTCGTCTGGATCAGCATCTACAACCTGTTCATCGTTTCGATTTTCTGGAGCGTGCTGGTGGACCGCTTCTCCAGCGAGCAAGGGCGACGGCTGTTCGGCTTTATCGCGGCGGGTGGCACCCTGGGCACGTTCATCGGGCCGCTGCTGGCCGCGACCATGGCCACCCATTTGGGGCCGGTGGCGTTGACCGTTGCGGCGGCCATGCTGCTGGAATGTGCGGTGCGCTGTTATCGGGCGCTGTTGTCGCGCACCACATCGCAGTCTGGCAGTCGCTGGCTGGATGAGCGGCGCATGGGCGGCAGCATGTTGGCCGGAATCACACTGATCCTGCGCTCGCGCTATCTGATGGGGCTGGTGCTGTTCATGTTGTTGCACACCAGTGCCGCGACGTTGCTGTATTTCGAACAGGGAAGGATCGTCGCTGGCAGCTATGCTGATGTGGCCAGCAGGACGCAATTCTTCGCCGTCGTCGATTTGATCGTGTCGGCGCTGACGTTGCTGTTTCAACTGCTGCTGACCGCGCCATTGATCCGCCTGGTCGGTATCGGCGGGGCGTTGCTGGCGTTGCCGTTGGCGACGATTGTGGCGTTTGGCGCCATGGCTTTGGCGCCCGTGCCGGCAACCGTCGCGCTGGCGCAAGGGCTGCGCCGCGCCGTGGAGTTCGCCATCGTGCGCCCGGCGCGAGAAGTGTTGTGGACGGTGGTGAGCCGCGAGGAAAAGTACAAGGCCAAGAATGTGATCGAAACCTTGGTGTATCGCGGCGGTGATGCCGCCAGTGGCTGGCTCTCCGCCGGGTTGACCGCGCTGGGCGCGGGATTTGCTCTGGTGGCGGTGGTGATCGTGCCATTCGCCGGGCTGTGGGGCTGGTTATGTCTGTGGCTGGCCAGACGCCAGGAGCAAAGGGCGACCATGAATGAACAGCCAGGGGGAATTCCATGACCGGTCCTGCTGTCTTCACGCGTAGAAGACTACTTACGCTGGCTGCCGGTGTTTCGGCGGTCTTCACCTTCGACCGGGCCTTTGCTGCATCGGTGCCGTCGACGGAAACAGGAGGCAAGAACATGCTGACCCGAGCCATTCCTTCCAGCAACGAGCCGTTACCCATGGTCGGGTTGGGCACCTATCGCGGCTTTGATGTCGCGCCGTCCGACGCCGCTTACAAGCAACTGCCCGCGGTGCTCAGTGCATTGTTCGAGAAGGGCGGCACGGTGATTGACAGCTCACCGATGTATGGGCGCGCCGAGCAGACGACCGGTGAATTGCTGTCGATCCATCGGCCTCGTTCGCCTGCGTTTCTGGCCACCAAGGTCTGGACCCGTGGTCGCGAAGAAGGCATCGCGCAGATGGAACAGTCGTTCAAGCTGTTGCAGACCGACCGTATCGACCTGATGCAGATTCACAACCTGCTGGACTGGAAAACCCACCTGCCCACCTTGCGCCAATGGAAGAAAGAAGGGCGCATCCGTTACATCGGCATCACTCATTACACGGCGTCGGCGTATGACGAAGTGGAGGCCGTGTTGAAAGCCGAGCCGATGGACTTTTTGCAGATCAACTATGCCCTGGACGACCGCGGCGTCGAGAAGCGCATCCTGCCGCTGTGTCGCGAACGCGGTGTGGCGGTGATCTGTAATCGGCCGTTTGGCGGCGGTGGCTTGCTCACTCGATTGAAAGGCACACCGCTGCCGGGGTGGGCTGCGCAAGTGGAGGTCAATAGCTGGGCGCAATTGGCGCTCAAGTTCCTGTTGGCTCATCCGGCGGTCACCTGTGTCATTCCAGGCACGAGCAACCCGCGCTACATGGCGGAAAACGCTGGTGCCGGTTTTGGCCCGATGCTCACGGATGCGCAGCGTCAACAGTTGATGGCGTTGGTGAGGTAGGCCCGTTGGCGAATAACGCATCTGTAGCAGCTGGCGAAGCCTGCGTTCGGCTGCGCAGCAGTCGTGAAATCGGGCACTGCTGTTCGTCAGGCACACCGCGCATTCAGGGTTTACGACTGCTGCGCAGCCGAACGCAGGCTTCGCCAGCTGCTACAAGGAGTGCGTCGCTGCTGAAGTGGCTTAACTGACTGACATTCCAGCTGCCGGCAATGCGTCGGCAGTCTCCAGCGGAATCTCCAGGGTGAAAACCGCTCCGTGACCCGGTCCGTCGCTATGGACGCGAAGATGCCCGTTCATCTCCACCGCAGCGAGCGCACAACTGTGCAGGCCAAAGCCGTGGCCTTCCTTGCGCGTGGTGAAGCCGTGATTGAAGATGCGGGTCATGTTCTCGGGGGCGATCCCTTCGCCCTGATCTTCCACGCTGAGGCGCAGCGTTACGTTATCGACGATCTTGATGCCCAGCGTCATATGGCGCTGACGGTCGCTGATCTTGGACATCGCATATTTGGCATTGCTGATCAGGTTGATCAGGATCAACAGCAGTCGGTGTTTGTCGCCGATGATCGTCGGCGTGTCCTGGTAGTCCTTGGTGACGACGACATGGTGCCGACTCAACGCGCCGGAGTTCATGCGTAACGCATCCTCGAACAGATCGACGACGCTCAACGGCTCAACCAGCCTGGCGGCCCCGGCATAGGCCTGTTGAGTGGACACGATGTCCTTGATGTGATCGATGCTGTTGGTGAGTTGTGACAGTTCATCAACGATGCTCGATTGCTCGGCCGCGATGGAGTCGACCAGTTGATTGAGGTAACCGCGAAGCAGTTTGCCTTTTTCATCGAAGGTCATGAATTGCCCCAGGTCTTCGGCATGCTCGTTCATCATGTTGACTGCTTTACCCAGGCCCAGGGTTTTGCTGACCGCCAATTTGCGGGTAATCAAATCTGCGGAGACGTTAACGCTGTTCAGTACATTGCCAACGTTGTGCAACACATTGGTTGCGATCTCTGCCATGCCGGCCATTCGTGCGGCATCGACCAGTTCGCGCTCGGCTTCGAGCAATTCGCGGGTGCGTTCCTCGACGCGTTGCTCCAACCGCTCGTTTGCCGTTTGTAACTCGTTGTTCATCTTGTTGATCACGGCATAACTGCGAATCAGGCGGCCGGCCAGATACAACAGCAGCAGCGCCATGATGCCGGCGCATATTCCGAGATAAAGATGATATTGGCGATATGTCGCACCGGCGCGCCGTTGTGTCTCGTTCAATAACTCGTTGATGCTGTCCAGTTGCTGTGCGACCGGAATCACACTGATGCGATCCAGCAGGTCATTGACGATGGGCTGTTCTCGAACAATGGCATTCACATGTTCGACAAATGCAGTAAAAGGCTGGCGCCGATCAAGGGGCAGTTGACCGATGTATTCGTTGAGTTCGTTCAATTGACGGGCGATCTCGTCGGCTTTGTTACGGGAGACATAAAGAGCGTACTCAAGGGTTGCCAATGTGAGATCGAATACGTTTGAGGCGGCGATCACATCCTGGTGGCTGTTCTTGTCCAGCAATGCCTGAATGTCATCTTCCTGTTCGGGCAGGGCATCCAGTGAAGTTCGCAATACCGTGTTGTGCTGTTTGAATTGCTCGACCAATCGGGTTTTGTTTTCCACTGCATCCAGATACCCCTGGCGTCGCGATTGCCAAAGGTTCGAAAGCGGGCCGGCAGCGTTGAGGTCGTCGAGCTGCTGCCATCGTTGCTCTGCTTCAGGATGCGCCACCAGAAGCAGATTGTTGTTCATGCCGATTTTTGCTCTCAGAATTTTCACGTTCCAGTTGGCATCGAACTGCTTGAGTTGGCGAACGAAATCGCGCGACTCGAAGTAGGTCGATGTGTCATGGGAATAGGATTTGATCAGCAAGAATATCAATACACTGAAAAGGGTCAGCGCAATGGCGCCCAGGGCCGTCCATTTGTAATGATTGGAAAGCTTCATTGCGGCATTCCTCCCCAGGCCATCTTGAGAGAGAGGTTTTGCCAACGGTCAATGATTTCCATTTTTGCGCTCCCTGCAAAATGGCGATAATCACCACATTGTTTGTAAGCCTAGCGTTGTTGGTGGACACCGTTGAAAAAAACACCGAATGGCAAGGCGCCCCCTTTGTGACAGCCCTGAATGTTGAAACGCCCCCGGGCGGATTCAATGACGCCCAGGGGCGTTGTTTTACAGAGAGAGGCTATGGATGACCTGACGACTGTCATCGGGGTCGTGACGGGTCTCAAAGCCCAAGCCTTTGGCCAAATCGCGCATGGGGGCATTGTTGGCGGCGTCGATGGAATACATCTGACGGAAACCATTCCTGCGCGCGGCCTTGATCAGATGCTCCATCAGCGCCGTGCCCAGGCCCAGATGCTGGTATTCATCGGCGACCGTCACGGCGCATTCACACTCGTTGTCGGAGGTGGCGGCATAGCGGCTGATACCGATTTCAACCAGTTTGCCGTTGTCGTGGATCAGCGCGATGTAAGCCAACCGCTTCTTGCCGTCGACATCCATCAACTGGTCGAGCATGGCCGTGCCGGGCTCATTGACTTGCGCCAGAAAGCGCATATGCCGCGATTCCGGGGACAGGTGCTTGATAAAGGCGTATTCACGCTCCCGGTCTTTTTCTTTCAGCGGCCGGATCAGCACATGGCGCCCGTCTTTGAGCGCTTCAATCCAGTACTGTCCGGAGACGGCGGCGTAGACGGCGGCCGCTCGGTCATTGTGGTCTTTAACAGTGAGCATGATGCAATCCTCCATCCGGGTTGAAAGGCTCTCGTGTGGCAACCAACCACGCGGTTCCTTTCTTTTTACGCCACTGGCATCCCTTGAATCTGATCTGGATCAGACACTCGTGACAGGCAGGCTCAAACGCTGGCATCTGATGTAAATCAACCGGGGCAGGGGATAACGAGCGCAGTCTGGGAACATACCGGCGCTTTGGACCGGCACCGAATCGAGGTGTGTGATGGGTCACTATCAACGGGTGTTGCTGATCGCCGACCGAACCTTGTACCAATCTCCGGCCTTGCAGCGCGCCGCTGCCCTCGCCAAGGTCAGCGGCGCGATTCTGGATGTGCGGGCGTTCATTGAACCGGCCCCGATCATCCATTTGTGGGAAGAAAAAACCGATGAGGCAGCGTACCAGCGCTATCTGCGCCGATATCGCCGCTGGATGGCGGAAGAAATTCAGCGCCTCAGCGGTGAGGGGCTGAAAGTAAGCGTGGAAGTGGTCTTCACCACTCATCCATTGCTGGACATCCTGAGGTGCGTCGAAGATCTCAAGCCCGACCTGCTGGTCAAGGATGTCACGCTGGAGCCGCTGCTCAAGCGCGTGTTCGTCACCCCTCTGGATTGCCACCTGCTGCGCGAATGCCAAGTGCCGGTGCATCTGGTCAATCAGGCCCGTCATGCTTTGCCGCACCGGATCGTGGCGGCGGTGGACCCGTTCGACCCCTCGACGCAAATCAGCGGCCTCAACGACACCATCATTCAATCGGCGAATGCACTGGCCCTGCAATGCGATGCACCGCTGCATCTGTTGTACGCGTATGACTTGTCGGCGGCCTTCAATGGCGATGTGCCCCTGGTCAGTGGCGGGTGGAACGTAGACTTAGTGGAGGAATTGCGGCAATCCCTGCACCAGGCGTTTGTCAGCCTGGCCGATCGCTATGGCGTGCCACCGGAGCGCCGGCATTTCATCATGGGCCTGCCGGCGCCGGTGCTGAGTGAGTTTGTCGAGGAATATCTGGTCGATGTGGTGGTGATGGGCACCGTGCATCGAACGGGGTTCGATCGATTGATTGGTAGCAACACGGAGCGAGCGCTTTACTCGGTGCCGGGTAGCATTCTGGCGGTCAAACAGCCGGGATCGCGTGTCAGGGGATGAGCACAATCGCGCCTTTGACCTGACCGGCCCGCAGGCTTGCCAGTGCCTGATTGGCATCGTCCAGGGCGAAACAGGTCACATCGCTGTGGACAGGCGTATGACGCAGCTCTGCAAAAAACGCCGTGCCGTCCTCGCGGGTCAGGTTTGCCACTGAACGGACACTGCGTTCGCCCCATAGCAGGCGATAGGGGAAGCTGGGGATGTCACTCATGTGGATGCCCGCGCAAATCACACAGCCACCCTTGACGGTGGCTTCCAGCGCCAACGGCACCAGCGCACCGACGGGGGCGAAGATCAGGCTGGCATCGAGCGGGTGCGGCGGCGGTTGATCCGAGGGACCAGCCCATTCGGCGCCCAGGGTTCGGGCATAGGCCTGACCCTCGCTGTCGCCCGGTCGGGTGAAGGCATACACCTGCTGTCCCCGGCCCCGTGCTACCTGAATCGCCAGATGCGCCGCCGCGCCGAAGCCATAAAGACCCAGATGATGCGCCCCTTTGGCCATTTGCAAGGCGCGAAAACCGATCAGCCCGGCACACAGCAGCGGTGCGGCTTCGGCGGCCGAGAGCGCGTCCGGGATGGGGAAACAGAAATGGGCGTCGGCAACGGTGAACTCGGCATAGCCGCCATCCAGGTGACAGCCGGTGAACCGGGCGCGATCGCAGAGGTTCTCCCGGCCCGAGCGGCAGAATGTGCACTCACCGCACGTCCAGCCGAGCCAGGGAACGCCGACGCGCTTGCCCACCCAGTCGGGTGCAACGTTGGCCCCCACCGCCGTCACTTCACCGACGATTTCATGGCCCGGTACCCGCGGCAGCACCGCTTGCGGCAATTCACCGTCCACCAGATGCAGGTCGGTGCGGCACACGCCACAGGCCAGGACTTTGATTAACAGCTGGTGCGCGTCAGGGCTGGGGATAGCGCGCTCTTCCCGTTGCAGTGGCTGGCCGGGGGCATGCAAAACCATGGCGCGCATGACGATTCTCCAAAAGCCGATGCACCTGGGGGGTCAGGTAGGCGACTGTCGGTGACAGCCGGCGACCAATTGCTTGAGCCCATCCAGATTCAGGACTTTGACGTTACGCCCGCAAATCTCGACCAATTCCAGATCCCGCAGATGAGCGATGCCCCGACAGATGGTTTCCAGGCGCAGGCCCAGGTACGAACCGATCTCTTCGCGGCGCATCTTCAGCACGAAGTCGCTGGACGAGTACCCGCGAATGCTCAGCCGTTGCGACAGGTTCAACAGAAAGGCCGCCAGGCGTTCATCGGAGTTCATGTTGCCCATCATCATGAGCAAGTTGTGATCACGCACGATCTCCCGGCTCAGGAGCTTGTTCATGTTGTGTTGCAGTGAGGGCAGTTCGTGGGCGAGTTTCTCCAGTTGTGCGTAGTGCAGGGGGCAGACTTCACTGTCCTCCAGGGCAAAAGCACTGCAGGCGTGCCGATCGTCACTGATGGCATCCAGGCCGAGCATCTCGCCGGGTATCTGAAAACCGGTCACTTGCTCGCGGCCGTCGACCGACAGCATGCTGGTCTTGAATGAACCGATACGTACCGCATACAGCGAACGCAACGGATCACCGGCCCGGTACAGGGCTGCGCCTTTTTTAACCTTTACCCGCTGAACGATCAGGGTATCCAGCCGCTCGACCTCCTGGCCGGTCAAGCCGATCGGCAGGCACAACTCCAGGACGCTGCAGTTGGAGCACGCGGCCTTCAGATAATGATGTTGATATGGCCGTATTTCGGGCATCGCCGTAGCCCCCTGACAGTGGGGTAAAGGATAGTTCGAATCGCAACTTCAATCGGGCGTTTACAAAGGCAATCGACGAGCGGGAAAAGGCTCTCTCTCATCGAGACGGGGCGGCCGGGGCAAGACTTGATGTAAATCAAGTCTTGCCCGTTGCAGACTCCCAGAATTGGCGCATGTTTATCGGTATACCGAGCCCCTCGCGGAGAACGTCATGAACGATTTTTTGAGTGCCGAGCAACTGGAAGGACTGGATGCCTACTGGCGGGCCTCCAATTATCTGGCGGTGGGGCAGATCTACCTCAAGGACAACCCGCTGATGAAGGAGCCGCTGACACTGGCGCATGTCAAGCCACGGCTGCTGGGACACTGGGGTACGACGCCGGGGTTGAACCTGATTTACACGCACCTCAACCACCTGATCACGACCCACGACCTGAACATGATCTTCATCGCCGGCCCCGGGCATGGCGGCCCGGCGGTCGTGGCCCAGACCTACATGGAAGGGACGTACACCGAATTCAACCCGTCGGTGGGGTGCAACACCAACGGTCTGACCCGACTGTTTCGGCAGTTTTCCTGGCCCTACGGCATTTCCAGCCATGTTTCAGCGCAGATTCCGGGGTCGATCCATGAAGGCGGCGAACTGGGCTATAGCCTGGCCCATGCCTACGGCGCCGCGTTCGATAATCCGGATTTGATGGTGGCGTGTGTCATTGGCGACGGCGAGGCCGAAACCGGGACGTTGGCGGCCAGCTGGCACTCCAACAAGTTCCTCAACCCGGCGCGTGACGGGGCGGTGCTGCCGATTTTGCATCTGAACGGGTACAAAATCGCCAACCCGACCGTACTCTCCTGCATCAGCGAGGAAGAGTTATCGGCCTTGATGTATGGCTATGGCTACGACCCGTATTTCGTCGAGGGCGATGATCCGGCAGAGGTTCATCAAGCGCTGGCCAAAACGCTGGACACCATGGTGCTGGAAATTCGGGAAATTCAGCGGATCGCGCGCCAACGGCCGCAAACCCGGACACCGGAACGGCCGTTATGGCCGATGCTGGTGTTACGCACGCCCAAGGGCTGGACCGGGCCGACATTCGTCGATGGTCGTCGGGTCGAAGGCACCTGGCGCGCGCATCAAGTCCCGCTGGCCGATTTCCAGCAACACACGCATTTGCGCCAATTGGAGGAATGGCTCTACAGCTACCGACCTGACGAGCTATTTGACGCCAATGGCACCTTGCTGCCCGAAATCGCTGCCCTGGCGCCGACCGGCCACCGGCGAATGAGCGCCAATCCCCACGCCAACGGTGGGCTGCTGTTGCGATCGCTGGAGCTGCCGCGGTTCACCGATTATGCGGTGAATGTCGAGGTTCCCGGTGGTCTGCGTGCAGAAGCCACACGGGTGCTGGGAACATTTTTGCGAGATGTGATGAAAGCCAACCTGGCGTCGAGCAATTTTCGTCTGTTCGGTCCGGACGAAACCGCCTCGAACCGTCTGGATGCAATGTATGAAGTCAGCCTCAAGGCATGGATGGAGCCGCTGGGCGTCGACGACGTCAATCTGGCGGCCGATGGCCGGGTGATGGAGATTTTGAGCGAACAGGTGTGCGAAGGCTGGCTCGAAGGCTATTTGTTGACGGGCCGGCATGGGCTGTTTTCCTGTTACGAGGCGTTCATCCACATCGTCGACTCGATGTTCAACCAGCATGCCAAATGGCTGAAAACCGCCGCTGAAGTGCCATGGCGCAAACCCATTGCCTCGCTCAACTATTTGCTCACGTCCCATGTCTGGCGCCAGGACCATAACGGCTTTTCCCATCAGGACCCGGGGTTCATTGATCTGGTGGCGAACAAGACCGCGGACGTGGTCCGGATCTATCTGCCGCCCGACGCCAATTGCCTCTTGTCGGTAGCCGATCATTGCCTCAGAAGCCGCAATTACGTCAACGTGATCGTGGCCGGCAAGCAACCGGAGTGGCAATGGCTGAATATCGATGCGGCGATTCGTCATTGCCAGGTCGGCATCGGACGGTGGGACTGGGCCTGCCAGGACGATAGCGACCCCGACGTGGTCATGGCCTGTGCCGGCGACGTGCCGACCCTGGAAACCCTGGCCGCGGTCACCTTGCTGCGCGAATACGTGCCGGATTTGCGGGTGAGGGTGATCAATGTCGTCGACCTGATGGTCCTGCAACCGTCGTACCACCATCCCCATGGTTTGCCGGACAACGCATTCGATGAACTGTTCACCGTCGACCGGCCCGTGATTTTCGCCTTCCACGGCTATCCCGCGCTGATCCACCGACTGCTGTACAAGCGCACCAATCACGAAAATTTTCATGTTCGCGGCTTCAAGGACGAGGGGGCGACCACCACACCGTTCGACATGGCGGTGCTCAATAACCTGGACCGATATCAGCTGGCGCTGGATGTCATCGAGCGCGTGCCCAGGCTGCACGATCAGCTCCAGACTGCCCGGGCGCGTTACTGGGCGACGATGGAGAAGCACAAGCTTTATCTCATCGAACACGGGCAAGACATGCCCGAAGTGATGCAGTGGCAATGGACGCCGACGCCGGATAACCGGGCTTGATGGGGATCACAGTTTCGGTAATGCCGGGGCCGGCTTGAGCGGCATCAGTGGCGGGAATTCCTCAGGGGTGAGGGTTTCCTTTTCCAGCAACAGGCGGGCCCCCTCATCCAGGTCGGCCCGACGACTTTGCAGCAATGCCTTGGCCCGTTGGTAGGCTTCATCGAGCAGGGCGCGAATACCCAGGTCGATTTCCCGGGCGGTCTGCTCCGAATAATCCTTCTCGCCCACCGTGGCCATGCGGTCTCCCAGGTACGTTGCGTTTTGCCGCTCCAGCACCGATTGTCCGAGTTCGGCGCTCATGCCGAACCGGGTGATCAGTTGCCGGGCGATATCGGTCGCACGGACAAGATCATCGGCGGCCCCGGTAGAAATCTGGCCGTAGACCAGGTCTTCGGCGGCACGTCCGGCCATCAGCACGACAATCCGGTCCTTGAGCGTCTGGCAACTGATCAGGAAGTGATCCTCGGTCGGTCGCTGCAGGGTATAGCCGAGCGAGCCGATGGCGCGGGGCACGATCGACACTTTATGCACCGGGTCCATCGCCGGCAGCGTACTGGCGGCCAGGGCATGCCCCATTTCGTGATAGGCCACCACCCGGCGCTCGTCGGGATCGAGCAGGCTGCTCTTGCGTTCGAGCCCCGCGATGAGGCGCTCCACCGCTGCGGTGAAATCGTTCAGGCTGACCGCTTCGGCGCCGCGTCGAGTGGCGACGATGGCCGCTTCGTTAACCAGATTGGCCAGGTCGGCGCCGGTGAAACCAGTGGTGATCTCGGCGATACGCGCACCATCGAGCCCTGGCTCCACAATGACTTTTTTGAGATGGACCTTGAGGATGGCCTCCCGACCTTTGCGGTCAGGGCGGTCGATCAGAATCTGCCGGTCGAAGCGCCCGGCCCGCAACAACGCCGGATCGAGAACCTCCGGCCGGTTGGTCGCGGCCAGCAACACCACGCCCTCGCGCGGATCGAAGCCATCCAGCTCGGCCAGTAACTGGTTGAGGGTCTGTTCCTTTTCGTCATTGCCGCCCAGCGTACCGACGCCGCGCATCTTGCCCAGCGCGTCCAGTTCATCGATGAAGATGATACAGGGCGCCGCCTGCCTGGCCTGCTCGAACAGGTCGCGGACCCGGGCGGCACCGACGCCGACGAACATCTCGACGAACTCGGAACCGGAGATCGAAAAAAACGGCACACCGGCTTCACCGGCAATGGCTTTGGCCACCAGGGTCTTGCCGGTGCCTGGCGGGCCAACCAGCAAGGTGCCCTTGGGAATGTGCGCGCCCAGGCGTGCGTATTTGGCCTTGTCCTTGAGGAACGAGACGATCTCCACCAGCTCGGCCTTGGCTTCGTCGATGCCCGCGACATCGGCGAAGGTGACCCCGGTGTCGCGTTCGACAAACACCTTGGCCCGGGATTTACCGACATTCATCAGCCCGCCAAGGCCTTGTTTGTCCGCCATCCCGCGAAACAGGAAATGCCAGAACACCATAATCAGGACAAACGGCAACAACCAGCCCAACAGGCTGTTCATAAAGGTATTTTCAGTGACTCCGGTAAAACCGACGCCCGATTGAGAGAGTTCGGTCGCCAGCGCCGGATCGACTCGCACGGTGGAGAACCGTTCGCGTCCGTCGATGGGCTCATGCAACTTGCCGCTGATCTGGTCCTTATCGACCCGCAAATCACTGACTTTTTGCTCGTTCAACAGTTGCAGAAACTGGCTGTACGGGAGGGGCTGCACGGCCTGGCGCTCGCCAAAGAATATCTGCATGAGGCTCAGCACGATAAAAGCGATCGCGAAGTAGGACAGGTTCCACTGCTCGTTCTTTTTCATGGCCTTGGGCTACTCACGTCATGCCGATCATTCAGGAAACGGTGGCTGGGCAGGAGATTCCTTTTGTTCAATGTCAGTCAGGGTCGCCTCGGTAAGCAGCAAAATACTGGCCACTGAGACGGCATTTTCAAGGGCGATGCGCACCACCTTGGTCGGATCAATGATACCGGCTTCGTACATGTCGACATAACAATTGGCAGACGCATCGAAGCCAGTGTTTCCCGGTTCCGCGAGCATGCGCGCAACGACCACGCCGGCATCCACCGCCGAGTTCTCGGCGATGATCCGGGCCGGCGCTTCCAGGGCACGGCGAAGAATCTGCAGCCCAGTCTTGACGTCCCCCTCGTGGTTGGCCTCCTCGGCCGCGATAATCGGCACAGCCTTGAGCAGGGCCAGGCCGCCGCCGGGAACAATGCCTTCGGCAATTGCCGCGCGGGTCGCTGAAATCGCATCATCCAGGGCATCTTTACGTGCCTTCATCTCGGCTTCGGAAGGGGCTCCGACCCGGATCACCGCGACTCCGCCAGAGAGCCTGGCCAGTCGCTCTTGAAGTTTTTCACGGTCGTAATCGCTGGTGGTACTGTCCATTTGCGCACGGATCTGCTGCAGACGCGCCTCGATAGCCTCGCGTTTACCCGCCCCCCCGATCAGCGCCGTGCTGTCTTTCTGCACAACGACCCGATGCGCTCGTCCCAACTGGCTCAATTCGACCTGTTCGAGGTTGATGCCCGTTTCATTGGATATCACGGTTGCACCGGTCAGAACCGCAATGTCCTGGAGCATTTCCTTGCGTCGATCACCGAAGCCTGGCGCCTTGATCGCCACCGCCCGCAATACGCCCCGAATCTGATTGACCACCAGCGTGGTCAACGCTTCACCTTCTATGTCGTCTGCGATCAGGACCAGCGGTTGTCCACTTTTGGCGATTAACTCTAACAATGGAAGCAGGTCTTTGAGTGCGCCGATTTTATAATCACAGAGCAGCAGGTAGGCATCATCGAGTTCGACTTGCATCTTCTCTGCGTCCGTCACGAAGTAGGGCGAGACATAACCACGGTCCAAGCGCATCCCTTCCATCACGTCGACCACTGTTTCAGTGGTCTTGGACTCCTCGACACTGACCACACCTTCAATGCCGACCTTCTCCAGAGCGTCGGCAACCAGCTGACCGATGACAGCGTCGTTATGCGCCGAAAGCGTGGCGACCTGGATCTTTTCCTTTGGTGTGCTGACCGGGCGCGATTGGGCGACCAGCGATTGCATGACCAGAGCAAGCCCGCGGTCCATACCGCGTTTCAGGTCGATTGCACTGGCACCCGCGACGACGTTGCGTATTCCGTCAGCCAGGATTGCGTGGGCCAGAATCGTTGATGTACTGGTCCCGTCTCCTACCGCCTCGCTGGTGCGCTCCGCCGCCTGACGCAGCATCTGGGCACCCAGGTTCTCCTCGGGATCCAGCAGGTCGATCCGTTTGGCAATCGTCACGCCATCATTGCAGACCGTCGGATTACCCCATTTATTCTGAATCAACACCGATTTCGATTTCGGCCCAAGGGTCACTCGAACCGCGTCCGCCAACTGTGTTGCCCCGCACAGGATTTTCTCGCGAGCGGTAGCACGAAACAGGATTTTGGTGTGAGCCATCAGGTTGCTCTCCTGAGCAGTTCTACAACAAGTATGTCCTTGCAGCTTCTATGAAGTAACCCGTGCGGCGTTGACTTTTATCAACAAAGTCACAACCTTGCCGCCCCCTCGAATGCCAGTATACGGAGCACCCTCCGCACGGATGACCGACCGTCGGTTGTTGGCACGAATTGACAATTATCAACCTGTGCAACGAGGAACCGGGTCCAAATGAAATCTTGAAATTCACGGTGTTTTCAGTGGGTGCCGCGGGAAGAGGGGCGATTTGAAAACACGGCTTCGCGTGGGATTTTTATCCAGGACATTTGTGAGGAAAAGACCATGGACAAGTATCAGCAGAGTCAAAAAAACAAGCTGTTCAAAACCCCGGCGCATGATCCGTATTGTTTGCCGCGAGTCGAAGGTTCTGCCATCTGCTCGCAGTGTGGAGCCGCTTATCAGGCGGGTAACTGGACCTGGAAGATTCCTGAAAACACGGTGATTCATGACGCGCAATCGATGATCTGCCCTGCATGCCGGCGTATCAGTGACAGCAAGCCTGCCGGTACGCTGACGCTATCGGGCAGCTTCTTGCTTGAGCATCTGAATGAAATCATCAACCTGATCAAAAATACCGAGGAACAGGAAAAAGCGGAGCATGCCCTGGAGCGCCTCATCAGCCTGACCGACTCGGACGGTGCGCTGATTGTGACCACCACCGGTATCCATCTCGCGAACCGCCTGGGTCATGCAATTGAAGCGGCTTTCAAAGGACATGCCGATTATCAGTACAACGATGACGAGTACGGGCTGAGCGTCAGCTGGACTCGTGATGAATAAAACCAGCAGGTGCGCACCAACTGCTATCGCTTCCAGGCTGAGTGATGCGGGCAGCCTGCCTTGGCGCAGGTATTTGATCTATATCAACGCCAGGGAGACCCCGACGGAGGAGTCTGAAGTTAACGCTGGTGCTTGACCCAGCGAGCACGCAACGGCTGCCTCCCGCAACAGGCAGTGCAGGCGTTGAAAAGCCACCTGTCTGGAGTCAGCTCATGAGCCAGTATCAACGGTTATTACTGATCATCAACCCGGCCCTGCGCCACTCGCCTGCAATACATCATGCAGCGGCCCTGGCCAAGGCCAGCGGGGCAACGTTGCACATAGTTGCCTTGATAAAGTCATTGGACATTCTGTCGCTGCTGGAAGAGGGCGTGCGGGAAACGGCTCGGGAGGGCTACCTGCAGGATCATCGCGATTGGCTGCAGAGTCAGGCAAAAAATATCCGTGGTCGGGGGATCGAAGTGACGACGGAGGTGGCCTGGGCCGATGACCTGCAGCAGGACATTCTTGATCACGTCACGGAAATGCAGCCCGACCTGTTGATCAAGGAAGTTCAGCATGAGTCAGCGCTCAAGCGCGCGCTCTTCACTCCTCAGGATTGGCACCTGCTGCGCCACTGTCCGATTCCGGTCTATCTGGTGGGCGCCAGTGGCCATGCCTTGCCGCGCAAGGTGGTGGCGGCGGTTGATGCTAGCGATACCGACCCTTCAGACAGCGAGCTGAATGAGCGGATTATCCAGCAGGCTACCGGGCTCGCGTTGCAGTGTGATGCCGAGTTGCATCTGCTGTACGCCTGCGACACTTCGACAGACTATCTGGGGGATATGGGCGGTGGCGGTCTGACGCTGTTGGAACTGACCAGGCAGATGCGTAAAACCCTGGAGAAATCGTTTCTCAAGTTGGCCGGTCGATACGGTGTGCCGTCTGACCGTCGGCATTTCATCCTGGGACATCCCGTCTCGGCGCTGAGTGAGTTCGCCTTTGAGCAACACGTGGATGTGATCGTGATGGGCAGGGTCCAGTCTCACGGCTTGAACAAGCTTGTGGGCAGCACGACCGAACATATCCTGTATCAGGTGCCTTGCAGCGTTCTGGCCGTCTAAGGGCGGACCGGCATCATTGAAGTTGGCCACTGGCTGTGAGCAATAGCCCTGTATCGACGAGGTAAATCACATGCATTTGCCGATTATCAAAAAAACAATCGCCGATTTGCCGACTACGCCCAATTGGCTGGAAAGCGAGCAAGCCCGCCAAGCCTTTTCGTGGCAGGTGGAAGCAGACGAATTGGCCCGATTGCCGGGAGGCGGTTTGAACCTTGCCTATGAGGCGGTGGACCGGCATGCAATGGGCGGGAATCGCCAACATACGGCATTGCGCATTCTCGATCGCAATGGCGGGCACCGCGACATCAGCTACGCACAGTTGAGTGCGCAGACCAACCGATTTGCCAATGTGCTCAAAAAATTGGGCGTGGCCCCCGGCGAACGAGTGTTTGTGCTCTGCGGCCAAGGGTTGGAACTGTATCTGGGCGTGCTGGGAGGCTTGAAGCTCGGTTGCGTGGTTTCACCGTTATTCTGCGCGTTCGGCCCTGAGCCCATAGAAACCCGCATGCGGCTTGGCGAATGCAGCGTGCTGCTAACCAGCGAAACGCTTTATCGGCGCAAGATTGCGGCTATTCGTCAACGTTTGCCGACACTCAAACATGTGTTGCTGTATGACGCAGAGGGTGGGAATACGACGGCTGTGGAGGGCGCCCACAGCTTGCATCGACTGCTGGCCGAAGCCGATGACACTTTCGACATCGTCCGGACAACGGTCGACAGTCCCGCACTTTTACACTTCACCAGCGGCACCACAGGCACTCCCAAAGGTGTGTTGCATGTCCACGGCGCCACGCTGACTCACCGTGTCACCGCTAAATACGCGCTGGATTTGCACCCCGAAGATATTTATTGGTGCACCGCCGATCCGGGCTGGGTCACGGGGACTTCATACGGGATCTTCGCGCCGCTGTTGCTGGGTGTTACCAGCGTGGTCGAGGGCAACGAATTCGATGCCGAACGCTGGTACCGGATTCTCGAACAACAACGGGTAACGGTCTGGTACACGGCCCCGACGGCAATCCGCCTGTTGATGAAAGCGGGCGACGCATTGGCGCGCAGCCATCGCTTTGCGTGTCTGCGCTTTATTGCCAGCGTCGGAGAGCCGCTCAATCCCGAGGCGGTCTGGTGGGGCAAAGAGGTGCTGGGGCTGCCGATCCACGACAATTGGTGGCAGACCGAAACGGGCGGAATCATGATTGCCAATACCGTTTCGATGGCTATCAAACCAGGTTCGATGGGCAAACCCCTGCCAGGCGTCGAGGTCGCCATCGTCGAGCGCGGCGCGGACGGTGCACTGGTATTTCTCGATGATAATGAGGTCGGCGATCTGGCCCTGAAGCGGCCATGGCCCGCCATGTTTCGGACTTATCTGGGGCAGGAGGAGCGTTATCGACAGAGCTTTGTCGGTGAGTGGTACCTCAGTGGTGATCTGGTGCGTCGCGATGCCGATGGTTACTACTGGTTCGTTAGCCGTGGCGACGATGTCATCAAATCGGCCGGGCACCTGATCGGTCCGTTCGAAGTTGAAAGCTCGCTCATGGAACATCCGGCGGTGGCCGAAGTTGCGGTGATTGGCAAGCCCGATCCACTGCTGGGTGAAACCGTGAAGGCCTTCATTTCGCTCAAGAGCGGTTTCACCGCCAGCCAGGCCCTGCACGATGAGTTGCTTGGTCATGGACGCAAGCGCCTCGGTGCCGTGGTCGCGCCAAAGGAACTGGAGTTCGTGCAGGTACTTCCGCACACGCGTAGCGGAAAACTCATGCGACGTCTGCTAAAGGCCCGGGAGCTGGGTTTGCCTGAAGGTGATACTTCCAGCCTGGAGAATCCGTCGTGAGTCTCCAATCGTTGCCTCAGGATATTGCGCTCGACTTGCTACGGGACATGGTGCGCATCCGCCGTCTTGAGGAGCGCGCCGGCGAGTTGTACGGGGAGGGCAAGATCCGTGGTTTCCTGCACCTGTACATCGGTGAAGAAGCGGTCGCCGTCGGCGTTTTGCATGCATTGGCTGCCGATGATGCGGTGGTCGCGACTTATCGCGAACATGGCCATGCACTGATCAAGGGTGTGCCCATGAAGACGATCATGGCCGAGATGTACGGACGCCAGGAAGGATGTTCGCGAGGACGCGGCGGTTCAATGCACTTGTTCGATGCCAGCACACGTTTCTTCGGCGGCAATGCCATCGTGGCCGGTGGCTTGCCACTCACGGTCGGCCTGGCGCTGGCCGACCGTATGCAGGGGGGATCGCGTCTCTCTACGTGCTTTTTTGGTGAAGGCGCGATGGCGGAGGGCGCCTTTCATGAGTCCATCAACCTGGCCGCGTTGTGGCAGGTGCCGATGCTGTTTTGCTGCGAGAACAACTTGTATGCCATGGGCACGGCCCTGGCGCGTTCGCAGTCGCAAACCGATTTGTGTACCAAAGCCTCGGCGTACAAGGTCGATACCCGATCCGTCGATGGCATGGATGTGATTGCGGTGTACGAAGCCGCTTGTGACGCTGTTAAACATATCCGGGAGGGGCATGGGCCTTTTTTTCTGGAGTTTCGCACCTATCGATTTCGTGCCCATTCGATGTTCGACCCGCAGCTGTATCGTGACAAGGCTGAGGTGGAGCAATGGAAGGCGCGCGGACCGATTCATACCTACAGTGCACAACTCAAGGCAGAAGGCCTTTTGGACGAGCCCGGTTTTCTGGAGATCCTGGCCGAGGTGGACGCTGAAGTGGAAGCCGCTGTCGCTTATGCCGAAAGCGGGAGCCTGGAACCGCTTGAGGATTTGTCTCACGATGTTTACACCTCGAGGTCGGCATCATGAGCGCTCGCATGACGTATCGCGAAGCGTTGCGCGAGGCCCTGCGCGACGCGCTGCAGCGGGACCCACGGGTATTTCTGATGGGCGAGGACGTCGGCCGTTACGGTGGCAGCTATGCCGTGTCCCTGGGGTTGCTTGAAGCGTTCGGCCCCGAGCGCATTCGAGACGCGCCGCTGTCGGAATTGGGCTTCGTGGGGGCCGGTATCGGGGCCGCCTTGGGCGGCATGCGGCCGATTGTAGAAATCATGACCGTGAATTTCAGCCTGCTCGCCCTCGATCCTCTGATGAATACGGCAGCAGCCCTGAGGCACATGTCCGGCGGACAGTTCTCCGTTCCCCTGGTCGTGCGCATGGCCACAGGCGCGGGACGTCAGCTCGCCGCGCAGCACTCCCACAGTCTGGAAGGTTGGTACGCGCATATTCCCGGCCTGAAAATTCTGGCTCCGGCGACCCTCGAAGACGCACGCGGCATGCTCTGGCCAGCGCTGCTGGATCCAGACCCGGTGCTGATTTTCGAACATGCCCAGCTCTACAACATGGAGGGCGATACAGGCGACTGGGAGACGCTGGACATCCGTAGCGCCAAGGTCCGGCGTGTCGGTAACGACCTGACCCTGATCACCTACGGCGGCACACTCGGCAAGGCCCTGACGGCGGCTGAGCAACTGGCCGGGGAGGGCATTGATTGCGAAGTGATCGACCTGCGGGTTCTGCGCCCTCTGGATGACCAGGCAATCATGGCCTCGGTGTGTAAAACCCGTCGCGCCCTTGTCGTCGATGAAGGCTGGCGTAGCGGCAGTCTGGCCGCCGAGATCATCACGCGGATCGTCGAACAGAGCTTTTTCGAGCTGGATGCTCCGCCATCCCGGGTGTGCAGCGCCGAAGTACCGATCCCTTATCCCCGGCATCTCGAAGAGGCTGCATTGCCACAAGTGTCGACGATCGTCGCGGCCGCGCATGAGCTGTGCCAGGGAACGTCAGCGTGATGACGTCAACGTGTCGAAGCCAAGGCCGGGAGGGTCAACCATGATCGAATTCAAATTGCCGTCTCTGGGGGCCGATATGGATGAAGGCACGTTGCTGGAATGGAAAATCCATCCGGGCGATGCGGTCAAGCCTGGTCAGGTGATTGCCGTGGTCGATACGGCCAAGGCCGCCATCGACGTAGAGTGCTGGCACGACGGCACGGTCATGCAGTTGCTGATCGACATCGGAGCCAAGGTGCCCGTGGGTACACCCATCGCGCTGTTGCTGGAACCCGGTGAAAGTGCGCAGACTGCGCGACGGATACCGACTCCACCGGTGCTGACCGCAGAAGAAAACCGCTCCGGTGCACGCCCGCGAATTTCTCCGGCTGCACGCAAGCGCGCTGCCGAATTGGGGTTCAGTCTCAGCCAATTACAAGGCCATGGCCCCCACGGTGTGGTTACCCTGGAAGATGTCGAGGCTGCCGCCCGTGTGGCCCCGGAGCCGGACCATAACCAGGCCATGCGTCACACGATCGCAGCGGCCATGAGCCGTTCGAAGCGCGAGATTCCCCATTATTACCTGAGCGAAACCATCGCCTTGGGTAAGGCCATGGCCTGGCTGCAGGCACACAATGCACAAGGCACATTACAGGAGCGTCTGTTGCCCAGTGCACTACTGCTCAAAGCGGTGGCGTTGGCCCTGCGCGACTATCCGCAGCTCAACGGTTCCTGGCAGAACAATGCCTTTGAACCTGCACTCGATACTGACCTTGGGGTGGCAATTACCCTGCGTCAGGGCGGTCTGGTCGCCCCGGTTCTGCGTCATGTGGCGGACACAGCCCTGACCGATTTGATGAGAGAGCTGGCCAGCCTGGTCGAGCGCGCCCGCAGCGGCTCTCTGCGCAGCTCCGAGCTCGGTGGCGCGGGCATAACGGTCACTCAACTCGGCGATCAGGGCGTAGACAGCGTACTGGGTGTGATCTATGCGCCGCAGGTCGCTCTGGTCGGCTTCGGTCGTATCTGCGAGCGCCCCTGGGTGAATGAAGGCCAGTTGTGCGTCATGCCCACCGTCGTCAGCAGCTTGTCAGCTGATCATCGGGTCAGCGACGGTCACTATGGCGCTCGCTTTCTGGGGGAAGTCCGTCGCTTGCTGCAAACCCCAGAGAACCTATGAGGTAAGCCTATGGACCCGCTATTGGTACGCAATCAGGTGTTGAGCGCCTTGAAGAGCATCGCTCCTGAAATCGAGCCTGAGCAATTACACAGTGACCGGTCGCTACGCGAGGAGGTTGATCTGGACTCGATGGACTGGCTTCGCCTCATCGAAGCCCTGCATCGGAGTCTGGGCATTGTCATCCCTGAAACCGATTACCAACAGGTGGATACCCTGGACAAACTTGTCGCCTATCTGATGCAAAAAGGTCAACCCAGTGAGCAGGCACCTTGAAACCCCTTGGTCAGTTATCCCTTGGTCAGTTGCACCGTCAGCGGGCGGCGCCATGACGCAGCACTTCAATGCAAAACTCCATTTCATAGGGCGGCACGTTGCATTCGACGATGTCATGGGCGGCCACTTGCAGGTGCACGCCGACAATATCGGCATGGATCGGCTGCTGGCAGACATGCCGGTCGACCAGTACCGCCGTATAGACCCGGCGAGCACCCAGTTGCGCCAGGTACGCGCAAGTGCGCAGGAGCGAGTGGCCTTCAAACAGCACGTCATCGACAACCAGCAGGGTGGTATTGGCAAGGTCCAGCGTGTTGAGAAGCGGGTTCTCGGTCAGTGCCGTATGTGCATGCAGCACCTTGAGGTCATCGGCATAGCGCTTGACCTTCAACGGGTAGAGAGGCAGCTCTGGCTGGCCGGTCTGACGTGACAGATGTTGCCGTAAACGCTGTGCCAGAGGCTCGCCGCGGCGCTGGATGCCAACCACTGCCGCTTGTGCAGGCGGTAACAGGGTTGCGGCCTGGCGCGCCATCGCCTGCAGCACCGAATCGAGTTCATCGCTGTCGTACAAACGCAACCGCTGATTCGCAGGCAGGTCAGGCATGGCAGCCTCCCATCCAGAGCCGGTGAGTGAATCATAGCGTAAGGGGCTGTGTGGGGCATGCGCCTGGGAGGCCCAGTGGACAGCCTTGCGCGGGGACTTGATAAAAATCAACAACAAGGAGACTTCAGGAGCGGAATCTAAACTGAAGATGATGTTTGATTCAGTGAAGACGTGATGGCTGTCCACAGACTGGAGAAGTCAGGGTGGTGTAATACGAGCCGACACGCGTGATCGTCCGGGGAGGTTTCAAGTGATTCGGAATTCCTCATCGCAAACCATCTTGCGCGACCGGGTTGATGCCGGTCGAAGACTGGTAGAACCGTTGCTCAAATACGCTCATCGACCCGATGTCATCGTTCTCGCCTTGCCCCGTGGCGGCGTGCCGGTGGCCTATGAAATTGCCACGGCCCTGAAGATTCGCCTCGACCTGATGCTGGTCCGCAAGCTCGGGGTGCCCTCTCATGAGGAGTTCGCCATGGGCGCAATTGCCAGTGGCGGCATACAAATCGTCAATGAGGAGGCGCTGCGGGCGAACCGTATCGATCAGCGCACACTCGATAACGTGGTCGCACGGGAAACGCAGGAGTTGTTGCGTCGCGAGCGTGCCTACCGCGGGACGCGGGCGCCGGTGCAACTCAAGGATCAGGTGGTGATTCTGGTCGACGACGGCCTGGCGACCGGGGCCTCTATGATGGCGGCGATACGCGCGGTGCGCCTGCAATCACCGTCGCGTATCGTCGTTGCGGTGCCGGTGGCACCGCTCGATACGCTCGAAGCCCTGTATAGCGAAGTCGATGAGGTGATCTGCCCGCTGATTCCTGAGTGGATGATGTCGATTGGTTATTGGTACATGAACTTTTCCCAGACCTCGGACGATGAAGTTATCGATCTTTTGCATCGGGCCTGGCACAGAGAATCCGGCGGGAGTGTTCCCGGTCAGGAGGATTGAAATGATTGAGGCTCGCTATCGAAAGCTGGACCTGGGGGACGTGGCGCTGTCTGCTGACTTGCGCCTGCCCAAGAACGCTGTCGGCCTGGTGGTCTTCGTCCATGGCAGCGGCAGCAGTCGTTCAAGCCCGCGTAATCAACACGTTGCCGAGTCTTTGGCCAGGCGGAGGCTGGGTACCTTACTGTTCGACCTGCTCACGGAACCAGAGCAATACCTGGATAACCAGACCCGGGAACTGCGTTTCGACATCGAACTACTTTCCAGACGACTGGTGAAGGTAATCGACTGGATTGGCCAGGATGCAGAACTGCAACAGCTTCGGATCGGATTGTTCGGCGCCAGCACCGGTGCCGCTGCGGCGCTAAGGGCAGCGGCCGATCGTGCGGACCGGGTGCATGCCGTGGTGAGCCGGGGAGGGCGGACCGACCTTGCAGGTGCGGCGCTGGCCCGCGTGAAGGCGCCGACCCTGCAAATTGTCGGTGAGCAGGATCCGATAGTGATCGATTTGAATGTGCAAAGCAGTCATGCCTTGCGGTGTGAGAAACGTCTGGAAGTCGTGCCGGGCGCTACGCATCTTTTTGAAGAAAAAGGCGCGCTTGAAACCGTCGCCAGGCTGGCTGGCGACTGGTTCGAGCGGTATCTGCACGGTGGTGGTCCAGTGTCGACCTCCACCGGTTGATGCTTGTCAGACGCCAAATGGAAAGGTTTCGTCTTCCGGTTCCAGCGTCTGGCTTTTTGGCAAGGGCAAGGCCGTCACCGGTTGCGTCTGTTCAATCCAGACCATGGCGTCGAATTGTTCGGCCAGCACCGCCTCGAAGTAGTGACTGCTGCGTTCGGTTTCGGGGCGATAAATCACCCCGATGGCCCGCTCCAGCAGCGGTTCGGACAGGGCTCGACGCAGGTCTTTTCGCTGCGGATCTCGCCAGTCGGTCAATGAAGCCGGCACGCCGGCCTTGAGGAACTGACGCTCCCAACTGTCTGGACGAGATGGCCGAACGTCCTTGATGAGCATCTCCCCATCCCAGTCATCGGCCGCGGCCACTTGGCCACGGTCGGTGCTCATGCCGATCAGCACGACATCGCGCCCATAGGCACTGCGGCACAGCTGCCCGATATTGAACTGCCCCCTCCAGCCCATCTGCGTGGCGGCCGCATTGCCAATATGCGAGTTGTGCGCCCACACCACGGCTTTGGCTTGAGGGCCCCGGTGCTCAAGCAGCGCCTGTAATGTGTCGAACATATGCCGGTCACGCAGGTTCCAGGAGGCGGTCGAACCTCGATAAATCGCGCGGTAATACTGTTCCGCCGCCCGGACGACCCGGGCGTTTTGCGTTGCATCGAAGAACGCCTCATCGTCCTGGATAAGCCCGGCCAATTGTTCGGCGAGCATGGCATTGAGTTGCTCGACCACCGCATGCTCGCAAGGCATTACACCGTCGCGTTCGACAAAGTGGCCGTACAGCGCAGGATCATCCTGCCAAGGCGTCAAACAGCCATAGCGCCGCCGAGCTTCGTGTGCCAGCTGCGGGTCGACTCGGTCCAGATAACTCAGCACTTCATGGATCGAGTTGCGCAAACTGTAAACGTCGAGGCCGCGAAACTCGACGCGGCGTTCAGGCGCATGTTGATGGTTGTACTGATGCAGCCAGTGGGCGAACGCTTGCACATCGGTATTGCGCCACATCCAGGTGGGGAACCGGCTGAAGATGTGCCGTGTCCACGCCGAATGCGCCAACCCTCGGGCATAACGGTCAACATGGCCTGCGTCTGGCCAGTCGGCTTCAACGGCAACAATGTTGAACCCGTGCTGCTCGATCAGTCGTTGGGTGATCGCCGCCCGGGTTCGATAGAAATCGCTGGTGCCATGGCTGGCTTCTCCGATCATCACCACGCGCGCATCCGCGTAGCGGTCGAACATTTCACCCAATGCGGCCGAATTCAGTTCCGGCAAGGGTTCGGCGTACTGACGCAGGAGCGGGGCGATGGAGGCCTCGTCAATGTGCGTATGCGCGCCATAAAGTGTGTTCAGCCTGTCTTGGGAAGGTGTGTTCATGAACGTCACCCCATAAAGGCGGGTTGGCCGTCGTGCCATGCGGCGCGGTATTCACGTCGACTGTCAGGGGCCGCACTGACTTGCACTGTTTGATCTATTTTCACAAGGATAAAAAGCCCCTCGGCGGTTTCCCGACAAGGGGCAGGACGGTCGGGCGATCAGTCGGCCTTGATCGGCACGACTTTATCCGCCTGCATGGCCTCAGGCTTTTTCGGCAGCGAGACCTTCAGCACGCCTTTGTTGAAACTCGCTTCGATCTTCTCGGCGTCGACGCCTTTGGGCAGGTTGAACATCCGCTCGAAGGAACCATAGCTACGCTCGTTGAGGTAATAGCCCTTCCTTTTCTCTTCTTTCTCCTCTTTCTTTTCGCCTTTGATGATCAGGCTGCCGTTGGACAGTTTGATCTCGATGTTCTTCTGATCCATGCCGGGCAATTCGGCAGTGACTTCGAAGCTTTTGTCATTCTCGGTGATGTCTACCGCAGGCATTCCGCGGCCTGACAGCTCTCGGCGCCACAGAGGGTCTACATCGAATAACCCACGGCTGAATGGCGACAACCCTGAACCGTGATGGAAGTCTTCAAACAAGTGATCCACCTGTTGGCGAAGCTTTTCCAAGGGCCGCCACAGATCGGTTGTCGATGGGCGCAGAGCGGTTTTTTCTTCGGTTTTCACGGGGACTTTTTTCGCAGAGTCGGTCATTTCGTTTCTCCACTGAGTGAATAGCAGATACGGCGGTGTGAACGCTGACTCTTAATCTCTACGTGAATGGCCAAAGCCAGTTTGATCCAGATCAGAAAGAGCGCAGACAGCAATGGGGGGCTGGCAGCAGCCGTTGCGCTAACGATAAATACAGACGCATTGCGGACATGCCGGCCATTGGAGTCCTAAGCTCTATCCATTCATGTCGCGTGCAGGAACTCACATCAATGCTCGGTAAGTGGCTGGACCCGGCGCTATTGCTGCTCACCACCCTGACCCTGCTGGCCGGGGGCATTGCGCAGATCGCCCAACAGTCTGACTGGGCGTCGATTTTCTGGGCCGCAGGCAGTCTGGTGATGGCTCTGGTATTGCTCGTCGAGATTGCCGGGCGCCTGGCCCGGCGCGAGGCCGGTGTCGATCTGATTGCATTGCTGTCGATTGCAGCGGCGCTGTTTTTTGAACAGACGCTGGTGGCGGCGGTGATTGCCTTGATGCTGGCGTCAGGACGCATCCTCGAGTTTTTTACCAAACAACGCGCCGAGCGCGAGCTGCGTGCGCTGGTAGACCGGGCGCCACGCTTTGCCTGGCTGCAAGAAAATGGCGATTTACGGCAGATACCGGTTGAGCAGATCCAGCCGCAGCAGACACTGCTTGTACGCTTGGGGGAGGTGGTACCGGTCGATGGCTGTCTACTCAGTTCTACCGCCGTTCTGGACGAATCGGCACTCAGCGGTGAGTCACTGCCGGTCACCCGCCAGGCAGGGGAGCAACTGCCCAGTGGCGTGACCAATGTCGGTGCGCCCATTCTACTGGCTGCCACGCGAACGGCAGCGCAGAGCACCTATGCCGGGGTGGTGCGCCTGGCCGAAGCCGCACGACGCTCGCGCGCGCCTTTCGTGCGTCTGGCCGACCGTTATGCATTGCTCTTCATTCCTCTGACATTGCTGATTGCCGGGATCGCCTGGTACATCAGTGGAGATTCTTTGCGAGCGCTGGCGGTTTTGGTGGTGGCCACACCTTGTCCTTTGATTCTGGCGGTGCCGATCGCAATCATGTCAGGTATCTCCAGAGCGGCGCGGCGCGGGATCCTGATCAAGGACGGCGTGACCCTGGAAGCGCTGGCCGGGGTCAAGCAAGTGTTTCTCGACAAGACCGGCACGCTGACCAGCGGCCATGCCCGTCTGCAGTCGATTGAAACCAACGGAGCGTTCGAACCGCAGCGCCTGCTTGGCCTGGCCGCTTCGCTGGCGCAAGCCTCGACGCACCCGATTTCCCAGGCCATTGTCACAGCGGCCTGTCAGCGTGGATTGCCGCTCAGCCTGCCGCAGGACGTTGAGGAAATTCCGGGCGCAGGTCTTAGCGGGCTGATCGATGGCCTGCGGGTGCGTTTCGGCACCTTGTCGTTCGTTCATAAAGACATGCCTGTGCCTGGCTGGGCCACAACCATGCTGCGTCACATGGATTACCTGGCGTGCAGTGGCAGTTTCATTGAAGTGGATGGGGCACTCGCCGGTTTGCTGGTTTTCTCGGACAACCTGCGTCGGGAAACCCCGCTAACCCTGCGTCGACTGCGCAACAGAGGCATCGAGCGAGTCGTCATGCTCACGGGTGATCGCCTGGAAACCGCCGAGATGATTGCGCTGTCGGCCGGTATCGACGAGCTGCGTGCCGGGTTGACCCCTGAGGATAAAGTGCGTGTGGTCCAGGAAGGCTGCCTGCGCGCCAGCACACTGATGGTGGGCGATGGCATCAACGATGCCCCCGCATTGGCGGCGGCCCATGTCGGTGTGGCGATGGGAGCCAGCGGTGCCACGGCCTCTGCGCAAGCCGCGGGGGTTGTGCTGCTGGTGGATCGCCTGGATCGCCTGGTAGAGGCGCTGGACATTGCCCGCCGAACCCGTCACATCGCCCGCCAAGGCGTGTTGGTCGGCATGGGCATGTCCTTGCTGGCCATGGTTGTGGCGGCCTTCGGTTACTTGCCGCCACTTATTGGCGCGATTGTGCAGGAAGGCATCGACGTGGTGATCATTATCAATGCCCTGCGTGCATTGATGCCGTCGCGAGGTCTGCGCCAACAGCTTGCCGGAGAGCATATCGATCGCCTGCAGGATGAACACGATCAACTCTGCGCAGTGCTGAGCGATCTGCATAAGATGGCCAACGACTTTGCCCTGCGTCCTCTTGAGCAAGCACAGGCCGACCTGGACGAACTGGTGAATAAGCTGCAAACCTCACTGGCCCGCCATGAACACGAAGATGAAAAAAACCTGTACCCGTTGCTGACGCGAAACATGCAGGGTGAGGATCCCTTGTCGGCATTGAGCCATGCCCATCGAGAGATCTTTCGCCTTATTCATGTGCTGGCGCGTATGAGCGCTGACTTCAGTGCCGACCCTGCAACGGCTTGCGCCGATGAGATTCAGCACCAGTTGATTCGTCTGGATACCCTTGTGCAACTGCACTTCGACCAAGAGGAGGAACTGTTCCGTTATCTCGACAGGCGCTAAGGGCGGAGGGTTATTTGCGCTTCCAGTACTTCTGCATTTCGATAAACAGAAAGGATGCCGTCCAGGTGATGAGCACCAGACCGGTCAGGGCCTCCAGACCCGTGAGGTACTTGAGGTTGCCCACCGGTGCAATGTCGCCGAAACCGATTGTGGTGTACGTGGTGAATGAAAAATACACGCAGTCCATCAATGAACCGTCGAAACTGCCGATCAGGCTGCCCCATTTTCCGGAGCGCACCATCAGGTGATAGACCAGCGCGAAGCACCACACCTCTATGGCATGGGCCACCAGAGCACCGAACACCCCGACGACAATCCTGAAGCGGCTCCAGAGTTTAAGCTTCGGCAGCCAGTCATTGAGGCGTAACAGGCATTCGTAGTGAATCACCACGACACTGATCACCACCAGCGTATTGATCAATGTGACCGCGAACATCATGCCCCTCCAGTGAAACGCGGCCAGTGCGATCCACAGGTCATTGACTCAGGCGAGCAGCAAATGATCTTCAACCTGCTTCACGCCGGGCACCGACCAGGCTGCACGTTCCGCGATCTTGCGTTCGCGCCACAAATGAACCCTGCCTTCAAGCTTCACGGTGTCGCCTTCGACCTTGACGTGGATCTCCTTGGCATCGACTTCGGCATTGCGTTTGAGGGCATCTTCGATACGTTGCTGGACATCGACTGCATTCACCCGCGCACGAAGGGTCAGCAGGTTGTCGATGCCGACCACTCCCGACAATTTGTGCACGGCCCGCTCCACGGTTTCTTTCTGGTATTGCCAGTCCACTTCGCCTTCAAGGGTGACCCAGCCGTTCTGCACCGTGATTTCGATGTCATCTTCGGGAACGTCTGAGCTCCACGCGATGATGTTCAAGGCCCGGGCAGCGATGGTGTCATCCGCCGTGCCAGCGTTTTTCTCTGGTCTGACCTGAATTTCTTCGGCCAGCGCGCGTACGCCCTTGATGCTTTTTACCGCGCGTTCCGCATTGATTTTCTGTATGTAGCTCTTGACGTGGCCGGAGAGGGTAACGACGCCGTTGTCCACGGTCACACCGATGTTGGCAGCATCGATACCTGGCTGGAACTCAAGCTCTTCCAGAATGCGTTGACGCAAACTCAAGTCGCTCATGGTGATGCCCTCTGTCCGATGGATGGATTGCAGCGGGCGCAAAGCCTGGCCCGATCAGGTTTTTTTACACGTGAATGGCATCAAGACATTGAGTTAAATCAACAACGCTTCTGTGGGTGCGTCCGGCTGTCACTAGCGGTCATTCATTGACAAAAATCAGAGTCCCACGGCCATCCGCCAGCTACTGTTCATCACAACCTGACATTTCCCTGCCGCCATGAACCGAGGGGAAAACCATGGATAAGCGTTTATCCGTCGGGTAAAGCGATACCTGGCATGAGGAAATGATGATGCGTATGACATTTCTCGGTGCGGCGGGCACGGTGACCGGCAGCAAGTACCTGCTGGAACATCACGACCACCATGTGCTGATCGATTGCGGTTTGTTCCAGGGCTATAAACAACTGCGTCTGCACAACTGGGACCGTTTCCAGGTACCGGTTCGCGACCTCGATGCCATCGTGCTGACCCATGCCCATCTGGATCACAGTGGCTATTTACCGGTGCTGGTGCGCAACGGTTATCGCGGGCCGGTGTATGCCACCCCCGCAACCTGTGAACTGGTGAAAATCCTGTTGCGCGACAGTGGCCGCTTGCAGGAAGAAGAAGCCGAGTTTGCCAATCGCCATGGCTTCTCCAAACACAGTCCGGCGCTGCCGCTTTATACCGAGCATGACGCCGAGCAGGCGCTCAAGCTGTTGCATCCGGTGGAGTTGCATCACCGGGTCCAGATTGTTCCGGGCATGAGCATTCTGTTGCGCTGCGCCGGGCACATACTGGGCGCCGCCACGGTGGAAGTGGTGGCCGATGGCATGACGCTGGTGTGCTCCGGGGACCTGGGGCGGCCGAACGATCCATTGATGTTCGCCCCGCAAATCATCGAGCAGACCGATTATCTGCTGGTGGAATCGACCTACGGTGACCGCCAGCACCCGGTTGAATCCCCGGAGGAGCAACTGGCTCAGGTCATCACCCGCACCGCTTTGCGCCACGGCATCACGCTGGTGCCCTCATTTGCGGTCGGACGCGCGCAATTGCTGATGTATTACCTGTACAGGCTTGTCCAGGCACGGGCGATTCCGGACCTGCCGATCTACCTCAACAGCCCCATGGCCACCGACGTTACGCGCCTTTATCAGCGTTTTCGCAGTGAACACCGCTTATCACTGCAAGAGTGCGAGGGCATGTGCCATGTCGCGCAGTTCGTGCGCTCGACCCGAGACTCAATCGAACTGGACCAGCAACGCACCCCGGCGGTGATCATCGCCGCCAGCGGCATGGCCACCGGTGGGCGCGTCCTTCATCACCTCAAGGCACTGGCCCCCAACCCGTTGAACACGTTGCTGGTGCCGGGCTTCCAGGCGGGCGGTACCCGTGGTGCGCAGATCGTCGCCGGTGCGCCATCGGTGCGTATTCATGGCAAAGACGTGCCGATCCGGGCCGAGGTGGTACCGATGCAAACGCTGTCCGCCCATGCCGATGCGGATGAAATCATGCAGTGGTTGCGCGGGTTCAAACGGCCGCCGAAACACACTTATGTGGTGCATGGGGAACCGAATGCCTCGGATGTACTGCGCCGGCGTATCAGTCTGGAACTGGGCTGGTCGGTGTCGGTGCCGGAGTACCGCGACAGTGTTGAATTAACCCCCCTCGATCAGCCCTCAAGCTCATCGCTGTGACATAAACCCCTTGGCCGGTTGTCCGGCAAGGAGCCGGGGATAAGATGAGCATGACAGTCGAGTCTGGCAGCCACACGATCACTCACCCTCACCTTGAAGACGTGGGAATGGTTGCCCGTGAGCTGGACACTGACATCGGCCTGGGCTTGTCCAGTGCACAAGCCCAGGCCCGTCTGAACCGAGACGGGCCCAATGCGTTACGGGTTCAACCGGTCAAACCCGCCTGGCATTATCTACTGGTGCAGTTTCAGGATCCGCTGGTGTATCTGCTGCTCGTCGCAGTGGCCATTACCTTGGCCATCTGGTGGCTGAGCGATAGCCGCGATTGGCCTGTTGATGCATTGGTCATCACCCTGATTGTGCTGGCTAATGCATTCCTCGGATTTTTCCAGGAAACCCGCTCACAGCGAGCTGTGGCAGCGCTGGCCAGACTGACCCAAACCTCGTCCTCCGTCATTCGCAATGGAGCCTTGACGCGTATCCCCAGTGAGCAACTGGTAGTCGGCGATCTGCTGGTGTTATCCGAAGGTGATTCGGTGGGCGCCGATGCTCGTCTTGTTCAGGCCAATGCCTTGCGGATCCTGGAAGCATCGCTGACCGGAGAAAGTGAAGCGGTCTCGAAAAACACAACGTGTTCGAGCACCGAAGTCCCTTTGGCAGAGCGCTCCAATATGGTGTTCAAAGGCACAGCCATCGCCCAGGGTTCAGGGCTCGGCATCGTCACGGCCGTTGGTATGGCGACTGAAATCGGGGCGATCGCTCATCTGCTGGACGTCACGCCCGAAGAGGTGACGCCACTGCAAAAGGAAGTACGCGCCATAGGGCGGATGCTCGGCATGGCGGTTCTGCTGATCGCGGCGGTTGTCGTTGCGGCAGTGCTGATGCTCACTGATGTTCACACGGTCGACGACGTGCTGCGGGTGCTTCTGCTGGGTGTGTCTCTGGCGGTCGCCGCGGTGCCAGAGGGGCTGCCTGCGGTTTTATCACTGGTGCTCGCATTCGGCATGCTGCGGATGGCCCGCAACAAAGCCATCATCAAGCGACTGTCTTCGGTTGAGACCCTGGGGTCTGCATCGGTCATCTGCACCGACAAGACCGGCACGCTGACCCGTTCTGAAATGACCATCCAGCAAACCATGACGGCATCAGGCAAAGGGGTCGTCAGCGGCGTCGGTTATGCCCCGCAGGGGCAGATTCACCACCAGGACCTGCCCATGAGCGGCGGCCCGGTGCACAGCGAAAATGTGCTGTTACTGCGTGGTGGAAGCCTGGCGGGCAATGCCGCGCTGGCGCAGCAGGAAGAGGGCAGCTGGGTGATTCAAGGCGATCCGACCGAGGGCGCTTTTCTGGTGGCGGAGCGCAAGCTTGATGCCCCGGTTCGCAGCACGGAACGCTTCGAGCGCGTGGCGGAAATACCCTTTACCTCTGATCGAAAAATGATGTCGGTACTGGTCATCGATCATGAGCGCAACGATGAGCGATTGCTGATCAGCAAGGGCGCGCCGGATGTGCTTCTTCAACATTGCACACACGTTCAGGTCGGCATGGATGTCGTGCCACTCACCGACGACCTGCGTGCCAAAGCCGTGGCCGATGTGAATGAATTATCGGGTGCCGCTTTGCGCACGCTGTCCGTGGCGTACCGTCCGTTGTCACCCGAAGAGGATGTCACGGCCGGTCAACCCCTTGAGAAAGCGCTGGTTTTCATCGGGACGGTCGGCATCAGTGATCCACCGCGCGAAGAAGTCGCGCCAGCCATTGCCGAGGCCCATCGGGCAGGCATCCGCATCATCATGATCACTGGCGACCATCCGCGAACGGCTGCCCGCATCGCCGAGGACCTGGGCATCATCCAGGCCGGTGGAGGGGCTTTGACCGGTGCCGACCTGGATGAACTGGACGATGCGGCCTTGGCCGAGGCGGTCAAATCGACATCTGTTTATGCACGCGTGGCGCCCTCGCATAAGCTGAGGATTGTCGACGCGCTTCAGGCGCAGGGGCATGTGGTGGCGATGACCGGGGATGGTGTGAATGATGCACCGGCACTGAAGTCAGCCGATATCGGCATTGCCATGGGCATCACCGGAACGGAGGTGACCAAGCAGGCGGGAAAAATGATTCTGGCTGATGATAACTTCGCGACCATCGTGCTGGCCGTTCGCGAAGGGCGCGGGATTCTGGACAATATCCGCAAGTTTCTTCGTTACTTGCTGTCTTCCAATATGGGGGAAGTTCTAACGGTCTTTCTTGCCGTCGTCGGTGCCGGGATTATTGGCTTGGTAGACGAGAAGGGCGGGATCATCCTGCCGCTGCTGGCCACACAGATTCTGTGGATCAACCTGATCACTGATGCGGCGCCTGCCATCGCGATGGGGCTCGATCCGCACAGTGAGGATGTGATGACACGCAGCCCGCGCAAGCCAACGGATCGAATCATCGACACAAACATGTGGAGCGGCGTGCTCCAGGTCGGTCTGGCGATGGCGTTGGCGAGTTTGCTGACGGTCGACTGGATGCTGCCTGGTGGCCTGATACCGGGCAATGAATCGCTGGTTCAGGCCCGTACGGCCTGTTTTACGGTGCTGGTATTGGCGCAACTGTTCAATGCACTGAGTGCTCGCTCGGAATCAGCCAGTGCATTCATCGGATTATTCGCCAACCAGTGGCTCTGGGGTGCAATAGTCTTGGCGATGACCTTGCAGATTGCCGTGGTGCACTGGCCACCACTGAACAAGGCTTTCAATACGAGTGCATTGACGCTGGGCCAGTGGGGCCTGTGTTTTGCTATGGCCAGCACAGTTTTCTGGTTCAGTGAATTGCGCAAACTTGTGTTGCGTTTAAGCAGCCCGTGGCGAGAAAAGAACCTGTGCCAGAAATTGTCCTGAGTTTGCTGGCCCGGCTCAGCGCCCGACAGCCGTGTCCGAGCGAGGTCCCGGCTTCGCTCTACAGGTCTTCAGGTGAAAGCACCCATACGCTGCACGGCATTTTGTACAGCAAATGCTCCACGGTGCTGCCCACCAGTCGATCCATGCCACGATGGCCGACCCGGCCCATGACAATCACATCGACGTTGTACGCATCGGCGTAATGGGTAAGAACCTTGGCCGGGTTGCCCATGATCATGTGCTGTTGCTCCGGCGCAATACCGTTGCGTTCGGCCAGTTCGCGGAAGGCATCGGCTTGTGCGTCGAACAGTGTCTTGGCTTTGCCTGAAGAGAAAAACGTCGAGCTGTTATCGAAATCGAACTCGTCCGCGCTGATCGATGACAGGTCATGGGCGTAGATAACATCGAGCTCGGCGTTGCAGGTGCTGGCCAGTTTTGACGCCTCGCGCAGAATCCTGTCGTTGAAATCCTTGTACTGAGTATTGCTGTGGAAGGGGTCGACCGCGGCGACGATCTTGCGCGGCAAGGCGTGCTGCACATGGCTGACAAAATGCAGCGGAACCGGGCATTCGCGCAGCAAATGAATATCCAGGGGCGTGAACATGATCCGTGACAGCAGCGACTCGTATTCCAGAGCCTTGATCAGGACTGCCATCGGTTGTTCTTTGAGGTGAACGAGGATTTCCTGCAACGGTCTTTCAACCCAAACCACCTCAGTGGTGACGGGCACGCCGATTTTACGCAAGGGACGGGCCTGTTCTTCGAGCCATTGGCGATGGCGCTCGACATACCCGAGCCGCATCTGCTCCAGCACTTGTCCATTGACCAGGTTGGCCGTTGCCAAACCTTCCAGGTAATCGAAGGCGACGATGTGCAGGGCCGCGCCCGAGGCCTTGGCCAACGCGGCGGCCCGGTCGAACGCGGGGCTGTTTTCCATGAGCGGCGAGACGACCAGCATGAAGCGTAATTGCTCAGACATGACAAAACTCCCGTCAAAAATTGCACAAACACCTGTGCTTCATGGCCCCCTGCGTTTGGGCACCGAAACCCTGTATTTATCCTGTCACTGACGGGGGGAACGGGATTGATCTTTATCAACCGGGCGAGTGATGCCGCATGCAGCCCGACGTGTGGTGGAGGCGTTGCAGAGCCGCTTTCGGGTTTGTTTGCAGCAAACTGACGATTCAGAAGAACGGTCGACCCGATAGCTGACAAAGATCAAATCCTGCGGCTCTGAAACGCTCACTCTGTGGTTCTATCCGCTGCATCGAGATGGCCGTGCGCCGAGGTGCCCTATGTCGCAGACACAGCGTTTACTATTGATCGCTCCTTGTTCCATGACTCGTACTCCGGCGTTCGACCGGGCCGCCCTGTTGGCCGGTGCGATGCAATGGCCGATGCTGCAAGGAGAGTAGAGGTGAACATTCAACGTCTGCTATTGATTGCCCCGACCGAAATGGTCCATACACCGGCTTTCGATCGGGCGCGAGCCCTGGCCTGTGCAACCGGTGCAATGTTGCACATCGTCGCTTTCGATCATGTTCAGGCACTGGCGGTGGCCGGCCTGTTCGATCACGACGCAATGGCCCAGGCACGGGAAGGTTACTTGCAGGTGCATCGCCACTGGCTGGAACAGCAAGCCCGGTTTCAACGATGCGAGGGGTTGCAGGTGACCACTGAAGTAGTCTGGGCCAGACCGAGCCTGGCGCATCTGCTTGAGTACGTGAATGACTTCCATGCGGACCTGGTGATCAAGGACACCCACCGTGTGTCGGCACTCGACCGGGCCTTCCACCGACCGCTGGACTGGCAATTGCTGCGAGGCTGTCCGGCGCCTTTGCACCTGGTCACCGATGCCGTACACCCAAACCCGTCGAGCATACTCGCCACCGTCGACCTGTCCCATCTGGAGGCGCTGACCCAAGGGCTGAATGACCGGATTCTCGACCTCGCTTCGACACTGGCGCAATCCTGCGGCGCCACCTTGCACCTGCTCAACGTCAACGGCTGGTCGCAGTTGGGGGAGTCTGAGGTGAACGTGCCGACCGCCACACTGGATGGCAGTTTGCGAGACGCGGTCATCGATGCTCAGCTGGAGGCCTTCGAGGTGCTTGCCGAGCGCTACGGAATCGAGAAACAACAGCAACATCTATTGCCTGGGATCCCCTCTGAGGTGATCGCACATTTTGCACAACGACACGCCTTCGACATGGTGGTATTGGGGACAACCTACCATCACGGGATCAATATTTTCATCGGCAGTACAGCCGAAAGCGTATTGAACCGGGCACCTTGCAGTCTGACGATCATCAAGCCATCGTCCCAGGTCGACTGACAGGCGCAAAACAACAAAAAAGCCCCCCGGTTTCCCGGCAAGGGCTTTGTGGGTTACTGAAGGCGATTCAACTGGATTTGATTTGCACCTTTTTCTCCGCATTCATGGCTTCGGGTTTTTTCGGCAGCGAAATACTCAGCACGCCTTTGCTGAAATTTGCTTCGATCTTGTCGGTATCGACACCTTTTGGCAGGCTGAATGCCCGTTCGAAGGCGCCATAGTGACGCTCTGACAAGTAATAGCCCTTTCTTTTTTCTTCCTTGTCCTCTTTCTTTTCACCCTTGATGATCAGATTGCCGTTGGACAATTTGATGTCGATATTTTCCTGATCCATGCCTGGCAGTTCGGCGGTGATTTCGAAGCTTTCATCTTTTTCGGTAATGTCCACCGCCGGCACGCTGCGCCCGATGAATTCCCGATTCCAGAATGGTTCGACATCGAATAACCCACGCCGGAAAGGCGTCAGCATCGAGCCACGATTGAAGTCTTCGAACAGGTGATCGACCTGCTGGCGCAGTTTTTCCAGAGGACGCCAAGGGTCTGATGTCGCCATCTGTTGTTGATTGGTTTTTTCTTCGTCGGTCTGCACCGGCATTTTCTTCTCTAAATCGGCCATTTTTCATTCCTCCTCTCGAGTACTGCGGTGGGCCGGAAACAACTCGGAGGCCGGTCCACCACGACGATTCAGGCCTTACCTTAAAAGGTTAGTATTCCTGCGACGGCCAGACCGACCAACAGTCGGTTTCTGACGGCGAGCAGTCTATTTCGAGAACTTGCGTGCACCGACCACGCAAAGGATCACCGCAACGGTCACACCCAACATGCCAAGGCTGACGTGTTCATGCAGCAGCGTGGCCGCCAGCGCCAGGCCAAAAAACGGCTGCAACAACTGCAGTTGACCGACGGCGGCAATCCCGCCCTGGGCCAATCCGCGATACCAGAACACGAAGCCGAGAAACATGCTGAACAGCGAGACGTAAGCCAGGCTGAACCATGCAGTCGGCGTTATTCCCGAAAGCGAAGGCGGGGCCAGAAACCAGGTCAGCGGGATCATGACCGGCAGCGACAGCACCAGGGCCCAGGAAATCACCTGCCAGCCGCCCAGTGTTCTTGAAAGCTTGGCGCCTTCTGCATAGCCCAATCCGCAGGCGAGGATGGCCAGCAACATCAGAATGTCCCCCGCAGGAGAAGCGCTCAGGCCTTGGGAGACGGCAAACCCCACCACCAGCAGGCTTCCCGACACCGAGAAAAACCAGAAGACCAGCCGCGGACGCTCACCACCGCGCCAGACCCCAAAGGCTGCCGTGGCCAATGGCAACAGGCCAACGAAGACGATGGAGTGCGCAGACGTCACATATTGCAGCGCCAGCGCCGTCAGTAGCGGAAACCCCACTACAACGCCCAAAGCCACAATTGCCAGGGAAAGCAGCTGACCCTTGGCCGGCCGTTGTTCGTTGAAAAGCAGCAACATCCCCAGCGCCAGAAAGGCAGCGATGCTGGCCCGGGCAACCGTCAAAAAGACCGGGTCAAATTCCAGGACAGCCACCCGCGTCGCCGGCAGCGAGCCGCTGAAAATGAGCACGCCGAGGAACCCGTTGAGCCAGCCGCTCGCGCTCTTTACCGTGGTGTGGGTTTGCAGGTTCGATGTGCGTTCCATTGAGGACTCCCTTTATGCCAGTTGCATGGGAGGCATCGTATGGACGAAACTCAATACAATCAAAATATTGTCATGGATACACTTGCCCATGCCTCGTTCACGCTACAAATCACTGGTCGATGAATTTGCCGCGGACATCCGTTCAGGACGACTGTTGCCAGGCACGCGCCTGCCGACCCACCGCCAGTTGGCAGCAACGCAAGGCCTGGCGCTGGTGACAGCTAGCCGGGTTTACGCGGAGCTGGAAGCCATGGGCCTGGTCAGCGGGGAAATGGGGCGGGGCACCTTCGTGAGAGAAACCTCGTGGTCGCCGGGCCAGAGTATCGATCAGCATAGCGTTGCCGCCGGCATGACGGACCTGAACTTCAACTATCCGGCGCTTCCAGGGCAGGCGGAACTGCTGCGAAATGCCCTGCGCCAGCTCGCCTCGGCCGGCGATCTGGAAGCGTTGCTGCGCTACCAGCCACACGCGGGGCGTCTGCATGAACGTGCTTCGGTGGCGCGTCATTTGCGCGTCCGAGGCCTGGCGGTCGAGGCGGAGCAAGTGCTGATCGTCACCGGTGCCCAGCAAGGGCTGGCCGTGACCATGATGGCGCTGTTGCAACCCGGTGACGTGATTGCAGCGGACGCGTTGACCTATTCAGGCTTCAAGGCCCTGGCCGACTCACTGCACCTTGAAATCGTGCCCATTCCCGTGCTCGATCACGGCCCGGATCTGGAGGCGCTGGAAAGCCTGTGCCGGCACAGGCGCGTACGGGCCGTGTACACGATGCCGACTCTGCATAACCCGTTGGGATGGGTGATGAGTGCCGACCAACGCGATTGCCTGGTGACGATTGCGCGCCGGCATGGGCTGCTGATCATTGAGGACGCCGCTTACGCCTTCCTCGCGGAGAATCCTCCCGCGCCGCTGGCGGTACTCGCCCCTGAGAGGACGATTTACGTGTCAGGGCTCTCCAAAAGCGTGGCCACGGGGTTGCGCGTCGGCTTCGTCGTCGCCCCCCTTCAACACGTGCCCGCGCTGGAACGCACGGTCAAAGCCACCACCTGGAACACTCCCGGTGTGATGACAGCAATCGCCACTGCCTGGCTCGACGATGGCACCGTCATGCAACTGGAGGCCGAGAAGCGCCAGGACGCGCAAGCGAGGCAAGTCGTGGCCGGCGAGGTACTGGCGGGGCTGCGATGCATTCGCCATCCCTCGTCGTATTTTCTTTGGCTGCCGTTGTCGGAAGACGCAAGGGCCGACCAGATCGCCATGGCGTTGATGCGCGAAAATGTCTCGGTTTCCACCGCCGAACCGTTCGCCACGTCAGCCAACGTCCCCCATGCGTTTCGCCTGGCGCTGGGCTCGGTGGAGATGGGCGCATTGCGCGAGGCGCTGGAAAAAGTGAAGTGGATGATTGGAGCTTATTCGTAATAAGCCGCCAATCCTTGTAGCAGCTGTCGAGCTCCAGCGAACGCAGGCTTCGCCAGCGGCTATGGATCGCATTTATTCACGGACCTAGCGTATTCAACGAATATTTGCTTAAGTCCACTGACACACCTGTGCGGTGATTGAATCCCAAGGCGCTTCAACCGGAGAATCCCATGCCCCCTCGATTCCCGCGTTTCGCCGCATTGCTCGCCATCCTCCTGGCCGGCACCTTGCCCTGCGCCCATGCCGTCGAATACACGCAAGTAAACACCACCGCCAGCAAGATCTCGTTCACCTATAAACAGTTCGGCTCCAGGGCGTACGGCACCTTCGGCAAGTTCGACGCCACGCTCGATTTCGATACGGCGAACCCCACCGCGGCCCACGCCAAGCTGACCATCGACCTTGCCAGCATCGACGCCGGGGGCAGCGATGCCAACAGTGAGCTGCAAAAACCTGCCTGGTTCAACACGGCGGAGTATCCGGTGGCGACCTTTGAATCGACTGGGGTAAAAGCGCTGGGCAATCACCGCTACCTGATCACCGGCAATCTCAACCTTCGGGGCATGACGCGAAAGTTGCAGGTCACGGTATTGCTGAAGCCGGAGAAGGGCATCGGCCTCTTCGATGGCGATATCATCGTGAAACGCCGGGACTTCAAGATCGGCGAAGGGGAGTGGGCGGACAATGTTGTCTCCAACGACATCAATATCCGTTTCCGCATCGTCGCGCCCGAGCGGTGATTTTCCTGCGAGGGCTCGATCTGTGACAATAGCGGGCTTAACCCGGAGTCTAAAACGCAATGCCCCAGCTCACCCACTTCGCCACCCCGTGCCCGGAGCCCATCAACAGCCAGATTCTGCAGATGGTCGTCGACAACCTGACCGACATCAGCATGGTGGGCATCGCGCCGAGCAACCCGTTGTACAACATCTATCAATACGCGGTGGGTTATGAGGTTCATCTCTACCTCGAAGCGCTCAGTGGCGCCAAAGGCATCGCGGTCGAACTGATCGTCGCCACGGATGATGAAGACCCGGAGCAAGTCATCGGCTTTCTGCTGTACTTGCCGGTCAAGGACGACCCCCAGGCGTGCGGTGTGGCGTACATGGCGGTGCAGGCCAGCCACCGGCGGCGGGGCGTCGCCCGGGCGATGCTGCAAGACATGCTCGACCGCTACCCGCATACCGAACTGACCTGCACCGTCGCCAAGGTGCCCTGGTTCGAATCGATGGGCTTCCAGGTGCTGGGTGTGCGCGGCACTCAGGTGCTGATGAACACCCGTGATCACGGCACCGAAGGCTTGATGGGCTTGCTGGATGTCACCTCGATCTACAGTTCTGTGGAGGTGCGGCAGATACATACGTATCTGCTGCAAAAACACGGCAAGCGGGCAATGATCGATGCGGAGAAGCAGCGCGACCGGCATCTCGACCAAATGACGCGCAACGCCAAGGCGTTTGTGCTGGATCGTTTGAGCAAAGATGCCGGGCGTGGGTCTCGTCCCGACTAGCGTGCAGTCCTTTCGGGCGCGCAGGCTGGCCGAGGCGTGATATTCTGTCGCATTAACTTGGTTTGACTTATTCGGTTCGTACGTTCACAGACGTCCGACAGAATCAATGTCGCTCAAGTAACTGAGCCAATAATGATAAAAAGTCAGTGCACGAGGGACATATAACTGAGGTCGATGGAGACACGTCGGCCTTGTGTGCCCACCTTCAAATCCTTATCGATGCAGGAACTCACGGTACGCTGCCTGCGTATCCGTACACCTGGGTTGCTCATGTTGAGGAATGAGGGCGGATGGCGTTTATCATAGGTGCTACAGATGTTTAAGAAACTGAACACGGCCCTGCTGGGGCTGACTTTGTCGATGGGGATCACGTCCGTTCAAGCGGAAGAGGCAAAGAAAGTCGATGTGCTGCTCATTGGCGGCGGCATCATGAGTGCAACGCTGGGTGTCTGGCTCAATGAGCTGGAACCTGGTCTGTCGATGGAAATGGTCGAGCGCCTCGACGGCGTCGCCCAGGAAAGCTCCAACGGCTGGAACAACGCCGGTACCGGTCACTCCGCCCTGGCCGAGTTGAACTACACCCCGGAAGACGACAAGGGCAACGTCCAGATCCCGAAAGCCGTTGAAATCAACGAAGCCTTCCAGATCTCCCGTCAGTTCTGGGCCTGGCAAGTTCAGCAAGGCGTGCTGAAGAACCCGCGTTCGTTCATCAACTCCACTCCGCACATGAGCTTTGTGTGGGGCGATGACAACATCAAGTTCCTGAAGAAGCGCTACGAAGCCCTGCAAGCGAGCCCGCTGTTCGCCGGCATGCAGTACTCCGAAGACCCGGCTGTGATCAAGAAGTGGGTTCCGCTGATGATGGAAGGGCGTGACCCGAGCCAGAAAGTCGCGGCCACCTGGAGCTCGCTCGGTACCGACGTCAACTTCGGCGAGATCACCCGCCAGTTCGTCGCACACCTGCAAACCACGCCAAAGTTCGACTTGAAAGTGTCTAGCGAAGTGCAAGACATCACCAAGAACGAAGACGGCAGCTGGCGCGTCAGCTACAAAAACCTGAAAGACGGCACCAAAACCGAAACCGACGCCAAGTTCGTCTTCATCGGCGCGGGCGGCGGTGCACTGCACCTGCTGCAGAAGTCCGGCATTCCTGAAGCCAAGGAATACGCAGGCTTCCCGGTTGGTGGTTCGTTCCTCGTGACCGAAAACCCGACCCTGGCCGAGCAACACCTGGCCAAGGCCTACGGCAAAGCCTCGGTTGGCGCACCGCCCATGTCGGTTCCGCACCTGGACACCCGTGTCCTGGACGGCAAGCGCGTCATCCTGTTTGGCCCATTCGCGACCTTCAGCACCAAGTTCCTCAAAGAAGGCTCGTACCTGGACCTGCTGACCACCACGACCACACACAACGTGTGGCCAATGACCAAGGTCGGTATCAAGGAATACCCGCTGGTCGAGTACCTTGCAGGCCAACTGATGCTGTCTGATGAAGACCGCCTCAACGCCCTGAAAGAATACTTCCCGAACGCCAAAGCCGAAGACTGGCGCCTGTGGCAAGCCGGCCAACGCGTGCAAATCATCAAGCGTGATGAAGCCGCTGGTGGCGTGCTGAAGTTGGGTACCGAGATCGTTGCTTCCGCTGACGGCAGCATCGCCGGTCTGCTGGGCGCATCGCCAGGCGCATCGACCGCCGCACCGATCATGCTGACCGTGCTGCAGAAAGTGTTCAAGGACAAGGTCGCCTCGCCAGCCTGGCAAGAAAAGCTGCACCAGATCGTGCCGAGCTACGGCACTCAGCTGAACAGCAACCCTGAGAAAGTGGCGCAAGAGTGGGCTTACACCGCCAAGGTGCTGGAGCTGACTCCGCCGCCAGCGATGGGTCAAGTGGCGGCTCCGGCTGCTGCTCCGGCCGCTCCGGCTAAGGCGCCGAAGGCTAATGCTGCGACAGATATGGCTTTGTAAGTAGAAGCTTGATTGGAAAGCCCACTGGATCGGTGACGGTCAGTGGGCTTTTTTGTGGGGATTGTCTCGTCCTGAATAAGGTCATCTCAAAAATCATCGATTTTTTGAAATCACACCACCCATATATTGATTTAAATCGCGCAGATCTTTAACGCTCCATGAATGCGGCGATAGCTTTACACCGTTCTCTCGCAAAGTTTTTGGAATCAAGTCTCCATTGGGGCGAAGTATTATCGACGATACAATTACGCCCGGATAATCTTTCAATCGTTTTTTGAAAGCGGATGTTGTTAGATCAGGTGTTGGGGGATTGCTTTTATTAGCCAGTGGTCCTGTTGCCTTGAGATCTATTCCATGGCACATGGAGCATCGCTGTAAATAGAGGTTTTTTCCATTGGCATTATCCGCGAAGGACAGTGATGTTTGAATTAACGATAAAATTCCTAGCGAAACGATGAATGATATTTTCATTGTTTTTATCTTCCTTGATGGGGTCAGCGTCGACTGGACACGATTTTGTGCGCGGGAAGATATCAGCCAACGTGCCGGCCCATACAGTCATTTCTGACGCCCATGGAATCAATTTTTCCAGGTGACTGCGTCTGGCCGACCGCTGCCCTTCCTGACAGGTCGCAACCCATATCCGCCCCCCAAGAATTCCACCCCCGACTATTCTAAAGCCAAGTCAGATTTCAACTGTGCAAGGTCAGATATCGAGCGTTACTTCAGCCTCCAGGAAACCGATATGACAAATCCGCAAGATAAAGCCGATGAGGATTTAGCTCAGGGGATTATGGGGAAAGGTCCCTACACCTATCTATTGCTGCTCTTGCTTGGGTTGATCCTTCTGTTTCCCTTTCTTGAGGAAGGCATATTGGCTCGTACCTTGCTCGGTATTCTTTTTTCGATTGTGCTGCTCGTGGGGGCTTTCACCACTCGGCAGACTCGGCGGGGGTTCATTTTAAAACTGGGCCTGGCATTGCTTGGCGTTGGCCTTCAATGGACGGCGTTATGGGCCGGGAGTGTCGCCATTCTTAGCCTTGCCGGGATCGCGTATACGGCGTCTCTTGCCGTCTCGTTTAGCGGGGTGCTTTTCTACATTCTCCAGCGTGGGCCAATTACACCCGGCAAGCTGCATGGCGCGCTGGCGGGTTACATCATGCTGGCTTTCGTTTGGTCCTTCGTTTATGCCCTGGTGGAGATATCCAGCGCTGGCTCATTCGGTCCTGACCACCTCGATTTCGCACAGCCTGGCACCTTTTTCAAATTAATCTATTTCAGCCTCACGACGCTCACCACCACGGGTTACGGAGATATTATCCCGCTGACCAATCATGCCCGCTCGCTGGTAATGGTCGAAGAGTTTTCAGGTGTCTTTTACGTGGGTGTTGTGATCGCTCGGTTTGCCGGTCTTTATCCATCGAACCAGGCCAAGTGACGGACGACCGATTACCTCGGTTTTCATTGAAGCCGCATGGCAGACGGAGCGCGCCGTCCGCCATGCAAACCCTTGCTTCAAAGGCTGAGGAAGCCGCTGTAGAGGCCGTATCCTGCGAGCAGCGCACCGATCATCACGACAACGAAAATGACTTTTTCAATGGAGGTGAACACCGGTTGGCCCAGTTCGCGCTTGGCCTTGGCGAACAGGATTGCGCCAGGCGCATAAAGCAATGCAGACAGCAGCAGGTACTGCGCCCCGGCCGCGTACACCAGCCAAACGGCATAGAGCACAGCGATCGCCCCGATGACCAGGTCCTTGGTGCGCTCGCCCGGAGCCTGCTCGTAGGTTTCGTTACGCCAGGCCAATAGCAGAGCGTAGGCGGCGGACCAGAAGTACGGCACCAGGATCATCGAGGTTGCCAGGTACAACAGGCTTAGATAGGTGGAGCTGTTGAACAGCGTGATAATCAGGAACAGCTGGATAAGCCCGTTGGAGAGCCATAGCGCATTGGCGGGGACCTGGTTGGTGTTCTCCTTGCGCAAGAATGCCGGCATGGTGTGGTCGCGGGCACTGGCAAAGAGGATTTCCGCGCACAGAAGCGTCCAGGACAACAACGCACCGACCAGTGAGACGATCAGCCCTACGCTGATCAGCACTGCCCCCCAGTGACCCACCACATGTTCCAGTACGCCCGCCATGGACGGATTTTTCAGGCCGGCCAGTTGTGCCTGGGCCATGATCCCCTGAGAAAACACGTTAACCAGAACCAGTAACAGCAGCACGCCAATAAAGCCAACCACGGTCGCCTTGCCGACGTCGCTGCGCTTTTCAGCGCGGGCGGAAAAGATGCTGGCCCCTTCAATGCCTATAAACACCCAGACGGTGACCAGCATCATGTTGCGAACCTGATTCATTATTGTGCCCAGGTCACTGTTGCCAGCCCCCCAGAAGTCGCTGGTAAAAACATCCATCTTGAAGGCCACGCCGGCAATAACAATGAACAGCGCCAGCGGTACCATCTTGGCGATGGTTGTGATCACGTTGATGAAGGCGGCTTCCTTGATTCCGCGCAGCACCAGGAAATGCAGGAGCCAGAGCAGTACGGAGGCGCAAATGATTGCCGGTAGCGTGTTGCCTTCTCCGAACATGGGGAAGAAAAAACCCAGGGTACTGAACAGCAACACCATGTAGCTGACGTTGCCGATCCAGGCACTGATCCAGTAACCCCACGCCGAAGAGAAGCCCATGTAGTCGCCAAATCCGGCCTTGGCATAGGCGTAAACCCCGCCATCGAGCTTGGGCTTGCGGTTGGCCAGTGTCTGGAAGACGAATGCCAGCATCAGCATGCCGACGCCAGTGATCAGCCAGCCGATCAACGTGGCGCCAGCACTGGCACTTTTAGCGATGTTTTGCGGTAGCGAAAAAATCCCGCCGCCCACCATGGAGCCGACGACCAGAGCGATCAATGCTCCAAGCTTCAACTTATCGCTGGAGGTAGAGATCTGGGTATCTTTGTGAGGCAGGGCATCTTTGTCGATGTTGCTGACGGAATCGACCATCTGAATCTCCTTACCAAAACGGAATCGTTCAAGAGGTGACGGGCTAACAAGAGATGGTCGCTAATGCACTGCATGACCTCTTCGAGTGACGCATGCCACCGAACAGACTGCTTTTTCGCTGCTGGAACAGGGTTGATGTCACACCCCCTCATTTGGGTACGAACAACTAAAACGCATTAAAGTCGCCGTTTCGTACCAGTCAAACAGGCTTCTACCGCACTGAGCCTGGCTCAATCGTTAGATCCACCTGGCGCTCCCGAAAGAGGGGACGCAAGATTCAAGCAACTTCAGTGTAGCTTTCATTCAAATATTGCAATCTGCGAGCCTGCATTCGGCTGCTACAGATCGCAGGTCACGATAAGTCGTCCTATTGTTCAGTTCGGGTCTGATACGGTTTTTCCTTCGCCATCTGCATCTGTAATGGGATCAGCCTGCGGCTCACAATGACAGCACGGTCAGCAGAGGCGGTAGCCGCTGCACCGCAAACTCATTACGTAGGAGGCCCAATGGGCAAGATGGCATTTTTCCTGGGTGGATTCCTGATGTTGACCATTTTGATTGGTGCGCTCGCCACGATCTCTCCGGCGTAAGGGCAGGACCATCTTTGGCCTTGAGATCTTGGGCGGGCGTTTATATCTGTTTCAGCAACCAGGTACGGAACGCAACGAGCGACGGCAGCATTTCGTTGCGCGGCGGGTAGGTCAGGTAGTAGCTGCGCTGACTGGCGAAGGGCAGGTCCAGGCCGATCAGCTCTGCATTGGCCAATTCGTCGGCCACCAGAATACGAGGCACCAGACCTATTCCGATGCCGGCTCTGACGGCCTGGATCAAGTGTGAGGTGAGTTCGAAACTCGGCCCCAGGCGCATCATTCGATGGGGCAAGCCGTGGTGGCTGAACCACTCGCCCCAGACGTTGGAATTACTCGCCACATTGAGCAGCGTCTGCCCGCCAATGCGCTCCGCAGGCCAGGCGTCATGGGCCTTGGCCGCTTGCGGAGAAATGACCACTATCAGTTCTTCGGTGTGCAGCCGATGGCTGATCAGGCCCGGTAAATCAGCATTGCCGACGACAATCGCGGCATCGATGCCGCTGGTTTCAAAGTCGATGGCATCGATCCGGGAGTTGATGTGCACCAGCATGCCAGGGTGGCTTTTATAAAAGTCATGAAGGCGCGGCAATAACCACTTCGAGCCAAAGGTAGGCAATGTCGCCAGGCGCAACGTGCCGCTGCCTGATTGATAAGCCATGGCCTGCAACGTGGCGCTGCGGATGCGTCCGAGCGCTTCGCTCATTTCCCGCTGATAAAGACGACCGACATCGGTCAACTTCACTTGACGGCCTTCACGGCGAAACAGCGTCAGGCCCAGTTGCTGCTCCAGCGCCTGGACCTGGCGGCTGACTGCGCTTTGGGTCAGCGAGAGTTCCAGCGCCGCGTGGGTGTAGCTTTCATGTCGGGCGGCGGCTTCAAAGGCCAGCAGCAACGACATCGAGGGGGTGAGGTGTCGGTAATTCATTCGTAAAAGTCATCGATAGCGGCAGGATTATCCGTTTGTCCGGTGCCCGAGCCTGCAGGATCATTGGCGCAGCCGACGACCTGAGGCTGACGTATTAATGCTCAGGCGACAAGTGTTTTGATTTTTCGTGATTAGACCTACAAGAGACCATCCAGCGATGATCGCCCCGTTGATGACCGTTGAACCCGCGGCACAGTACCCCGAATTTCTGCAAGCCTTGCGCGCCAGCGGCTTCCGCGGTCAGCTCAGTGCCGACTATGCCACTCGGACCGTGCTGGCGACCGACAACTCGATTTACCAGCGTCTGCCGCAAGCGGCGGTGTTCCCCTTGGACGCGGACGACATCGTGCGCATCGCGACCTTGATGGCCGAACCGCGCTTTCGCCAGATCAACCTGACCCCCCGAGGTGGCGGCACCGGGACCAACGGTCAGTCATTGACCGATGGCATCGTGGTCGATTTGTCACGGCACATGAACGCTGTCCTCGAAATCAATGTCGCCGAGCGTTGGGTACGGGTGCAGGCGGGCGTGGTCAAGGACCAGCTCAATGCCGCGCTCAAGCCTCATGGATTGTTTTTCGCCCCGGAGCTGTCGACCTCCAACCGCGCCACCGTGGGCGGCATGATCAACACCGACGCCAGCGGCCAGGGCAGCTGCACCTATGGCAAGACCCGCGATCATGTTCTGGAACTGCACAGCGTACTGCTCGGCGGTGAGCGCTTGCACAGTCAGCCTTTGTCCGACGCGGAACTGGAAGTGGTGTGCGCACAATCCGGCCGCCTCGGCGAGGTGTATCGCACCGCGCGGCATATTCAGCAAACCCAGGCCGAGCTGATCGAATCGGTGTTCCCCAAACTCAATCGCTGCCTGACGGGTTACGACCTGGCGCACCTGCGTGATGAGCACGGACGCTTCAACCTCAACAGCGTGCTGTGCGGTGCGGAAGGTTCGTTGGGCTACATCGTCGAAGCCAAGCTCAACGTGCTGCCGATTCCCAAGTACTCGGTGTTGGTGAACGTACGCTACGCCAGTTTCATGGATGCGCTGCGTGACGCCAACGCGTTGTTGGCGCACAAGCCGCTGTCCATCGAAACCGTGGACTCCAAAGTGTTGATGCTGGCAATGAAAGACATTGTCTGGCACAGCGTCGCCGAGTATTTCCCGTCGGACGCCGAGCGCGCGACGCTGGGTATCAATCTGGTGGAGTTCAGCGGGGAAGACCTGGCGCAAGTGAACGCTCGCGTGGCGTCCTTCGTGGCGCATCTGCAGGCCGACACGACGATCGAGCGGCTGGGCCACACGTTGGCTGAAGGTGGCGAAGCAGTGACCCGGGTATACGCCATGCGTAAACGCTCGGTCGGGCTGCTGGGTAACGTCGAAGGCGAGATTCGCCCGCAGCCGTTCGTGGAAGACACCGCCGTGCCGCCGGAAAAACTGGCCGACTACATCGCTGAGTTCCGGGCCTTGCTCGACAGCCATGGCCTGGCCTATGGCATGTTCGGGCATGTCGATGCGGGTGTGTTGCATGTGCGCCCGGCGCTGGACATGAAAGACCCGGCCCAGGCCGCGCTGGTCAAACCGATTTCCGATGCCGTGGCCGAGCTGACCCGGCGCTATGGTGGTTTGTTGTGGGGCGAGCATGGCAAGGGTTTGCGCTCCGAATATGTCCCTGAGTTTTTTGGCGAGCTGTACCCGGCGCTGCAATCGCTCAAGGGCGCGTTCGATCCGCACAATCAGCTCAACCCCGGCAAAATCTGCGCTCCGCCGGATGCTGCCCAGGGCTTGCTCAAGGTTGACGAAGTGACGCTGCGCGGGGAGCTGGATCGGCAAATCGACGAGCGTGTCTGGCAAAGTTTCGGCACCGCTGTGCACTGCAACGGTAACGGCGCTTGCTACAACTACGACCCCGACGATGCGATGTGCCCGTCGTGGAAAGCCACCCGTGAACGCCAGCATTCGCCAAAGGGCAGGGCGTCATTGATTCGCGAATGGTTGCGTCTGCAAGGCGCGGCCAATATCGATGTACTGGAAGCGGCGCGGGGCAAGTTGTCGTGGTTGCGCGGGTTGCCAGCGAGGGTGCGCAATAACCTGGCACGCTCACGCGGCGAGGCGGATTTCTCCCACGAAGTCTACGACGCGATGGCGGGCTGTCTGGCCTGTAAATCCTGCGCCGGACAATGCCCGGTCAAGGTCAACGTCCCGGAATTCCGATCGCGTTTTCTGGAGCTCTATCACGGTCGTTACCAACGTCCGCTTCGCGATTACCTGATCGGCTCGCTGGAGTTCACCATTCCTTATATGGCCTATGCGCCGGGCCTGTACAACGCGGTAATGGGCTCAACATGGATGAGCCGCTTGCTTGCGCGACACGTCGGTATGCTCGACAGCCCGCTGATCAATCGATATGACTTACAGGCCACATTGACCCGCTGCAAGGTGGCCGTCGCCAGCGTGCCAGCCCTGCGCGAGCTCACCGTCGCGCAACGTCAGCGCAGCGTGGTGTTGGTGCAGGACGCTTTCACCCGTTACTTCGAAACACCGTTGCTGGCGAGCTTTATCCAGTTGGCGCATCAGTTGGGCTATCGCGTGTTTCTGGCGCCTTATAGTGCCAACGGCAAGCCGTTGCATGTACAGGGTTTCCTCGGCGCATTCGCCAAAGCGGCAATTCGTAATGCCAGTCAACTCAAGGCATTGGCCGACTGCGAAGTACCGTTGGTGGGGCTGGATCCGGCGATGACGCTGGTCTACCGCCAGGAATATCAGAAAGTGCCGGGGCTCAATGATTGCCCAAAGGTCTTGCTGCCCCAGGAATGGCTCTTCGATGCATTGCCTGAAAACCCGCAACCCGCAACACAGACATTCCGTTTGCTGGCGCACTGCACCGAGAAGACCAATGTGCCGGCCAGTACTTCGCAATGGGAAGCCGTGTTTGCCCGGCTTGGCCTCACGTTGGTGACGGAGGCGACGGGCTGTTGTGGCATGTCCGGAACCTACGGCCATGAAGCCCGCAACCAGGACACCTCGCGAACCATTTTCGAGCAGTCATGGGCCGGCAAGCTGGACAAGGCGGGAGAAGCACTGGCAACGGGTTACTCCTGTCGCAGTCAGGTAAAGCGTCGCGCCAACAGGCAACTGCGTCATCCGCTGGAGGTGCTGTTGGAGAAGGCTGCAACCTTTTGACCGTTTGATCTGAAAAATAAAAAAGCCCCGTCCCAACCAAATGGGACGGGGCTTTTTACTGCGCTTGGGCAGCAAGCCATTGGCCGTTCACCGGCCCGCGGTCACTCAGGCAACCCAGCCAGCCGCAACCCATCGGCAAGCCGTGCAAAATCCTCAGGACGCTGGATTGGCAGCCAGTCCTTCAGGTTGGAGACGCGCAAGGAAGGATCCAGCTCGTGCAAACGCTGGATCGCCTGCTGCGCTTTGTCCATACGTCCGCTCAGCGCGTGGCTGGCCGCCATCAGGGCGGCCGGCACCAGGAGGCTGGGTAGATTCCCCAGCGCTTTTTCCGCCCAGATGGAAGCGGGACCGAAGCGTCCGGCGATGAAGTGCGCGAGCGCCATCCCGACCTGCATCCTGAACATTTCCGGATCCAGCGGACTCAAGCGAACGGCATGGGTTAAATCTTCAATGGCGGCGTCTGTTTCACCGCGCAACGCGCGCAGGATTCCGCCCAGGAACCAGGCAGGGGCGAGGTTGGGGTTGAGCAGGCGTGCCCTGTCGAGCAGGGCAATGCCGCCATCAATATCGCCGGCGAGATGGCCGAGTGCATGTCCGCCTCGCGTCAGCGCCACCGCATCATCCCGGCCGAGCTCCACCGCCAGACGTGCGAGTCGTACGCCCTCGGCGATTTCTCGAGGCCGGTCGGTCATCCAGCCATTCAATTTGCGCCAGAAGTGGCACCAGGCTGCCATGCCATAGGCCGAGGCGAACTCCGGATCGAGCTCGATGGCCTTGGAGAACAATGCCAATGCTTGCTCGATGGCTTCGCGGGTGCCGTTGTGCAGTTTTGCCATTGCGCGCAGGTAATAGTCGTAAGCGTCCAGGCTTTCGGTCGGTTTGCGCTTGGCGCGCTCGATTTCCGCCCGTTCCAGCTGCGGCGCTATGGCGCCGACGACCCTTTCGGCGATTTGATCCTGCAACTCGAAGATGTCATCGAGCATTCCTTCGAAGCGCTCCGCCCAGATATGCGTTCCGGTCGTCGCGTCGATCAACTGCCCGGTGATGCGTATCTTGTTCCCGGATTTGCGCACGCTACCTTCCAGCACGTAGCGCACGCCGAGCGTCTGGCCGACGCCCTGAACGTCCACGGTCCGCCCCTTGTAGGTGAAGCTCGAATTGCGTGCGATGACGAACAGCCAGCGGATACGCGACAGGGCGGTGATGATGTCTTCCACCATGCCGTCGGCGAAATACTCCTGCTCGGGATCGCCGCTCAGGTTGTGGAAGGGCAAGACGGTAATGGAGGGTTTATCCGGCAGGACGAGCGGGGGAGCAGGCGTTTGCTTCAAGTCCACAGGCGTGGGTTCTTCGATGCCAGGCTGTCGCGTTTCCCCGATCTCATCCACTTTGATTTCGCCGACGAAGCGGTATCCCTTACAAGCGACCGTACGCACCAGGCGCTGCTCTTCGCCGGTATCGCCGATGGCCTTGCGCACCGCATTGATGTGGCTGGTGATCGTCGACTCCGAGACGATCCGACCGCTCCACACCGCCTTGAGCAGGTCATCCTTGCTGACGACGCGATCGCGGTTGCTGACAAGCTGCAGCAATAGATCGAAGACCTGCGGCCCGACAGCCACCACTTGCCCGCGCAAGGTCAGTTCCCGGCGCTCCTGATCGAGCACGTAGTCTTCAAACACGAATGGCAAGGTGAAGAGTCCCCTGGTCCAGCGCCCCTCGACTCCGTGTCCGGGCTGGCTATTGGTAAGTGGTATCGATAATACGGCAGCGCCCGCGGCAAGAGATACCCGTCGAAAACTGTTTTCTGGACGAAAAACCAAGCTTCCTTGAAGGCAAACCCAAGACCGGTACAAGGACGTCCCTGACGCACGCTGGCATTCTCGATCTGCACCGACAGCAATGGTTGCAGTCGAGAGTAGCGGAGAGAAACCATGAAGATCGTCGTCATTGGAGGCACCGGCCTCATCGGATCGAAACTTGTGAATATCCTCCGCGAGCGCGGCCATGACGCGCTCGCAGCCGCCCCCAGCACGGGCGTGAACAGCATCACCCGCGAGGGCCTGGCCCAGGCGATGGATGGCGCCGATATCGTCGTCGACGTAGCGAACGCGCCTTCGTGGGAAGACCAGGCCGTTCTCGATTTCTTCGAAACGTCGAGCCGTAACCTGCTGGCTGCCGAGGCGGATGCTGGGGTTCGCCATCACGTAGCCCTGTCGATCGTGGGTTGTGAACGGCTTCCCGAGAACGGCTATTTCCGGGCCAAGGTCGCGCAGGAAAACCTGATCAAGGCGTCCGGCATTCCTTACACCATTCTGCGGGCCACACAGTTCTTCGAGTTTGTCGGCGGCATTGCGCAGGCGGCCACCGTCGGTGAGGAGATTGGCCTGTCACCGGCGCTGATCCAGCCGCTGGCGTCCGACGACGTGGTGGCGGCGCTCACCGAAGTCACGCTGGCAACGCCGGTCAATGGCACGGTCGAAGTCGCCGGCCCCGAGGCCATGCCGCTCGACGAACTGGTCAGGCGCTTCCTGCGGGCCACTCAGGACGCGCGCAAAGTCGTGCCGGATGTGCATGCGCGCTACTTCGGTTCGGTGCTCGACGATCAATCGCTGACCCCCGGCCAGAACCCGCGCCTGGGCGCGATCCACTTCGAGGACTGGCTCGGTCAGTCGACGGCTCGGTAACGGGCCGCGCGCTCACACCACCTACGCATCAAGGAGCATCGCCATGGTTACCCGAAATCTCTTGGCCGCTGCCGTCGCGGCACTGTCGATCAGCGCAGCATCGGCCGCCGAGCCGCCCCCAGGCAAGGTGTCGGTCGTATTCGATCGGCCCATTCCCAACCTCTCTGGCAAGAGCATGAAGGGCGTGCTCGTCGAGTATGGGCCGGGCGCCGCGTCGCCGTCCCACACCCATCCGAAAACGGCGTTCATTTATGCCACGGTCCTGGAGGGCTCGTTTCGCATCAAAATCAAAGGCGAGCCGGAAAAGATCTACAACGTCGGCGAAAACTTCGTAGAGGAACCGGGCTCCGTGCACGAAGTCAGCGCCAATGCCAGCGACACGAAGCCAGCTCGCCTGCTGGCCGTGTTTGTCCTCGACAGCAACGAAAAGGAGCTCGTCACGCCCATCAAAAAGTGAGACAGCCCACCTGCCAGCGACCCACTACACTTTCTCCAGCCAGTCTGGGCAACCGTCCGGGGGCACACTCCAGGATAATCTGGCCGCCACCTTATTTCCTGTCACGCCACCGACTTCGAGCATGGAGATAAGCCGTCAAATCGCTGTAGCCCAATTGGGCTGCAATCTCCGTTAACGACTCGCCTTGCAATTCAAGATGCAATTCCAGTTCTGCACGAACCTGATCGAGTAATTGCCTGAAGGTCGTGCCTTGTTCTTCCAGGCGTCTGCGTAATGTTCTGGGCGTCTGGTGCAGCGCCTTTGCCAGATCGTCAAGATTTGGCGTTTCACCTCTGGCCAGAGAGCGTCGCGCACCTTCGGCGACCTTGGCTGACCAACCGCTGAAATTGCGATGCGCGGCAATCCGTCGATCCAGTTCCTGAGTCAATAACTCCAGCATCCCGTGATGACGGGTCTGCATCGGTAGACTCAAGCTTTGCGCATGGAAATAGAAGCGGTTAACCGGGCAGTCAAACTCGATACGGTCTCCAAACCATTGGGTGTATTGCTTGTAATACGACGGACGCGAATGCCTGAATTTTGCCAGAATCGGCTGCACATTCTGCCCCGTTCCACGTCGCAATTGCGCGATGGACATCACGCCGTAGTGTTCGATGACGTACCGCGCCAACTCGCCTGGCGCATCGACGCACAGCTCGATCCCGACGCCGTTTTCGTCATTCACCAACCTCACATTGTCGGTGTCCGATGCAAGCGGTGCGTACTGCGCCCAAAGGTGCATGGACGACAAAACGTCGGGGCTATAAAGGCAAAGATAAGCCAGGACGTGCCAGTCCTGAGGCGTGAACAGCGCGAACAGCTTTAACCCGATAGCCGGATCAATGCGCGCCGCTTCGCGCCAAAGTTGATCCAGTTCGATCAGGCTGTAATCCGTGCTTTTTCGGGAAACCTGGCTGTCAAGAAAGCGCTCCAGGACTTGGCCCAGCCGGCCTCGATGAAAGCGCTGGGGCGGGCGATTGGCCGGTTCTAGCTCGATTCTGTCCATTTCGCGCATTGGGAGGGTTGGCTCCTGGGTTTCTAATGACATGGCATTGCCCGCAAGGGCCTGAATCGAGAGTGCCATGAATATAACTATGCTCGCCAATAACCCTGCTGTAATAGTGGCCGGGATTTTCCTTGCCTTCATTTTGCTGGAACTTGCCTGTTCCTCGTTTCGTCAGTCATCAGGCGGTAAACGTGACGTACTCATTGAAGTCGTCGGTTCCGGCATCCTGGTGGCGATCACGTTCCCTTTAGTCATGTGGCTAAGCGGCAAGATAGCAAGTCAGGTTGTACCGGAGATGAAGGATGCGTTGGCTGGAATCCCATGGATTGCAGGATTTGTCTTGTTTTTATTGTTCGATGACATGAGCCAATATTGGTGGCATCGCCTGACTCACCGGGTTCCCGCACTTTATGCATTGCACCGTGCGCATCATTCCGCACCCTATATGAGTGTGCGCATCGTCTATCGCAACAACAGTTTCTACTATCTTCTGATGCCCGGCATCTGGTTATCCGGGGTGCTGATCTACCTTGGGCTTGCACCCGTTTATTATGGTTATCTGATTCTGAAAATGACCGTGATTTTCGCCGCACACAGCAGCGTGGCGTGGGACGATAAACTTTATCGCATTCGCGCATTACGCCCGGTTGTCTGGATTTTGGAGCGAACCTTCTCCACACCCTCCACTCACTCTGCGCATCACGGGTTGACTGCCGAGGATGGCGTTACCCATTACAAAGGCAATTTTGGCAACCTGTTGTTTTTTTGGGACGTACTGTTCGGAACCGCAAAAATTACCCGTCGGCGCCCGCCAGCCTACGGAATCGAACACTTGTCACCGATAAGCTGGAAAGAAGAATTGTTCTGGCCAATCGTGCGTTCCCGTCGTACCGCACCCAAGGTAAATGCTAGCCAGAAGGTGGTGCGATGAGTCGTCATATCGTTCTGCTGGCCGGATCGAACAGATCAAACAGTCAATCAGTCAAAGTCGCCAGGTATCTGCGCGATCGATTAGAGAAACTTCAGCTGTGTGACTCAAGCGAACTGATAGACCTGGCTTCCAGTCGGCTACCGCTTTGGCCAGAAGAAGACACCGACAAAGTCTGGAATGCCCAGCAATCCATCCTCAAAAGAGCAACGGCACTGGTCGTGATCAGCCCAGAGTGGAATGGCATGGCTTGCCCAGCCCTGAAAAACTTCTTTTTGTACGCAGGTTTCGGCGAACTTGGACATAAGCCTGCGCTGTTGGTGGGCGTTTCGGCAGGACTTGGCGGGGCATATCCAATTGCAGAGTTACGTGCATCGAGCTACAAAAATAGCCGGATCATGTATTTGCCTGAACAACTCATCATCAGAAACGTAGAGTCGATGTTAAACAGCGCAGAACCTTCAGATGAAAGTGATATTCGCATTCGGGCACGTGCCGACTGGGCTCTGCAGATACTTTGTCAATACGATGCAGCTTTTCGCACCCTACGACCTGCAATCGAATATCGGTCAGAGTTCTCTACCGGCATGTAAAGCCGCGGATGCTGAAGATCAAAAGACTGGCCGGTGGCGTTATTCCAGAGCCAAATTTCGTTGCAGTAGTTCACAAAGCGGTGGCGGCTACGCGGTCAGAAGCTTTGGCCTTGGTAGCAGGCATCGTATTGGTCAATTTATTCTGGGCCACCTGTGCAATCGCAGGTATCGGGTGTTGTATTTGCTGCGTTCCCTTGGGCGGCGCTGATCGTAAAAGTTCTGGGGGCAGCCTATCTGATGTGGTTTGGATTCGGACTGCTGCTCAAGGCCGGGAAGAGCGCGCTTGCCCCCTGTAACAATGCTGTCGTCGGAAGCTTTCGGCAGTCCTTTATCCAAGGGGTCGTTACGAACATTGGCAATCTATCCTGGCCGATAGATCAGCAAAAACCACAACGCCTCCACACAGGGAGGCGTTGCGGGTTTCAGCAATATTGCTCAGATCATCTCAGATCAAACCGGTCCAGATTCATCACCTTGTCCCAGGCGGCAACGAAGTCATTCACAAACTTTTCCTTCGCATCGTCGCTGGCATAGACCTCAGCCAAGGCCCGCAACTGCGCATTCGAACCAAACACCAGATCAACCCGGGTACCCGTCCATTTAAGGTCGCCGGTTTTCCGGTCGCGCCCTTCGAACTCCTCGTTGTCGTCCGAGACCGGTTTCCATTCCACGCTCATGTCCAGCAGGTTTGTGAAGAAGTCGTTGGTCAACGCTTCCGGTTGTTTCGTGAAGACGCCATGCTGGGTTTGCCCGACGTTGGTATTGAGCACGCGCATCCCACCAAGGAGCACGGTCATTTCCGGCGCGGTGAGTGTCAGCAGTTGCGCCTTGTCGATCAGTAAGGCCTCGGCCGGAACGCGGTATCTGCTCTTGAGGAAATTGCGGAATCCATCGGCGGCAGGTTCCAGGTATCCAAAGGATTCAACATCCGTTTGTTCTTGCGAGGCGTCCATTCGTCCCGGCGTGAAAGGCACCGTGACGGTGTGGCCGGCATTTTTTGCCGCTTGTTCGACACCGGCGCAGCCAGCCAGCACGATCAGGTCGGCCAGCGAGATCTTCTTGCCGCCGCTGTTGAACTCGTTCTGGATGCTCTCGAGTTTCGCCAATACACTCGCCAGTTGCTCAGGCTGGTTGGCTTGCCAGAATTTCTGCGGAGCCAGGCGCAGGCGTCCACCGTTGGCGCCGCCGCGTTTGTCGGAGCCGCGGAAGGTGGAGGCCGCTGCCCACGCGGTCGATACCAGTTGCGAGACCGACAGGCCGCACGACTGGAGTTTGCCCTTGAGTGCGGCCACGTCACTGTCGGTGACCAAGGCATGGTCGACCGCCGGGATCGGGTCTTGCCACAGCAGTTCTTCGTCGGGCATTTCCGGGCCGAGGTAGCGCGAAAGCGGCCCCATGTCGCGGTGGATCAGCTTGAACCAGGCGCGGGCGAAGGCGTCGGTCAACTGATCGGGGTTCTCAAGGAAGCGCCGCGAAATCGGCTCATAGATCGGGTCGAATCGCAGGGCCAGGTCCGTGGTCAGCATGGTCGGATTACGCCGCTTCGACGGGTCGTGAGCGTCCGGGATGATGCCGGCGCCGGCGCCATCTTTGGCTGTCCACTGGCTTGCACCGGCGGGGCTCTTGGTCAGTTCCCACTCGAAGCCGAACAGGTTTTCCAGGTAGTTGTTGCTCCATTTTGTGGGTGTGGTGGTCCAGGTCACTTCCAGGCCGCTGGTGATGGTGTCGCCACCCTTGCCGCTGCCGAAGGTGCTTTTCCAGCCCAGGCCCTGTTGTTCGAGGCCTGCAGCTTCGGGCTCGGCACCAACGTTATCGGCTGGTCCGGCGCCGTGGGTCTTGCCGAAGGCGTGGCCGCCAGCGATCAGCGCGACGGTTTCTTCGTCATTCATTGCCATGCGGCCGAAGGTCTCGCGGATGTCCTTTGCCGCAGCGAGAGGATCGGGATTGCCTTCCGGGCCTTCCGGGTTGACGTAAATCAGGCCCATTTGTACCGCGGCGAGCGGATTTTCCAGGTTACGTCCTTTGTCGGTACGGCTGTCCTCATTTTCCCCAGGCTCTGCAACGAGGGGGCCTTCGCCGGGTTCTTGCATGGGTTCCTTTTTGTCTTTCTCGTAGCGAGTGTCACCTGCCAGCCACTTGCTTTCCGAGCCCCAGTAGACAGCTTCATCCGGTTCCCAGACGTCTGGCCGGCCACCGGAAAAACCGAAGGTCTTGAAGCCCATGGATTCGAGCGCAACGTTGCCGGTGAGGACGATCAGGTCGGCCCAGGAGATGTTGCGACCGTATTTTTGTTTGATCGGCCAGAGCAGCCGCCGCGCCTTGTCGAGGCTGACGTTGTCTGGCCAGCTGTTGAGCGGTGCAAAACGCTGCTGACCGGAGCCGGCACCGCCACGACCATCACCAACGCGATAGGTGCCGGCGCTGTGCCAGGCCATGCGAATGAAGAGCGGCCCATAATGACCGAAGTCTGCCGGCCACCAGTCTTGCGAATCGGTCATCAGGGCGTTCAGGTCTTGCTTGAGCGCCTGAAAGTCGAGGCTCTTGAAGGCTTCGGTATAGTTGAAATCCTTGTCCATGGGGTTGGACAGGGGCGAGTGCTGGTGCAGGATCTTCAGATTCAGTTGGTTCGGCCACCAATCGCGGTTCGTCGTGCCACCGCCCGCGGCGGCGTGATTGAACGGGCATTTCGATTCATTTGCCATGTGTGCGTTACCTTTGGTCGTAATCATCCGGCTATCGAGCCCGGGGTGGGCACGCAATAGCGACGAGCGAAATCAATGACATAGGCTGCAGCCGTTCGATCAACCGTTCATCGTGGTCACAGGGGAATCTGAATAGCGGCAAATCGAGTTGCCTATACGGTGGCCCACGGCAAGCCTAGTACGCTTCTGATTCATTCGTATCTTTATCAAGTCTCAACCGGCCGGCGTCACGCCGACGCTGCATTAAGGTTAGACGCCTATAAAGCAGTCAGCTAATAGGTGGGGTATTCACGCTTGATAGGCAGAATCTTTTGCCGTCGAGATGAGGCCGATCAAAAGATCGCAGCCTTCGGCAGCGCCTACAGGGCATGCGTCGTTTATATGATCTCCAACACAAAAGCTGTGGGAGCGCTCGGATCAGCCCGAATTCCGTTGTTCGCCAAACGGTATCGTATGATGAGCCCCTTTTCACCGATACCCACCAAGGACCCTTACCCCGATGTCTTTAAGCAAACGCGATCAGGCCCATATCGAACGTCGCCTGGTCGCCACCCTGACCGAGGCGTGTGAAACCGCCAAAGCGGAAATAATCGGGTTCTGTTGGCTGACCCATGAAGTCGATTACGCGGTCTTTCCTTCCAGCCTGCAGGTGATCTGGGTCTTCGATACACAGGCCAACAAGGATCAAGCGCTGGCGAGCGGGCAGGGTGCGCGCATGGTCGAACTGACAGCCGTGGCGTTAAGTGAAGCGGATGTTCTCGTCAATCCGGTAGCGGCCCATGTGCAGTTCGATTCTGAAGAACAATGTCAGCGCACCCATGCCGGCAACTGGCAGCAGCGCCTGGCACACAAGCGTTCGACGCGGGGTTGAAACGTGGCCAAGGATATCGAAAACCCGTGTATTTCCGTTTGCCAGCTGAGCGGTGAACTGTGTGTCAGTTGTGGCCGCACCAAAGACGACATCAGAAAATGGAAACGCATGAAGCGTCCGGAAAAAATGGCGGCGGTGCAGCGCGCGAATGTGCGGTTAAAGGGGCTTCAGAAAAGGAAGGGCTGAAGATTGTGATACCAGGCCGCAATGCGATCCGTAGCAGCTGCGCAGCCTGCGTTCGGCTGCGTAGCAGTCGTAAAATCAGAGAGTGCGCCATGTCTGGTAGAACGCGTTAACGGGACTCACGACCCGCCGAACGCAGCCTTCGGCAGCTGCTACAAAAGCGTGTCGCTTAACCGGGCTGCGCACAAACCTTGCGCACACATTCACGCAGCCACCGATGCGCTGAGTCGGCATCCATGCGTGGGTGCCAGAGCATCGAAAGGGTAATCGGCGGCAGGTTAAGCGGAAGATCAAAACTGTGCAGGCCGGCACGCAGGTTTGCGGTGTGTTGTGCAGGCACGGTGGCGATCAGGTCCGAGGCGCGAGCCAGCGCCAGCGCGGCGGAGAAACCGCTGACGAGGGTGATGATTTCCCGCCCCAGCCCCAGCGCTTCAAGGGCTTCATCCATCGGCCCCTTATCGAGCCCGCGTCGCGAGACCAGGATGTGCCTGCCAGCGGCATAACGGGAGGCGGTGACTTCGCCTTTGCTCAGCGGATGCCCCGTGCGCACGACGCCGATGAAGCGATCTTCGAACAACGCACGGGTACGCACTTCCGGGCTCGTCGTGCCGCCGACCACACCGGTTTCCAGGTCGACGGAACCGTCGCGGAGGGCGGCGCTGTCCTTGTTCAGCTTTTGCACGAAGTGCAAGCGCACGCCAGGTGCTTGTTCACTGACACGGGCAATCAGCGCCGGACCGAAGTTTTCAACGAAACCGTCGCTGGTGCGCAGCGTGAATACACGGCTCAATTGCTTGAGGTCGAGCTGTTCGGCGGGGCGTAAAACAGCTTCGGCGTCTTGCACCAGTCGACTGACCTGTTCGCGCAATTCGAGCGCCCGAGGCGTTGGCACCAGCCCGCGTCCGGCCCGGACCAGCAGCGGGTCGCCCGTCGTTTCGCGCAATCGCGCCAGTGCCCGGCTCATGGCCGACGGGCTCAGGCGCAGTCGTTGCGCGGCGCGTGCGACGCTGCCTTCGGCGAGCAGCGCATCCAGGGTAATCAGCAAATTCAGGTCGGGAGTCGTCATGCCCGCAACGTTAGCACGACGTGGAGATGACATGGCGTCAAACGCAACTATTAGGTGCAAGTGGTGCGTCTTCCGCCCTATCACGCTCGGGAATACGCTGCTGATCTACCTTTCAGATGTGGCCAAACCATGAAACTCATCACCCAATCGGGCTCGGTTCGCTGGGCGCTCGCCAGCCTTTCGCTGTCGATGTTGATGCCTTCGCTCGACACCAGCATTGCCAACGCGGGATTGCCGACACTGGCCGAGGCGTTCGAGGCTTCCTTTGCGCAAGTGCAGTGGATCGTTCTGGCGTATCTGTTGGCGATCACCACGCTGATTGTCAGCGTCGGACGAATCGGTGACCTGGTCGGCCGTCGACGTTTGCTACTGGCGGGCATCGGTATTTTTACCTTGTCGTCCCTGGCGTGTGGGGTCGCGCCGTCGCTTGGGTGGCTGGTCGGCGCCCGGGCGGTGCAGGGGGGCGGGGCGGCGATCATGCTGGCGCTGACCGTGGCATTTGTGGGTGAGACGGTGCCGAAAGCACAGACCGGCAGCGTTATGGGATTGCTTGGCACGATGTCGGCGGTCGGCACCACGCTGGGGCCGTCGCTTGGTGGGATGCTGATCGCAGGCGCAGGTTGGCAGGCGATTTTTCTGCTCAACATACCGCTGGGTGTTCTGAATATCTGGCTCGCGTATCGCTATTTGCCGACGGATGAGCCGCAGACGAAAACGCGGCGGGCAGGATTCGACAAGGCTGGCACGTTGCTGCTGGGGTTGACGCTAGCGGCGTATGCGCTCGCCATGACAATCGGGCACGGTGATTTTGGGCCGCTCAATATCGCGCTGCTGCTGACGGCTGTTGTCGGCGCCGGGATTTTCATATTCGTTGAGGCCAGGGTTGCCTCGCCATTGATCAAATTGGCGCTGTTCCGCGAGCCAGGATTGAGCGCGAGCCTGGCCATGAACACGCTGGTTTCGACGGTGATGATGGCGACGTTGGTGGTCGGGCCGTTTTATCTTACGGGGGCGCTTGGGCTCGGCACGGCACTTGTCGGTTTCGCCTTGTCGGCAGGGCCGTTGGTGGCGGCGCTGACCGGTATACCGGCCGGTCGCCTGGTGGATCGTTTTGGCACTCGGCGCATGACCGTCGCCGGGCTTGTCGCAATGGCACTCGGCACGGGTGCTTTATCGACGATGCCGGCGGATTTCGGCATCCTCGGTTATCTCGCGCCTATCGCGGTGATCACGGCCAGTTATGCGTTATTTCAGGCGGCCAACAACACCGCGATCATGGCCGACGTCCGACCGGATCAGCGCGGCGTAATTTCCGGCCTGCTCAGCCTGTCGCGCAATCTCGGGCTGATCACCGGCGCCTCGGTCATGGGCGCGGTGTTTGCCTTTGCCTCGGCGACGGCAGACATCACCACGGCATCTCCCGTCGCCATCGCCAGTGGTATGCAGGTAACGTTTGCCGTCGCCATGCTATTGATCGTCCTGGCCCTCGCTGTCGCTTTGACGCTGCGAGTTTCACACTGCTGCACTGCATGCAGTAATGAACTGCAGTGAGGCTGTATTGTTCGCATGAAATCGAATGCCGATACTTCCCCCACACAGCGCAGATGGGCTGCGCTGAAGTGAAGGAGTCAGGCAATGGTTTCTGTCGTTCGTATCGCACACACCGGCGCACCTGAGGTGATGACCATCGAGCAGGTGACGGCGCGTGAGCCGGGGCCGGGTGAAGTCTGGCTGGAGCAGGAGGCGATTGGCGTCAACTTCCTTGATGTGAGTCAGCGCAAGGGCGCCGTACCGCTGCCATTACCGTCGGGTCTGGGCCTTGAAGGGGCGGGCCGGGTTGCCGCCATCGGCGCGGGGGTGAACAACGTCAAGGTGGGTGATCGGGTGGCGTACGCAACCGGGCCTGTTGGCGCCTACGCCAGTGCGCGGCTGTTTCCGGCCGAGCGGCTGGTGCCGATTCCAGACGCATTGACGGCTGAAGAGGCCGCCGCAGTGTTGTTCAAAGGCATTACCGCGCAATACCTGCTGAAGACGACGTATCCGGTCGGCCCCGGCACCACTTTAGTTCTGTATGGCGTAGCGGGCGGCCTCGGGCAAATCATGGCGACGTGGGCCAAACACCTGGGGGCTTTTGTCATCGGCATTGTGTCCCGGGCCGAGAGTGTCGAGACAGCCAAGGCGCTGGGTTGCGATGCGGTGCTGGTGTTCAATGCCCAGACACTGGCCGCGGATGTGGCGCAGATCACCCACGGCAAGAAAGCCGATGTGGTCTACGATCCCATCGGGCGGGTGTCGTTCGAAGCGTCGCTCGACTGCTTGCGACCGCGCGGGTTGATGGTGTCTTTCGGGGCATCCTCCGGAGCGCCGACGGCGGTCGAAGTGGCCACGCTCAATGCCAAAGGCTCGCTGTTCCTGACCCGTCCTTCACTCGCCGCGCACACCACGGACATCGCCGAATACCGGCAACGGGCCGATGATGTACTGGCCGCGGTCGAGACGGGCATAATCAAGCCCGGCATTTGGGGCCGCTATGCATTGGCCGACGTGGCCAAGGCCCATGCCGATCTGGAAGGCGGCCAATCTCGCGGAGCGATCGTCCTCAAGCCGTGATTGTTTTTACCTGAACAAAAGAGTGTTTTGTGAACCCACTGGACAGCCGCCACATCGATGAAATTGCAGCGCTTCTTGCGGTCGCCTCGGCGCATTCGTTCGTGGCTGCCGGACGCTTGCTGCAACGCCATCCGACGGTGATTTCAAAGCGCCTGGCGGCCATGGAAAAGCGCTTGGGCGTGCGGCTGATGGAGCGCACGACGCGTCAAGTGCGGTTGACCGATGCCGGCAACCGTCTCGTCGAACGTCTGCGCTCCGCCACGGGGTTGATCATCGAAGCCGAGCAGGAAGCGTCACTGGGCGCGGCGCAGGTTCGTGGCGTCTTGCGCCTGGCTTTTCCTGCGGCGATGGGGCGTTTGTGGCTGGCGTCGATGTTGCCGGAATTTCTGGCGGCTCATCCGCTGGTCTCCGTCGAGGTGGATTACAGCGATCGCGTGGTCGACATCATTGGTGAGGGATTCGATGCGGCGGTTCGTATTGGCGAATTGAACGACAACCGCCTGGTCGCTAAGAAGCTCAGCGATCATCGGCGCATTCTCTGCGCCTCACCGGGTTACATAGAACAGCACGGCTTACCGACCAGTCCGAAGGAACTCACTGATCATAATTGCCTTGGCTTCACCGGTCTGGCGGCATTCCCTGAATGGCGCTTGTCGAAGGGTGATCGGCAGGAGAGGGTCATCACCAGGGGCACCTTGACCTCGAACGACGGCGAGGCGTTGCTCGCCGCGGCCAAGGCCGGCGTCGGTATTTTGGGCGCCGGCGAGTGGCTGATGAGCCGGGAGATCGCCAGCGGCCAGATGGTTCGCGTTCTGCCGGAGTGGGACCTGGATGCCCAGGGCGGGATTTATCTGGTGCGAGCGTCAGCGGCGTTCACGCCGGCAACGCTCATGGCATTCAAGGAGTGGCTGGAGGCAAGTTTTGCGCAAGGGCCGCCTTGGCTTTTCGTAGGAGCCAGGCTTGCCGGCGAAGGCGCTCTTTAGGACGCCTTCGTCGGCAAGCCTGGCTCCTACATGGGCGTTTTTATGGGCATGACGAAGTCACATTAAGGTATTTCGCGGCATCCCCAGCAGGCCGGTCAGGGTGTTGATAATCGCTTGTTGCCGCGCACGGTCTGTCTGGTGCACCGCTTCTGCAGCGGCCACATCGGCGTCGCAGTGAGGACAGGTCACTTCGTGCGCATGGATGTACTGCAAGCAACCCCGACACAGCGCCAGTTGCGGTGGAATACGTCCTTCGTCCGGCGATTTCTGGCCCTGGTTTGCCCAGGCCAGTTTGATCACCTGGCCGCTGTCGCTGACGCTGCTGACCGTTTCGCCGGTGTCGATGCGTTCGGTGATCAGGTCAAAACGTCCGACGGCGAAGGAGGTCTTCGCCGCGTCTTCGAGTTTGACGATGCGCTCGCGCAGCCCGCGTTTTTGCAGGTCCAGCGCGCGGTAATGGCAGTAGGGGTTGTTGCCGGGTTTGCCGAGCAGGGAATGCGACGTCCAGGTGCAGCCGCCACGGCAGACGTCGTTGTAGTAACAGCTTCGGCAGTAACCCCACAGGTCTTCGACGCCGCGCAAGCGGCCAAAGTGCATGCCTTCGCTGTAGTGCCAGATATCGTGCAGGCTCATGTTGCGCACGTTGCCGCCGGAAAATCCCACGGTTGCCAATGACGGACATCCCTTTACCGTGCCGTCGGCTTCCAGCGCCAGCACAGTCTGGCCAGCGGCGCAGCCGCTCCAGTGCACGCGCTCGTCGCCGAAACCACGCCACATGTGTTCGTAAGGGCCGTAGTAACCAATGTTGTTGCCCACGTTCATCAGCAGGCCGCGGTCGACCCCTTCGCGATACAGACGCGCCAGCAACGGCATCACTTCCAGCAGTTGATAAGGCTGCAACAACAGCTCCGGGTGATCGACGGCATTGCCCATCGCGACCGTCAGCTGGATCTGCCAGTGAGTGGCGCCCAGGCCGATGATCAGGTCCATCAACTCGGGCAAGTCGGGCAACGTGGCTGCGCCGATTTGCGTGTTGACGCTCACCGCAAGGCCGGACTGTTTGGCCCGTCGCAGGGTATCAACCGCCTTGTCGAATGAACCCGGCACATTGCGCACCGCGTCATGCAGCGGGGCCAATCCATCCAGTGAAACACCGACGCCATTGAGCCCGGCATCTACCGCTGCCTGCATTTTCGCGGGCGTCAGGTTGCGTCCGCCGGTTTGTATGGCGCAGTACATGCCGTGATCGTGGATGGCCTGGATCAGTTGCGTCCAGTCCTTGCGCAAATAAGCTTCACCACCGATCAGGGTGATCTCGCGGGTGCCGAGGGCGGCCAGGGAATCGATGACGTCCAGGCATTCCCGGGTGTTCAATTCATCGGGGCGTCTGTGGCCGGCGCGTGAGCCGCAATGCAGGCATTTGAGGTCGCAGGCCAGGGTGATCTCCCAGACCACATGCACCGGCACGTAGCGTTTGAGGTCGGTTTCACTGAGGTAGCGGGCAGGTCGAGTGTCTGACATGGAAAATCCTTGCGCACAACGCGTGCGCGGCACGAATCCATCGAAGTGTTCGCGCCTTCCTTGGGTCAGTGGCGCGACCGGATTTACCTTTTATTGTTGAGCCCGAGCATTGGCCAATCCCCGTCAGATAAGCCGTAATGCAATCTGTAGCAGCTGCCGAAGGCTGCGTTCGGCGGCGAAGCAGTCGTGAATTCAGGCACTGCGGTCTATCAGGTAAACCGCATGGGCAGGTTTTACGACTGCTGCGCAGCCGAACGCAGCCTCGCAGGCTCGGCAGCTGCTACGGGGGACGTGGTTAGCGAGCCTCCAGCCGGGCGATTTCAACGTTCAACTGGTCCAGTGCATTGCGCAGCGCACCGCTGTGGGCCAGTTGCTGTTCACCCTGGCTGACCACGGCCTTCAGTTGCGCCAGGTCACCGCTGGCTTGTGCTTGCTGTACCGCGACGGCGTAGAGCGGCACCGCATGGTGCGGATGCTCTGGGCGCACAATTGCGGGAGCCTGGCTGACCGCTGCGTGTTTCACGTAATGCCAGTGACCCTGTTCCTGATATTTGTAGTCGACATAACCGCTGGCCCAATCGCCGCCCAGGATGCCCTTCAAACCGAAGGTCTGGGCGATCTGGCTGAGAGGGCCGCTCGGGCTGCCGGCCAAGGTGAGGATGATGTGATTCTCCGCCGTCGGCGTCAGCTTGGCCTCGGAGTACTCACCCCATACGCGGGCACGGAAGTTGAGGGTCGGGTAGGTGCTTTGGAAAATACTGGCAATCCCGCTGACCTTTTTCTTTGCGGTATCCACCAGCAGATCCAGGGTTAAAACCGGTGCGCCCAGCAGGTGATTGCTGACGTTGAGGCGGGTATGAAAAAGTCCGATTGACATGGTGCTACTCCCTTATTTGTATTGAAAACAAGTCGGGCATCTTTCGTGGTCGAGTCAGCGGCGTTCCTGGCGGCTGATTTCGTCCTTGGCCGTTTCAAGCGCACTCTGCAGTTGGGGTTGCTGATCCAGTTGCTGCTGGGCCAGGCGCGACAGGTTTTTCATCTGGGCCAGGTCACCACTGGCCATTGCACTTTGAATCGGCGCGGCGTACAGCGGCATGATGGGCGGATACGATGATTCCGGCGGAATGACCGGACCGGGTTCCAACGGCAGCGGGGAGACGCGGGACGGCACCGCCTCAATGAGGTGGGCGGGCGCATTGTTGACCTCGACCCACTGCTGCTGACCATTCAAGTACGAATAGTTGGCGACGCCTTCTTTCCAGTCGGTGCCCACCACCAGTTGCAACTTGAAATTCACGATGGAATTGGAGCCAGGGCCGCCATGATTGCCCTGGGCGGTGATCAGGATTTTGCTGACGCCGGGTGACATGACTGTCAGGTAGGTGTACTCGCCCCAGACATCGGTGTGCACATCCAGCGGCGGGTTGGTCGCCTGAGTGATTGCAGCGGTGCCGTTTACAGTCTCGTCAGGGGTAAAGACCAAAAGATTAAGTGCCAGACTTTGTGCACCCGCTGCCGAAGTACCAATTCGGTAGGCGAGTGGAAACAAACCGACAGATTGTTGAGTAAAACCAGACATGGTTATTGCCTCCATTGCAATAAGGGGAGCGGAAATAGCTGTTAGTGCTTTTCCAGGCGTGCGACTTCCTTTGCCAATTGCTCGTAAGCGGTAGTTAGCTCTTTGTTTTCTGGTGTGGATGCATCGCGTTGTTTCAACAGCGTCTTCATTTGCGGCAGGTCGCCTGCCTTGATCGCGCTTTGGATGGCCACCCCATAGGGGGGCATGCTATGGCGAGTTGAATTGCTCATAACGGTTCCTTCCGTGGTGTTTAGGCACTGCTGTCATCAGCAGTTTTTGCAGTTAAGCAGGCGCGGATAAATATGCAATGGATAAGAGGAACGTAATTTTTAATATTATTTTATTAATCGCGGTGGGTTAGCAGGCGGTAGGTTCAATATTAAGAATGGCGATGAAGAACGATAGGTTCAGTGACTTCTTCATAAGTGTTATTCCGTATCGCCATTATGTGTATTTGCTTAATCAAGCCAAGTAACGCCGAAACCAGGCCAGTGTCCGGTCCCAGGCAAGCCTGGCGGCGGCATCATCGTATCGAGGGGTGGAGTCGTTGTGAAAGCCATGGTTCACCCCTGGATAGATATAGGCTTCATAGGTCTTGCCGGCCGCTTTCAACGCCTGTTCGTAGGCGGGCCACCCTTCATTGATCCGTGTATCCAGTTCGCCATAGTGAAGCAACAGTGGGGCTTTGATTCTGGGGACATCTTCAGCCTTTGGCTGACGGCCATAAAAGGGTACGGCGGCCCCTAGCTCCGGATAGGCCACGGCTGCGGCATTGGCGACTCCACCGCCATAACAGAAGCCGGTGATGCCGACTTTACCGCCGGTGGCGTCATGCTTCATCAGCCACTCGATGGCGGCGAAAAAATCATTCATGAGCTTTTCCGGGTCGACGGTCTGCTGCAGTTCCCGGCCTTTATCATCGTTGCCGGGATAGCCGCCCACCGACGTCAGGCCGTCAGGGGCGAGTGCGATGAACCCCGCTTTGGCGAGGCGCCGGGCGACATCCTCGATGTAAGGATTAAGCCCACGGTTTTCATGCACGACCACCACCGCCGGTACCTTGCCGGTGGCTTTGGCAGGGCGCACCCAATAGCCACGAACCTTCCCGTGACCCTTGGGCGAGGGGTAGGTGATGTACTCGGCAATGATATCCGGGTCGGTAAATTGCACCTGTTCGGCCAGCGCATAATTCGGGCTCAAAGTGGCGAGGAGGGCCGTTGCCGTCAATCCGCCAAAGGTGAACAGCGCCGCACGATCAAGAAACGCTCGACGGCTGATTTTACCGTGGGCGTAGCAGTCGTAGAGTTCGAGCAGTTCCGGGGGGAAATCTTTCGCCGTGAGACGGTCCATTTACGTGCTTCCTGTTGGTTGATCCGGATTCGGTTCGACGCCAAAAAACCGAGCGCTCTGTAGCAGCAGCCTCGCAGGCTAGGCAGCTGCTACAGATCGTTTTACGACCCCGCCTGTTTATTCAACGCCTCTTCAGCCGCTGCAATTTCTGCCTGACGCTTGATGATCATGTCGCCCACGGGCGGGCCCTGGAAGCGCCGGGCTTCAAAGGCGAACCAGACAATTGCCGTCAGAATCAGAAAACCGAGCGTGATGTACAGCGCCCAATCGTTCGGTGGCTGAATGCCGATCAAAAAGATCAGCACCATCGAAAGGATTGAGAGGATGGCGAACAACGAATAAAACCCGCGCCCCATGTTCCACGGCCCCATGGTCGGCCACTTCGCAGTCCCGTAGGTAAACAGGCCCAGCACGATGGGAATGATGAAGGAGAAGAACAGGAAGATTACCGTGCAGGAGACCACGATCGTGTAAACCGGGGTTTCGCCGATCGATACCAGGGACGATCCCCACACGAACAACACCGCGAGCGTGGCACCGGTCCAGATCGCTGGCACGGGGCTGCGATGGGTCGGTGAGACCGAGGCCAATGCTTTGGAGAAGGGCAGGCCGCCGTCACGGGAAAACGCGAAGATCATGCGCGAAACCGAGGTCACGGTCGCCAGCCCACAGAGAACCTGCGAGATGAAAATCGCCACGTAAAGCGCCATCTTGATCGTCGGGTTCACCTGAGTGTCCATCGCCCAGAAGAACACATTCCAACCCTGCTTTGCCGCTTCGTCCATGCTCGGTAGCATCAGCACAAACGAGCAGAGCATCACCCAGCCGAACAGCAGCGACCAAGCCACCGAGCTGACCATCCCGACCGGTACCGACACGGATGCCCGATGGGTTTCTTCGGAGGTATGCGCCGAGGCGTCGTAGCCGGTGATGGTGTAGATCGGCAAGAGCAGGCCGAGCATGAAAATCCAGCCGTTCGACACCTGTGGCCAGACGTTGCCGCCAGCCTCGCCGGAATAGTTGCTGAAGGTCACCAGTCGGGTGAATTCATAGCTGGGCGCAGCGATCAGGCAGACGATAGTCAGGGCGAGCGCCGTGGCGAAGATCAGGTAGCCTGAGAAGTCGGTGAGTTTTGCGGTCAGGCCGATGCCGAAGTGGTTACACAAGGCCTGGAGGCCGGTCAGGACCGCCAGGAAAGTAATCCGTGTGGTGATGGTGTCTTCCATTCCCAGGGCCGGTCCGAAGGCACCGAAAAAGAAGTAATAGGTACCGACGTTGATCGCGCCGAGCACCGTGATCAGTCCCAACAGGTTGAACCAGGCCGTCAGCCAGCCGGTAAAGCGGTTACCGAGAATCGAGCCCCAGTGATAGAGGCCGCCAGCGGTTGGGTAGGCCGAGGAAATCTGTGCCATGGCCATGGCGAAAACCCCGGAGATCAGGCAGCCCAGTGGCCAGCCGATACCGATTGCCGCACCGCCTGCACCCGAAGTGCCCTGTGCCAGCGAGTTGATGCCACCCGAGAGGATGCAAATGATCGAAAAGGAAATGGCAAAGTTGGAGAAAACGCCCATGCGTCGCGAAAGCTGCTGGGCATAGCCCATGCTGTGCAACACCTTGATGTCGTCGTCTTGTGGCGCGGTGGCGCCGGGTTGGCTTACTGGACTCATAGCGTGTGCTCTTGTTCAGGTTTTGATCCACATCCATCCGCGTTATGCGTTGCCGAATGGGTTCGTCTTCAACCCCCTGTCGTACTGCTCCTGCCTCTAACGGTTGAAATCCATCCAGGTTGCGTGCTCACACGTTGGCCATGGACAGACGATTGCTCTAGAGACGGCCGTGAAACGCCGCGTCGAAAATTTCTGCCGCGCCAGTTCGTGTCAACGGCAGCGGGTTGCCGCCGGCGCAGGGGTCGACAATCGCCATGTCGGCGATCAGATCGGCCTGCTTGTCATCCACCCCCAGTTCAAACAGCGTATGGGGCACGCCGATGTCTTTGCGCAGCTTGAGGACGAAGGCCAGAAAGCTCTCGAAGCCCGGGGAAGGCAGACGCAAATAAGCGGCCAGACGGGTGATGCGTTCCTCAATGGCCGGGCGGTTGAACTTCAGCACATAGGGCATGAACGTGGCATTGGTCATGCCGTGGTGGGTGTCGTACAGAGCACCCACTGGGTGGGCGAGTGCGTGCATGCCACCCAACCCTTTCTGGAAAGCGGTGGCGCCCATTGCGGCGGCCGCCAGCATTTGCGCGCGCGCATCGAGGTCGGAGGGGGTGTGTACGGCGCGTACCAGTGCATTGGCCACCAGGCGCATGCCTTCCACCGCAATGCCTTCGGCCATCGGATGAAAACCGGGAGCGCAGTACGATTCCAGGCAATGGGCAAACGCATCCATGCCGGTGCCGGCGGTGACTTTTGCTGGCATGCCGATGGTCAGGGCCGGGTCGCTGATGACTACCCGTGGCATCATTTTCGGGTGAAAGATGATGCGTTTGGTGTGGGTGCGTTCGTCGATGATCACCGCCGCACGGCCCACCTCGGAGCCGGTGCCGGCTGTGGTTGGCACCGCAATGACCGGGGCGATGCTGCTTTCGTCGGCGCGTGTCCAGTAATCGCCGATGTCTTCGAAATCCCAGACCGGTCGGGTCTGGCCGCTCATGAACGCGATGAGCTTGCCCATGTCCAGGCCACTGCCACCGCCGAAGGCGACCACGCCATCGTGGTTGCCGGCGCGCCAGGCATCGAGCCCTCCCGCCAGATTGGCTTCAATCGGATTCGGCTTGAGGTCGCAAAACAGCGCTACACCGAGGCCGGCAGCGCGCAAGGATTCCACCGCCGCCGTGGTGATCGGGGCACGCGCCAGGCCGCTGTCGGTGACCAGCAACGGTCGCTGGATCCCTTGGCTGCGGCAGACCTCGGCCAATTCGGCGATGCGGCCGATGCCAAAGCGGATGCTCGTGGGGTAATTCCAGTTCGCGGTCAGGCTCATGGCTCAGATCTCGTGGCGCAGATGGAAGGATTTCGCGCGGGTCAGGTGTTCATAGCCCAGGCGTGACAGCGTGACGCCGCGCCCGCTGTTTTTCATCCCGGTCCAGGCCAGGGCCGGGTCCAGATAATCGCAGCGGTTCATGAATACGGTGCCGGTGGCGATCTCGTCGCCGATGCGTTCGGCGGAAGCGAGATCCTGGGTCCAGATGGACGCGCTGAGCCCGAACTCACTGTCGTTCATCAACGCGATGGCTTCGTCGTCGCTGGCCACCGGCATGATGCCGACCACCGGGCCAAAGCTTTCCTCGCGCATCACCGACATTTTATGGGTGACGTCCACCAGTACCTGCGGCGCTAGATAGGCGCTGCCGGGTGCATCGGCGGGAAAATCCTGTGGATCGATCAACGCCCTGGCCCCTTGTGTCAGTGCATCGGCGATCTGCCTGCGAACGAATTCAGCGGCGCTCGGCGCCACCAGCGGGCCGAGGGTGGTGGCTTCGTAAAGCGGGTTGCCCAGTACGTATTGGCGGGTCAAGTCGACGAAGCGCTCGACAAAGGCCGGGTAGATATTCTCATCGACATAGATACGTTCGACGGCGCAGCAGCTTTGCCCGGAGTTGAAGAAACTGCCATCCACCAGGTTTTCCACCGCATGCTCAAGGTTAGCGTCTGCCCTGACGTAGGCGGGGTCTTTGCCGCCGAGCTCCAGACCCATGCCGAGGAAGCGGCCCATGGCAGCGGCTTCCATGGCTTTGCCGGCCCCCACCGAGCCGGTGAAGTTCACCTGCTGCACACGTCCTGAAGCGATGATCGTGGCGGTCTGCTGATGATCGAGCAGCACGTTGTGGAACAGGCCTTCGGGCAGATGAGCACGGCGAAACGCCTCGGCGAAACGCTCGCCCACCAGCAAGGTTTGCGAAGCGTGTTTGAGGATCACGCTGTTGCCCGCCATCAGCGCCGGGATGATCGTATTGACTGCCGTCAGATACGGGTAATTCCACGGCGCGATAACCAGCACCGTACCCAACGGCTCGCGTTTGATCCAACGCCGAAAACCGGCGACAGGGACAGGTTCAATCGCCGCCAACGCTTCAGGCGCAATGGCGATCATGTGTCGCGCACGCTCCTCGAAACCACGCAGCTCGCCAGCGCCGAAGCGGATCGGGCGGCCCATTTGCCAGGCCAGTTCCGGCACGATCTCGGCCTTCATCGCCAGCATCGCGTCCACGGCGGCGCTGCATAAGGCTGCGCGCTCGCTCAGTGGCCGGCGTTGCCATTGCGCCTGGGCCACTGTGGCCTCCGCCAGAGCCTGCTCGAGCTGCGCCGCATCGGCACGGCGGCGTTCGGCGTAGACCCGGCCATCGACCGGAGAGATGAGTTGAACGATCTCAGTCATGGTGTGTGCTCAATAGCGCTCGAAGCCGCGCTGCAGTTCCCAGTCGGTGATGCGCCGGTCGTACTCTTTCTGTTCCCACTCGGCGGTGTGCACGTAGTGGTCGATCACTTCATCGCCGAACGCCTCGCGCAACATGCTCGAGGCCTTGAGCGCGGCGCAGGCCTCGCGCAGGGTTTTCGACACTTCAGGCAAGTGCTCGTCGACGTAGGCATCGCCTTCGAAGGGCGGCGCCAGGTTGAGTTTCTCGTCGATACCGGCCAGCCCCGCGGCGATCAACGCCGCGAAGGCCAGATAAGGGTTGAGGTCGGCGCCACCGATGCGGCATTCGATGCGGATGGCCTTGCTGCCTTCGGCGCATAAACGAAAACCTGCGGTGCGATTGTCCCGGCTCCATACGGCCCGCGTCGGCGCGAAAGTGCCGGCCTGAAAGCGCTTGTACGAATTGATATAGGGCGCAAGAAAACAGGTGATGTCGTTAGCGTATTTGAGCTGACCGGCCACCCAGGAACGCATCAGCTTCGACATGCCGAATTCGGCCTTGGGGTCGAAGAACAGCGATTTTTTGCCATTCTTGTCCCACAACGAGTTGTGCACGTGGCTGCTGGAACCGGCGGCGTCATAGCGCCACTTGGCCATGAACGTGATTGCCTTGCCCTGCAGTTGGGCGATCTCTTTGCAGGCGTGTTTGATGATCACGTGATGGTCGGCCATGGTCAGGGCATCGGCATACCGGATGTTGATTTCTTCCTGCCCCGGCCCCCATTCACCCTTGGAGTTTTCCACGGGAATGCCGGATGCCTGCAGATGCTTGCGAATCGCCCGCAATACCGGCTCCTCGCGGGTGGTCTGCAGGATGTTGTAATCCTCAATGTAATGGCCGGCGGTTTTGGGCTTGTGATAGTTGCGTTTGTGGATCGCCTCATAACTCTCGTCGAACAGATAGAACTCCAGCTCCGAGGCAAACATGCCGGTATAGCCGCGTTCGCGCAGGCGCTCGATCTGCTTTTTAAGGATCGCCCGCGGGCTGTGCGGCAGGTCGCGACGGTGGTGATGATCGAGCACATCACAGAGCACCAGCGCCGTGCATTCCAGCCAAGGCACGCGACGCAAGGTGGCCATGTCGGGTTTCAGGACAAAGTCGCCATAACCTTTGCTCCAGCTGGCCGCGGCGTAACCCGGCACCGGTTCCATGTCGATGTCGTCAGCCAGCAGGTAATTGCAGCAATGGGTTTCTTCATGGCCGCTGTCGATGAAAAACTCGACCTGGAATCGCTTGCCGACCAGTCGTCCTTGCATGTCGACCATGCAGACCAACACGGTATCGATTTCGCCAGACGCCGCGGCGCGCTTGAGTGCATCAAAGCTGAGGAGGGGCTCGGTCATCACGTCAATCCTGCGTGAAAGGTTTGGGCCTGTCTGAGATAGCTGTTGCAGACGCTCTCCAGAAAAAACCAAACCCTGCAGAATCGAGCATCGTGAGCAATGAGCTGCTCAAAGCTTAGCCTACTGTTGCTATGCGCAAGTTTCGGCCGGATGTGAGCGGCGGTCCAGGGAGCACACCGGCACTGCCGCCATGAGGGTTGATAGCATCGGGTTAGAAAGGGCCGCTCAGGTTTCGAGGCCGACGCCAATGCATGCGCTTCTTTCGACCATCCCTACGATCGTTGCGAAAAGTTCGTCTTGTGCCTGCACTGGCGTGATCTCGCCAATCGCGGCGGCATGGGACAGCGCCTCGGCTGCACCGAGCATCGCCCGAAGGCTCGCTGGCGCAATTTCACCCGTGCCGGTGAAGGGAAGGAGGGCGCTGCGGCACTTGTCCATGAAGATCGCTTCGTACTCACGCTTGATCTTTTCCAGCTCGGGCGAGCTGGTCAGCGCCGCGATCACGCCGGGTATCTCGCGGCCCTGGAGAAGGACGCAATCAACATATGAAGACGCGATGACCGTTGCCTTGCTGGCCAGCGTCGGTTCACTGGTTTGAAGCGCGGCGTCCATGAGCGAGGTCTGACGTGCGTCGAACTCCTGATAAAGCGCCGCCAGCAATCCGGGGCGGGTGGTGAAATGGTCATACACCACCGGCTTGGTCACCCCCGCCTGTTCGGCGAGCCGACCAAGGGTCAACGCTTCCGTCCCTTCCTCTCGAACCAGCTGCCAGGCGACATCCAGCAACTGGCGCTGGCGCTCTTCGCGCGACATTCGGCGACGTGGTTGGGGGGAATCCTGCTCAGGTGTTTCGGTGCTTGACATGCTTATGTACCAAAAGTAGCTTACTGATCGTAACTTACCAAGAGTATATAAGGCTCGTCTCCAGCCCTCAATCACTCATTCCGTAGCAGGAGTTTTCGACATGCACGCACTCATTGTTGTCGCTCACCATGATCTACAATCGCTCACCCATAGCCTCGCCAGGCAGATCGGCGAAGGTGTATGCGCAGCTGATTCCGACCACTCTTTCGAGATCGCGGACCTTTGGGCGCAAGGATTCGATCCGAGGTTCGGCGCGGCCGATCTCGCCGTCCATCACCGGGAAGCCCCACCCCCTGCCGATGTGGCCGCCGAGCAGGCGCGAATCGATGGCGCCGATGCGCTGGTGCTGGTGTATCCGGTTTATTGGTGGTCGATGCCGGCGCTGCTCAAAGGCTGGATCGATCGGGTGTTCGCCAATGGCTGGGCATTCGATTTCAGTGCCGATGCCAAGTTGGAGAAGAAGCTTCGCCATCTGCGGGTTCACCTTGTGGGCGTTGGTGGCGCCGACGCGGGAACCTATGCGCGCCATGGTTATGCCGATGCCATGAAAACGCAGATCGACCATGGGATCTTCGATTATTGCGGTGCCAGCGTTGTGACGTCCGAGCTGCTATTCGAATCGGAAATCCAGGAGCCGACGGTTCATCTGGAGGCTGCGTGGGTGATCGGTCGTGATCTTTTCGGTGCATCCAGACGCAGCGACGCGGCCCAGGATGTTCATCTTTGCCAACCGGCCAGCGCCAATGCTTTTCGACAGACAAAAAAAGAGCCTCGAAGCTCTTTGATGGGGAGGAAGTAGAGCCAGAGGCTCAAGATGCGCATGAAACAAGTGGTGAGCTTATTGGGGTTCAGTTCACTCACCACCTACGCAACGGCTTTAAACCTCCAACCGCTACGTATCAACATCGTAAGAAGGTGGGGGCTGGCACTCAAGTACCATTAGTCTAATCCCCCCGGCCAACCGGCCTGGCGCAACGCTTTGAGCAAGGTGTTGGCATCCAGGCCCGGCACCGTATGGCCGTTACCTTCGGCGGTATTCGAGGCCAACAGGGCGTTGATGATGGCTTCCTCCACAGCTTCGGTGGCGGCCAGGAACAGTTCGCTGATGTGGTCGTTGTTGACCATCCTCAGGTGATCGCAAGTAGGCGCGCCTTTGCCTTCATAGGCGGCCGGCGGTACGTGCTGATTGCCGGTGGCGAAGGCCACGAAAATGTCGCCGCTGTGGTCTTCATTGCCGCCACCGGTGCGGGCCAGGCCGAGGCTGGCACGTTGCGCGAGGCGGGTGCATTGGTGTGGCAAAAGAGGCGCGTCGGTGGCCAGGCAGACGACGATGGAGCCCATGCCCGGATGGGGCAGGGAGGCTTTGAGGAAGGGCGAGTCGACCTGCTCCATGTAACGCCCCACCGGGTAACCGTCGACGCGCAATTCGTGACGAATGCCGTGGTTGGCCTGGACGATTGCGCCGACGGTCCAGCCTCCTTGAGCGCTATTCAACCGGCGCGATGCGGTGCCGATCCCGCCCTTGAATTCATGACAGATCATCCCGCTGCCCCCGCCCACCGCGCCTTCGATGACCGGGCCGCCGACGGCTGTGCGCAGCGCTTCGGCCACATGTTCAGGACGTACATGAAAACCATTGATGTCGTTGAGCAAGCCGTCGAACGTTTCCAGCACTACCGGCATGTTCCAGTAAAGGCGCCCATCGTCGGGTTGCTCCTGACGATCCAAATCGATCAGTGCATCGCGCACGATGCCCAGGCTGTGGGTATTGGTGAAGGCAATCGGGCTGGTCAGCAGACCGGCCTCGCGAATCCACTCAAGCCCCGTGGCGTCGCCATTACCGTTGAGCACATGGACGCCGGCGAAGCATGGCTGTTGATTGGCGGAACCGGCGCGTGGCTCGATCAGCGTGACGCCGGTATGGATGTCGCGGTCGCTGGCGGTTCGTCCTCGCACATTGCTGTGGCCGACCCGTACGCCGGGCACATCGGTGATCGCGTTGAGGGGGCCGGGTTGCAGTTGGCCGAACTGAATGTTCAGATCGCGGGCTCGTGGTTTCATCGTTTCTCTCATCTTCAGTTCGTGGCAGAAAAGGGGGGACTTACTGACAAATGCCAGTCAGGTGCGGAACCTGTGGGAGCGAGCCTGCTCGCGATAGCGGTTTATCATTCAACACGGATATCGACTGACCCACCGTCATCGCGAGCAGGCTCGCTCCTACATGGGATTGCGTTTGGCTGAGAGGCATCGGGAATCACTGACCGTTTTTCACGGCGCTCCAGACGCGAGTGCGCACGCGCTCGGTCGCCTTGGGCAGAGGTTCAAGGGTAAACAGCTTGGCCAAGGCCTCGGCCGGCGGGTAAATGGCAGGGTTGTTGCGAGTCGCCTCGGCCACCAGGCTGGTCGCGTTGCGGTTGCCGTTGGGGTAGGACAGATGGTCCGTGACCGGGGCGATGACTTCGGGGCGCATCAAATAGTCGATGAACGCCAGGCCTTGCTGCGGATGTGGCGCGTCCTTGAGCAGCACCAAGGTGTCGAACCACACCGGCGCCCCTTCCTTCGGCAGGCTGTAGGCGATCTTCACACCATTGCCCGCTTGTTCGGCGTTGGTCTTGGCTTCCAGCATCGCGCCGGACCAACCCACCGCCACGCAGATGTTGCCGTTGGCCAGGTCGCTGATGAATTTTGAAGAGTTGAAGTAGGTAATATGCGGGCGCAGCTTGAGCAAAAGCGCCTGGACTTTCTTGTAGTCCTCGGGGTTGGTGCTGTTGGGCGGCAGGCCCAGGTAATGCAGCGCGACCGGCAGCATCTCCGAAGGCGAGTCGAGCATCGCCACGCCGCACTCGCCGAGCTTGGCCAGGTTCGCTTCGTTGAACACCAGCTCCCAGGAATCCACCGGCGCCTTGTCGCCCAGTGCGGCCCGGACCCTGTCGACGTTGTAGCCGATGCCGTTGGTGCCCCACAGATACGGCACAGCGTACTGGTTACCCGGATCGTTGTTGGCCAGTTTCGCCAGCAGCGCGGTATCCATGTTTTTGTAGTCAGGCATTTGCGCCCGAGGCAGTGGTGCAAGCGCCCCGGCCTTGATCAGCGTCGGCAGGCTGAAATTGCTGGCCACCACCACGTCGTAGCCGCTGCGGCTGGTCAGCAGTTTGCCTTCCAGGACTTCGGCGCTGTCGAAGGTGTCGTAAACCGGCTGGATCCCTGTGTCGCGCTTGAAATCCTGCAAGGTGTTGGGGCCGATGTAGTCGTACCAGTTGTAGACGTTCACGGTGGGGGCGTCGGCGGCGATCGCCGAAAGCGAAGCGCACAAACAGGCGCCCAGTCCCAGGTTGATATGCGAGCGATGACCACTCATGATGCGGCACTCCTGGCCTGCTGCAGGCCGGTGATGATCAGGTGCTTGCAGCGTATCGGCAGGCGGGGGACTCACCCATTCCCATCATGGGTTACTCGAAAGGGGTAGGGCGTGGACGCGTTGCTCAAGGAATTGCCGGTGCACCAAGGGTTGGCGCGGGTCTTTGCGGCGTTGGGTCAGGACGGATTCTGGCGTGCGCTGGTGGACACGCTACGGCTATTGGTGCCGATGGATAACGCGCTGGTCGCGGTAATGCGATCGGGGCGAGTGCCACGGCTGCTGATTGATTTCGACGCTAAGAGCGGCGCCGACGAGCATGAAGAACTGGCGGACTACTGCGCCGGCATGTATCTGCTCGATCCGTTCTACCAGGCCGCTTGTGCCGGTATTGCCGATGGCTTGCACAGCCTGGCCGCCGTGGCTCCCGACCAGTTTCAGCAGAGCGAGTATTACCTGAGCTATTTCCACTCGGTGGTGGGTAGCGACGAGTTGCAGTTCATGGTCAACGTCGACGGCGCGGTGCTCGGTTTATCGTTGGGCCGCTCGACGGCGTTCACTCTTGAAGAGCAGGGCCGTCTGCTGTGCGTGCGCGACTGGGTGCTGGCGGCCATGCGCCATCACCTGCAACTGATGCCCCCGGAAGGGCCTACCGCCGAGGCCGTGGCTGGCGACTTGGCGACCCTGCTGGATCTCTTCGATGCGCGTTTGTCGATGCGCGAAATCGAAACGGCGCGGCTGATCCTCCAGGGCTTCTCCACCAAAGCCATCGCCCAGCAACTGGGTATTTCCCCGGAAACGGTGAAGGTGCATCGGCGCAATCTCTATCACAAGCTCAATGTCGGTGGGCATGGCGAGCTGTTTGCGCTGGTGTTGCAGCCGCGTTGATACCTTGTGGGAGCGGGCGGTGACTCAGTTTTTCAGCGTGAACACCAACGCCTTCAACCCGCATTCAACATCGGCATCCGGAAACTCCGGCGGATTTTCCAGCCGCTGCTCAAACCGCAGGCTCGGCGCTTCGCGGGTGACGCCATCGATGAGGAAGTCCGCACCGAAAGCCGGATCGTTCATGCAGGCCAGTACCGTGCCTTGAGGGCTGAGCAGTTCCGGCAGGCGACGCAGCACGCGCTGGTAATCCTTGGTCAGCAGAAAACTGCCTTTCTGAAAGGACGGCGGGTCAATGATCACTAGATCGTAAGGCCCCTTGCTGATGACCTTGCCCCAGGACTTGAACAGGTCATGGCCGAGAAAACTCACCTTGCTCAAGTCATGCCCGTTGAGCCGATGATTGTCGCGGCCACGGCTCAGGGCCGAGCGAGCCATGTCCAGATTGACCACATGCGTGGCGCCACCCGCAATCGCGGCCACGGAAAACCCGCAGGTATAGGCGAACAGGTTCAACACCCGCTTGCCATCAGCATTGGCCCGCACCCAGTCGCGGCCGTAGCGCATGTCGAGGAACAGGCCGGTGTTCTGTTTGCGGCCCAGGTCCACACGATAATGCAGACCGCCCTCGGTGATCGTCATCTCGTCGATCGGCTCCCCGAGCAGCCATTCGGTGGTGCTTTCCGGCAGGTATCGATGCTGCAGCAGCAAGGTATGCGCGCCGGAGGTCGTCCAGGCAGGCGACTGCGTGATCGCCATCAGCCGCTGCTTCAAATCCTCCAGTTGCGACGCTTGCGGTTCCTTGAACACGCAGACCAGCACCACGCCTTGCAGCCAGTCGACGGTCAATTGCTCCAGCCCTGGCCAGCAGCGGCCACGGCCGTGGAACAGTCGACGGGTTTCGGCGGGTGCAGCCGCAAGCGCAGTCAGCAAATGGTCGTGGAGGACGGAGAGGGCATCTGGGTTCATCGGGCAAGGTCGGCCATGCAAAGGGGGCGGCATTTTAACCACAATTCGCCCCCACGAACGACCAGCGCGCGTTTACCAATCCACCGAATAGCTGACCGCCAATCGACGCCCTTCGGCATGAGGGTAAGGCGCGGCCGCATTGGCCTGCATGTAGAGCGTTTCATAGTTGCGATCGCTCAAGTTATAGACGCCCATGTCCAGTTTGCCGACCGGCAACTCCACGCCGGCCAGCAGATCGACCGTGGTATAGCCTTCGATTTTACGCCCGTTGCCATCCTTGAAACCGGCGTCGTAGCTGTCCAGGCGCATCGCCTGCAACCGCAGGTTGTAGTCGTCCTGTTCATAGGCGACGAAGGCGGTGGTCTTGGCTGGAGAGATGCGCGTGGCCGGCAAATCGAGCCATTCGCCGTTCTGGCGGGTTTCGCCTTTGGTCCACGCGTAGGTTCCGCCCAGCGACCAGGCTTGATCGAGGTGATAAGTCAGGCTGGTCTCGACACCGCGTACGCGTTCTTTCTGATCGATCAGCCGTTGCGCACGGGTGACGGAATCGTAGTACTGCGTCACGTCCGAGCGGTTCTCGAACAGCGTGACGTTGGCCTGCAACGACTCCCAGTCACCGCGCCAGCCGAGTTCGTAACTGTCGACCTTGATCGCCTGAGCGTTGAGGTCCTGGATGTTGTAACTGCCGCGCACATCACGCAAGAAGCGCTGCACATCGGGCAGCGAGAAGCCCTGGCTGAAGTTGACGAATACATCCTGCTCGCTGCTGATGTGGTAAACCGCACCGAGGTTGTAAAGAGTGTCTTCGTACTTCAGCGTGCCGCCGGGCAACACTTCGGACACGCCCGCTTGCCAAATGCCGCCAAAGGCGATGCTGTCGGCCACATCGCTGTGAATCCACTCGTGCCGCGCACCGCCGCGCAGGGTCCAGTCGCCGATGTCCCAACTCGATTGAGCAAAGAGTGCCGTGGTGTTGGTTTCAATGTCCGGGCCGAAGGCGTAGCGCTCGCCTGTCGGCGTGTAGGCCAAGCCGTCGACGCGATAACGGTCGCCCTGCTGGCTGATTTGTTCGTTCTCGAAATCGGCGCCCCAGACCAGGTTGCCGGTAGCGCTGCCAATCGAGGGCAGGGTGCTTTCCACGGCGGTGCGCAGGCCATAGACCTCGGCTTCGCTCTCGGAGGCTACGACCCCGGCGTTGGCACCCCAGTTGTAGGGGAAGAACCGCGCCTGCTGTTTGCGCCAGTAGCTTTCCACCATCAAGTGCTGGCCGAACAGATCGCGATCGCTGTAATTGAAATTCACGGCCTGGTTATGGGTGAACGGCTGGTCGCTCAACTGTAAGCCTTTGATCGCCACCGACTCGCCATTGCGAGAGCCGGCCACATAGCCGGTGTCTTGTTTGTCCTCGTACTCCTGCAGGGACAGGCTCAGGCGCCGATCGTCATCCAGATCGAAGCCGAATTTGGCGTGCAGGTCATGGCTCTCGGTGTCCATATTGCTGCTCTGAAACGCTTCCTGGGCGATGCGGTTGCCGTTGCCGTCGAACTGGTCGTTGCGTTGCAACAGGTCGGCGGACACGTACCAGTCGAAGGCATTCTGGCGCCCGGTCGCGCTCTGGAACACTTCGTAGGCAAAACCTTTGCGGTTGAGGTTGTCGGCGGTGCTGAGGCCTACGCGGCTGCTCATCGCCAGGGATTGCCCCTCGTTACGCTTGGTGATGACGTTGATGATGCCGCCCGAGGCGCCCGCGCCGTAGAGGCTGCTGGCACCGGAGACCACCTCGATGCGTTCGATACTCGACGGCGCGATGCTGTTGAGCTGGCGTGAAACGTCGCGACTGGCGTTCTGCGAAACACCGTCGATCAACACCAGCACGTTACGTCCGCGGATGGTCTGGCCGTAGTTGCTCATGGTGCCGGAGGAGGGCGCCAGACCGGGCACCAGCGTGCCGAGAATATCGGCCACCTTGCGCCCGGCAGCGGATTGTTGCGCGATCTCCTTTGCCTGAATCAACTGCACGGTGCCGGGAATCGAGGCGATGCTGGCCTCGCTGCGTGTGGCGGACACTACGGTGTCGGCCAATGACAGCGAGCCGCTGCCCAGTTCCAGCGGCACCGGAGCCGGTTGTAGCGTGACGCTGTTTTTTCCGCTCAAGCGCCATTGCAGGCCACTGTCGCGCAACAGGCTATTGAGTGCCTGTTCGGTGCTGTAATCGCCCTTGAGCGACGGCGCCATCTTGCCACGCAACAGCGCCGCATCGACGCCGATCGACAGCCCGGTCTGCGAGGCCAGTGTCGTCAGTGCCGAGTCCAGCGGCTGGCTGGCCAGTTCGAAATGATAAGTGTCTGTCGCGGAGTCGGCGAAGGCCGGAACGGCGCAGCCCAAGGCAAGTGCCAGAGCGCTCAGGCGAAAGAAGGAAAAAGTCTGATGGGTCATTGTTGTTGCTCGTGAAATCGACTGTATTACCTCCAATGACCGGGCTGAAATGAAATCGGGCAGTTGTCTTGAAGATTTTTTTGAGCGCCGTTTGATCGGGCGCCCCCCCGCGCCCCTACAAAAGCCGATCGGGCTCAGGGCTTAGCGCTGCCGCACCTGCACCAGGTATTTGCTGTAGGTCTCGATACGAATCGGCAAGGCCGCCTGCAACAACGCCAGTGCGGCATCGCTGTCTTGGGCGGGCAGCACGCCGGTGAAGCGCAGGGTTTGCAATTGCGCACCCGACGCCCAGATAACCCCCCGACGATGCCGATCGATTTCGGCCAGTACTTCGGGCAACGGCCTGTCGTGGAAAACCAGTCGGACGGGGAGCGAAGCGGTTGCCTGCGTGGCGGGCGCCATCCAGCTCTGCACGGGCAGCCATTGGCCGACGGCGATCGCCGCCGGCAACACCAAGGCTGCGCCTATCAGGCGGGCGCGACGAGGCCGGGTTTTGGCTGGCGGCGAGAAGGATTGCCACAGCTGCTGAAGTTGTTCGAACAGTTGCGCATGGCGCACATCGGCAGCGTGCCAGGCGTTGAATTCGGCCAGAACTTCAGGTGAGGGCGCCTCGTCCAGACGCACCAGCCAATCGGCCGCCTGCTCGCGGATCTGATTCTGGGTGAGGCTTTCAGTCATCGCTCAACCCCTCGGGCAGCGTGTCGAACAAACGGGCATGGCAGTGTGCGAGCGACTTGGCCAGGTACTGCTTGACGCTGCTTTCGGAAACTTGAAGGTGCCTGGCAATCTCGGCATAGGAACAGCCATCGACACGCGCCATCAAAAAAGCCTTGCGCGGTTTCTCGTCCAGCTCTTCGAGCAATAGCAACAGCACTTTGCCGAGCAATTGGCGCACGGCAATGATCTGTTCCGGGCCCTGTTGGGTCTGCTGATCGAGAAGAACGACCATGCTGCGCAGGGTTTCTTCCTCGACCCGGCGACGATGATACTGATTGATCAACAGACGATTGGCTGCCACCAGCAGATAAGCCCGTGGTTCCTGCAATGTCGGCAAAGTGTCCAGGCCCAGCAATTTGACGAAGGTGTCATGGGCCAGATCAGCGGCATTGTCGGGGCAGCCGAGCTTTTTGCGCAGCCAGCCGAACAACCAGCCGTGATGGCCACGGTAAAGCTCGGAAAGGGACGAAGCGGACTGACCCGGCACGACGAAACCTCGAACGAAGATAATTCGCAAATGGGAAATTGTTGCAATTGCGAATGCTGTCATGTTGCTGCGCGACGTTCAAGTCTGATGCGATGAGCCAAGACTCGATGAAAACCGCAAGGGTCGCAAAGAATGCATTTCAGCTGATTTCGTCGTCCGGTTGTATCAAAAATGAATTTCCACGAAGTCCGCTGCTCATACCTGTAAGTGGCGGATTTGAGCTCGCGCAAATCATTTATGTAATCAGGGAGTGGCACAGTCATGGGTCCAGTATCAACGGCGGGCGCGCACTTGTCTGACGGATTGATTCTTGTGGTGGAAGACGACCCGTTGATTCTTGAGTTTCTTTGCGAAATTCTTCAGGAGGAAGGCTTTGCGGTTGAAGCAAAGATCAGCGCGGACGCCGCGTCGCAGTTTCTGGAGCAGCATGCGCCGGAGGTCGGACTGTTGCTGACGGACATCACCATGCCGGGCAAACTCAATGGCGCGGACCTGGCCAATCAGTTCGGCGACCGTTGGCCAGACAAACCGATCATGATCATGTCCGGCTTCGAAACCCCGAAAAGCTCCGGGGTCAAGCATCCGGTTGCGTTCATCAAGAAACCCTGGGCGGTGGGACAGTTGCTCGATTGTGTACAAAACGCCCTGCATTCGAACCGGACCGCGTAGGAGCTGCCGAAGGCTGCGATCTTTTGATCTTCGTTCTAAAAGCAAAATCAAAAGATCGCCGCCCGTACCAGCTCCTGCGTGGGTGATGTACATTGCCTGACAACTTTCGCCGGTTCTGGAACTCGCCCTTTGTCCATTCAAGCCTCTGTGTTCAACACCTCGTACCGCGCCTTTCTGTTCGATATGGACGGAACTGTCCTCAATTCCATCGCCGCCGCCGAGCGGATCTGGACCACCTGGGCCCGGCGTCACGGTGTCGATGTCGACACCTTCCTGCCGACCATCCACGGTGCTCGCGCCATAGACACCATCAGCCGTCTGGCCTTGCCCGGTGTAGATGCTGAAGCTGAAGCCGCATGGATCACCGAGGCGGAAATCGGCGATGTGGAAGGGATTGTCGAGGTAGCCGGCGCGGCGAGTTTCCTCAGATCGCTGCCCGCCAATCAATGGGCCATCGTCACCTCGGCGCCACGGGCGCTGGCCTTGCGCCGAATGGTGGCGGCAGGCATTCCCGAGCCTTTGGTGATGGTCACTGCCGAAGACGTCAGCGCCGGCAAGCCCGACCCAGCGGGTTATCGGTTGGCCGCCAGTCGGTTAGGGGTCGAACCCACCGAGTGCCTGATCTTCGAAGACGCCGCCGTGGGGATTCGCGCAGGTGAAGCGGCGGGCGGCCATGTCATGGTCATCACCGCGACCCATGTTCATCCGCTCCAGACCTCGCACGCCACCCTGGCGGGTTACGACTCGGTCGCGGCGCGAGTGGATCTCAACAGCCAGATCACCCTGTACGCACTCTGATGTGTGAGGGCTTTCAGTCACATCAATGCTGAATGTGCCACCGCCTTCGCGGGCAAGCCTCGCTCCCACAGGAATCACCGCTACCCCCCAGGCTTGCCCGCGAAGGCGACGGTGGGGTTGGCGTTATGTGTTAGTAAATCCCCGGAATCAATCGCCAGCTACGGGCGCAGTAAGCCTCATATTCACTGCCGAATTGCGTGCGTAACAGCGCTTCTTCGGAGCGAATGCGGGCGATCAGCGGGATCAACATCAGCGCCACCAGCAGCAACCCGACCCCCGATCGAAAGGCCAGCGCCCAGCCCACGCCATTAATCAGCAGCCCCAAATAGCTGGGGTTGCGCAAGGTCCGATAAATCCCGTCGGTGACCAGGCGGTGCCCCGGCTGAATCGCCACCAGACCGCTGAAACGCTTGCCCAGCACAAACACCGGCCACATTCGCAGCGCGCCGCCGCCGATGAACAGTAGCGCGCCCAGCCAACGCACGCCCTCGCCACCGAAGGTCCAGAAGTCGATCCGGTCGGTATAGGCTGGCAGATACCCACTCAATAACCCGAGTACCCCGAAAACCGGCAGCACCCAGCGATTGGCGCGGTCTTCGCGCTCGCCGGAGCTCAGGTTACCCTCGCTGAACAAAGACACGATCGCCATCACCAGGGTTGCAAGCGCAATGACCACCAACGGCGGGTGCGAGAAGAAAGCTGCCAACCCACCCAGCCCGAATACCGCCAGAGCGAGGTAGGCCAGGGTGCTGATGAGGGTGAAAAAGGCGAGTTTGGCCGAGATGTTCATGACTGATTTCGCAAAGGACATGTAGGCGCTGTCGCAGGCTGCGATCTTCTGACTTTAACCCTATCAATATCGCTCAAAAAATCAAAAGATCGCAGCCTTCGGCAGCGCCTGCGCGGGGCAGCGCGTTATCGCCACAACGACAGCCGCGCAGCTGGGTGAACTAAGCTTGGATAAGGATGGTTCCATCTATTCACTCCCGGCGCGTTGAACATCCCGCTGGGCCGGGAGCGTCAAAAGGAGCACGCGATGCTTCATATCAGAACGCCCCTGATTCTGCACCCAGGCCTGTCGACCTCCACCCGGCGAATCTGGCTCAAGCTGGAAAACCTGCAACCCAGCGGCTCATTCAAACTGCGCGGCATGGGCCTGCTGTGCAGTCAGGCCGCGCAGCAGGGCAAGCGCAAAGTGGTCTGTCCTTCCGGGGGAAATGCCGGGTTGGCCACCGCTGTGGCCGCCGCCAGCCTTGGGCTGAAAGCCTGCATCGTGGTGCCGAACACCACCCCGCAAACCACCCGCGCCAGAATCACGAAAACCGGTGCCGAGGTGATCGTCCATGGCAAGGTCTGGGACGAAGCCAATCAACGGGCGAAAGAACTCGCAAAGGGCGCGGACACCGAATACGTACCAGCCTTCGATCATCCGGTGCTGTGGGAAGGGCATAGCACCATGGTCGATGAAATTCTCGAGGACTGTCCTCAGGTCGATGTGTTGGTGACGTCGGTGGGCGGTGGAGGGTTGCTGGCGGGCCTGCTCACCGGACTGATTCGTCATCAGCGCATGGATTGTCGAATCGTTGCTTGCGAAACCTGGGGCGCGGCGTCTTTCGCGGCCGCTATCCGTGCCGGCCACCCGGTCAGATTGCCGCGCATCGATACCGTCGCCACCTCACTTGGCGCGGCGCAAGTGGCGGCCTGGCCGGTGCAGCACATTCTCGATTTTGCGCATGAATGCGTGGTGCTCAGCGATGAGGAGGCGATCATGGGCGTGGTTCGTTACGCCAACGATTTGCGTCAGTTGGTCGAGCCGGCGTGCGGCGTTTCATTGGCGGTGGCGTACCTGGACCATCCGGCGATCGCCGAGGCTCATGATGTGGTGATTGTGGTGTGCGGGGGCGTCAGCATCAGCGCGCAATTGGTCGCCAACTGGGCGCGGCTGTCCGCTGGAGCGCAAGCAACCTAGGGCCCGAGCACTCTCCCGGTGTCACGAGCCCACGGCTGACTGTTTAGAGGTTTCAGAGAGCGGATCTTATTGAGCGAGGATCGCTTTGGCCAAGTCTTCATCGCTGGCCTGGAGGTCAGGGTGATCTTGTCGAATCTGCTTCAACACTGACTCCAGATAAGCGCCGCGAATCGTACCGCCACTTGCCACGAAGCTTGAGGCGTCATCCCGGGCGGGAATCACGATTTTGTCATCTTTGAATGTCGAGTACAGCGATGCGGAGATACCGGCCGAGGTGGCGACATCTTTTGCCTCTACATCGGCCATGGCCGAACCAGCTGGCAAACAAAGCACTAGTGAAGATATGAGCAATAGACGGCGCATGAGGGCGTCCTCCGAAGCGGAAAGGAAGTAACACATAATTTAGGATGCCTGACAGTGCCCAGTAGTTCCCTACCGATTCGATAGTGCATTCCTGTGTAGCTGGCGAAGCCTGCGTGCGCCTGCGCAGCAGTCGTGAATTCACGCCCTGCGGTCTATCAGGTAAACCGCATGGGCAGGTTTTACGACTGCTGCGCAGCCGCACGCAGGCTTCGCCAGCTGCTACACAGGTTGCCGCGAACGCTGCCGGTTATCAGTGTCTGTAATGGCATCCACCGAGCGGGCTATTCTTGGCAATGCGCCCATCGATATGGGAGACCTCTGATGATCAACGTACGCACTGCCCGCATGCTCGCCGATTACAGGCGCTGGGCCGATCAGCGACTCTTCGACAGCCTTATGGCCCTGCCACCGGAAGAGCTCAACCGCAAACGGGTGTCAGTGTTCAACAACATTATCGGCACCTTGAACCATGTCTACGTGGTCGACTGCATCTGGCAGGCGCATCTGGAAGGGCGCGGTCACGGCTTCAAAACCTCCCATGGGCTGCTTCATCCTGAACTCACCGAGCTGCGACTGGTGCAACAGGAGATCGATCAATGGTTTTGTGGATGGAGCTCGGCCCAGACCGAAGACTCGCTGGATAAACCCATCGAATTCACCTCGGTTTCGGGCGAAAACGGGGTCATGAGTGCCGGCGCGATACTGTTGCACGTGGTCAACAACGCCAGCTTTCACCGAGGCTGGGTGGTCCAGATGTACTGCGAGATACCGGCCATGCCGCCAATCACCGACCTGCCGGTGTTTCTGCGCGAGGTTCCGGGGTATTGAGTCAAACCCTGCAGTTCCCGACCCAAACGAATCTCCTGTGGGCGCGGGCTTGCCCGCGATAGCGGAGTGTCAGGCGACATAGCTTTCTGTCAGGCTGCCATCGCGGGCAAGCCCGCTCCCACAGGTTACGTGTCAGTTCAGGAGATTTGGATCAGGCCTGAGCAATCAGGCTCTGCCGGCAATCGAGTACCAACAACGCGCCTCCCGGTTCGTTGCTGCCCACTTCCAGCGTAAACCCATGCAGGCTGACAATCGCCGCGACGATCGACAGGCCCAGACCGAATCCGCTTTGCGGGGTACCACCTTCGGCGCGATAGAAACGCTGAAACACCGCCTCACGCTCGGCCAGCGCAATGCCGGGACCGGAATCGAGTACTTCGATCCGCGTATGGCCTGCAGCATTTACCCCACGCAAAATCACCTCGCCACCGGGCGGCGTGAACTTGATCGAGTTGCTCAGCAAATTCGCCAGGGCTTCGAACAGCAGCGCCCGGTCGCCGTTGAGCCAGGGCAAGGGCTCGGGCAGTTGCAGTTCAAAGGTCAATTGGCCTTCTTCGGCCAGCGGCAGATAAAAGTCATGCAACTCTTGCAGCAACGGCACCGGGTCCAGTTGCACGAAACCCGAACGGCGCTGGCGATCTTCCAGCTCGGAAATCCGCAACAAGCCGCGAAAACGTGCCATCAACGTATCGGCCTCGCCGAGCACGCAATCCAGTTGCACGGCCAGCGTCGAACCCTCATCGGCCTGTTGCTGAATCCGGTACAGCTGCGCCCGCAGGCGCGTCAGCGGTGTGCGCAGGTCATGGGCGATGTTGTCGCATACGCCCTTGACCTCGTTCATCAAGCGCTCGATGCGTTCGAGCATCGCATTGACGATGGCGGCGAGCATATCCAGCTCGTCACGGCGGTTGGACAACGGCAGGCGTCGGGTCAAATCGCCGGCGACGATGGCTTCGGCGCTGGCCTGGATCGCCCGGATTCGCCGCAGCGGGCGCCTTCGCAATAAGTGCCAGCCGGCGATGCCGGGCAGAATGGTCAGCGACACGCCCCACAGCAGCGCATGCAGAATGATCCGGGTCACCGCAAACAACGAACCGTTGTCCCGCATCAGTACCAGCCAGCGCCCGTCCAGGGTCCGGGTCGCCGAGGCATCGCAACTGTCGGCGGGCAGGGTCGGGTCATCGGCATCGACGCAGTCGCTGAGAATATGAATCTTGCCGTCCAGCGGCAGGCCTTGGGGGATCTGGCGCAGGGGCCCGCTGAGGTGACGCCGCTGGTCATCGAACAAGCCATAGGCATCAATGCCACGCACATCGAAGGTCACGCTGGCGGCGAGGGCATCCTCCAGTTGTGCGCCCTGAAAGCGAGAAAACAGATGCTGACGTTGCATCAACGAATGCTTGGCCAGGGTGTCCAGGTAATTGGACACCTCGTAATACATGACGCCCATCAGAATCCCGCTCCAGGCCACGAACAGCGAACTGTAAAGGGCCAGCAAGCGGCTGCTGGAGGAGCGCCAGCCTTTAGAGGGGTTCAGCAATGACATAGCCCGAGCCTCGCACCGTCCGGATCAGTGGGGCTTTGCCTGGCGGGTCGATCTTTTTGCGCAAGCGGCCGATGTGCACGTCGATCAGGTTGGTGCCGGGGTCGAAGTGATAACCCCAGACTTCTTCGAAAATCATCATCCGCGACAGAATCTGCCCGGTGTTGCGCATCAGAAATTCCAGCAACTTGTATTCGGTGGGCAACAGCGTCAGCAACCGGCTGTCGCGACTGGCCTCGTGGCTGATCAGGTTCAACTCCAGATCGGCCACACGCAAAGTGGTGGCCTGGGCGGTCATGGTGTTCTGTCGACGCAACAGGACTTCGACCCGGGCGGCCATTTCATCGGTGGCGAACGGTTTGGTCAGGTAATCGTCACCGCCGGCGCGCAGGCCACGCACCCGTTCATCGACATCGGAGAGGGCGCTGATCATCAGGATCGGCGTGGCCACGCCCAAGGTGCGCAGGGTGGTGACAATCGCCAGGCCATCGAGCTCCGGCAGCATGCGGTCGAGGGTGATCAGATCGTAGTCACCGCTGACCGCGCGTTCCAGGCCTTCACGGCCATTGTCCACCCAATCCACGTCGAGGCCGTGGCTGCTCAGTTCGGCGACGATTTCCCGGGCGGTGACAGCGTCGTCTTCGATGGTCAAGATGCGGGTCATAGGGCTTTGCCTGATTAGAATGTTCAAGACGTTGCGCGGCATTTTGCCAAGAAATGATCGATGGTTTTCTAAATAAAACTTCATACAGACCCGTTTTGACCAATGCATAAAACCCGCCGTCAGGGCCGTATTCTTGCAATCTGCATGGTCCTGAGAAGTTCATTGTTTTCAACTCATTGAAATAGAAATATTTTTCCAGGTGGCGCGACTGGCACGGTGACTGCAATTGCTCGTTTGACGAGTTGTAATACCTGCCTGGAGCACTACAACAATGAACAGATCCTCTGATGGTTTTTATCCTGCCGCAGATGAGTTCAGCACGCTCTCGGGCGTGTCCTGGGCCGCTATCTTCGCCGGGGCCGCGGCGGCTGCGGCGTTGTCGCTGATCCTCGTGCTGCTGGGGTTTGGCCTGGGTTTTTCGGCGGTTTCGCCGTGGGCCCATGAAGGCGTCAGCGCCAAAAGCCTGGGTATCTCGACGATTGTGTGGCTGGCCTTTACCCAGATCGTGGCGTCCGGGCTCGGTGGCTACATCGCCGGTCGCCTGCGGGTGAGATGGGCCTACTTGCATGGCGATGAAGTTTACTTCCGTGACACGGCCCATGGCTTCCTGGCCTGGTGTATCGCGACGCTGGTGACCGCGACCCTGGTGGTCGGCTCGGTCAGCAACATCGTCAGCGGCGGTGTGCAGGCCGGGGCCAAGGTCGCCGGCGGTGCCGCCAGCGCCATGACCCAGGCTGCCGGCAGCGCGGTCGCTAACACCGACAATGACCCTTACGGTTACTTCATCGACAGCCTGTTTCGCGATGATCGGCCCGTCGCCGTCAGCGAAGACGCGGTCAATGGCACCGTCACCCGGATCTTTGCGCGCAGCTTGCGCAATGAGGGTCAATTGGCGCCCGAGGATCGGGCCTACCTGGCGCAACTGGTCGCCCAGCGGACCAACCTCACTCAAGCGGACGCCGAGCGCCGTGTCGATGAAGTCTATGCCCGTACTCAAAAAGCCGTCGCCGACGCCAAACTGACGGCGCAACAAGCGGCTGACACCGCAGCTAAAGTCGCAGCCTTGACCGCGTTGTGGATGTTTGTCGCGCTACTGGCCGGTGCATTTTTTGCCAGCCTCGCCGCGATCTTCGGCGGTCGTCGTCGAGATGCCGTGGAGTACCTGGAAACCGATGCCTACGTGACCACCACCACAACCACGACGCTGCCACCTGTTCGCTAACCCAGGAGAACCTTCATGCGCTCTATATTGCTGTTCTTTCTCGGTGTACCGATCCCGATCATCATTCTGATTGCCTTGCTCACGTGACCCCTTTGAGGCACTTGCCAGCGCCGCTTCTGCTTCAGGTAGAAGCGGCGTTTTGCTTTTCGGATGCCCGGTGAAAAGCGCGGCAGCTTTTACTGGCCTGGATCAATGTTTCGTTCGGGGGCATGCCTTACCGTGAACAATCCAGGCCCTTGTTGCGGCATCGACCAGTACCCGAGCAGGCCCCTCGTCTTTTTTATCTCATCGGGCCATCGCAAGTGTAAGTGCAGCATGGAGCTGGCAACCCTTACCTGAACCTTTCAAGGATGAACGCCACATGCAACGCCAAGACAGAACCTTCGATATCCAACCGCTGGTGCGGGCGGACATGACTGTGCGCATCAATGGTCAAACCGTTAACGCCGCCATCGGCGAAACCGTCCTGACGGTCATTCAATCACTGGGTATACGCCAAGTGGCCCGCAACGATCATGATCAAGTCAGCGGTGCCTATTGCGGCATGGGCGTGTGCCAATGCTGCCTGGTGAGAATCAATGGCCGACATAAACGTCGCGCCTGCCAGACGATCGTGCGTGAGGGCATGGACGTCGAAACCCGGGCCAACCGCATCACCGGATGGCAAGCGCCATGAGCCTGCATCCGGTGATCGTCGGCGGCGGGCCGGCGGGTATGGCGGCGGCCATTGAACTGGCCCGGCATGGCGTGCGGTGTACTTTGCTGGAGGAAGCCTCGCGCCTCGGTGGGGTAGTCTATCGCGGCCCGTTGCGCGATAACGTTCAACTGGACTATTTGGGGCCGCGCTATTCAGAAGCGCTGGCCAAACTGCATGGCGATTTCCGGGAGCAGTCGGGTCTGATCGATGTGCGCCTGAACCATCGCGTGGTGGGTGCTGAAGGCACTCGCGCATTGGTGCTGCTGGACGCCGATGAGCGCCTGCAGGAAATCGAGTATTCGCAGTTGCTGTTGGCTGCCGGTTGCCATGAACGCAGCGTGCCATTTCCCGGCTGGACCTTGCCTGGCGTGATCCTGCTGGGTGGTCTGCAACTGCAAATCAAGAGCGGCGTCGTAAAACCCCAGGGCCCGGTGGTGATTGCGGGCAGTGGTCCGTTGTTGCCGCTGGTGGCCTGCCAGCTGCATACCTGCGGGGTGAGTGTTGCCGGGGTCTTTGAGGCGTGCGCGTTCGGCAAGATCGCTCGGGAAAGCCTCGCGCTGTTGAACAAGCCCCAGCTGTTTCTCGACGGTTTGAGCATGCTTGCGTACCTGAAATTGCACGGCATCCCCATGCACTATGGCTGGGGCGTGGTCGAGGCTCAGGGCGAGGGCGAATTGAAATCGGTGACCGTCGCGCCGTACTCCAGCACTTGGGTTCCAGACTTCAGTCGCGCCGAGCAGGTTGCCGCGCAGACCCTGGCGGTCGGCTACGGCTTCATTCCGCGCACCCAACTCAGCCAGCAAATGGGCCTGGATCACAGTTTCAGCGACGACGGCTACCTGCGGGCCAGCGCCAATGTCTGGCAGCAAAGCAGCGAGCCCCACGTGCACCTGGCCGGTGACATGGGCGGGATTCGCGGTGGCGAAGCGGCCATGCTCGCGGGACGGATCGCGGCGGTATCGATCCTTCTGCAACGCAATGTGCTGGACCTGGAACTGGCGCTTGTGCGGCGCGACCGTTGCCTGTCGAAACTCAAATCCATCGTGCGCTTTCGCGCTGCCGTCGACCGCTACACCGAGCGCGGCGCCGGGCAGACCGCACTGCCCGCCGCCGACACGGTGATCTGCCGCTGTGAACACGTGACCCGCGCCGACATTGATCGGGCGCTGGAGCAGGGCGTGCAAGACCTGGCCGGCCTGAAAATGCGCACCCGTGTGAGCATGGGCGATTGTCAGGGCCGCATGTGCGTGGGGTATTGCACCGACCGTTTGCGCGAAGCCACCGGCCGGCAGGATGTGGGTTGGCTGCGACCGCGTTTCCCCGTCGACCCGATTCCTTTTTCAGCGTTTCAGCCTGTGGGCACGGAGGCCGCAAGCCATGAGTAAGTTTTACGACGTGGTCATCGCCGGCGGGGGTGTGATCGGGGCGTCCTGCGCCTATCAATTGTCCAAGCGCAAACACCTGAAAGTCGCGTTGATCGACGCCAAGCGTCCTGGCAATGCGACCCGCGCTTCGGCCGGTGGCTTGTGGGCGATCGGCGAATCGGTGGGGCTGGGATGCGGGGTGATCTTTTTTCGCATGATGTCGGCCAATCGCAAGCGCCAAGCCCATGGCGCCGCCGTGGCGGTGGACTCCAGCACGCCGCACATCCTGCCGCAGGCATTCTTCGATTTCGCCTTGCAGTCCAACGCGATGTACCCGGACCTGCACCGGGAGTTGCAGGAACATCACGGGATGGATTTCAAGTTCGAGAAAACCGGACTGAAATTCGTGATCTATGACGATGAAGACCGGCTCTATGCCGAGCACATTGTCGCTTGTATTCCGCACCTGGCGGATCAACTGCGATGGCTCGATCAAGCGGCCTTGCGCGAAGCCGAGCCGAGCGTCAGTCATGAGGCAAGGGGCGCGCTGGAGTTTCTTTGCGACCATCAGGTCAACCCGTTCCGCCTGGCCGATGCCTACACCGAAGGCGCACGGCAGAACGGTGTGGACCTGTATTTCAACACCAATGTCACCGGTGTGTTGAAGCACGGCTCGCGGGTCAACGGCGTGCTGACTGATGAGGCCGGCGTATTCCGTTGCGATACGCTGATCAACGCCGCCGGTGCCTGGGCCGCCGACCTCAGCGAACAGGCCACCGGTATTCGCATTCCGGTAAACCCGGTGAAAGGCCAGATCCTGCTGACCGAGCGCATGCCGAAGATCCTGCACGGTTGCCTGACCACCAGCGACTGTTACGTGGCGCAAAAAGACAACGGCGAAATCCTGATCGGCAGCACCACGGAAAACAAGGGTTTCGACGTGACCACCACCTACCCGGAAATCAGCGGCCTGGTGCAAGGCGCGCTGCGGTGTATTCCGGCGCTGGCCGATATCAGCCTGAAACGCTGCTGGGCCGGGTTGCGTCCGGGCTCGCCGGACGAGCTGCCGATTCTTGGGCCGATGCGAGGGGTAGAGGGTTATCTGAATGCCTGCGGACATTTCCGCACCGGTATTCTGACGTCGGCGATTACCGGCGTGTTGCTGGACAAACTGGTGAACAACGAGCCGTTGCCGCTGGACATCACGCCGTTTCTGGCGGATCGGTTTGCAGGGGATGCCGCAGGTTGAATCGAAGGGAATGGAATTGGCTTGAGGACGCCCGCATGATGATCGTTCCCACGCAGAGCGTGGGAACGATCGTTGTGGCTCAGTTAATCGGCGTACCGACAAACACCTCAAGCCCCTCGGCATACTCTGTGAACGCATTTATCCGGGGAAACTGCGCGGCCTCCACCTGATCCGGCACCACCAGTTTGGTAAAACTCCAGGCCACCGCCAGGGTAATTCCGTCTTGCGCAATCGAACCGTCGATCTTCAGCGGCTGTTTTTCCAGCTCCCGCTCCAGCGCCGAATACGCCGCGGCCAATTGCTTTTCGACCCGTTCCACCCAGGGCGCGTACTGAATTTCCGCCGGCCGCAGGTTGCGTTCGTAGTAAAGCTGCACCGATTTTTCGCACGCCGCCAACGCCAGGCCGGTCAGCCGTAGCGAGCGCAGGCGTTGCTCCAGATCGTTGGGTATCAGGCTTTTACCCGGCGCGGCCAGAGCCTCCAGGTAGTCGATGATCAGCGTCGAATCCATCAACACCTCGCCATCATCCAGCACCAGGGTCGGCGCCTTCACCACGGGGTTGATCTGCTGGAACTGTTCGAAGTTTCTGAATACCGAAACCGACTCGTGCTCCAGCGGTATGCCCAGGCACTTGGCAGAAATGGCGACGCGTCGCACATAGGGCGAATCCAGCATGCCGATCAGTTTCATTGAGCCTCTCCTTCAGACGGTCCATGGGGGATGGACAACCTTAGCCGAGGTTCAGCGACCTGCAAACGGCTTCGCGTTAATCCTCGAAGCCCGCCTGCTCATGAATCTCATCAACCTTCAATTCCAGTCGATAAGCCACGGCGATGAAAAGCGCCTGGCACAGGCACAAGGTCGCACTCAGCGAGCGGAAGGCAAACGAACTGCCTTCGTTGACCAACAGCACGGTGTTGGCGCGCTTGGCCAATGGCGACAGGTTGCTGTCGGTGATGATCAGGGTTTTCGCTTGATGATGCTGGGCAATACGCAGGCAGTGCTGGGTTTCCTTGCCGTAGGGCGTGAAGCTGATGGCGATCACCAGATCATTGGCGCGCACGCTGCGCATCTGCTCGCGGTAACTGCCGCCCAGCCCCGACACCAGGTGGATGCGCTTGTTGGTGTGTTGCAGGTTGTAGACCAGGTAGTCGGCTACCGCGAACGAGCGGCGCACCCCGACCACATAGATGTTGTCGGCATTCACCACCAGGTCCACGGCTTTGTCGAAGGCCTGGTCATCGAGCTCCAGCCCCAGCCGTTCGATGCCCGACAGGGTGGCGTTGATGCATTCGCGAGCCAGATCGCCACCGCTGGCCTTCTGGGACTTGTTGGCGATCATGCTGCGAATACGCTGCTGGTAGTTCTGCACCGGCGTGGTTTTGTGGGTATAGGCCTCGCGAAACAGCGCCTGCATTTCGCTGAACCCGCTGAAGCCGAAACGCTGGGAAAACCGCACGATGGCCGACGGGTGCACTTCGCATTCGCGGGCGATATCGCTGATGCGGTCGACCATGATCCGGTCGCGTTGCTGGCTCATGTAGCTGGCAATGCGTTTGAGCTGGCGTGGCAGGCTTTCGTATTCATCGGTGATCAGCTGCAACAAACGCTCGGCATTGATCGGAGGGCTGACCAGATCGCTGTCGGGCGTGCTCTCGGTCGTGGCCGGCTGATCGGTGCGGGACATAAGGAATCCTTCTGGCTTGTGCTTATAGAGATGACAGGCGGGTCATCCCCTGACAATAGGTTGGCTGTGCGCAGTTTACAGGTTAGGCCCTAATAAAATCTTGAGCTTGCGGCCGTTATCGGCTCTGCTGAAACGATGCACTGTGTCTGGAAACGCTTGCGTAGAAGTTTATTGGAAAAAATATTCCATGTGAAAAATATTTGGAATAATTATTGATTGTTGGGTCCTGGTCGTTTTAGTCTGCATCCACCAAGAGTGTTCGGCGCCTTCATCGCCCCGAACGCAGGCTGATAAAAATAACAGGAGCCAGCATGGGCCAGACTCGTTTTGCCAGTGGGCGTCAATTGGATCTGATTTGCCTTGGGCGCCTGGGCGTCGACCTTTATGCGCAGCAAGTCGGGGCGCGGCTGGAGGATGTGAGCAGCTTCGCCAAATACCTCGGCGGGTCGTCCGCCAACATCGCTTTCGGCACCGCTCGGCTGGGTCTGAAATCGGCAATGTTGAGCCGGGTAGGGGACGACCACATGGGTCGCTTCCTCGTAGAATCGCTAGCCCGCGAAGGCTGCGACATCAGCGGCATCAAGGTCGATCCGGAACGCCTGACCGCTATGGTCCTGCTGGGCCTCAAGGACCGCGAAACCTTTCCCCTGGTGTTCTACCGCGAAAACTGCGCCGACATGGCGTTGCGCGCCGAAGACATCAACGAAGCCTTCATTGCTTCCAGCAAAGCCCTGCTGATCACCGGCACCCATTTCTCCACCGACGGCGTCTACAAGGCGAGCATCCAGGCACTGGACTATGCCGAGAAGCACAACGTCAAACGGGTGCTGGACATCGACTATCGCCCGGTGCTCTGGGGCCTGGCCGGCAAGGCGGACGGCGAAACCCGATTCGTCGCCGACCAGAACGTCAGCCAGCACGTGCAGAAAATCCTCCCGCGTTTCGACCTGATCGTCGGCACTGAAGAAGAGTTTTTGATCGCCGGCGGTTCCGAAGATTTACTCACCGCGCTGCGCAATGTTCGGCAACTGAGCACGGCGACGTTGGTGGTCAAGCTCGGCCCGCAAGGCTGCACGGTGATTCACGGAGCGATTCCGGCGCGTCTTGAAGACGGCGCGATTTATCCCGGTGTGCGCGTCGAAGTACTGAATGTGCTGGGGGCCGGCGATGCCTTCATGTCGGGTTTCCTCAGCGGCTGGCTGGAGGATGCCAGCGATGAGCGCTGCTGCCAGTTGGCCAATGCCTGCGGCGCTCTGGTGGTGTCGCGCCATGCCTGCGCCCCGGCAATGCCGACCCGCGCCGAACTCGACTATCTGTTCAACAGCCCGGTGCCGATCACCCGGCCGGATCAGGACGCCGTGTTGCAGCGCCTGCATCAGGTCAGCGTGCCGCGCAAACAGTGGAAGCAACTGTTCATCTTCGCCTTCGATCATCGTGGGCAACTGGTGGAACTGGCCCACAAGGGCGGGCGCGACCTGAGCAGTATTGGCGAACTCAAACAACTCTTTATCCAGGCCGTGGAGCGGGTCGAAGCGGATCTGCGTGAGCAGGGCGTCGAGGCCGACGTTGGCTTGCTGGCCGATCAACGTTTCGGTCAGGACGCACTGAACGCCGCCACCGGTCGTGGCTGGTGGGTGGCGCGGCCGGTGGAAGTACAGGGCTCGCGGCCATTGGCGTTCGAACACGGGCGTTCGATTGGCAGCAACCTGATCGCTTGGCCGCAGGAACAAATCATCAAGTGCCTGGTGCAATTCCATCCCGATGACGAGCCACTGCTGCGTCTGGAGCAGGAAGCGCAGATCAAGGGTTTGTATCAGGCGTCGCAAGTCAGCGGTCATGAACTGCTGCTGGAGATCATTCCGCCCAAGGATCACCCGTCCGCGCATCCGGACGTGCTGTATCGCGCCCTCAAGCGCCTCTACAACCTGGGCATTTACCCGGCGTGGTGGAAGATCGAAGCGCAAAGCGCCGAGCAATGGAAGCAGCTCGACGAGCTGATTCAGGAACGCGATCCGTATTGCCGTGGCGTGGTGCTGCTGGGCCTGAATGCCCCGGCGGCGGCTTTGGCCGAAGGGTTTCAGCAGGCCAGCCAGAGCCAGAGCTGCCGAGGTTTTGCCGTTGGCCGGACGATTTTCCAGGAGCCGAGCCGCGCGTGGATGGCCGGTGAAATCGATGACGAAACATTGATCCGCCAGGTGCAGGGCACGTTCGTCGAACTGATCGACGCCTGGCGCATGGCCCGGGCCTGACATAACACCGCGTTATCGTTCTTCGCGGGCAAGCCTCGCTCCTACGGGAAGCTGCGGTGTTCTGTAGGAGCGAGGCTTGCCCGCGAAGGCGGCCTCAGACTCAACGGTAATTTAGAAAACAATAAAAGGTGCAGCCATGCCCGCTATCCGAATTGGCATCAACCCGATCTCATGGAGCAACGACGACTTGCCGTCCCTCGGTGGCGAGACGCCGTTGAGCACTGCCCTCAGCGAAGGCAAGGACATCGGCTACGAAGGCTTCGAGCTCAACGGTAAATTCCCCAAAGATGCCAAAGGCGTCGGCGACGTGCTGCGGCCTTACGACCTGGCGCTGGTCTCCGGCTGGTATTCCAGCCGTCTGGCCCGCCGTTCCGTGGCCGAGGAAATCGACGCCATCGCCAGCCATGTCGAGTTGCTGGCGAAGAACGGCGCCAAGGTGCTGGTCTATGGCGAAGTCGCCGATTCCATTCAAGGCCAGCGCATTCCACTGGTCGAGCGCCCGCGTTTCCACACCGACCAAGCCTGGCAGGGATACGCCGACAAACTCACCGAACTGGCGCGCTTCACCCAGGCCCAGGGCGTGCGCCTGGCGTATCACCACCACATGGGGGCCTACGTCGAATCCCCGGCGGACATCGACAAACTGATGGCCTTGACCGGCAGCGAAGTCGGCCTGCTGTTCGATTCGGGCCACTGCTACATGGGCGGCGGTGAACCCTTGCAGGTGCTGCGCAAACACATCGAACGCATCTGCCACGTGCATTTCAAGGATGTGCGCAAACCAGTGGTGCAACTGGCGCGCAACAACCTGTGGAGCTTCCCGGACTGCATCATCAACGGCACCTTCACCGTGCCCGGCGATGGCGACATCGACTTCGGCGCCTTGCTCGACGTCCTGCTGGGCGCCGATTACCAAGGCTGGCTGGTGGTCGAGGCCGAGCAGGACCCAGCGGTGGCACCGAGTTACGTCTATGCCAAAAAAGGCTACGACACCTTGCGCACGCTGCTCAACGAGAGGACCGCGCGATGAGCCTGTTGGTCAAGAGCAATGCCCGCGGCCGGACCATGGTCGAGTTGGGGCTAGGAGAGCTGGAATACGTCGGTTTCGCCGCTTATCGCCTGAGCCTCGGTGAAACCCTGCCAATCAGTGCCGACGACAAGGAATTGTGCCTGGTGTTGCTTAGCGGTCGGGTCAGCATCAAGGGTGAAGCACCGGGGCAGGGCGCGTTTGATTGGGACAACATTGGCGATCGCCACTCGGTCTTCGAAGATAAATCGCCGTTCGCCGCGTACTTGCCACCGGGTAGTCAGGCACAAGTGGTCGCACTCAGCGACGTGCAGATCGCCGTCTGCGCCGCGCCCGGTTCGACCGCCGAAAATCACAGCCCACGGCTGATCCAACCCGACAGCATGAAACGCAGCGTGCGCGGCAAGGGCGCCAACACCCGCTATGTCTGCGACATCCTGCCGGACACCGAGCCGGCCCATTCGCTGCTGGTGGTGGAAGTGCGTACGCCGTCCGGGCATTCGTCGAGCTACCCGCCGCACAAGCACGACACCGACGATTTGCCGCACCAGAGCTTTCTCGAAGAAACCTATTACCACCAGATCAACCCGCCCCAGGGCTTCGTGTTCCAGCGGGTCTACACCGACGATCGCAGCATCGACCAGGCCATGGCCGTGGAAAACAGCGACCTGGTGGTCGTGCCCAAGGGCTATCACCCAGTCAGCGTGCCCTACGGCTACGAGTCGTATTACCTGAACGTGATGGCCGGCCCGAAACGTGTCTGGCAGTTCCATAACGATCCGCAGCACAGTTGGCTGCTTGACCTGTGAACTGAACGCCTGAATTCCAACTTCTGCACGGAGAACACGATCAATGAGCAACGCCCCGATCATCGGCCACTACATCCACGGTCAAGTGCAAGACAGCAGCAGCGAACGGTTCAGCAACGTCTTCAACCCGGCCACCGGCAGCGTTCAGGCACGCGTCGGGCTGGCCAGCCAGAAGACCGTCGACGAAGCGGTCGCCTCGGCTCTGAAAGCCTTTCCGGCCTGGTCCGAACAATCGTCCCTGCGCCGTTCGCGGGTAATGTTCAAGTTCAAGGAATTGCTCGACCAACATCACGATGAGCTGGCAGAAATCATCAGTCGCGAACACGGCAAAGTGTTCTCGGATGCCAAGGGCGAAGTGACCCGCGGCATCGAAATTGTCGAATACGCCTGTGGCGCGCCGAACCTGCTGAAAACCGAGTTCAGCGACAACATCGGTGGCGGCATCGACAACTGGAACCTGCGCCAGCCGCTGGGCGTGTGTGCCGGCGTAACCCCGTTCAACTTCCCGGTGATGGTGCCGCTGTGGATGATCCCGCTGGCGCTGGTCACCGGTAACTGCTTCATCCTCAAACCGTCCGAACGCGACCCGTCGGCCAGTTTGCTGATGGCGAAATTATTGTCCGAAGCCGGGTTACCGGACGGTGTGTTCAATGTGGTTCAGGGTGACAAGACCGCAGTCGATGCCTTGCTGCAACACCCGGACATCGAGGCGATTTCCTTTGTCGGCTCGACGCCGATTGCCGAGTACATCCACCAGCAAGCGACCTCGCGCGGCAAACGTGTACAAGCGCTGGGCGGGGCGAAGAACCACATGATCGTCATGCCCGACGCGGATCTGGACCAAGCGGCAGATGCATTGATCGGTGCCGCTTACGGCTCGGCCGGTGAGCGCTGCATGGCGATTTCGATTGCCGTGGCGGTGGGCGATGTCGGCGATCAACTGATTGCCAAACTGCTGCCGCGTATCGATCAACTGAAAGTCGGCAACGGCTTGAAGGCTGACAGTGACATGGGGCCGTTGGTGACGGCCGAGCACAAGGCCAAAGTCGAAGGTTTCATCGACGAAGGCGTGGCCCAGGGCGCGCAGCTGATTGTCGATGGCCGCCACTTCAAGGTGCCGGGCGCCGAGAACGGCTTCTTCGTCGGCGCGACGCTGTTCGATAACGTCACGACCGAAATGAGCATCTACCAGCAAGAAATTTTCGGTCCGGTGCTGGGCATCGTTCGGGTGCCGGATTTCGCCAGCGCCGTGGCGCTGATCAACGCCCATGAGTTCGGCAATGGCGTGTCGTGTTTCACCAGCGATGGCGGCATCGCCCGCTCGTTCGCCCGCAGCATCAAGGTCGGCATGGTGGGCATCAATGTACCGATTCCAGTGCCCATGGCCTGGCACTCGTTCGGTGGCTGGAAGCGCTCGCTGTTCGGTGATCACCACGCCTACGGTGAAGAAGGCATCCGCTTCTACAGCCGCTACAAAAGCGTGATGCAGCGTTGGCCCGACAGCATTGCCAAGGGCCCTGAATTCAGCATGCCGACAGCCAAATAACTCACCTGTGCGGAGAACAACAAAAATGAGCAAACCCCTGCGTTTCGCCCTGAACCGTATGGTCGCCCCACGTTTGTCCCTGCCCGCGTTCATCGAGCTGGCGGTGGCCCTCAAGGCCGGCGCCATCGAGATTCGCAATGACCTCAAGGGCGTCGAGATCGAGGACGGCACCGCGCCCGAACATGTGCGTGAGCTATGCGAGGCCAAAGGCATCACCGTGCTGTCGATCAACGCGCTGTATCCGTTCGATGTGTGGAATGACGAGCGCCGCGAACACGCGCTGAAACTTGCCGCTTATGCCCGTGATTGCGGTGCGCAGGGTTTGGTGATGTGCCCGTTGAACGAGCGCGCCGATCCACGAACCGAAGCACAGCGTGCTGCCGGCCTGCGCACCGCGTTGAGTGAACTGGCGCCGATCCTGCGTGATCACGGCATCCTCGGTTTCATCGAGCCGCTGGGTTTCGAGGAGTGCTCGCTGCGGCGCAAACGCACCGCGGTCGACGCGATCAAGGCCATGGGGGGACTGGATGTGTTCCGTCTGGTGCATGACACCTTTCACCATCACTTGGCCTGCGAACATGAGTTTTTCCCCGAACTGACCGGGCTGGTGCACATCTCCGGCGTCGAAGAGGCCGAGGCACCGCTGGCGACCATCCGCGATGGCCACCGGGTGCTGGTGGGTAAGGGCGATATCCTCGGCAACGCGGCACAGATCGAGACCTTGCTCGCTACCGGCTATAGCGGCTACCTATCGTTCGAACCGTTCGCCGACAGCGTCCATGGCCTGGCGGATATCCAGACGGCGATCGGCGCGAGCATGGATCACCTGCAGAAATCCCAAGGTTAATGGAGGAACCCTGTGGGAGCGGGCAAGTCGGGTCGCCGCACCGCCGCTCCCACAGTTGATCGCATTCCACAGCACACACCGGATTTAGCTTCAAAGGAAGGTGCAAGCATGACCACAACAAGACTGACCATGGCCCAGGCCCTGGTGAAATTTCTCGATAACCAGTACATCGAGGTCGATGGCGTTCAAAGCAAATTCGTCGCCGGGATCTTTACCATTTTCGGCCACGGCAATGTGTTGGGTCTGGGGCAAGCCCTGGAACAGGACAGCGGCGACCTGATCGTGCATCAGGGCCGCAACGAGCAAGGCATGGCCCATGCCGCTATCGGTTTTGCCAAGCAACACTTGCGGCGCAAGATCTACGCCTGTTCTTCATCGGTGGGCCCGGGCGCGGCGAACATGCTGACCGCTGCCGCCACGGCCACTGCCAACCGCATCCCTTTGCTGCTGTTGCCCGGCGACGTCTACGCCTGCCGCCAACCGGACCCGGTGCTGCAACAGATCGAGCAGTTCCACGATCTGAGCATCAGCACCAACGATGCGTTCAAGGCCGTGAGCAAATACTGGGACCGGATCAACCGTCCCGAGCAACTGATGACGGCAGCGATCCACGCCATGCGCGTGCTGACCGACCCTGCCGAAACCGGCGCGGTGACCCTGGCGTTGCCGCAAGACGTGCAGGCCGAGGCTTACGACTACCCGGATTACTTTCTGCAAAAGCGCGTGCACCGCATCGAGCGTCGTCCGGCGACTGAAGCGATGCTCGGTGATGCACTGGCGCTGTTCAAAGGCAAGCGCAAGCCGCTGATTATTTGCGGTGGCGGGGTTAGATATTCCGGTGCCAATGCGGCGTTGCAGGCGTTCGCCGAGCGCTTCGATATTCCCTTCGCCGAAACCCAGGCTGGTAAAAGCGCGCTGGTAGCGAGTCATCCGCTGAACGTCGGCGGGATCGGCGAAACCGGTTGCCTGGCGGCGAACCTGTTGGCCACGGATGCTGATTTGATCATTGGTGTCGGCACTCGCTACAGCGATTTCACCACCGCGTCGAAATCCTTGTTCAAACACCCGCAGGTGCAATTTCTCAATCTTAATATCAATCCCTGCGACGCCCTGAAACTCGACGGTGTGCAACTGCTGGCAGACGCCAGAAGCGGTTTGCAGGCACTGGCCGATGCATTGGGCGATTACCGCTCGAGCTGGGGCGATCAACCCCGCCAGGCCAAGGCGCAACTGGATGAAGAAGTCGATCGCATTTATCAGGTCGAATACCAGGCAAAAGATTTCGTCCCGGAAATCAACGACCACATGGACCCGGCTGTGTTGCGCGAATTCATCGAGCTGACCGGTTCCTGCCTGACCCAGAGTCGGGTGCTTGGCGTACTCAACCAAACCCTGGCCGATGACGCCGTGATCGTCGCCGCCGCCGGCAGTCTGCCCGGTGACTTGCAGCGCAGCTGGCGCAGCAAGGGCGTGAACACTTACCACGTCGAGTACGGTTATTCGTGCATGGGTTACGAGGTGAATGCCGCCTTGGGCGTCAAGCTCGCCGAGCCTGAGCGCGAGGTCTACGCGCTGGTGGGCGATGGCTCCTACATGATGCTGCACTCGGAACTGGCGACCTCGATCCAGGAGCGGCGCAAGATCAACGTGGTGCTGCTGGACAACATGACCTTCGGCTGCATCAACAACCTGCAAATGGAACACGGCATGGACAGCTTCGGCACCGAGTTCCGTTTTCGCAACCCGGAAACCGGCAAGCTCGATGGCGGTTTCGTGCCGGTGGACTTCGCCATGAGCGCGGCGGCTTACGGCTGCAAGACTTACACAGTGAACACCGTTGAAGAGTTGCACGCTGCATTGGCGGATGCGCGGTTGCAGACGGTGTCGACGCTGATCGATATCAAGGTTTTGCCCAAGACCATGATTCACAAATACCTGTCGTGGTGGCGGGTCGGCGTGGCGCAAGTCTCCACCAGCACCCGCACCGATGCGGTGGCCAAGACCCTGAACGAACGACTGGCCAAAGCCCGTCAGTACTGATTGCCCTGAACGAACAACAACAAATCCAGGAGTCATGAAATGTCTTTGAAGCTTGGCGTCATCGGCACCGGGGCCATCGGCCAGGACCACATCCGTCGTTGCAGCCAGACCTTGCTCAATAGCCAGGTCGTTGCGGTGACCGACATCAACTTGCAGCAAGCTGCGAAGGTCGTTTCCGACCTTAAACTCACCGCTGAGGTCTATCCCGACGGCCACGCGCTGATCAAGGCGCCCGAGGTCGAAGCGATCCTCGTCACTTCCTGGGGCCCGAGCCACGAAGCGTTCGTGCTGGCGGCGATTGCGGCAGGCAAACCGGTGTTCTGCGAGAAGCCGCTGGCGGTCACCGCTGACGGCTGCCGCAAAATCGTCGAGGCCGAAGTGGCCCACGGCAAACGCCTGGTGCAGGTCGGTTTCATGCGTCCTTATGACGAGGGCTATCGAGCACTCAAAGCAGTGATCGACAGCGGGCAGATTGGTGAGCCACTGATGTTGCACTGCGCGCACCGCAACCCGACCGTGGGTGAGAACTACAAGACCGACATGGCGATCACCGACACGCTGATCCATGAACTGGACGTGTTGCGTTGGTTGCTCGACGACGATTATGTGTCGGTGCAAGTGGTGTTCCCGCGCAAGACCAGCAAGGCCCACGCCCATTTGAAAGACCCACAGATCGTGCTGCTGGAAACCGCCAAGGGCACGCGCATCGACGTGGAAGTGTTCGTTAACTGCCAGTACGGCTACGACATCCAGTGCGAAGTGGTGGGGGAGACCGGCATCGCCAAACTGCCGGAGCCGTCGCAGGTTCAGTTGCGCAGCGGGGCGAAGCTGTCCAACGCGATTCTGATGGACTGGAAGGACCGGTTCATCGCCGCATACGACGTCGAGTTGCAGGCGTTCATCGATGGCGTACGGGCCGGGCAGGTCGGCGGGCCGTCGGCATGGGATGGTTTCGCGGCAGCGGTGGCGGCGGATGCCTGCATCGAAGCACAAAACAGCGGTCAGATCGTAAAAGTCGGCCTGCCAGACCGCCCCCGTTTCTACGGCTAACCCCAAATCCCCTGTAACTGATCGTACCCACGCTCTGCGTGGGAATGCCATGCTCGAACGCGTGACCCGCGAACTCTGTCGCTAACCCCCGTAACAGATCGTTCCCCCGCTCCGCGTGGGAATGCATCCCGTGACGCTCTGCGTCACAAAGCGGACGCAGAGCGTCCATGGCGGCATTACCACGCAGAGCGTGGGAACGATCATAAGAAGGAGTTGATAATGCGTATCGGACTTGTCGGTTACGGCCATGGCGGCCGGTTTTTCCATGCTCCGCTGATCAGCAGTTTGCCGGCGGCGACGTTCGTGGGGGTGGTTACCCGTTCTGCCGAGCGTCGGCAACGGCTGGCTGCGGAATATCCTGGTGTGCCGGCCTTCGACAGCATCGGCCAACTGGTCGAAGCCGGGGTCGATGTGCTGGTGATCTCCACGCCGCTCAAAGGTCGCCCGGCGCTGGTACTCGACGCCATCGAACACGAGGTGGCGGTGGTCAGCGACAAGCCGTTCGCGGCTGATGCGCAACAAGCACAAACCCTGATCACCATGGCCGAGCGCCAAGGCGTGCAGCTGAGCGTCTATCAGAACCGGCGCTGGGATTCGGATTTCCTCACCGTGCGCAAACTCATCGAGTCCGGGGCGCTGGGTCAGGTCACCCGTTTCGAGTCGCGGATCGAGCGCTATTCGCCGCAGTCGGTGAACAACGGCAGCGGTGGCGGTTTCCTGCGCGATCTGGGCAGCCATCTGGTGGATCAGGCGCTCCTGTTGTTCGGCCCCGTCACCAGGGTTTACGCCGAACTCGATTACCTGGAAAAAAGCCAGAGCTTCGACAACGGCTTCTTTATGTCCCTGACCCATGCCAACGGCGTGATCTCGCAGCTGGGCGGCAGTTGCCTGCAAAACACCCCCGGCCCGCGCTTTCGCGTGACCGGCACCCAGGGCTGCTACAGCGTCGACGGTCTGGACGGGCAGGAGGCATCAACCCTCGCCGGGCTTACGCCCCAATCCGAAGGCGAGCGCTGGGGCGTCGAGGAGCATCGGCGCTGGGGCTGGTTCGAACAGGGCGAGGTGCGTGAACGGGTGCCATCCGAGCGGGGTTGCTGGAATCAGTTCTATTTGCAGCTACAAACCGCGTTACAGAGCGGTGGCCCACTGCCGGTCGACGCCCGTGATGCACTGGCGACCACCCGCGTGCTAGACGCTGCGCGGCTCAGCTTCGAGCGCCATCAAGTGGTGACATTGAGCCCGTTTCGCAGTCATGGAATAAAAACAGAATAAAATTCTAAAATGAGTTGATATAGAAATTATTTTCCAATAAAGTCATTTCCAGGTTGCCGACTATCAACGTCCGATCACGCTCAAGCAGGCCTTGAACGAGTGAAGGACGGACCCAAAAAACAAGAAACAGAAGCCAGGTACCGTCGATGAAAACCTTCACCTCTGCTGTGCATGTTTTATGTTCCGCGCTGCACCTCACTGGCGACCTGCCTCGCATTTCGTTTCATTCCTTTTCTCGCTTGCTTTGCGTCGAACGCAACGGCGCCCTGGTTTGCTGTATTCCGGGTGCACCGATTGTCCGCTTGCCCGTTCACTGAAATCGTCACGCCTCATCCATAAAACCAACAAGAATGTGGAGAAAGACTTTTCATGAAGACCAAGATCCGCTTCGCCTCACTTGCCTTTTCCCTGATGTTCGCCAGTGGTGCCGCACTCGCTGACATGAAGATCGGCGTCAGCATGTCGCAGTTCGATGACACCTGGCTGACCTACCTGCGCGAATCCATGGACACCAAAGCCAAGTCCTATCCCGATGGCGTCAAGCTGCAGTTCGAAGACGCGCGCAGCGACGTGGTCAAGCAACTGAGCCAGGTAGAAAGCTTCATCAGCCAGAATGTCGACGCCATTGTGGTCAACCCGGTGGATACCGCCGCCACCAAAAAAATCACTGAAGCAGCGGTCAAGGCCGGTATTCCGCTGGTGTACGTCAATCGTCGTCCCGATGACCTGAACCTGCCCAAAGGTGTGGTCACTGTCGCCTCCAACGATCTGGAGGCCGGCCAGATGCAGATGCAGTACCTGGCCGACAAAATGGGCGGCAAGGGCAACATCGTGATTCTGCTCGGTGATTTGGCCAACAACTCCACCACCAACCGCACCAAGGGCGTAAAAGAGGTGCTGACCAGGTACCCGAACATCAAGATCGAGCAAGAGCAGTCCGGCATCTGGTTGCGGGACAAGGGCATGACCCTGGTCAACGACTGGCTGACGCAGGGCCGCCAATTCGACGCGGTGGTCTCTAACAATGACGAGATGGCGATTGGCGCGGCCATGGCCCTGCAACAGGCTGGCGTCGCCAAAGGCAGTGTGCTGATCGCCGGCGTCGACGGTACGCCCGACGGATTGAACGCGGTGAAGAAGGGCTCTCTGCTGGTCTCGGTGTTCCAGGACGCCAAGGGTCAGGCAGACGGTTCAATCGATACGGCGGTGAAAATGGCCAGGAACGAACCGGTCGAACCGGCCGTGTGGGTGCCGTATCGCCTGATCACGCTGCAGAACGTCGACACCTTCAAATAGTCCGTCCGTTCGATAACAACAATAAGCACGCCAGGTTGCAACGCGACCTTGCTGATGGAGTACCTGATCATGTTCGCTTCAGCGACTGCTTCGAGCACCCCGTTAATGGGTGTCCCACCGACGACACCCTCTGTCGATGAGCCGTACCTGCTGGAAATCATCAACGTCAGCAAGGGTTTTCCCGGTGTGGTGGCCTTGTCCGACGTACAGCTTCGGGTGCGTCCCGGTTCCGTGCTGGCGCTGATGGGCGAGAACGGCGCCGGCAAATCCACCTTGATGAAAATCATTGCCGGCATCTACCAACCCGATGCCGGCGAGTTGCGCCTGCGGGGCAAACCGGTGGTTTTCGAAACACCGCTGGCGGCGCTCCAGGCCGGGATCGCCATGATCCATCAGGAACTCAACCTGATGCCGCACATGAGCATTGCCGAGAACATCTGGATCGGCCGCGAACAGCTCAACGGCCTGCACATGATCGACCACCGCGAGATGCACCGTTGCACCGCCACATTGCTTGAACGCCTGCGGATCAATCTCGATCCCGAAGAGCTGGTCGGCAACCTGAGCATCGCCGAACGACAGATGGTCGAGATCGCCAAGGCTGTGTCTTATGACTCCGACGTCCTGATCATGGACGAGCCGACCTCGGCCATCACCGATAAGGAAGTCGCGCATCTGTTCTCGATCATTGCCGACCTCAAGCGCCAGGGCAAAGGCATTATCTATATCACCCACAAAATGAATGAAGTGTTCAGCATCGCCGATGAAGTGGCGGTGTTCCGTGACGGCGCTTACATCGGCTTGCAACGGGCCGACAGCATGGACGGCGACAGCCTGATTTCAATGATGGTGGGTCGCGAGCTGAGCCAGTTGTTCCCGGTGCGTGAGAAGCCGATCGGCGATTTGTTGCTGTCGGTACGCGACCTCAAGCTGGACGGCATTTTCGAGGGCGTCTCGTTCGACCTGCATGCTGGCGAGATCCTTGGCATCGCCGGGTTGATGGGCTCGGGACGGACGAATGTCGCCGAAGCGATTTTCGGTATCACCCCAAGCGACGGTGGCGAAATCCGCCTCGACGGCGAAGTGGTGCGCATCAGCGATCCGCACATGGCGATCGAGAAAGGTTTCGCGCTGTTGACCGAAGATCGCAAACTCAGCGGCCTGTTCCCGTGCCTGTCGGTGCTGGAGAACATGGAAATGGCGGTGTTGCCTCTTTACGTCGGCAACGGCTTCATCCAGCAGAAAGCCCTGCGGGCGTTGTGTGAAGACATGTGCAAGAAGCTGCGGGTGAAAACGCCGTCGCTGGAGCAATGCATCGACACGCTGTCCGGCGGCAATCAGCAGAAGGCCTTGCTGGCGCGCTGGCTGATGACCAACCCGCGCATCCTGATTCTCGACGAGCCGACCCGGGGCATCGATGTCGGTGCCAAGGCCGAGATCTACCGGCTTATCTCCTACCTCGCCAGCGAAGGCATGGCGGTGATCATGATTTCCTCGGAACTGCCGGAAGTGCTCGGAATGAGCGATCGGGTCATGGTCATGCACGAGGGCGACCTGATGGGGACCCTCGACCGCAGCGAAGCGACCCAGGAACGGGTGATGCAACTGGCCTCGGGCATGTCCCAGTGTCATTAAATCAAGGGTGAACGCAGTTCAAGGGTGAAAGGGGATTGTGTGGCGAGGGAGCTTGCTCCCTCGCTACAAACAAACTCCCTCGCCACACGGATTTCATTTGAAGGGTGAGTGGTTATGAACGCGATACTTGAAAACAAGCCTGCAATGGCACCGGTCAAGAGTCGCCGGCGCTTTCCGACCGAGTTGAGTATTTTCCTGGTGCTGATTGGCATCGGTCTGGTCTTCGAAATGTTCGGCTGGATCGTGCGGGACCAGAGCTTCCTGATGAACTCCCAGCGTCTGGTGCTGATGATCCTGCAAGTGTCGATCATCGGCCTGCTGGCGATCGGGGTGACCCAGGTCATCATCACCACGGGTATCGACTTGTCTTCCGGTTCGGTGTTGGCGTTGTCGGCGATGATTGCCGCCAGCCTGGCCCAGACCTCGGACTTTGCCCGGGCGGTGTTTCCGTCCCTGACCGACTTGCCGGTGTGGATTCCAGTGATTGTCGGGCTTGGGGTGGGATTGCTGGCGGGGGCGATCAACGGCAGCATCATTGCGATCACCGGCATTCCACCGTTCATTGCCACCCTCGGCATGATGGTCTCGGCCCGCGGCCTGGCGCGCTACTACACCGAAGGTCAGCCGGTGAGCATGCTCTCGGATTCCTACACGGCCATCGGACACGGTGCGATGCCGGTGATCATCTTTCTGGTGGTGGCGGTGATTTTTCACATCGCCCTGCGCTACACCAAGTACGGTAAATACACCTATGCCATCGGCGGCAACATGCAGGCGGCGCGCACCTCCGGGATCAACGTCAAGCGGCATCTGGTGATCGTCTACAGCATCGCCGGGTTGCTTGCAGGCCTGGCCGGTGTAGTGGCGTCGGCGCGGGCCGCGACCGGACAGGCCGGAATGGGCATGTCTTATGAACTGGACGCGATTGCCGCGGCGGTCATCGGCGGCACCAGCCTGGCCGGTGGCGTCGGGCGGATCACCGGCACCGTGATTGGCGCATTGATCCTTGGGGTCATGGCCAGCGGCTTTACCTTTGTCGGGGTTGATGCTTATATTCAAGACATCATCAAGGGGCTGATTATTGTGGTGGCGGTGGTCATCGACCAGTACCGCAACAAGCGCAAACTCAAGCGCTGAAGGCCGGACTAAACGTGAAAATGCGCCACGCCTGACCCGCGTGGCGCAGCCGTTTGTCTCCTATGTACAGCCGCTCGACTGAATTTCTTGCTATAAACGCACTCCGATATGCGCCTCAAAGCCTGCCGTAGCGCACTTTCAGGGTTTTGTCGGACAGATTTGCTGTCTTTTCAGTTGCTGAGGCCTCAAGTCGGCCTTAGACTGCCGCCCCTCGTAAATTGAGTGCCGGGTGGCGCTTGGAATAAACGGCGCCTTTCCAATGAATGCTTCAGGTTCAACGGATCGCTCCCTAATTCGCCTTAATGCACGTTTTTTTATAGAGATATCAATGACAAAGGACAAGTTGCTGGCCATGCCGGCGGATGACTACATGAATGCCGAGCAACATGCTTTTTTCTCTGAGCTGTTGCAGAACATGAAAGTCGAAACCCATGAGCGCATCGAACAGAACCGCATCGCCATCGAGAGCCTGGACACCCCGGCCGATCCGGCTGACGCAGCTTCTGTCGAAGAAGAGCGCACCTGGCTGGTGAACGCGATCGATCGCGACCAGCGCATGCTGCCTCAGTTGGAACAAGCCCTGGAACGCATCAAAGAAGACAGCTTTGGCTGGTGCGACGACAGCGGCGAGGCCATCGGCCTGAAACGCCTGCTGATCAGCCCGACCACCAAGTACTGCATCGAAGCTCAAGAGCGTCACGAGCAGATCGACAAGCACCAGCGTCAGGCCTGATTCAGTAGCGCCCCCTCGCGGGCAAGCCTCGCTCCTACAGACATCTGTAGGAGCGAGGCTTGCCCGCGAAGCTTTTTGTCGTCCGAAAAATCTCACTCACTTCTGTTGATCTGCTGCAACTCCCACTACTAACGGACCATAGATAATGGCTTTGTAGTGGCGTTTAATGCGATTACAACAATTAGAAGACACGTGGGGTGACGACGATGACGAGGGACGGATCTCTGGTTGAGGCAATGCCTGCACCAGTACTTGTGCCGAAAAACCTTTGGCTGACGCCGACCTTGCAAAGCATCGCCCTGATGCTCTTGTTGTGCGGCATGGTGTTGGCTGGCTGGTCGCTTTACCTTGGCCTGCCTTTAGCCGTGCTGGTTATCTGGCTGCCGCGACTGCGCTCGCGCACTCTCCCTGACACGACCCCTGCAGACAGTTCCAGCGCCATCGCCGAGTTGACTCGCGATCTTTCCTACACCACCAGTCATAACGCCCTGTCGGCTGCCGGCGTGGCCTATTCGGTCAAGCAACTGGCAGACAAACTGCAATCGCAGCTCAATGCCGCGGCGCAGATTGTCAGCAGTGCTGAAGTGATGATCGTCACCGAACACGCTACGTCGAAACTCAGTCGGGAAGCCTTGAGCGCGGCCAGCGAAGCCCATCAGAGCAGCGCGGCAGGGCGCACGGAACTGGTCGAGTCCATTGCACGCATGCATCAACTCAGCCAGCGTGCCAGCAGCAGTCGTGAACTGATCGAAGCGCTGAGCCTGCGCAGCGACGATATCCAGCGGGTCACGCTGGTGATCCAGTCCATTGCCAGTCAGACTAATTTGTTGGCGCTGAACGCGGCCATTGAAGCGGCGCGGGCCGGGGAGCATGGTCGCGGGTTTGCGGTGGTGGCTGATGAGGTTCGCGGGCTGGCCGCGCGCACGGCGACGGCGACCGGCGAAGTCGGGGAGATGGTCGCCGATATTCAGCAACGCACCGCGCAAGTGGTGGAGCAGATTCGTCAACTGGCGAGCGATCTGAATACCGGTGTTGCGCAAGTCGAGCACACCGGGCAGCACCTGGAAAACATCGCGCGCCTGGCCGCTGGCGTCGAAAGGCAGGTCGGGGAAATCGCTCAGGGCGCGGACACCAACCGCGAACAACTCGACAGCCTGTTCCACGCCATCGAACAAATGCGCAGCGATCTGGCGATCAGTGATCAGCAGACCCAGCGGCTTGCCCAGGCAGCAGTGCAAATGGAAGGGCAGGCCGAAACCATCAGCGAGCGCCTGGCCGAAGTTGGACTGGATGACTATCACCAGCGCATTTACGACCTGGCCCGCGAAGGCGCGAGTCAGATTGCGGCGCGCTTCGAAGCGGACATCGATCAGGGCCGGATCAGCCTCGATGACCTGTTTGATCGCAATTATCAAGCGATCCCTAACACCAGTCCGGCCAAATACCAGACCCGTTTCGACCGCTACACCGATCAGGTATTGCCGGGGATTCAGGAACCGTTGCTGCCGCGCCATGAAGGCCTGGTGTTCGCCATCGCCTGCACGCAGCAGGGTTATGTGCCGACCCATAACACCGTGTTCAGCCAGCCGCTGACCGGTGATGTGCAGGTCGATACTCTGCAAAACCGCACCAAGCGCAAGTTCGCCGACCGTACCGGGATCCGCTGTGGCAGCCACCAGCAGGCGGTGCTGTTGCAGACCTACACCCGCGACACCGGTGAACTGATGCACGACCTCTCGGTGCCGATCATGCTCAAGGGCCGGCATTGGGGTGGTTTGCGGTTGGGTTACAAACCGCAAAGTCCTCGCTGAGAGTCCCGGCAATTATTATCGTATTAGTGGATCTGGTGCATGCGCAGGTTCAGGTCGTCGACCACATGGGCCCAATCGGCATCTTCACGCAGTTGTTCCTTGAGGAAGCCGGCTTGTTGCGGGGTCCAGAACTCGGCATCGATGAGTTTTTTGTCGTCAGCCAAGGGGGAATGACGGGCAATGAAATCGTCGATGGCCTTTTCACTGGAGTCCAGGCCGAGTTGATCGAACAAACCTTTCAAATCATGGGTGGGTGAGTCCATCTTCATCTCCTTGCAGATAATCCGTTGCGTCGAGTGCGAGCAAAAGCAGGGATGAGCATAGACTGCAAACCGACTATCAGGCTTTCAATGCCCCTTCATCGACCGCAAGCTTCAGGGCTTTCGCGGCATCCCGGGCGGCCATGGCCGCGACATCCGCGGTCTTGAACCAGCGATCCCTTTCGACCTGGTGAAACGTCACGGTGGTCAACGGCGGTTTGGCGCGCATGATAATGACTGCCTGGAATTCGCCTTCGACTTCTCTGGCTTCGCCCCGGATAAAAAATTCACCGATATCAAATTCCGTCACGTAGCCGTCTTCCCTTGAAATAGTTGTTGCGTTGAACGCCGTCCGCCCTGGGGCGGGTTTCATTGGTCGGGCAGTATGGCAGTAGTTGCCTGCCGGCGGCTGAGTTAAGTCGCCGGTGTGACGAAACGTCTATGGAAGTGAATGCAGCAGGTGCTTCAACTGCTTGCCTCGAGCGAACGGGCAAGGGCGCAGGCATCATTATGGTTGCCACGGAAACCTCTTACACGCCCGGTGGATATTTCCCTGATGTGGAAAAAGGCGTTGCCCGCCAATACCACCTGAAAACGCGGAAGCAGACGCTCCGGCGCCAGGAAGTCCTGCGGGTGGAGGCCCATCGAATGCAGAGACGACGAGCCGTTTGTGTGTCGGGTGTATGGCTGGGCAAAGTGAGTCAGTGTGCACATATGAAGTCCTTTTCGTGGTTTTACCGACGTGTGTACGTTGTTATGGGTAGTCTCGGTGAGCATGGCTGCTCTAGAATCGCCATCGATGGTTGGCGATTGGTGCCCATCTAAAGCAATTTTTTACTGGCGATATGTCGGAAAAGTGCTTTTTTTAAAGAGATTTTTCCCTAAAGTTGGTAATCCGGTTTTTATCTGGCCGTCAGAAGGGCATTTTCCTTCAACATCTGACGACCGCCAGGCAAGACGCCGCGAGGGATGTTCCAGTAATCTTCTCAAACCTCGCGATGAATGGGCCCTCTGCTCATTCCAGGATTCGACCCGGGTCATTGGCTACACCTCGGCATTGCCGCTTTTTTCTGCTGTGCGCGTTTCCTGCGTACGGCGTCATTTTCAGATGTGGGGATGTTTCCTTGGCAGTAAGTAATCTCGATATGCATGCTTTGTTCGTACTGGGTGATTTGCGCGCAAAGCTGGTTAAACAGTTTCAATCACGTTTCGTCTACATCACCGAACAGAACGCTGAAGGTATTTACATTGCCGAGCTCGACACCGAAGCAGCGCTGGTGGTGGATGACAAGCCAGGGCTTAAGCTCAAGGTCGGCGATCATTTCAGTGCCTCCGTATTGCCCAGTCGGGAAGGCGGCAAGCTGGACATCAAGTTCCGCGAAATCAAACTGACGGTATACGGGCTGGGGGATTACGCGTTCGTGACCACCGCAGACGGCCATGGCATTGTGTTCAAGGAAGGTCATAGCGTGGTGATGGTGTTCGCGGCCCATCAACAATTGCAGGAAGGCCTGACCAAAACCCTGAAAGCCGTGACCGCCAAGGCCGCCAAGTGGCGCAAGGGCGAACTGGTGACCTTCAAGGCCAGTGAGTAATGAGCCCGACCCGCGCCGATTTCCACGAACAGAACCAGGCCAGTGCGCACGCCGAGGCGCAGCGTCTGTTGGCTCAAAAGGCCGTTCTGCAGGGCGCCTGGCTGAGTTGGGTGGCGTCACAGATCTACCTGTTGCGTCCGGCGGCGTACGCCAGCATGGTCAGAAGAGAGCTTGCAGGCTTGCAGGAAACTTCCGAAAGTTAATCCTCGCCCCTCAAAAGCAGGAACCTCAACTACAGTCAGATGACTGAGTATTCAGAGGCTTGCGGTCTACTTTGTCAGGCCATCCTGCTATTGCTGTGAAGCGCGAGGTGCAAAAGCATGAGGGGATTTCGACGGTTGCTGGCCGCTACCCTGGCCACGTTCGGTTTGTTGGCTTCACCCGCTCCGGTGTTCGCTGCCCAGGCGCCGATTCACTTCGCCGACCTGAACTGGGAAAGCGGCAGCCTGATTACCGATATCCTGCGGATCATCGTCGAGAAGGGCTATGGCTTGCCGACCGACACCTTGCCGGGGACGACCATTACCCTGGAGACCGCATTGGCCAACAATGACATTCAGGTCATTGGCGAGGAATGGGCCGGTCGCAGTCCGGTCTGGGTCAAGGCTGAGGCCGAGGGCAAAGTCGTGGCTCTGGGCGATACGGTCAAAGGTGCTACCGAGGGCTGGTGGGTACCGGAATATGTGATCAAGGGCGACCCGGCCAAGGGCATCAAGCCAATGGCGCCGGATCTGCGCAGTGTCAGCGATCTGCCGCGCTACAAAAACGTATTCAAAGACCCGGAAACCCCGGGCAAGGGGCGTTTTCTCAACAGCCCGATCGGCTGGACGTCGGAAGTGGTCAACAAACAAAAGCTCAAGGCCTATGGGCTGGACGACAGCTATGTGAACTTTCGCAGTGGTTCGGGGGCGGCGCTGGACGCAGAGATCAGTTCGTCGATCCGTCGCGGCAAACCGGTCCTGTTCTATTACTGGTCGCCGACCCCGTTGCTCGGCCGCTTCAAGCTGATTCAGTTGCAAGAGCCTCCGTTTGACGCCGAAGCCTGGAAAACCCTGACCGACGCCGACAACCCCAATCCGAAACCGACGCGTTCGTTACCCTCCAAGCTGTCCATCGGCGTGTCCACGCCATTTCAGAAACAATACCCGCAGATTGCCGAGTTCTTTACCAAGGTCGATTTTCCGATCGACGCGTTGAACAAGGCCCTGGCTGACATGAGCGAGAAACACACCCCGCCACGTCAAGCGGCAGAGGCGTTCATGAAGGCGCACCCGGACGTGTGGCAGGCCTGGGTGCCCAAGGATGTGGCGGACAAAGTTTCTGCGGCCCTGAAATAAACCGATTTGTGCACACCGGGAAATCCCGGATCTACATAGAGTCCGTAGGAGCTGCCGCAGGCTGTGATCTTTTGACTTGGCTTTAAAAAACAGGATCAAAAGATCGCAGCCTGCGGCAGCTCCTACAGGGCGCGCGCTTCTTTATCGTGTGTGCAGCGGAGCGTCAGTTCGATAGCAAATACCCTTACAAAAAGCCGCAAAGAAGTTCATCCTGCTGCAACATTTCACACCGGATGCCTGAATATGAGTCTTTTGGTCGCGCAATGGATTGCTGCAATCTTTTTATTGATCAGCCTGGTCCACCTGTATTGGGCGGCGGGTGGCAAATGGGGTAGCGAGGCGGCGGTGCCGCGCGTACCAGGTAAGGAGGGTGAGGCATCGAGGCCGGCATTCAAGCCGTCGAGTTTTGGCACGTCACTGGTAGCGGTGGGCTTGCTGTTGATCGCGATGCTGGTGTGCCTGCGGGTCGGGTTGTATCTGCCCACGGTGCAGCATTGGTCACTGCAATGGGTGATCAGCGCGATCGCGATGCTGATGTTCGCCCGGGCGATCGGCGATTCGAATCTGGTGGGTTTCTTCAAGCAGGTCAAGGATTCGAAGTTTGCCCGGCTGGATACCTGGGCGTATTCGCCGCTGTGTGTGGTGTTGGGCGCGGGGTTGTTGGCAGTCGCCTGGATTTGAAAAGCTTTGCGGGCATGCCTCGCTCCCTACAAGGTCTGCGCATAACCTAGGAGCGAGGCTTGCCCGCGAAGAGGCCCTGCAATTCAACGCAAACCTCTGGATTCAACTCCCGCTTTCGGTCCGCCGACTACTCACCTCAGCCGGCACATCATCCCCTGCCATGCGTTTGCGAAACAGCGCCGCGCGAGCCAGCAGCAGCGTGGTCACTGGCACGGTGATCGACAACAGAACCGGAATCAGCCAGGCATGCAGTACCGGCGTCGATTTGAGCGCCGAAAAATAGATGATCGAAGCCAGTGCCACGCACCACGCGCCTAAAGTCGAGGCCAGTGCCGGTGGGTGCATACGCTGGAAATAGTCCTTCATCCGCAGCAGCCCGGCCGCGCCGATCAGCGTAAACAGGCTACTGAGCACCAGCAGGATCGCCACGGCAATTTCCACCCACAGAGACAATTCAGGCCTCATTCGATCACCTCGCCGCGCAGAAGGAATTTGGCCAGGGCGAACGAACCGACGAAGCCGAACAGGGCGATCAGTAGCGCCGCCTCGAAATAAGTGTCGCTGGCATAACGAATACCCAGCGTGAGCATCATCAGCATGGCGACGATGTACAGGTAATCCAGCGCCAGAACCCGGTCCTGAGCCGAGGGGCCCTGGAACAGCCGGATCAGGGTCAGAATCATCGCCATCGAAAAGATGAACAGGCTCAACAGGATTGCGTTCGACAGCAATGCGCTCATTCGAATATCTCCATCAACGGGCGCTCGTAGGTCGCCTTGAAGTGCTGGATGAATTGGCTTTCGTCGCCCAGATCAAAAACATGCAGCAGCAGAATGCTGCGATCCAGCGCCAGTTCCGACCAGACCGTGCCGGGCACCACTGTGCAGATGATCGATAGCGCCGCCAGGCCGTTGGCATCGCGCAAATCCAGTGGCACCTTGATGAACCGCGAGCGAGGCGCTCGGCGGCCCGCATTGAGCACGCCCCAGGCCACGGCAAGGTTGGACACGATCACGTCGCGCCCGACCAGCAAGAACAAACGAAAAATCACCCCGGGCCGACGAATGCGGACCGGCCTGGGCCGCAGCTTGCGCATCATCAGTGGCGCGCAGAGTCCCAATATCGCGCCCAACAGCAGATTGCCGGGGCTCATCGACAGATTCAACACCAGCCACAGCAGCCACAACGCCAGCGACAACCACGGGGCAGGAAACAAACGCTTCATGGTTGCACCTCCAACAGCGCAGCCGTGGGTTGCGGGCCCGGAACCACGCGGGTGCCGAATACCGCCATCACATATTGCTGCGGGTTGTTCAATGCGTCGGCCGCCGCTTGGGTGTAGCGCAGCAGCGGTTCAGCCTTGAACGTCAGCGCAATGCTCAGCCCCAACAGAATGACGATCGGCACGCACTCCAGGCGCCGCAGCAAGGGCGATGGACGCTCTTGCGGGGTCCAGAAGCGCTGGATGCCCAAACGTGAGAAAGCGATCAATGAGGCCAACCCGGACAAGATTAACAGGGCGAAGAACCCCCACGCGCCGTTCGAAACCGGTTCACCGCCGCCATTGCCAACGCCCAGCGGATTGAGCAGGGCGCTGAGCAAACTGAGTTTGCCGATAAACCCGGAAAGCGGCGGCATGCCGATGATCAGCAGGGCGCAGGCGATAAAGCTCAAGCCGAGGAAAGCCATGGTCCAGGGAATCACCTGTCCGACCACGGCTTTGCGGTCGTCATCGAGGTTGAAGCCTCTGGGCGGCTGCAAGGATTCCAGGGGCCGTGGCAGCAACTCGCCGTCATCGAACAGCGGCATTTCGTTGGCCGACCGCGAGCGCTCGATCAACTCGGCGAGCAAGAACAGCGCGCTCAAGGCCAGGGTCGAGCTGACCAGATAGAACAGCGCCGCGCCGATCAGATTCGGCTGGGCAAAACCGATGGCCGACAACAGAATGCCGGCCGACACCAGGATGCTCAGGCTGGCCATGCGTTCCAGGCGTTGCGCGGCGAGGATCGCCACGGCGGCGCAGACGATGGTCGCCATGCCGCCGTAGATCAACCAGTCGCCACCGAAGTACGCGGATGCCCCGGCCTGGCCGGAGAACAGCAGCGTCCACAGGCGCAGCAAGGTGTAGACGCCGACCTTGGTCATGATCGCGAACATCGCCGCCACTGGCGCGCTGGCTGCGGAATAGGCCGGCACCAGCCAGAAATTCAGCGGCCACATGCCGGCCTTGGCCAGGAACGCCACCGCCAGAATCGCTGCCCCGGCGTGAAGCAAGCCGCGATCGGCTTCCGGCACCAGCGGGATTTTCAGCGCCAGGTCGGCCATGTTCAGCGTACCGGTGACGCCGTAGATCAGCGCCGCGCCAATCAGAAACAGCGACGAGGCCAGCAGGTTGATCGAGATGTAATGCAGGCCCGACGACACTCGCGCCCGACCCGAACCGTGCAGCATCACCCCGTAAGAGGCGGCCAGCAGCACTTCGAAAAACACGAACAGGTTGAACAGGTCTGCCGTCAGGAAGGCGCCGTACAGGCCCATCAACTGAATCTGGAACAGCGCGTGGAAACTCGAACCGGCACCGTCCCAGCGCGCCATGGCGAACAACAGGGCGCTGACGCCGATGATTCCGGTCAGCACCAGCATCAGCGCCGACAGACGATCGACCACCAGCACAATACCGAACGGCACCTGCCAGTTGCCCGGCAGGTACACACCGATGGAGCCCGGCACGCCGGTGGTTTGCGTCCATTGCAGCAGCATCACGGCAATGCCCAACCCCAGCAGGCTGGAGAACAGGTTGATTTTGGCTTTTAACGGGCGGTGTTTTTCGCCCAGCATCAGCATCACCGCGGCGGTCAGCAGCGGTAGCAGAATGGGGGCTGCGATCAGGTGCGCCATCGGATTCATTCTTTAGGCTCCCGGCCATCCACATGGTCGGTACCGGTCAGGCCCCGGGAGGCGAGCAGCACCACCAGGAACAGCGCGGTCATGGCGAAGCTGATAACGATTGCGGTCAGCACCAACGCTTGCGGTAGCGGGTCGGTGTAGTGCAGCAAATCCTGAGGCACGCCGTCCTTGATGTTCGGCTCCTTGCCGATGAACAGGCTGCCCATGCTGAAGATGAACAGGTTGACCCCGTAGGACAGCAAGCACAGGCCCATGACCACCTGGAACGTCCGTGGCCGCAGGACCAGCCACACGCCGGACGCGGCCAGCACCCCGATGGCGATTGCGATGACTTCTTCCATCAGATGGCTCCTTGCAGGTCAGCCGCTTTGGCCACGGGTTTGGGTTGCGCGCTGGTTTTATGACCACGGACCGATTGGTGGGCGAGGGCGGTCAGAATAAGCAGCGTGGAGCCGACTACCACGGCGTACACACCAATGTCGAAGAACAGTGCGCTGGCGATGTGAATCTCGCCCAGCAGCGGCAATGTGAAATGCCAGGTGTGAGTGGTAAGGAAAGGATACCCGGCCGCCATCGCCCCGAGCCCGGTGACCGTGGCAAACAACAGCCCGGTGCTCATCCAGCGCAGCGGCCGCAGGCTCATTTGCGCCTCGACCCACTGGGTACCGGCGACCATGTATTGCAGGATGAACGCCACCGACATCACCAGACCGGCGACGAAACCGCCGCCGGGTTGATTGTGCCCGCGCATGAACAAGTACACCGACACCACAAACGCAATCGGTAGCAACAGACGGACCAGCACCGCTGGCACCATCATGAAACCGAGCGCGGTGTCGCTGGCGTGACGCGGATTGACCAGATCGGTGACCACGTCGGGTGCCAGCAAGCGCTGTTGGGCCGGCAGTTGCAGGCTTTCTTTTGGCGGACGGAAGCGTCGCAGCAGGGCGAATACAGCAAGAGCCACCGCCACCAGTACAGTGATTTCGCCGAGGGTGTCGAAGCCACGGAAATCCACCAGCATCACGTTGACCACGTTGCTGCCGCCGCCTTCGGGCAGGGCGCGACTGAGGTAGAACGAGGAAATGTCGTTGGGCGTCTGGCGGGTCAGCATTGCGTAGGACAGCAGCGCCATGCCGCCACCGACCGCGATCGATAGCAGCAAGTCGCGGATACGGCGGATGCGTGCCTTGCGCAGGCTGCTCGGCAATGGTGACACCTCTTCGATTCGCCGTGGCAGCCAGCGCAGACCGAGGAGGATCAACACCGTGGTCACCACTTCCACCGCCAATTGCGTCAGGGCCAGATCCGGCGCCGAAAACCAGACGAAGGTCACGCAGGTCATCAGGCCGCAGACGCTGACCATGGTCAGGGCGGCGAGCCGGTGATACTTCGCTTGCCACGCCGCGCCAAGGGCACAGGCAATCGCCAGCAGCCAGAGAGTCACGAACACGATCGAGCCTGGGATTTTCGGCCGGTCGCCCCAACTCAGGCTGCTGTGCAGCATCGGGATCAGCCCGGCCAGCACGGCGGCGAGTACCAGCAGAAACAGCTGGGTTTGCAGGCGCCGGGTGCTGATTCGCTGCTCCACGCGACGGGCCAGGCGCATCATGATCACCAGGCCGCGCTCGAACAGGCGTTTGCCGTTGAAGTGGCTGATCAGCGGTGGGTGCGGGAAGCGCCCGCGCTTGAGCTGATTGCGCAACAGCAGATAAAGGATGATGCCGCAGGACATGGCGATCAGGCTCATGATCATCGGTGCATTCCAGCCGTGCCAGATCGCCAGGCTGTACGGGGGTAGCGTCCCGCCCACCACCGGCAATGCCGCCGCCGCGAGCAGCGGGCCGACCACTTGAGCAGGGAAGATCCCCACCACCAGACAGGTAAACACCAGCAATTCCACGGGGGCGCGCATCCAGCGTGGCGGCTCGTGCGGAATGTGCGGCAGGTCGGTGGCGGTCGGGCCGAAGAACACGTCAACGGTGAAGCGCAGGGAATAGGCCACGCTGAACGTCCCGGCGATGGTCGCGACGATCGGCAGGGTCATCTCGATCCAGGCCGTCGCGTTGATGAACACGGTTTCGGCGAAGAACATCTCTTTGGACAGGAAACCGTTGAGCAGCGGCACGCCGGCCATGGACGCACTGGCGACCATGGCCAGGGTGGCGGTGAACGGGATCAGTTTGATCAGGCCGCTGAGTTTGCGAATGTCCCGGGTGCCGCTTTCGTGGTCGATGATTCCGGCGGCCATGAACAGCGAGGCCTTGAACGTGGCGTGGTTGAGGATATGAAACACGGCGGCCACGGCGGCCAACGGACTGTTCAGGCCCAGCAGCAACGTGATCAGGCCCAGGTGGCTGATGGTCGAATAAGCCAGTAGACCCTTGAGGTCGTTCTGAAACATTGCGCAATAAGCGCCGAGCAACAGCGTGCAGGCGCCAGCCCCGCTGACGATGTAGAACCATTCTTCGCTGCCGGACAGCGACGGCCACAGGCGGGCGAGCAGAAACACCCCGGCCTTGACCATGGTCGCCGAATGCAGATACGCCGAGACCGGTGTGGGCGCCGCCATGGCGTGGGGCAGCCAGAAGTGGAAGGGGAATTGCGCGCTTTTGCTCAAGGCGCCGATCAGGATCAGAGGCAGCAGAATAGGGTAGAGGGCATGTGCGCGAATCAGATCGCCAGCGGCCAGGACCTTGTCCAGGTCATAACTGCCGACCACATGGCCGAGCAGCATGACCCCCGCCAACAAACACAAGCCACCGGCACCGGTGACCATCAATGCCATATAGGCACCCCGTCGCGCATCGGGGCGGTGGTGCCAGTAGCCGATCAACAGGAATGAAAAGAGACTGGTCAGCTCCCAGAAAAATACGATCTGGATCAGGTTGCCGGAGATCACCAACCCCAGCATGGCGCCCATGAACGCCAGGAAAAACGCGAAGAAACGCGGCACCGGATCATCCGGCGACATGTAGTAGCGGGCGTATAACGAAACCAGCGTGCCGATGCCCAGCACCAGCATCGAGAACAGCCAGGCGAAACCGTCCATGCGCAGCACGAAGTTCAAGCCCAGGCTCGGTAGCCAGTAGAATTCCTCGCGGATCACGCCGCCATTGGCGATTTGCGGGTACAAGAGCGCGACCTGGACGGTGCCGATCAGGGCCACCAGACCAGCCAACAGCGATTCGGTGTTACGCGCATTGTGCGGCAGCAAGGCTGCCAGACAGCTGCCGATAAAAGGCAGAAGCAGTAGAACTATCAGAGACATAGGCTTCTAATCTGCGGAAGTTTGGTGAAGCATCATACGTGCCAGTTCCCCCGATCACCAAACGCCAAGCTGTCGCAGAATCCTACAAAGTAAACGGCAAATTCGTGTTTATCATTGTTTCAGGGAGCGCGATTTCGCCTGTTCGATCGTTCCCACGCTCCCGCGTGGGAATGCCTCAATGGACGCTCTGCGTCCGCTCGTGGGACGCGGAGCGTCCCGGGCTGCATTCCCACGCAGAGCATGGGAACGATCAGTGCTCGGCTTCGCGATCCAGATCGTCCTCAACCTCAAGAACCGCCTTACCCTTGGTCTTCAACTCACTGACAATTACCGCCGCCACAATCAACCCCGCGCCCACCAACGCAATGGCCGGCAATCGCTCCCCGGCGATCCGCCCGACAATCCCGGCCCACACCGGCTCACCGGCATAGATCAACGTTGCCCGCGTCGGCGACACACTCTTCTGCGCCCAGTTCATCGCCACCTGAATCGCCGCACTCGCCGCGCCTAATCCCAAAGCGCTGCACAACAGCAACCAGGAGAAACCCGGAATCACTTCCTGAGTCGGAACCACCATCAGAAACGCCAGCACCGAAGTCACCGCCAGCTGCACCACCGTCACCCGGCGTACATCGACCTGGCCGGCATAGGTGCTGATCAGAATGATCTCCGCCGCGATCGCCACGGCGCTGATCAGTGTGGCAATTTCACCGGGGCTGAAATTGAACGAAGCGCCGGACGGTCCCGACAACAGCATCAACCCGGTAAAGGCCAGCATGATCCCGATGCTCGGCATCAACCCCGGCCGCCGACCCAGGACCAGCCATTGCAACAACGGCACGAACGGCACATACAGCGCGGTAATGAACGCCGACTGACTGCTGGGAATGCTCTGCAAGCCCACGGTCTGCAAGCCGTAACCGAGCATGATCGCCACACCGATAAACGCCCCGGCCTTGAGTTCGAACAGGGTCAGTTCGCGCAGATGACGCCAGGAGAACAGCGCCACGATGCTCGCCGCCGCGGCAAACCTCAGACCGACGAAAAACATCGGCCCGCTGACGGTCATTGCATGCTGCACCAGCAAAAAGGTCCCGCCCCAGACCATGGTGATCAGCACCAACACGCACTCAGCTTTGCTGAACCGTGAGAAACGGGAGGAAGCAGGGGAGGAGTTCACTGACGTCATGACCTTGCGCGCTACCTGAGGGAGACGCACAATGCGCCGGAAGTTGGGCAGTATACTGCGCAACACCATCAAGTGAGCAATATAGTGCACAAAGATTCCACCCAACGGGCGTCGGTTCTCCAGCACGTCAGCCAAAACGTCCGACGTCTGCGCCACGCCGCCGACATGAGCCAGAGCGCCCTGGCCGAAAAGTCCGGGGTCAGCCGCCGCATGCTGGTGGCCATCGAGGCCGGCGAGAAGAACGTCAGCCTGACCACCCTCGACCGCGTGGCCGAAGCGCTGGAGGTAGCCTTCAGCGACTTGATCCAGGCCCCTGAATCCCGCGACCCGAGCCGCATCAATGAACTGGCCTGGGCCGGCACGATCCCTGGCAGTAAAGCGGTGTTGCTGGCCAAAGCTACCGCCACTCGTGAAGTGGAACTCTGGGAATGGCGCCTGGAACCGGGCGAGCATTACCCCTCGGAACCGGATGCCGATGGCTATAGCGAACAGATTTATGTATTCGAAGGTTGTCTGACGTTGATGCTGGGAGGTCAACCGCAGAAAATCGCCGCTGGTGAGTTCTTCATGTTCGCCAGCAACCAGGCGCATTCCTACCGCAACGAGGGTGATGTGGCGGCGCGGTTTGTGCGTAATGTGGTGATTTGATTGTTTGTAAACATTGACCAGTGAGAACGCCATGACTGACACCCCAAGCGGACAGGCGAGCGATGCTATCCGTCACGCGGACATCCTGATCATCGGCGGCGGCCTGAGCGGCGCGATGCTGGCGGCGCAATTATTGCGCCTGCCCGGCAAGCGTCAGGTGTTGGTGATCGAACCTCGCGCCGAACTCGGTCGGGGCGAAGCGTACAGCGCGGTCGAACTGGGCCATACACTCAACGGCAACGCGGCGCGAATGAGCGTCGATCCGGACAACCCCGATGACCTGACCCAGTGGCTCACCGAACACATCGCCACCGGTGGCTGGCCGGAGTCGCATCAGCAGTCGGTGCCGATCAGTGAGTTGTTTCCGCCGCGCGGGCTGTTTGGCGTTTATGTGCAGCAGCGTCTGGCCGAAGCGCAAGCGGTGGGGGCCGGGAACGGTTCAACGGTCGAGCATGTGCGGGCCGAAGTGATTGACCTGCAGATAATGGATGATGCGGTGCGGCTGACCTTGAGCGATGGGCAACGCTTGCAGGGCGCTTATACCGTATTGGCAACGGGGATGTTCCCCGCCGCGCGCACGCCGCAAAAGCAATCCAGCGGCCTCAATGCCGCCGCCCTCGATCCGTGGGATGTGGCTGCCATGCGCCAGCTCGATCCGCAGTCCACGGTGCTGATCATCGGTTCCGGTTTGACCATGGTCGATGCCGTGGTGTCGCTGGAGCAGGCCGGGCATCGCGGGCCGATCGAGGTGTTTTCCCGGCATGGGCTGTTGCCCCATGTGCGGCGGCAGCCGCCGGAGTGGGTGGATTTCCTCGCCCAGGACCACAGCATTCGCACGCCGCGTCAGTTGATGCGTGAACTGCGCCGACACTGTCGGGAAGCCATCGCCCAAGGCATCGACTGGCAGGCTCCGCTCGATACGGTTCGGGCGCACATCGGGCGTTTGTGGAGCCAGGCGAGCGACGTGCAACGCCGGCAGTTCGTGCGCCATGTGCGGCCGTGGTGGGAAAGCCATCACCATCGCTCGCCACCCTTGAGTGCCGAGTTGGTGGCGCGGCTGCACGGGGAAGGACGCTTGCGGATTCAGGCTGCATCCTTCAAAGGGCTGGAGCCTTCGTTGAGCGGTGGAGTGAGTATCCGCATCCGTCGCCGTGGCGAGGCCGAGACTTGCGTGGTGCATGGCGCGGCACTGATCAATTCCAGCGGCATCGAATACGACTGGCGACGCGTGGCGCGGCCATTGCCTCAGCAATTATTGACGCGCGGGCTGGTGCGACCGGGGCCATTGGCGTTGGGCATTGCCGCTGCGGTTGACGGCGCGGTACTAAACGCCGAGGGGCATGTCGCCAACCGTTTGTTCGCCATGGGCCCGCCGCTGCGGGGGATGTGGTGGGAGAGCACGGCGGTGACTGACGTGGCGAGCCAGGCCAAGTTGCTTGCGGCGCGGTTGGTGGTTTGACCGAATGCTGGACGGTGTTTTTTCGGACCTCATCGCGGGCAAGCCCGCTCCCACAGGTATCTGGTTTGACCCAAGAATGCGGGAACGACACGGATCACTGTGGGAGCGGGCTTGCCCGCGATGAGGCCGGTACAGCCGCTACAAAGCCCGGTGTCAGGCAAAGAAAAGCGGATGTATCTACTTCACTTGTCGATTTGTCGAAGCGTCGTCTGATTGTTTATTCGAATACGATGCTGGAGATGGGGCTTCTGTGGCGAGGGGGCTTGCCCCCGTTGGGTTGCGAAGCGACCCCAAATCCTGCAATCGCATGTTTTCAGGTGCAACGCCTACACCGGTTTTACGACTGCTGCGCAGCCGAACGGGGGCAAGCCCCCTCGCCACAATGGGTTCCACTGACTTAAGCCACCACCTGATAACACGGCACATACTCCGCACCACCCGGCAGTTTCATCCGGTGCTGGGCGACGAAGGCTTTGAGCAGTTTGTCCAGCGGCTGCATGACGGCAGCATCGCCACGGATCTGGTAGGGCCCGTGTTCTTCGATCAGACGAATGCCCTTGTCCTTGACGTTGCCGGCGACGATGCCGGAGAACGCGCGGCGCAGGTTGGCGGCCAGTTCGTGGGAGGGCAGGTTGCGGCTCAGTTGCAGGTTGGCCATGTTGGCATGGGTCGGGTCGAACGGGCGCTGGAAACCTTCGTCGATCTTCAGCAGCCAATTGAAATGAAACGCGTCGTTGCGCTCGCGGCGGAACTGTTTGACCTCTTTGAGGCCTTGAGTCATTTGTCGCGCCACTTCAATCGGGTCGTCGATGATGATTTCGTAGTGCTTCTGGGCGGATTCACCGAGGGTGGCACCGACGAAGGCGTGCAACTGCTCCAGATACGGCGCGGCGCTTTTCGGCCCGGTGAGGACCACGGGGAAGGGCAGGCCTTCGTTGTCCGGGTGCATCAGGATGCCGAGCAAGTATAGAAACTCTTCGGCTGTGCCCGCGCCACCCGGGAAAATGATGATGCCGTGGCCGACGCGGACGAACGCTTCCAGGCGTTTCTCAATGTCCGGCAGGATCACCAGTTCATTGACGATCGGGTTGGGCGCTTCGGCGGCGATGATCCCGGGTTCGGTCAAGCCGAGGTAGCGGCCACCGTGGATACGCTGTTTGGCGTGGGCAATGGTTGCGCCTTTCATCGGGCCTTTCATCACGCCCGGGCCGCAACCGGTGCAGATGTCCAGGCTGCGCAGGCCGAGTTCGTGGCCGACTCGCTTGGTGTACTTGTATTCTTCGGTGTTGATCGAGTGGCCGCCCCAGCACACCACGATTTTCGGTTCGACGCCGGGGCGCAGGGTACGAGCGTTGCGCAACAGGTGGAAGACGTAGTCGCTGATGCCTTGGGAGGTGCTGAGGTCGATGCTTAGAGCGTCGAGTTCGTTTTCGGTGTAGACGATGTCGCGCAGGGCGCTGAAAAGCATTTCGCGGGTGCTGGCGATCATTTCGCCATCGACGAAAGCGTCGGCCGGGGCGTTCAGCAGCTCCAGGCGCACGCCGCGGTCTTGCTGGTGAATGCGGATTTCGAAATCTTTGTAGGCTTCCAGAATGGTTTTGGCGTTATCGACGTGGGCGCCGGTATTGAGGATGGCCAGGGCGCACTGGCGGAAAAGGGTGTAGGTGATGCCGGATGAGGCTTCGCTCAGTTGCTGTACTTCACGTTGGGACAGTGTTTCCAGGCTGCCTTTAGGGCTGACCGAGGCGTTGATTACATGTCGTTGGGTCATTCAATGATCCTTAAAACGATGTCACCCGCCGGGCAGGCGCATGGCATCCGAATAGTGTGTATCCATGGAGAAGATGGCACGAACTGCGCTGAATCGCCATGTTCCCCGTTTGACATGGAAAGATGAAAAGGAGCCCCAGCATAGCTAAATCCCTCGCAGAGGCGATAATGCCCCGCAGTCTTTTTGCCACAGCGCTTTTTAATTGACGCAAGGAACCCCGTTGCGATGTTCGAAATCCAGCCCATGAATGCCCAAACCTACCGACGCCAGACGCGGCGCAGTACGATCATCATCGCCTTGATGTTCCTGGCGCTGGCGATGGTGTTGTCCACGGCGGCGGTGGTGTTGTTCGGTGAGCCGGGCGGCGACAATCTGCGTTTTAACGTGGGCGGGGTGTTTGCCGCATTGTTGCTGATGGTGGCACTGATGCGCGGCACGTTCTGGACTCAGGAATGGATGGCGTCAGCGGTCTATGGTTGGCAGCTCAAGCGCAGCCTGATGAGCATCACCAACGTCATGCACCTGGTCACGGCGGCCGTGGAGAAAGGCGATCCGAGCGCTATGAAGTTGCTGCGGTTTTATCATCTGGGCTTGAGCCAGATGCACGAGCTGGACGGCAACTCCAGCGACCATAGCCAACTGACCCGTGAAATGGACCAGCACAAGGCGCGGATGGAAGCGCTGGGTATCGAGACCGAACAGACACGATTGAATCCGGCCTGGCTTGAGGCGGTGAAACAGACGCAGAGGTAGCCTGCGATCGTTGGCGATGAGCATTTTCGTGCAAATCACCTATCGTATTCGTTGATGAATCATAGTGGTCCGAGCATCAGCCACGGCTGGCTGACGCTAAAAGGGCGAACGGGAAATTTCGCCATGTCATAAGGGATTAAGGAGCGTCATGGGGCATCCGTCCGTCAAAGATCGTATCGAAAGCACCCGGCTCGCCACGTCTTGGTTACCCGGGCAGGTTCAGTCGAAACTCAAGGTTCGATACGCAGTCTTCCTGCTCGTTGCGGTGTGCCTGTCCATGACGGCCATTGCGATCGGTGAAAGCTGGAACGCACGTCAGTATCATTTGCACGGCAGTGAAGTGGAAATGTCCAACCTGGCGCAAACGCTCGCCTCGCAGGCGCAAGCCTCGATCAAACAGGCCGATACACTGCTGTTTGCCGTGGTGGATCGCCTTGAAAACGATGGCATGGAACCGGAAAAAATTCCCAGACTGCAACGTTTGCTCCACGCCCAGCGCAGTGAACTGGCGCAGATTCATGGGCTGTTCGTTTTCGACGAAGAAGGACGCTGGATCGCCAACTCCAATAACGCGGTGCTGGCCAATGCCAATAACTCCGACCGTGAATATTTCATCTACCACCGTGATCATCCCGACCGAGGTCCTCATATCGGTCCATCGATAAGAAGTCGTTCGACCGGTGAGTGGGTCATGACCGTGTCACGCCGGATCAATCATGCCGATGGTCGGTTTGCCGGTGTGGTGGCAGCTTCGATCTATCTCAATCATTTCCTGGACCTGTACAACAGCATCGACATGGGCAGTAACGGTGTGATCAATCTGATCGCCGACGACGCCACCATTGTCGTTCGCCGACCGTTCAATGAAGCCGATATCGGCACCAATGTCGCCAAGGGGCCGCTGTTTACCCAGCTGTTGCCCAAGGGGAATTCCGGAACGGCCATCGTCAAATCCTACGTGGACGGGGTGGAGCGGGTGGTGGGGTTTCGGCGGGTCGAAGGTTATCCGCTCATCGTTTTTACCGCCCTGGACAAGGAAGAAGTCCTGGCCAGCTGGCGGCAGGAGTCACTACTCAGTGCCGGGATCGTCGCATTGCTGCTGGGGTTTTTGAGCCTTCTGGGCTATCGCCTGATTCGTGTCATGAAGCAGCAGAATACTATTCAGCACGATTTGCTGGAGGCTCAGGAGAAACTCCTTGAGGTCAACCACAGCCTCAAGTTGCTGGCTCTGGAGGATGCCCTGACCGGCCTTTCCAACCGGCGTCAATTCGACCTGTTCATCCTGGCGGAAATGGGCCGTGCCAGGCGTACCCACACCAGCCTTGGGTTGCTGATGATCGATGTCGATCATTTCAAGAGCTTCAATGATCACTACGGTCATTTGGCGGGCGATGAGTGTTTGCGCAAGATCAGCGCCATCATCACCGACAACATCCAGCGCCCCGGCGATCTTGCGGCTCGATTCGGTGGTGAGGAGTTTACGGTGGTGCTGCCCGGCACCGATTATGTGGGTGCCTTTCTGGTGGCGGAAAAGATCCGTCGCGCGGTTCAGCAAATCGACATCAAGCATAGCGGCAGCCCCGAAGGCCTCGTCACGGTCAGTCTGGGGGTTTGTGCCTACAACCAGACGGTGCAGAGCCAGCCTGAAGATTTGATCGGCGCCGCAGACAAAGCGCTGTATGTGGCCAAGGCCAGTGGCCGGAACATGAGTGTCATTGCCAACTGAACTCAAACAGAGCGGTTATTGCCCTGGATGAGTCGGATGTCGCAGCTTCCATAAGTGGATCAACCGCAGGTAGATCAGCACGTTGATCGCCAGCACCACGCTGCCCAATCCTAGCTGAATCGTGGGGGTCAGCCCGGCCGGATAAATAATCGGCCACACGTAATGTTCAATGAAACCGCCGCCATAGCCGGTTTGCCCGGCCGCGTGGCGCATAAGGTTTTCCCATTCGGTCAGGGGGCACGGCAGGTGGAAAACTTCCACGGTCACGCCCCACGCGGCGGCGGGCAGGTGCCACCAGGCCAAGTGGTGCCATTTGAGCACCAGCAACCCGCCGAACAGTACGAACAGAATGAACAACAAGTGAGACAGGACCAGCCCGTCGGCGGCAATTCGGTAAAGCATGTCGATTCCCTGATCTGAATCATTCCATGGTACTCGCGCCGGATGATCGCCAAAAGTGCGCAAGGTTGTGTCTTCTTTTTGCTGCGGTGGTGGCTCTGAATCGTCTCATCCGAAACTGTTCTACGCTTAAAAACAGATGACTGATCTTTTGAGCAACGGAGGTAGATATGGCCACGGAACCAACACGTCCAGACCCGGATGAGGACGTCGATGAACCGACTGAGGAGGAGCTGGAGCGCCAGAGACGTTCGACGCCGGACTGGAAGCATCCCGATGACGGTAAGGAACTGTCGGACCGCGACCAGGAGCGTCCGTTGAAGCCCTGACAGATCTTTAGTTTGGTTCAACTTCAAACATCGCAGCCTTCGGCAGCTCCTGCATTGAATGGCGCAGGAGCTGCCGAAGGCTGCGATCTTTTGATGTTGATTTTTATGGCATGGGGCGAGAGTGAGTCATTTGCGGTGTAAACACTTCCCGGCTGAAGCGCTGAACACTGGCGCGCTGAGTTGGGTTTTCTTGGCAATTCAGGATTTCGGGCCGCCAAACAGGCACCGGTCACGCACGGCGGAACCAAACACTGCGTCCCCTTATCCAACCTCGGCTCGCAGCGATCTGCGGGCCGGTCGAGGGATGAATGGGCGAGGGGTTTTTGCCATTACACGTGATGACCGCAAGGTCTGGTCCAAGGCAAAAGATGAAACAGTTGGTCAAGGTTTTCTCCGCATTCGCCATCGCAGTCGGCTTGCTGGGCTGCATTGCCGCGCCCATTGAAATGACGCCGCAGACGCAACAGAGTCTGCACGCACAAGCGCCGATCCGTTTTCTGCTGACCTTCGACGACGGGCCCAGCGCATCCGGCTTCTACAACCCGACCGTCACCGTGCTCGACAGCCTGGCGCGCAATCCGCTGCAACCCGACATTAAAGCTGTGTTTTTCGTGCAGACCCGTGACTCACGCGCTGGCGGCAGTGAAGCAGGTCGACAGATCATGCGTCGCGAACACGCCGAAGGTCACCTGCTGGGCTTTCACACCGGCACGCGCCGGCATACCAATCATCGTTCACTGGAGCCGGAAGAACTGGAGCAGTCGCTCATTGATGGCAGCGCAGACATCGCCGCGATCAGCCACGCCACGCCGACCTTGGTGCGCCCGCCATTCTGGAATTACGACAAGCGTACCTTTGCGGCCTATCAACGACATGGCATGCACCTATTGCTGACCGACCTGAGCGCCAATGACGGCAAGATCTGGGGCTTCAACGCCAGCCCCCGTCGGCGGGCCAACATGCTGCGGCAACTCTCCGAAGTCCGCGAACGCATTGCCCTTGGTGAGTTGCCGACGGTGGACGGGGTGATTCCGGTGGTGGTGACCTTTCACGACCTGAATCGCTACACCGCCCGGCATACCCGCGAATACCTGCAAATCCTGCTCGACAGTGCCAGCGCCACCGGGCTGGTCACGGCGCAGAAAGCGTTTTACGACGACACGGCAGCGCTGCAGCGAGCGGCCATGGCGCGGACCGTTCGTCACAGTTCAGAAGCGGTTAAGTTGCCAGGGTTCTGGAACTGGTTGTGGGGCGCAGACACCCACTGAGTGATGTCGGACGATTGATTGTGTAGCAGCTGCCGAGCCTGCGAGGCTGCGTTCGGCTGCGCAGCAGTCGTCAAACCAGAACTTGCGGTGTATCAGGCAAACCGCGTTAGCAGGATTCGCGACTGCTGCGCAGCCGAACGCAGCCTCGCAGGCTCGGCAGCTGCTACAGAACAGAACTCGCTGGCGCGTTGCGCAAGTTGAACTACGCTGAGTGGATCCAATCGGAAAACCGCCTCCGAGGGCGCTTGCCATGATTCCAGTTCCCCAGCTTTGCAGCATTGTGGAGTCCGGTTTCAAACCGCTGTCCTGCGAATGCACCGTGAATCGCGATGACACTTTGCGAATCAAGGTCTTCGATCACAACACGGGGCGGATTGAGCTGTTGATTACCGGCGTATCCCCCGACGAATTGACCAGCATCCGTGATATTTCCAACCTGATCGGCGAACTTCGCACCGAAATGCGTGCCGGGCGTCGCGCCTTCGCTGGTGTAATAGCCTAACCACGACTCCCAGTAGCAGCTGTCGGCTGCTACCGATCGCATCTGTCGCGCGGCAGCAGTTCATCGATCATCTGCAAACAGTGATTCAACCCCTGCGATACATCGCCCATGCGTCTGCTGAGGATAATCGGCGAGGTGGCGTTGTCTTCCAGCACCGGGGTAAAACCAATGTCGTCGCGGTGCAGTAACTGCACTGAGGCCGGCACCAGCGTCACCCCGATTCCCGCACCTACCAGGCCGATTGCTGTTTGCAGCTCATTGGTCCATTGCGCCACGTTGATGTGCACGCCATAGGATTCGAACAAGGCGATCACATGATCGGCATAACTGGGGCGAGGATTGCCGGGGTAGAGGACAAACGGTTCTTTTGCCAGTTCACGAAGGCTGATCGGCCCGGCCAGTAATGGATGGCCGGCGGGCAGGGCGGCGACCAGCCGGTCTTCCGTCAAAACCGTCTGGATGATCGCCGGGTCGTCGATGCGGATGCGCCCGAAGCCGATATCAATGCGCCCGGCCTTGAGCGCCTGCACTTGTTGCAAGGTGGTCATTTCCGAGAGCCCCAACTCCAGCGCCAAAGGCTCGCCGCTGCGCAATCGGCGAATCAGTTCCGGCAGCACGCCATACAGTGTCGATGGCGCAAAGCCGATGCCCAGCCAGGTCTTTTCGCCCAGCCCGATCCGCCGTGTGTTGTCGCACACCTTGCCCAGTTGTTCGAGCAAGGCGGTGGAATGCTCGTGGAAAAACCGCCCGGCATCCGTCAGCTTCAGCGGTCGCCCGCGTTCCAGCAGCAGCACCCCGAGTTCGTCTTCCAGCTGCTGGATCTGCCGGCTCAGCGGCGGTTGGGCGATGTGCAGCAGTTCGGCGGCGCGGGTGAAGTTGAGGGTTTGAGCCAACACCTGAAAATACCGCAGGTGACGCAGTTCCATGGGGCCTCCCGGACGTCGATCGGTTGAATGCCTTTAAGCTGTTAAATACCTTCAAGGTATCGAACCAGACCAATTCTATATTGGCCGCCCGGAAAAAGCCGTACGAGAATCCGTTCCAGAACTTCAAGAACCTGACGGGTATCGACATGCGTGCAACTGCCATTGAATCGATCGAGACGATCATCGTCGATCTGCCGACCATTCGCCCGCACAAGCTGGCGATGCACACGATGCAGAACCAGACACTGGTGATCATCCGTGTGCGCTGTGCCGACGGTGTTGAAGGGGTTGGTGAATCGACCACCATTGGCGGTCTGGCCTATGGCAACGAAAGCCCGGACAGCATCAAGACCAATATCGACAAACACTTCGCGCCCTTGCTGATCGGCCAGGACAGCGGCAATGTGAATGCCGCGATGTTGCGCCTGGAGCGCAGCATTCGGGGTAACACCTTCGCCAAATCGGGTATCGAAAGCGCTTTGCTCGACGCCCAAGGCAAGCGCCTCGGCCTGCCGGTCAGCGAACTGCTGGGGGGCCGTGTTCGCGATGCGCTGTCGGTGGCCTGGACCCTGGCCAGCGGCGACACCGCCAAGGACATTGCCGAAGCGGAGAAAATGCTCGACCTGCGCCGGCATCGGATCTTCAAGCTGAAAATCGGCGCTGGCGAGGTCAACCGCGACCTGTCGCACGTCATTGCAATCAAAAAGGCGCTGGGCGATCGCGCCAGCGTGCGGGTCGATGTCAATCAGGCCTGGGACGAAGCGGTCGCATTGCGCGCCTGCCGGATCCTGGGAGCCAACGGCATCGACCTGATCGAACAACCGATCTCGCGCCATAACCGCGCCGGCATGGTGCGCCTGAATACCGTGAGCCCGGCGCCGATCATGGCCGATGAGTCCATCGAATGCGTGGAGGATGCCTTCAACCTGGCGCGGGAGGGCGCGGCTTCGGTATTCGCCCTGAAAATCGCCAAGAACGGCGGCCCGCGTGCCGTGCTGCGAACCGCCGCGATTGCCGAGGCGGCCGGTATCGGCCTGTACGGCGGCACCATGCTCGAAGGCGGTATCGGCACGCTGGCCTCGGCCCATGCCTTCGTCACCCTGAACACACTGGGCTGGGACACTGAGTTGTTCGGCCCACTGCTGCTCACCGAAGACATTCTCAGCGAGCCATTGGTCTATCGCGATTTCCAACTGCACGTCCCGCACACCCCGGGGTTGGGCCTGAGCCTGGATGAAGAGCGCCTGGCGTTTTTCCGTCGGGACAAAGTCTCCAGGATCACATCCACTGCCGTTCATCAAGCCTGAGGAGGGCATCATGCTGTTTCACGTAAGAATGACTGTGAATTTACCGGTCGACATGAACCCGGAACGCGCCGCTCAGCTCAAGGCCGACGAAAAAGCCCTGGCCCAGCGCCTGCAAGAGCAAGGCAAGTGGCGTCACCTGTGGCGCATCGCCGGGCTCTATGCCAATTACAGCGTGTTCGATGTCGACAGCGTTCAGGAACTGCATGACCTGCTGATGCAATTGCCGCTGTACCCGTACATGGCGATCGAAGTCACCGCGATGTGCCGGCATCCTTCGTCCATTCGCGAGGATGACCGCTGAACCCGGCCTGTCCAGTTCGCTACGCTAATAATTACAAGATGAGGAACCCACCAAAATGAACGTCAAGATTTCCCACACTGCCAGTGCCCAGAAGTTTCTCGAGGATGCCAGCGGTCTGCATAACGAAGCCGGCAATCCGCGGGTCAAGGCGCTGATTTACCGCATCCTGCGCGATTCGGTGAACATCATCGAAGACCTGGCCGTGACCCCGGAAGAATTCTGGAAAGCCGTCAACTACCTCAATGTGCTGGGTGCGCGTCAAGAGGCCGGGTTGGTGGTGGCCGGGCTTGGTCTGGAGCATTACCTGGACCTGTTGATGGACGCCGAAGACGAGCAGGCCGGCAAGGCCGGCGGCACACCGCGGACTATCGAAGGGCCGCTGTATGTGGCCGGTGCGCCCCTATCGGAAGGCGAGGCGCGGCTGGATGACGGCGTCGATCCGGGTGTGGTGCTGTTCATGCAGGGGCAGGTGCGCAACACCGCCGGCGAACCGCTGGCCGGCGCGGTGGTGGATGTCTGGCACGCCAACACTGGCGGCACTTATTCCTATTTCGATACCACTCAATCGGAATTCAACCTGCGTCGTCGTATCGTCACCGATGCCGAGGGCCGTTACCGTTTTCGCAGTATCGTGCCGTCGGGCTATGGCTGCCCGCCGGACGGTCCGACCCAGCAATTGCTCGATCAACTGGGGCGTCATGGTCAGCGTCCGGCGCACATCCACTTCTTCATCTCCGCGCCGGATCATCGTCACCTGACCACCCAGATCAATCTCGACGGCGATCAATACCTGCATGACGATTTCGCCTACGCCACCCGCGATGAGCTGATTGCCAAGATCACTTTCAGCGATGATCCGCAGCGAGCGGCGGCTCATGGCGTGAGCGGGCGCTTTGCCGAAATCGATTTTGACTTCACCCTGCAGTCGTCTGCCCAGCCTGAGGAGCAGCAACGCCACGAACGGGTTCGCGCGCTCGAGGACTGATGCCCTCGACCAGCCGAACCGGGCCACGAGATAACCGACCGTTTATCTCGTGGCCTTCTGTGTTTCGGCCAGGGCACTAGAATGGCGGCGCAATCAACAATAACAACGAGAGTGATCCGATGATGCAAGCGCAATTGTTGAGTCATCGCAGCAGAGTCTTCGACCATGCCGACCCTTACGCGGTATCCGGCTACGTCAATCAGCACGTCGGCAATCATTGCCTGCGGATGCCTCGGGCTGGCCGGCCGCTGGCCAGCCTCGATCATCGCAAATTCGCCAGCCTCGACCTGTGTCGCATCAGTTACGGCGCCAGTGTGCGGGTCATGTCCCATGCGCTGGACAGCATCTATCACTTGCAAGTATTGCTGCGCGGCAACTGCCTGTGGCGTGGCCATGGTCAGGAACATTACTTTGCGCCTGGTGAGTTGCTGCTGATCAACCCCGATGATCCGGTGGACCTGACCTATTCCAGTGATTGCGAAAAATTCATCCTGAAAGTCCCGGCGCGGCTGCTGGAGTCGGTGTGCGAAGAGCAGCGCTGGCGGTATCCGGAGCAGGGCGTACGGTTTCTGGAAAATCATTATCAGCTCAATGAGCTGGAAGGTTTCGTCGGTCTGCTGGCGATGATTTGCCAGGAGGCCGAAGCCACCGAGCAGATTCCCCGGGTGCAGGAGCACTATGCGCAAATCATTGTCAGCAAGATGCTCGGCCTGATGAAGACCAACGTCATGCGCACCGACCCCGGCTCACCCTCGGCCACGTTCGAGGCGCTGGTCGATTACATCGCCTGCAACCTCAAGCAGGACATCGACAGCGAAGAACTGGCGCGCCAGGCGCGGATGAGCCTGCGTTCGCTGTATGGGTTGTTCGAACGCAACGCGGGGGACACGCCGAAAAACTACATCCGGCAGAAAAAGCTCGAACGTATTCACGCCAACCTGAGCGACCCGACCTGCAACGTGCGCAACGTCACGCAAGTGGCCATGGATTACGGCTTTCTGCACCTGGGCCGGTTCTCCGACAGCTACCGCAAACAGTTCGGCGAATTGCCTTCCGATACCCTCAAGCGCCGTCATTGAATAGGTTGCGATAAGTAACCTGTGGCGAGGGAGCTTGCTCCCGCTGGACTGCGCAGCAGTCCCATTCTTTGTTTGATCGTTCCCACGCTCCCGCGTGGGAATGCCTCAACGGACGCTCCGCGTCCGCTTTTGGGACGCAGAGCGTCCCTCGCTGCATTCCCACGCAGAGCGTGGGAACGATCGGGTCGCTTCACCCTCTGCACAAAACGGATACAGGTCTGCACCCGGCGGATAGTCCGTCCCATCCCCGCGTCCTAGCATGGCCCTGCCTGAATAAAAACAATGGAGGCGGCGGCCATGTCCCTGCGACCCGAATACCTTCACTCCCTGCTTGAAGAAGACCCTGAGCAGGGCATCTATCGCTGCAAGCGCGAGATGTTCACCGATCCGCGGCTGTTCGACCTCGAGATGGAACACATCTTCGAAGGCAACTGGCTGTACCTCGCACACGAAAGTCAGATACCCAACAATAACGATTTCTACACCACCACCATGGGGCGTCAGTCGATCTTCATCGCGCGCAACAAGGACGGTGAGTTGAACGCCTTTATCAACGCATGCAGCCACCGTGGCGCGATGCTCTGCCGGCACAAGACCGGCAACAAGAGTTCCTACACTTGCCCCTTCCACGGCTGGACCTTCAACAACTCCGGCAAGCTGCTCAAGGTCAAGGACCCGGCAGCGGCCGGCTACCCGGCGAGCTTCAATTGCGAAGGCTCCCACGACCTGACCAAAGTCGCGCGTTTCGAATCCTATCGCGGCTTCCTGTTCGGCAGCCTCAAGGCCGATGTCGTGCCGCTGGTCGAGCACCTGGGCGAGTCGGCGAAGATCATCGACATGATCGTCGATCAGTCCGCCGATGGCCTGGAAGTGCTGCGCGGTTCCTCCAGCTACATCTACGAAGGCAACTGGAAACTCACTGCCGAAAACGGTGCCGACGGTTATCACGTCAGCTCGGTGCACTGGAACTACGCGGCGACTCAGAACCAGCGCAAACAGCGCGAAGCCGGCGATTGCAACCCGACCATGAGCGCCGGCACCTGGGCCAAGCAGGGCGGTGGTTTCTATTCCTTCGACAAGGGCCACATGCTGCTCTGGACCCGTTGGTCCAACCCTGAGGACCGTCCGCTGTACGAGCGTCGTGACGAGTTGGCCCGGGATTTCGGCCAGGCTCGCGCCGACTGGATGATCGAGAACTCGCGCAACCTGTGCCTGTACCCGAATGTGTACCTGATGGACCAGTTCAGCTCGCAGATTCGCATCGCCCGACCGATCTCGGTCAACCGCACCGAAATCACCATTTACTGCATCGCCCCCAAAGGCGAAAGCGACCACGCCCGGTCCAGCCGGATTCGTCAATACGAGGATTTTTTCAACGTCAGCGGCATGGCGACGCCGGACGATCTGGAAGAGTTTCGCTCCTGCCAGACGGGTTACCAGGGCAGCGTCACCACGTGGAACGACATGTCCCGTGGCGCCGAACATTGGGTCGAAGGCGCTGATGACGCGGCCAAGGAAATCGACCTGCATCCGCTGCTCAGCGGCGTGCGTACCGAAGACGAAGGCCTGTTCGTGCTGCAACACAAGTATTGGCAGCAAACGATGCTCAAGGCGTTGGCCGCCGAGCAGTCCGGACTGATTGCCGTGGAGGCCGTGCAATGACCATCACCTATGACGCTGTGCGCGATTTTCTCTACCGCGAAGCGCGTTACCTCGACGACAAACAATGGGACGACTGGCTGGAGTTGTACGCGCCGGACGCCACCTTCTGGATGCCGTCCTGGGACGACAACGACGAGCTGACTGAAGACCCGCAGCGAGAAATCTCGCTGATCTGGTACGGCAATCGCACCGGCCTGGAAGACCGCATCTTCCGCATCAAGACCGAGCGTTCCAGTGCCAGCGTGCCGGACACCCGCACCTCGCACAACCTGAGCAATATCGAACTGATCGAACAGGCCGACGGGCTGTGCAAGGTGCGCTTCAACTGGCACACCCTGAGCTTTCGCTACAAGACCGTCGACAGCTATTTCGGCAGCAGTTTCTACACCCTCGATGTGCGCGGTGAAAACCCGTTGATCAAGGCCAAGAAAGTGATCCTGAAGAACGACTATGTTCGTCAGGTCATCGATGTCTACCACCTCTGAGGCGGCCGTCATGACTCATTCCATTGCATTCAATTTCGAAGACGGCGTCACCCGATTCATCGACGCCAACGCCGGCGAAACCGTGGCCGATGCCGCGTATCGCCAGGGCATCAATATTCCCCTGGACTGCCGCGATGGCGCCTGCGGCACCTGCAAATGCTTCGCCGAGGCTGGCCGCTACGACTTGGGCGAGGACTACATCGAAGACGCCCTCAGCGCCGACGAAGCACAGCAGGGTTTTGTCCTGACCTGTCAGATGCGCGCCCAGAGCGATTGTGTGGTGCGGGTGCCGGTTTCATCGGATGTCTGTCGCACCCGTCAGGCCAGTTACGACGCGACCATCAGCGCCGTGCGGCAGTTGTCCGACAGCACCATCGCGCTGTCGATCAAGGGCGAGGCCCTGAGCAAACTGGCATTTCTGCCGGGGCAGTATGTGAACCTGGGGGTTCCCGGCAGCGGGCAGACTCGCGCTTATTCATTCAGTTCGTTGCAGCGTGACGGCGAAGTCAGTTTTCTGATTCGCAACGTGCCCGGCGGTTTGATGAGCAGTTTCCTCACCGGCATGGCCAAGGCCGGCGACAGCATGAGCCTGGCCGGGCCATTGGGCAGCTTCTATCTGCGCGACATTCGTCGTCCATTGTTGCTGCTGGCGGGTGGCACTGGCTTGGCGCCGTTCACCGCGATGCTGGAAAAAATCGCCGAGCAGGGCAGCGAGCATCCACTGCATTTGATCTATGGCGTGACCAACGATTTCGACCTGGTGGAACTCGATCGACTCGAAGCCTTCGCCGCACGCATTGCGAACTTCAGCTTCAGTGCCTGCGTGGCCAATCCCGACAGCCGGCACCCGCTCAAGGGCTATGTGACCCAACACATCGAGCCACGGCATTTGAACGATGGCGACGTCGACGTCTACCTGTGCGGCCCGCCGCCGATGGTCGAGGCGGTCAGCCAGTTCATCCGCGAACAAGGCATTGCGCCGGCGAACTTCTACTACGAAAAATTTGCCGCCAGCGCGGCCTGAGCCGCTGGTGGGAGCGATGAAAATCCTGTGGGAGCGTGGCTTGCCCGCGAAGAATGCACTGCGGTTTTTCAGGCATTACGCGTCATCGTTCTTCGCGGGCAAGCCACGCTCCCACAGGTTCTGCGTTTTAACTGACCTGGTTCGAACCGGCCGGCATCCTTCATCACGAGGTACACATGAACAGATTCCACGAAAAAGTCGCGCTGATTACCGGTGCCGCCCAGGGCATCGGCCGGCGCGTGGCTGAACGCATGGCCGCGGAAGGCGCGCGACTGATTCTGGTCGACCGTTCCGATCTGGTGTTCGAGCTCCAGAAAGAACTGGGGCAGCGCAGTCAGGTGCTCGCACTGACTGCCGACCTTGAGCAATACAGCGAATGCCTGCGCGTGATGCGCACCGCTGTCGAACGTTTTGGTTGCCTCGATGTGCTGGTCAACAACGTGGGCGGCACGATCTGGGCCAAACCTTTCGAGCACTATGAAGAGGCGCAGATCGAAGCCGAAGTGCGCCGTTCGTTGTTTCCGACATTATGGTGTTGCCATGCCGCGCTGCCGTTCATGCTCGAACAAGGTAGCGGTGCCATCGTCAACGTTTCATCCATTGCTACCCGCAGCGTCAATCGCGTGCCGTACGGTGCGGCGAAGGGCGGGGTCAATGCGCTGACCGCCTGCCTGGCGTTCGAAACGGCCGGTCGTGGCGTGCGGGTCAACGCGACCGCCCCCGGCGGCACCGAGGCGCCACCGCGGCTGATCCCACGCAACACCGAGCAACAGAGCGCGCAGGAAAAGCTCTGGTATCAACAAATTGTCGACCAGACCCTCGACAGCAGTTTGATGAAGCGCTACGGCACGCTGGATGAGCAGGCCAGCGCTATCCTGTTTCTGGCCAGCGACGAAGCCTCCTACATCACCGGCATGGTCATGCCGGTCGGTGGGGGCGATCAAGGCTGACAGCTTGCAGTTGGCGTCGGGGCCTGAATACCTGCGACCTACAAGCGACGCCGAAACGCTTTGACGATTCTGAGCGCGGCGTCGCTGATTTTCAGATTGTGGACGGCCTCCAGCGGATACCAGATGCAGTCGAAGATTTCATTTTGTGGACGAGCCTCCGCCAGGTTTACGACCGATGCTTCGTAGACATGGTGCCGAGTGCTGGTTGTTTCCAGTTCCATGAGGTACAGCAGGCCGTCGACCCCCAGTCCTGTTTCTTCGTAAAGCTCTCGTATGGCCGCGCCCGCAGCGGTTTCGCCTGGTTCTACTTTTCCGCCGGGCAAGGTCCAGGGAGACTTTGGCTTGCGCACCAGGAGGATATGTCGATCCTGTTCGCAAATGACCGTGGCACGTACTTTCATGAGTTACCCGACTGCTGTTGTCATAAAACAGACATAAAAATGCAATATTCAGACCGAAGTCCGTTGAGGTGTCTGCTTTAAGGTTTTGAGTCGACAGGTTTGCTGAAAGTGCGATTGGAATGCCGGAATGCCGACGCGACGTCTGGTTGGTACTTCAGTGAAAGTCGGGTGTAAGGTAGTGGAGTCGATCCAGAACTATCACTGCCGAATGGAGATGACTATGAGCGTTCCGATGCTGAACAAAATGCACATGAACGGCTATGACGTACTCAGTGTGAACAACGGCCCCTGGCGGGTGTGCACCAAAGGTGACCGGCTTGGCGCTTTTGCAAGCAAAGAGGAAGCATTGGCCTACGCGGCTTCGCTTCCCGCCTACAGAGCCCGGTCGGGTAAAGCGTCACGCAGCCATAAATCAGACAAATAGAGCGTTGTAGCAGCTGCCGAGCTTGCGAGGCTGCTGCTACGCTCTGGCATCAATAGCCGCCGCCACCCATCCCGCCTGTGGAAGGGGAATATTCTCTGGCTTTTTGTTGGGCTCGACTCCATTGCGCACAGGTCATGAAGCTTTTGTGGTCGACCTTGCCCTGCTTGTCGAAACTGACAATGTACGGCTGCTGACGGCCATCCTGGATCAGCTTGTAATCAAAGCAGGTACCAGGTTCCACCGTGCGCTTGGTGATCGATAAAGGCTGGCCGCCAATCTGCTGGACTTGTTCCTTGCTCATGCCAGTTTCGACCTTGGCGACCAGCGGTTGGTCTCGATAAATATGTGATTCGGTGTTGCAGCCACCTGACGCCGCCAGCACGGCGATCAGCGCGCATAGACGCTTGTTCATGGCAGCGCTCTCTAGTGAGCTTTCGTTCGACTGATGGATTTGGCTTTTACTTCTTCAGCATAGCCCGCCAGTCGCTCTTCATCGCCATGGAACAACTCGCACAGCCTTATCGTTGCCTCGGCGTCCACGTCATTGCCGGCCAGGCGCAATTGCTCTGCGATACGCAAAAGCTCTACCGCCGACCACCTCAGGTCCGAGGCTATACCTTGCAAGTCGCGCCGAAGTTGCTGTTCCTCTTCGTTAAGCCACATGATGACCTCCTGCAATTCCCCGCTACGAAATAGTAGTCCTATTTACCTGTCTGGAGCGTTATGTTCGTCTGATCGCAAGAGAGTCGAAATCATGCAAAAACCTGTCTACCAATTGCTGGAAGTCGCCAACGGTAAACCCATCAAACTGTGGGCCGAGGGTGTGCCGGTCGAAAGCGAAGCCCGGCAGCAGTTGATCAATATCGCGAAGATGCCCTTCATCTTCAGGCACCTGGCGGTGATGCCGGACGTGCATCTGGGCAAAGGGTCCACTATCGGCAGCGTGATCCCCACCGTGGGCGCGATCATTCCGGCGGCGGTGGGGGTGGACATCGGCTGCGGCATGATTGCCGCGCGTACTTCACTCACCGCCGACGACTTGCCAGACAACCTGCACGGCCTGCGCAGTGCCATCGAAAAAGCCGTGCCTCATGGCCGCACGTTGAGCCGTGGCCGCCGCGATGAAGGCGCCTGGAACCACGTTCCACACCAGGCCGATCAAGCCTGGGCGGCGCTAAGCCCACGGTTCAAGGCGATCACCGACAAGTACCCCAAACTCGCCAGCACCAACAACCGTCAGCACCTGGGCACCCTCGGTACCGGCAATCATTTCATCGAAGTCTGCCTGGACGAAGCCAACCGCGTCTGGTTCATGTTGCACAGTGGTTCTCGCGGCGTTGGCAATGCCATCGGGACTCTGTTCATTCAATTGGCCCAAGCGGACATGCGCCAGCACATCGCCAATCTGCCGGACCGCGACCTGGCCTATTTCAAAGAGGGCAGCCGGCACTTCGATGACTACGTCGAAGCGGTGGGCTGGGCTCAGGACTTCGCTCGGCAGAATCGGGCCTTGATGATGCAGTCGGTGATTCAGGCCGCGCGGCAAGTGATCCGCAAACCCTTTGAGGTCGCGCTGGAGGCGGTGAACTGCCACCACAATTACGTGCAGAAAGAGCGGCACTTCGGCGAAGACGTGCTGGTCACCCGCAAGGGCGCGGTGTCGGCGAAGAAAGGCGAACTTGGGATCATTCCCGGCTCCATGGGCGCCAAAAGCTTCATCGTTCGAGGTCTTGGCAACGAGCAATCGTTCTGCTCCTGCAGCCACGGTGCTGGTCGGACCATGAGCCGCACCAAAGCCAAGAATACCTTCACCGTCGCGGACCAGATTCGCGCGACCGCTCATGTGGAGTGCCGCAAGGATGCGGCGGTCATCGATGAGATTCCGATGGCCTACAAAGACATCGATAAAGTCATGTACGCCCAGCGTGATCTGGTGGAAGTGCTGCACACTTTGCGACAAGTGGTCTGCGTGAAGGGATAGTGATGGAAGGTGGTTCCACTGGTCGGGAACATTAACGTGAGATGACAGCTCTGCTGTCGTATTGAGGTAGTGATTTATTCGCTGGGGCGAGGCTATCTCGAAAATGACGACTACCGATGATTTCAGACACCATGCACATGAGCTGATCGTTGACCTGGATGCGGCCACCACGGAAATGATGAAACTGATCTCGGCCCATCAGATGAGTGGTCCGGAATGGGAGCGGGTCATGAAATGGCAGCATGAAGCGTACGAGCGATGGATGGCCTACCTCAATGCAAGATCGTATCCCGATTCCGGCTCGGGAGCCGGGCAGGGGCAGGGCGAAGCTCCTTTATAGACTTCGTCGGCTGCTTGCTGGATGTCTGCGCAAGTACAGGCTACATTTCCCGCTTTTCAGGATAGGGAAGCGTTATGCGCAGGTTGGTAGCGGGAATAGCGGTGGCTCTGTTGGCGGGTTGTTCATTACCCGCATCCGTGGTGCCCGGCGAGCCCAATGTCAGCAAGTACAGCGAGAAGGCGCCCAAGGAATATGCCGCGTGTGTATTACCGTTATGGCGTCAGGACGTGCCAGGGGCGACGCAATCGCCGATTTCCAATGGCTACCGGATCACCGCGCCAAGCATTATCACGGCCGACGAAATTCTCGACATCGTGAAATCGAAGGATGGCAGCCGGGTTTCGCTTTACCAGGGGCCACCGTGGGCCAAGTCAGGGGCGCTGCGCCAGGCGGTCCGGGATTGTTTGTAACGCCCGCCGTTGCCGTATGTCGGAACTGAGGAACGGTCATGCCTGAATCAACTTCCAAGGGCTGACAGTCCTTGGAGTTTGGCCATGAATGATGATCGAAAAAAGGCAGCCCTCGATGCCTGGTACCGGCTCTTGAGAGAACCGGAGGCCGGGATGGATTGTGAAGAACACTACGACAAACTGCTGAAGGCGGCGGATGGAATCCAAGAGGCCGGGCTCATCAGCAACGCTCAATGGCGCGAGCTGGTGCGCGATGCACGGGAGGCTTTTTCCACTGCAATCGAGGGTGCCGGAAGCGGAACAGTCAGCAAATGACTTGAAAATAGTGTGGATATTTAAAGGCTTAGGAGATTTAGTAACTGGATAGTGAATTAGAATATCTTGTTACATGTCCTCCAATTGGGTAGTATTGCCTCGCGTTCACCACCACGGTTTATGCATTTTTAAAGCCCAGGCGTCCATCAGCTGCCTGGGCTTTTTTTTGTCTGGAAGTTAGGTAGCAGTTTATGAACACGCTGCCGGGCGCAATGCCAGCAGCGTGGAGGATGACCGGATGGGAACGCGATGGATGCCTGTCGTTTTACCGGGCCGGATCAGCTTTGCGCCGATCGCTGCCGGATGGGTTGCCAGTGTCAAGAAGCCTCCTCTCCACCAGGACATTTTGCAGGGCCTGGCGTGCCGACGGGCTTAGCTGATGTTCTCTTTCCTTGAGTTCGAGCAAGATGGGGTTGGACCATCCACGATAGGTTTGCTCGGAAATTCGAGTAGATGTCATCTATCTCTCCTTTGATGAGTCGCCCGACAACACAGTGGGCGAAGTCCTGTGCGCTAAAAATCCTAGTTGAGGAAACGTCTTGTCGCCAGTGGGCGGATGGCAAGGAGGTGCCGGTCATCCTTCCACACGGGTAGGCCACGATTCGGGCATAAACTTAAGGAGCTACCTCATCAAAAGGAGCCGCATATGATCGCCGACCAAATGAATAGACAGGAGTCGGAGCAAAGCACTGTTTGGGACCAATACTTCTGTGCCGCGTTGATTGCCGAAAGCCATCTGACGGCACCGGTGGTAGGAGAAGCCACCCACGAAGACAGACAGAATCTGTTGATCCAAAGGGCCAAGGCACTCGCCGATAAGATGCTGGAAAACAGAAGATAGCCGGAGCCCAGCCATTGCGCTGGGCTCTTCACTTTTGATGAACGATTGATTGGCCAGGTGGTCATTGCAGTTGGCGCGACGGGATGCCTGGTTTTCTGCTGGAGTGAACGGCTCCTGGGTCGCGGATCGTCTACAGTTTGTAGTTCATGGAAACGGAGATCGAACATGAAGTGCTTAATTTGTCAGGCGGCCTCTAAAACCGGTCAAGCCGCTCAAGACTGGACAGAGGTCGATTGCCCGGCCGGATGTGGACGCTACAAGGTCTCTGCGAACCTTGTTGCGAGAATGAAATTCAGAAACGAGTGCTTTGACATCGAACGCACAAGACAATGGCTTGAGATGTCACGCAATGATGATCCGGTACCGTTGATATCAACCTACGATTACAACGTTTCCTTATTGCGTTGCGACACCGAGGAGAAGTCGGTCACTGCGCCGATTCGCTCCAGGCAATCACTGACTTCGGATTAAGTCCTGGCTGTCAGTTTCAGAAAAGTAACCCCGCTATTTGTCACTCTCCCTATCCAGGTTGTCAGCGTTGATGGCGGGCTGAAGCGGCTATGGCTGGATCGGGAGGTGTGGCTATGAACTGTCCGCTTTGTGGAAATACTTATGCGCTGGAAGATTCTTCGTACGGCAGTGGCTTGCGCATTCATTGCGAGCCGTGCGGTGGTTTCTATCGAATTTCAACAACCCTGAGCGGCTTGGCCGAGGGAAAGATCTATGACACCGAGCGCGCTCGAGCCCGCCTGAAAAAGAAGCGTGATACTGACGACCTGGAAGACCAGGAGCCGGCCCTAGGCGCGCAAGACAAAGACCTGCTCATCGAGCCGGACTGACCTGTCACAGAGCGTGCGCCGGATGCAGCGAAAGGTGCTTGCTTGATGCATTAGCGGATGCCGGGAGAATCACTCGCCTGACCGCTGAAACCGAACGCAAGGATTCCAGCCCAAGCCAGGCGAGCGCATGCCGGATCCATGGCCACTTTAATCCTGATGAGCGTTTAGACGCCCGTTGTCCCACCGGTCAATGGGCCTGCGCCACGCCGCGCAATACAGTCGCAGCGGCAGATTGAGATCGGGTGCTGGCAATGTTGCCCAGCGATACGACACCCACCAGACGCTTTTCCCGATTCAGTACGGGCAGGCGACGCAGTTGAATGTCTGCCATGTTCTTTGCCACATGCTCGATGTCTTCATCCTCGAAGCAATAGCGGATGCCGCCCGTCATTACCTTACTGATAGGGGTTTTGCCGGGGAGTCCTTCGGCTACGGCTCTAATGGCTATATCCCGGTCCGTTATCATGCCAACCAGACGCTCCTGTTCCTCAACCATAATGGCACCGCTGTCGATCCTGGCCATCATGTTCGCGGCCTCCTGGATCGTCTGGTTTGGCTTGGCTGTTAACACATCTTTGGTCATGACTTCCGAAATCTTCATGAAAAGACTCCTTTAAAGTAATGCTTCAGTGATTAAGGGCTGCCAAATTTTTCGACTGGGAGGGAAAGTGCGGGTTCAGATTGTTTTATCCCCGCTCGTCATGGTGGCGCAGCCTTATTGGCGATTCGGAATTCGGAGCGCGTCAGGTGCGCGGGCCGTCGACAGGCTCTATCAGTTCTGAGCCCTGGTTCTTCACATTGCCCACGGCCATGTCCACTTTGAACCATTCGAAGACGTCGCAAGGTTCGCGTTGTTGCAGGAGTATCTGTTGGGCGCGCTCCTTGGGCGTGTATGGATCAATCCATTCGCGCGCCAATTCGGGACTGAGCGTCACCGGCCGCCGATCGTGAATATCCACCATGCCGCCTTCACTGTCCGCGGTAATGATCACGAAGCCGTCATGCTCGTCCGGCTCCTTTTCGTACCTTGGGTACTGACCGATCGCGGCGCACAGGATCGGCGCGCGATCCTTTCGACGGATCAGGTAAGGCTGTTTCTTCGGACCGCCTTCGTAAACCCATTCAAACCAGTTGTCGATGGCGACAATTGCCCGGTGCGGCCATATCTCCTTGAAGAACGGGTCGTGGGCAACTTTTTCGACCCTGGCGTTGATCGGTGTCGCGTGATCCCTGGCCCAGTGCGGTCGCCAGCCCCAACGAACCCTGTCGGCGTGCAGCATGCCGCTTTCTTCATGGAGGAGGGCGAGCTGAGTCGATGGCGCGGCGTTGTAGAGCTCGAGCGGCTGATCGCCGGCATTATTGACCAAGGCGTTGGGCATGCTCAGCGCCGCCACGAATTCGTGGATACCTCGATACTGCGAAAGTCGTCCGCACATGGCTGAGCCCTCATGCTGAAGCTTAAGCTTAGACAATAGTTTCAAGGTAAGCGTTGAGGCGGGCTAACCAGCAACGCCTGCAAACAACGGGTCGCCGCTTGTGTTCGCAAACCCGCGGCCAGGCCGCTTCGGGGATTCGCGGGTTTCTTGATTGATGTCAATTCGCCTGAGTCGACCGGCTCTGTATTCTGCGCAGAAACCGACAGCTGAACCGAGGGCGAACATTCATGCTCTATCCGCTGTTTCTGACCTTTCATCTGTTTGCCGCCCTGATCTTTATCGGCACAGTGTTTTTCGAAGTCCTGTTCCTGGAAAGCATCCGCAAACAGTTGCCCGCCAAAGTAATGCTGCTGGTCGAGGAGGGTATTGGCCGCCGCGCCCGCACCTTGATGCCGTGGGTGCTGCTGGTTTTGTTCGGCGCGGGGCTGGGCATGGTCTGGCTGCGCTATTTACCCGTTCTTGCAACGCCAATGGCTTCATCGTTCAGCACCTTGCTGCTGCTGAAAATCATGGTCGCCGTGAGCGTGCTGCTGCATTTTCTGGTCGCCCTGTTTTTGTTCAAAAGCGGCCGAATGAACGCTCGCTACCTGCATTTCATCCATGGCAGTGTGTTTTGCCATTTGGTCGTCATCGTGCTGCTGGCCAAGGGAATGTTCTACCTGACGTGGTGAGCGGCCTTGCCCCAAGGTCTGTCCTGCAAGCACTTGGTTTGCGCTTGATACAAGTCAAGGAGCATTGATCGTCAATCCCCGACACTGTTGATCCGCAGCCAGTCTCGGAGACCTGTCATGCTCGATTTTTCTCACGCCCCCGGCGAACTGATCGCTCGGTGCGACCAGGGCGTACTTGACCCCAACTGTCATGTCGATACGCAAAGGTTTCATGACGGCATTGGCTCCCTGGATTTGCTTCGTGCCTTGCGCGTCAGCCGTCAGAAACGACGCCCGATCGCCCTGAATGTGCAGTTGCCTTCCCGGCTCAAGCCATCCTTTTGTTCCCCGCCCGATGCCTCCTGCGAGCACGGCGACATCGAACAGTACCTTCAGCGCCTGGAACACGAGATCGACGTCGTCGGTTGCCACCTCAGTTCCGAACAGCGCGTCGAAGAGTTTCATCTGAGCGGCGGAACGCCCACCAGCGCTCATCTCGATCGGCTGATGAGTCATCTGCGTGGCCGGTTCAACTTTCTTGAACATGAGTGCGGCGACTACAGCGTTGATGTCGACCTTCACCATACCGATTGGACAACCATGGGCGCGCTGCGGGGCCAGGGATTCAATCATGTCAGCATCGGTGTTCCGGATATCGACGGCGACTGTGACCTGTCCGTGGCCTGCTACCAGAACCCGGCCCCTGTTCATTCACTGATCGATGCCGCCCGCACCTTTGGTTATCGATCCATCAACGTCGATCTGGGGTTTGGTCATGCCTGGCAAACGCCAGAAAGTTTCGCGCTGAAACTGACGACCATTATCGAGCTGGAGCCGGACAGGCTGATGGTGTTCGATTATGCCCGGCCACCACGCCGCTATCGGCCAAGGCTCGGCGACAAGGTCAGGGCACTGTGCAGCCAGGACGATAAAGGCGCGATGCGCCAGATCGCCTTCGAACAATTGATGGGCGCGGGTTATCACTACATCGGTATGGGGCAGTTCGTGCGGCCCGATGATGATCTGGCGATCGCTCAGGAGCGCGGCCGGTTGCGCCGCACGTGTGACGGTTTTACCCGTCACGGCTATTGCGACCACATCGGTTTCGGTTTGGGGGCTATCAGTCAGATCGACGATTTGTACACGCAAAACACCGATGCAATCGAACGCTATCAGCAGCAACTGGACCGGGACCAATTACCCACCTCTCGTGGCTGGCGTTTCGAGGCGGGGGATCAGATACGGCACATGGTCACGGAGCGCCTGGCGTGTGATCAAGAGCTGGATATCCGTGCCATCGAACGGCGTTATGGGCTGATCTTCCATCAATACTTTGCGGCTGTCTGGCCACTGCTGGAGCAATTGAGTCGTGACGGGTTGATTGAATTGTCGGACCGGTTCATCAGCATTCTTCCCGCCGGCCGGCCGGACGTGGATGCCATCTGCAACCTGTTTGAACAGGATTCAGGCAGTGCAAGGCATTAACCAATCTACGAGTTGATTGATCATGAAACCTGCATTCGATTTCAATCGAGCCCTGGTCGAAAAATATGACCGCCCAGGGCCGCGCTATACCTCTTACCCCACGGCGCCACAGTTTCATCAGGCGTTTGCCCTCGACGACTATCAGCGTGCCGCCTGCGACAGCAACCGGGCGGCGGTGCCCAAGCCGTTGTCGGTGTATATCCACATTCCGTTCTGCAAGAGCCTTTGCTACTACTGCGCCTGCAACAAAATCATTACCCGCAAAACCCATCGGGCCGTCGAATACCTGACGTACCTCAAACGTGAAATCGTCATGCAGGCGGCGTTGTTCGACAGCACGCGCAAGCTCACGCAACTGCACTTGGGCGGGGGCACGCCGACGTATTTGACCCGTGAACAGCTGGCGGAGCTGATGGACTGCCTGCACCAGGCGTTCGACATGGACGACAGCGACGAGCATGAGTTTTCCATCGAGGTCGATCCGCGCACCATCAGCGCCGAGCAGATCCAGTCGCTGCGCCAACTGGGGTTCAATCGCCTGAGCTTTGGCGTACAGGACTTCGATCCCGACGTGCAGGCGGCGGTCAATCGCCAACAAAGCGAAGAGCAGATTTACGCGCTGGTCGCGGCGGCGCGTGAGGCGCAATTCAAGTCGATCAGCGTCGATCTGATTTACGGCCTGCCACTGCAAACCGTGAACAGCTTCGACATCACCCTGGGCAAGATCATTGCCCTGCGCCCGGACCGGATTGCCGCCTACAGCTACGCCCATTTGCCAGAGCTGGTGCGCGCGCAACGGCTGATTCGCCCGGCGGACATGCCGCCACCGGAGCGCAAGCTGGAGTTGCTCGAGCTGACCATCCGCCGCCTGACCGAGGCCGGTTATGTGTATATCGGCATGGATCATTTCGCCTTGCCGGACGACGAACTGGCGCTGGCCCGCACCCATGGCACCCTGCAACGCAATTTTCAGGGCTACTCGACCCACGCCGACTGCGACTTGATCGGCCTTGGGGTGTCTTCGATCGGCAAGGTCGGCGACAGCTACAGCCAGAGCGTCAAGGAGCTTTCGCAGTATTACGCCCGTATCGATCAAGGTTTGTTGCCGGTGCATCGAGGTTATCGCTTGAGCGCTGACGACCTGCTGCGCCGCGAAGTGATCAGCGACCTGATGTGCCACGGGCGGATCGATTTCGCCAAGTTCGAAGCAGGTCATGGCATTTGCTTCACCGAGTATTTTGCCGATTCGCTGGCGCGACTGGACGAGCAGGTACGTGACGGGCTGCTGCAGATTCACAGCGACGAGTTGGTGCTGTTGCCGCCAGGGCATTTGATGATGCGCAGTACCGCAATGGCATTTGACGCCTATCTGGGAGAGGAGCAAAAAGGCCGGTTTTCCCGCACCGTTTGAGGCTTCGGGAGCTCTGGCGCAAGGAATTTTATCGAGTTGATTTCAATCAAGGGCGGGGCGCGCAACGCTCCCTAACATGGCCGCAAGCCCTTTTGAAATCAGCGAATTCATGACAACCCATCAGCCTTCGATACATGGCAATCCACGCATTTGGAGCGTCGGGCTGGTGGTGATGGTCTTGCTGATGATCGCCGTGTTCGCGACGGTGCAGGCCAAGTCATACGGCGACATCGAGCAGCAGCGCATCGAGAAGGTCTTCCCGCAAACCGATTCAATCTCCGACCCCGAAGGCACGTTCAAGGTGCGCACGCTGTCGGCGGCCGGCAAGGTCATCGGTTATGTGTTCCAGAGCCTGGACGTGGTGGACATTCCGGCCTACTCGGGCAAACCCATCAACACTCAGGTGATCCTCGACACCGCCGGCGTGATTCGGGACGCCTATGTGCTGGAGCACCACGAACCGATTCTGCTGATCGGCATCCCCGAAGAAAAGCTCCACGGTTTCAGTGCCCGATACGAAGGGATCAAGGTCAGCCAGCGGGTAGTCGTCGGGCATTCCAGCGACCCGAGCGCGGTCACCGTGGATGCCATCGCTGGTGCAACGGTCACCGCCATGGTGGTCAATGAGGTCATCATGCGTGCCGCCCATGAGGTGGCCGTATCGTTGAAGCTGATCGAGGACAGGGGCGGGGTGCTGAACAAACCTGCCACTGTGCGCCAGGATTTCTACGAGCCCGCCACCTGGGAGCAACTGACCGGTAACGGCGCCATTCGCCGGTTGAACCTGACCCGTGGGCAGGTCGATGCCGCCTTCAAGGGCACCGAAGCCGAGGGCGTCGACAACGCTGGCCCGGATCAAGTCGATGACACCTTCATCGAGCTGTACACCGCTGACTTGAACCCACCGACCATTGGCCGCGCGCTGCTGGGCGACAACCCATATCGCTTGCTCATGCAGGAACTCAAACCCGGCGAACAAGCCATTATGGTGCTGGGGCGCGGGCTGTTTTCCTATAAAGGCTCTGGGTATGTGCGCGGCGGGATTTTCGATCGGGTGCAATTGCGCCAGTTCGGCAACATCATCAGCTTTCGCGACATGGACCATCAGCGACTCACCGACGTGTTTGCCGAAGGCATGCCCGAGTTCGATGAAATGTCGATCTTCATTGTCCGCGAACCGGCCGGTTTCGATCCGGGATCGCCGTGGTCCCTGGAGCTCCTGGTGCGGCGGCAGACGGGACCGGTCAGTGGCACCTTCAGCAGCTTCGAACTGCCTTATCAATTGCCCGAGCCCTACCTTGAGCGACCGGCGCCCAGTGCCGAAGAGCGGGCGGCCATCGAGGAAGCCAGCCGGCCGATGTGGTTGACCATCTGGTATCAGAAACACTTCCAGATCGCCGTCCTCGCGAGCGCATTGTTACTGCTGACGGCCATCCTGTTCCTGCAAGACAAACTCACCCGCCGGCCACGCTTTCTGCACTGGCTGCGTCGTGGTTACTTGCTCTTTACCGTGGTCTTTCTGGGCTGGTATGCCTTGGGGCAATTGTCGGTGGTCAATGTCCTGACCTTTGTGCATGCGCTGTTCGAGCACTTTCGCTGGGAGCTGTTTCTTTCCGATCCGCTGGTCTTCATGCTCTGGGTCTTCGCCGCCGCGAGCATCCTGCTGTGGGGCCGTGGCGTGTTCTGCGGCTGGCTGTGCCCGTTCGGCGCCTTGCAAGAGCTGATCAACGAAGCCGCGCGCAAGCTGAGAATTCCCCAATACGAATTGCCGTTCGCGGTGCATGAGCGGCTGTGGGCGATCAAATACATCATCTTGCTGCTGCTTTTCGGCATCTCCCTGGAGTCGATGTCCACCGCCGAGCTGTTCGCCGAAGTGGAGCCGTTCAAAACCGCCATCACCCTCAAGTTCGACCGTCAGTGGTGGTTCGTGCTCTATGCGGTGGCGCTGCTGGTGATCAACGTTTTCACGCGCAAAGTCTATTGCCGCTACATCTGTCCCTTGGGCGCGGCACTGGCGATCCCGACCAAATTGCGTCTGTTCGACTGGCTCAAGCGCCGCCAGGAATGCGGCAGCCCCTGCCAGTTGTGCGCCAAGGAATGCGAGATCCAGGCGATTCACCCTGATGGCCGGATCAATGCCAACGAGTGTCACTACTGCCTCGATTGCCAGATGACCTATCACAACGAAAACAAATGCCCGCCGCTGATCAACAAGCGCAAGAAGCGCGGCAAGCCGGCACCCGTGGCGGCGCAACTGATACCCGTCGTGCAAGTGCAGGCGGCTGAATGAAGCTCGCGAGCGCACCTGCGCAGTGACCGTTTTTATCCCTTCAAGGAGTACGCAACATGACTGACACAGAATCCACAAAACCGGTGCAGGAAGAAGAACACGCGGGACTCAGCCGTCGCGGTTTTCTGGGCGGCAGCGCCGTGACCGGTGCGGTGCTGGCGGGTGCGGCAACGTTAGGCGGCGCAGTGTTCAGCCGCGAATCGTGGGCTGCGGCGGTCAAGGATGCGCAGGCGAAAATCCATGTCGGCCCCGGTGAGCTGGACCAATATTATGGCTTCTGGAGTGGCGGTCATCAGGGCGAAGTGCGGGTGCTCGGTGTGCCGTCGATGCGTGAGTTGATGCGTATTCCGGTGTTCAACGTCGACTCGGCCACCGGTTGGGGCCTGACCAACGAAAGCAAGCGGATCCTGGGCGACAGTGCGAAATTTCAGAATGGCGATTGCCATCACCCGCACATCTCCATGACCGATGGCAAATACGACGGCAAGTACCTGTTCATCAACGACAAGGCCAACTCCCGGGTCGCGCGCATCCGCCTGGACATCATGAAGTGCGACAAGATCCTCACGGTGCCGAACGTGCAGGCCATCCACGGCCTGCGCCTGCAAAAAGTGCCGTACACCAAGTACGTGTTCGCCAATGCCGAATTCGTCATCCCGCACCCCAATGACGGCCGCACCTTCGACCTGCAAGACAAGAACAGCTTCACCCTGTTCAACGCCATCGATGCCGAGAAAATGGAGATGGCCTTCCAGGTGATTGTCGATGGCAACCTGGACAACTCCGACGCCGATTACACCGGCAAGTACGCCGCGTCCACCTGCTACAACTCGGAGAAGGCTTACGACCTGGGTGGCATGATGCGCAACGAGCGCGACTGGGTCGTGGTGTTCAACATCCCGCGCATCGAGGCTGCGATCAAGGCTGGCAAATTCATCACCCTGGAAGACTCGAAAGTGCCGGTGGTCGACGGTCGTAAAACCGATGGCAAGGACTCTGAATTCACTCGCTACATCCCGGTGCCGAAGAACCCTCACGGACTCAATACCTCATCCGATGGTAAGTACTTCATTGCCAACGGCAAGCTGTCGCCGACGGTCTCGATGATTGCCATCGACCGGCTGGACGACCTGTTCGCCGATAAATTCAAGGACCCGCGCGAGGTCATCGTCGCCGAGCCTGAACTGGGCCTGGGGCCTTTGCACACCACCTTCGACGGTCGCGGCAACGCCTACACCACGCTGTTCATCGACAGCCAGGTGGTGAAGTGGAACATGGAAGAAGCGATACGTGCCTACAAGGGCGAGAAGGTCAATTACATCAAGCAGAAGCTCGACGTGCAGTACCAGCCCGGGCATAACCATGCCTCGCTGACCGAAACCAATGAAGCGGATGGCAAATGGCTGGTGGTGTTGTGCAAATTCTCCAAGGACCGCTTCCTGCCAACCGGACCGTTGCACCCGGAAAACGACCAGTTGATCGATATTTCCGGCGACGAAATGAAGCTGGTGCATGACGGCCCTGCGTTTGCCGAACCTCATGATTGCATCCTGGCGCGCCGGGACCAGATCAAGACCCAGAAGATCTGGAACCGCAACGACCCGTTCTTCGCCGCCACCGTGGAACTGGCCAAGAAAGACGGGATCAACCTGGAGACCGACAACAAGGTCATCCGCGACGGCAATCATGTGCGGGTCTACATGACCTCCATGGCCCCGGCCTACGGGCTGACCGAATTCACGGTCAAGCAGGGCAACGAGGTCACCGTGATCATCACCAACATCGACCAGATCGAGGACGTGACCCACGGTTTCGTCATGACCAACCATGGCGCCAGCATGGAGATCAGCCCGCAGCAAACCTCGTCCATCACCTTTACAGCCGACAAGGCCGGCCTGCATTGGTACTACTGCAGCTGGTTCTGCCATGCGCTGCACATGGAAATGGTCGGCCGCATGAAGGTCGAGCGGGCCTGACGGTTGCCAATCAACGGGAGCGGGCCGATGACCGATATCAAGCGCACTCCGATCAAGGTCGCGTTTGCGCTCCTGCTGATGTCCGGCAGCGCGCTGGCGGTGCAACCCATCACCACATTGCCGTTGCGGGTTGACGCTGAACAACGCTGGCACTTGCCAGCGGGCGAGTACGTTGGCTCGTTCAGCGTCGATCAACCGATGCAGATTCTCTGCGAGCCCGGCGCGGTGTTTCAGGCGCAAGGGCAGGGCAATGGTGTGACGGTCAGCGCGCCCGATGTGCGCATCGAGGGCTGTACGTTTCTGGACTGGGGGCACGACCTTACGGCCATGAATGCGGCGGTGTTTCTGCAGCCCCAGGCCCGTGGCGCGGTGATCAAAGGCAATCGCCTGCAGGGCCAGGGTTTCGGTATCTGGGTCGACAGGACGCAGGATGCGAGCCTGATCGACAACCGTATCCAGGGAGATCCGGCGCTGCGCTCCCAGGATCGCGGCAACGGTATTCATCTGTACGCGGTGCAGGGTGCCAGGGTCATTGGCAATCAGGTGCGCGACAGCCGCGATGGCATCTACATCGACACCTCCAACGGCAACCTGCTGCAGGGCAATACCCTGGAAGACCTGCGTTACGGTGTGCATTACATGTTCGCCAACGACAACCGGCTGATCGGCAACACCACCCGCCGCACCCGCACCGGCTACGCCCTGATGCAAAGCCGCAAGCTCACGGTGACCGGCAACCGCTCTGAACAGGATCAGAACTACGGCATCCTGATGAACTACATCACCTATTCCACCTTGCGCGACAACTTCGTCACGGACGTGCGCGACGGCTCGACCGGTGACAGCATGATCAGCGGCGCCGAGGGCAAGGCATTGTTCATCTACAACTCGCTGTTCAACAGCATCGAACACAACCACTTCGAGCACAGCGCCGTGGGCATTCACCTCACCGCGGGCTCCGAAGACAACCGCATCGCCGACAACGCCTTTGTCGGCAACCAACGGCAGGTCAAATACGTCGCCACCCGCTTGCAGGAATGGTCGGCGGATGGCCGGGGCAATTACTGGAGCGATTATCTGGGCTGGGATCGCAACAACGATGGCCTGGGCGATATCGCCTATGAACCCAACGACAACGTCGACCGCCTGTTGTGGCTGTACCCCCAGGTGCGGCTGTTGATGAACAGCCCCGGGATCGAGTTGCTGCGCTGGGTACAACGGGCCTTTCCGGTCATGAAGTCGCCGGGCGTCCTGGACAGCCATCCGCTGATGAATCCCACCACACGACCCATGACCCAGGAGCCCACCGCATGAACGTCATCGACATGGAAGGCGTCAGCCAGCGCTATGGGTACACCACGGTGTTGCATCAATTGAACCTGAGCCTGGGCGAAGGCGAAGTGCTGGGCTTGTTCGGGCACAACGGCGCGGGCAAGACCACCAGCATGAAACTGGTGCTCGGTCTGCTTCAGGCCAGTGAAGGGCAGGTCCGGGTGTTCGGCCGCACGCCCAGTGATCCGCAGGTTCGGCGTCTGCTGGGCTATTTGCCGGAGAACGTGACCTTCTATCCGCAGATGAGCGGCCAGGAGACCTTGCGGCATTTCGCCCGCCTCAAAGGCGCAGCGCCGGCGCAAGTGGACGTGTTGCTGGAGGAAGTCGGCCTGGCGGGCGCGGCGCATCGACGGGTCAAGACTTATTCCAAAGGCATGCGCCAGCGCCTGGGACTGGCCCAAGCCTTGCTCGGCGAGCCGCGCTTGTTGCTGCTCGACGAGCCGACCGTCGGCCTCGATCCCATCGCCACTCAAGACCTCTATCGGTTGCTCGACCGGCTGCGCAGCCAGGGCACCAGCATCATTCTCTGTTCCCACGTATTGCCGGGCGTCGAAGCGCATATCAACCGTGCCGCGATTCTGACCCGGGGGCGCTTGCTGGCCCTCGGCAGTCTGCGCAGTTTGCGCGAGAAGGCCGGTTTGCCGACGCTGATTCGCGCCAACGGGCTCAAGCACGCCGGGCCGTTGCAGCAATCCTGGAACAACGCCGGGCATATCACTCAGCGCTGGGGCGTGGAGGGTCTCGAAGTGGCTGCGCTCACTGGCAACAAACTGGACTTGTTGCGCCAGTTGCTCAATGAACACGAGCCGGCGGACGTGGAAATCGACCCACCGTCCCTGGAAGACATCTACCGCTATTACATGGGGCGGGCCGGTACGACCCCCAGTGGAGAGACCGTATGAACCCGATCTGGAACATGGCCCGCAAGGAGTTCAATGACGGTTTGCGCAACCGCTGGTTGTTGGCGATCAGCCTGTTGTTCGCGGTGCTGGCGACCGGCATCGCCTGGTTGGGGGCAGCGGCTTCCGGGCAATTGGGTTTCACTTCGGTGCCGGCCACCATCGCCAGCCTGGCCAGCCTGGCGACATTCCTGATGCCGCTGATTGCCTTGCTGCTGGCCTATGACGCCATCGTCGGCGAAGACGAAAGCGGCACGTTGTTGCTGTTACTGACCTATCCGCTGGGGCGCGGGCACATTCTGCTCGGCAAGTTCGTCGGCCACGGATTGATCCTGGCGCTGGCGATTGTCATCGGTTTCGGCTGCGCGATGCTTGCGATTGCGGTGCTGGTGGAGGATGTCGAACTGAACCTGCTGCTCTGGGCGTTTGGACGATTCATGCTGTCATCGACATTACTGGGCTGGGGCTTTTTGGGGCTGGCCTATGTGCTGAGCAGTGTGTCTGCCGAGAAATCCACGGCCGCCGGCTTGGCGCTGGGGGTGTGGTTCTTCTTCGTGCTGGTGTTCGACCTCGCGCTGTTGGCACTGCTGGTGCTCAGCGAAGGGCAGTTCAACCCCAAGGTGTTGCCGTGGTTACTGCTGCTCAATCCCGCCGACGTCTATCGCTTGATCAATCTCTCCGGTTTCGAGCCCGGCGCCGGTAGCGCTGGTGTGCTGACGTTGGGCAGCGATTTGCCGGTGCCGGGCTCGATGCTCTGGTTGTGCCTGTTGCTGTGGGTGGCGGTGCCTTTGGGCTTGGCCTGGTTGCTGTTCCGTCGACGGGCGACATGAATTCACACCTTGGTTTTTGGAGCATCTGACGATGAGTAATCTGTATTCGACGACGGTACGCGCCGCGGCGGGCCTGATGGTCTGTCTGCTGCTGACGGCCTGTGACAAACCCGTGCAAGCCACCTACAGCGACGCCGCCACTGCCTTTCATCCCAGTGATGAATGCCATGTTTGCGGCATGATCATCGACGGCTTCCCCGGGCCCAAGGGCGAAGTGGTCGAGCGCAGCGGCATCAGGAAATTCTGCTCCACGGCGGAGATGATCGGTTGGTGGCTGCAACCGGAAAATCATCATGGCGAGGCCCGGTTGTATGTCCACGACATGGGCCGCAGCCCATGGAACGCACCCAACGATGCCCACCTGATCGATGCCAAGGATGCATTCTACGTGATCGGCACCCAACTCAAGGGGGCAATGGGTGTGGTGCTGGCGTCGTTCTCCAGTCAGCAGGCGGCGGAGAAACTGGCCGCCGACCAGGGCGGTCGTGTGCTGCGTTTCAGCGAAATCGATCAAGCGATACTTCAGCAGCAGCCAGCGATGTCGCACTCGGCTCATTGATCGGCGAGCCATTGAGAAAAGTGATCGCCGTCAAGTCGGTATTTCTGCGTCTGTTCAAAGATAGGGGCTCACAACGTCCTCAGTGCTTGGCATTAACGATGCCCAGGAGAACATGATGCAAACCGAGTTTCAGGATCGTCTGGCGGTGATCACCGGTGCCAGTTCCGGGATTGGCCTGGCGTTGTGCGCCGCGCTGTTGCCGCGTGGGGTCAAGGTGTTGGCGATGTCACGCACCGTCGGTGAATTGCCGGCCTTGCAGCAGATCTACGGCGAACGGCTGCAATGGTGCGCCGGGGACGTTACCTGCCAGGAAGACCTTCAAGGGCTGGCCCGGCGGGCGGCAACGCTGGGGCGGGTGGATTATCTGGTGCCTAACGCGGGCATTGCCGAAATGGCCGACAGCCTGGACATGCCGGCCTTCCAGCGCCAATGGGCGGTCAACGGTGCCGGGGCGTTGAACACCCTGGCGGCGTTGCGCGGCGAGTTGGCGAGCCCGGCTTCGGTGGTGTTTGTCGGTAGTTTCCTGACCGGTTCGAGCTTTCCCGGCCTGGCCGCCTGCATCGCCAGCAAGGCCGCGCTGGCGGCTCAGGCACGCACACTGGCGGTGGAATTTGCGCGTTATGACGTGCGCATCAATCTGGTCTCGCCGGGGCCGACCGCGACCTCGATGTGGGACAACCTGGGGTTGAGCGATGGTGAACTCGATGACGTCGCTGACACCTTGGTCAAACGTCTGCTGCCGGGGCATTTTCTGGATGCGTCGGCGGTGGCCAATGTGATTATCTTTCAACTGTCCCAAGGCGCCCGGGGTGTTTATGGGCAGGATTGGAAGGTTGATAACGGTTATACGTTGGGGTGAAGCCGCGCAGAATGTTGGCGAGTGTCCCATCGCCAAAAGATCGCAGCCTTCGGCAGCTCCTACAGGGTGTACGCCATTCAAATGTAGGAGCTGCCGAAGGCTGCGATCTTTTGGGCGCACCACAGATTAATGCGAAGTCCTCTCCGCAAATTCAATCTTGCGGCTCGCCATGCCCTCACTCCGGTCCTGCTCCGTGGGCCCGCCGCCATCGGCCATCCATGGCCGGGGGCGGCTACCGCGGCATCCTTGCCGCGGTGCCCACTGCGCAGAACCTGCGCTCGGCCTTCCGACGGGGCAGATCAAGATCAACAGCCAAAGCAAGATCAACAGCAGTCAGCGCCTACTCACTGATCGTTCCCATGCTCCGCGTGGGAATGCCGCCGGGGACGCTCTGCGTCCCGCTGTCGACGCAAGGCTTGAGTCCTGCGCACTGGTGACGCGGAGCGTCACGGGATGCATTCCCACGCGGAGCGTGGGAACGATCTAAAGATCGCAGGTTAATGCGAAGTTCCCTCCACAAACTCAATCTTGTTACCCACGTTATATTTGCCCGACGGCTTGTTCATCGGCAGGCGCTTGATCTCTTTGAGGGTATTGCTGTCGTACACAATCAACGCGCCATCGTTAGCCCAAATACTCAAAAGCAGGTAGCGGCCATCGCGGGTGAACTCGACATGGGCGGCGGTCTTGCCGGGCATCGGGCGCAAGGTGTGGGCGACTTCCAGGGTTTGTTTGTCGATCAGGTGGATCGCATCGTTATCTGGCCCGAAGAACACGTCGGTCCAGGCATACCGCGAGTTGATGTGACTGCGCATGAAGAACCCCGGGCCGAGGGTCGGAATTTCCTTGATCAGTTTCCAGGTCTTGAAATCGATGACCGAGATCAGTCCCTTGCTGATGTTCGGCGTGGCGAACACCCACTCACCGTTACGTTTCCAATAGGTCCCGGACCCCAGATGCGGCATGCCCGGCAGCGGTATGTCGGTGACCACCTTGCCACTGTCGAGATCGACTACCTGACCGCCCTTGGCCTTGCGCGAGGTGGCCAGCAGTTGCTTGTAGTCCGGTGAAAAGGAAAAGTCGTCCAGCACATCTTCGGCTTTGATACGACGCGGTTCGAAGTCCGGTGTGCCGGCGCTCGACAGTTCCCAGACTTCCTTCACATCCTTGAGCGCCACGATGAAACTGTCCCGTGGCGGGGCGGTGTAGACCGCGCTGACCCGTGACGCGGTGCCGTCCTGGCCGATTGCGGGGATGGTTTTGACCGGCGACAGATCGCGGGCATCGAGTATTACCAGATTGCCCGGCAGATAATTGCCCACCAGCACCCAGCGACCATCCTTGCTCACCGCCAGGTTGCGGGTATTGAGCCCGGCGCGGACCTCGGCGATCAGCTTCAGGTTGTGCAAGTCATACAGGCTGACCCAGCCATCCCGTGAGGCGACGTAGACGAAGCGTCCATCCGGCGAGAACTTTGGCCCGCCGTGCACCGCAAAGTGCGTAGTAAACCGCGCCAGCACCTCGAAACGATCGCCGTCGAGGATGTCGATGTGATGGTCGCCGGCTTCCACCACCACAAACAGGTTCAGCGGATCGGCGCCATGCTGGGGCGTGTCGGGCAGTTTGCTGATGTCGGCGAGGATGGAATGACTGCCGCGAATGTCCTCGTTACTCCAGACAGGCGGGGTGGCCGGTGGTTGCCGAAGGTAGTTCACCAGCGCGTCGATCTGGGCGGGATTGAACACGCTGGCATACCCGATCATCTGACTCGCGGGGCGCCCGTTCTGGATGACGCTGCGGATTTCATCGGGTTTGATCCGGCTCAGGCTCTCCGGCAGCAAGGCTGGCCCCGTACCGCCGAAACGGTTGGCGCCATGGCAGCGCTGGCAATGCTGTTGGTAGAGGTCGGCGGCCGCGTCGGAGGATGGTAGTGCACCGGAATGAGCTGTACCGATCCATAACAAAGGGGCAAGCAGCATGCGCTTCATATCGCCACCTTACCGTGGCGTTGCGACACGGGAGCGGCGTAAAAGCGCGCCGGATATTCCTGCTCTCGGGTGGCGAACAGATCGATCACTTTGCCGATCACCGTCAGCGTCGGAATGCCCGGTGGGCAATCCAGCGCCAGGGTCGGCAACTGCCGCAATGTGCCTCGAGCGACGTACTGGTCGGGACGCGTGCCATTGCTGATCAGCGCCGCCGGTGTATCGGCGGCCATTCCGGCTTCGATCAGGCGCTGGGCGATAATCCCGAGGTTCGATAACCCCATGTAAAACACCAGGGTCTGGCTGTTGTCGGCGAGGCTGCTCCAGGGCAATTGCAATTCACCATCGCGCTGCAAATGCCCGGTAATGAAGCGGCAGGAATTGACCAGGTCCCGGTGGGTCAGCGGAATGCCGGCATAAGCGCTGCAGCCGGAAGCGGCGGTGATGCCCGGGACCACCTGGCAATCGATGTGGCGTTGCAGCAGGTATTCCAGTTCTTCGGCGCCACGACCGAATATAAACGGATCGCCGCCCTTGAGCCGGACCACGCGCTGCCCCTGATCGGCAAGGTCGGCGAGCAGTTCGTTGATCTGTTCCTGGGGCAGGCTGTGGCATCCGCTGACCTTGCCAACGTAATGCCGGGCGCAGGTGAGAGGGATCAAGCTCAGCAGCTCGGGGCTGATCAGGCGGTCGTAAACCACGGCGTCGGCCTGCATCAACAGGCTCCAGGCGCGCAGGGTCAGCAGGCCTGGATCACCGGGGCCGGCGCCGACCAGGGCCACTTCGCCCGGTCTGAACGGGGACGCAAGTGCGGCTGGTAAAACAATCGATGGGTGCATGTGACGTCCTTGGTTCTTCATCAGGTGGGCCGGCTCCATCCTTTGCCAGATGGCTCGCCAGGCGGGTGCTTCAGTGCATGACGCAAGGGATGGTCATTAATGGCGGCATACCGATTTCTTCATCGCTGAGATAGCAACCGGGGTCCTGGCCCCAGAGGTCGCCTTCGGCCCAGGCGCGGGTGCGGGTATTGCCGTTGCAGATGTTCAGCCAGCGGCATTGGCCGCAACGGCCACCGACGGCGCGCGGATGTGCACGCAGTTGCTGCAACAAGGCGTCCGGCCGGTCCAGCCAGAGCGTGCGAAACGGCGTGTGCCGGACGTTGCCCACCGAGTGCTGCCACCAATAGGTGTCGGGGTGCACTTCGCCGGTGTTGTCGATGTTGGCGATGCCGCTGCCCGAGGCGTTGCCGCCCCAGGCCCTAAGCATGTGTTCCAGGCGCGGGTAATGTTCGGGCAGATGCAGGCCCACCCATTGCAGCAAGAGAATTGCGTCGGCATCGTTGTTGCCACTGACAAAATCGCTGTCGCGACCGCGCTCGATGTCTTGCCAGGCCCGTTCGAAGATCAGCGTCATCGCTTTGCGGCTCATCTGCTGCCGGGCGTCGAGCTTGCGGCTGCGTTTGCCGCGACCGCTGTAGTTGAGGTGCGACAGATAAAATTTCTGCACGTCGTACTCGCGCATCAGCGCCAGCAATTGCGGCAATTGTTGGTGGTTCTCCTGGGTCAGGGTAGTGCGCAGGCCGACGCGAATACCCTGTTCACGACAGAGGCGGATCGCCCGCATGGAGCTGGCGAAGCTGCCCTTGAGTTGGCGGAATGCATCATGGGTGGCTTCCAGGCCATCGATGCTGATCCCGACATAATCAAAATTCGCCGCGCGGATCTGCGCGATGTTCTGCTCATTGATCAGCGTGCCGTTGGTGGACAACGCAACAAACATACCGTGGGTGCGGGCGTAGGCGCTGAGCACAAACAGATCGTCGCGCAACATGGGTTCACCGCCGGAAAGAATCAGCACCTTCACCCCGGCGTCGTGCAGATCGTCGATCACGGCCAGCGCGGCGGGCGTATCCAGTTCATCGCGAAAGACGCTGTCGGCGGACGTGGCGTAGCAGTGTTTGCAAGTCAGGTTGCAGCGCCTGAGCAGGTTCCAGATCACCACCGGCGGCCGGTTGCTGCCCGGTGGGCTGGTTCTGGGAGCAGGCGCGTGGCCGGCCAGGGCGCGCAGGTATTGGCTGATCCTCAACATGCAAATCTCCTTGAGTCGGGGGTGTGTTCTGCGCGAAGCGGGTGGTAAACGCAAACCTGATGCCCGTAGCAGCTGCCGAGCTTGCGAGGCTGCGTTCGGCTGCGCAGCAGTCGTAAAACCTGTATGCGTGGTGTGTCTGACATACCGCACTGCCTGATTTAACGACTGCTGCGCAGCCGAACGCAGGCTTCGCCAGCTGCTACACGGTGTGCGTCGAACTGGCCGGCACGACGCGCAAACCGGTTTTCTTCAGGATGCGGCTGCTCACCAGCATCTCGTCGGCGGCGCAGGCTTCGCCCAGCAAGTAGCGCAGGTGTTCGCGGTAGCTGTCGATCTCCTCGCGGCTGCGACCGTGGACCATGGCGAACAGGTTGTAGCGCCACGCGGTACGTCGCGGGCGTCGATAGCAATGACTGACGAAGGGCTGCGCACCGATCAGCGCGCCCAGGCGTGGCATGTCGGTATCGCGCACATCCCAGACCGTCATGCCGTTGTAGCGATAGCCCAGGCGATAGTGGTTGGGGACGGCGGCGATACGCCGGATGGCGCCCTCGGCCTGCAAACGCTTGAGCAAGTCCAGGGTGGATTCGATGCTCAGCTCCAGCTGTTCGGCGAGCCAGGCCCACGGATCGTCCAGCAGCGGCAGGCCGGCCTGGGTCAGCTCGATCAGACGCTGAGCCAGGGTGTCTTCAGACCGGGAAGTACAGACCGACATGGTAGGTCTCCTCTTTGGGCAAGTTGAGCAGCGGCAGGCCAGTCAGGGTTTCGATGTGCTGCAGGGTCTGGGTGATACCTTGTTCGGTCGGGCAAGCGAGTACGAACCACATGTTCCAGGCGTGTTCGCGTCGGTAGTTGTGCGCCACTTCAGGCAGCGCGTGCAGTTGCTCGGCGACGGCTTCGAAACGCTCTTCCGGCACCGCCAGCGCAGCAAGAGTGAAGGCGCCGCCGAGTCGTTCGATGTCGAACATCGGGCCGAAACGGGTGAGCATGCCGTCTTCCAGCAAATCATGGAGGCGGTCGAGCAGTTCGCTGCTGCTGCTGCTGTCCAGTTCGGCGGCCAGTGCCTGCCACGGGTGGCGCACCAGCGGCAGGCCCAGTTGCAGACGGTTGATCAGCCGACGGTCGAGGTCATCCATGGGTGGGGGCTCCGATTGGTGAGGGGGTAAAGCGTCCGCCGCACTGTTTGAACGCGTGAGTGCTGAACAGCAATTGATGGGGCAGATCGCTCAGCAAGTGTTCTTCCAGCAACGCCTGAATCTGCGCCTCGACCTGCGCGCGTCGGCGCCCGTGAACCATGCAAAAGAGGTTGTAGCGCCACTGCGGCAGACGCCGCGGCCGTTGGTAGCAGAGGGTAATGCCGTGCGCCCGGCCCAGGCGTTGGCCGACTTCGTCGATCAGCGCATCCGGCACATCCAGCACCAGCATGGCGTTGGCGGTAAACCCCAGCGCGCGATGGTTGAGCACCAGACCGATCCGGCGAAACAGCCCTTGCTCGTGCCACTGGCGCATTTGCGCGAGCACCTGGCTTTCGTCGGCGTCTATTCGTTCGGCGAGGGCCTGATAGGGGCGCGATACCCGCGGCAATCCGCCTTCCAGCTGCCGACGCAGCGCCAGTGCCTGTGTGGGAGTCAACCCCGGCTTCATGAGCTTTCTCCCAGGGCAAAACCGAGGTCGATGCGGTAAGCCGTCTGCATCGGCAGATCCAGCGGCATGAGGCCGGTGTCGTTCTCAAGTTGTTCGAGAACCCGTTCGATGTGTTGGCGATCAGGGCCGGTCAGCACAAACCACAGGTTGTAGAAATGCTCCCGCGCGTAGTTATGGTTGACTTCGGGGTATTGGCTGATGTGTTCGGCGACCTGTTGCAAGCGTTCGGCGGGCACGGCGAGGGCGGCGAGGGTGCTAGCCCCGGCGCGACTGTGTTCGAACACCGGGCCGATCCGTGAGAGGGCGCCGGCCTGATCCATTTCTTCCAGGCAGGCCATCACCTGGGCCTCGCAACAACCGAGCATCCGCGCCATCTCCTTGTACGGTTCCGCGCACAGCGGCATGCCGTGCTGGAAGCGGTCGATCAATTGGCGGCTGAGCAGGTCGAGGTTCATGTCAATAACCCATTTTTTGCGCGCGACTGCTGAAGAAGATGCCGCTCGGCGCGGTGGCGGGAAGGGTGCTCAGTTGCTTCAGGCTGTACGGGTCCCAGACCTGAACCTGATCGCCATCGCGTAACGACAGCCACAACTGATCGCCGCGCGCGGTGAATTCCATGTGCAGCACCGCCGGCCCTGGCCGCAGATCGGCAACCACGGCATGGGTTTCAGTGTCGATGACTTGAACCCGATCATTGTCCGGGTAGGCGAAATTGACCCACAGCTGCCGACCGTCCGGCCGCGACGTGACGAACACCGGTTGGCCAGCCACCGGGATGGCAGCAGTCTGCTTCCACGTACGCGAATCCATCACCAGCACCTGATGCCGGCCGACGGCGGGCACGAAGGCCTGGTGATCGGCGATGGCCCAGCCTTCCAGATGCGGCATTTTGTAGACGGGCAGTTTCGCCTGGCCGCGTCCGTAATTGCCGAGCACTCGCTGCACCCCGCGCTCGGGGTGCCAGAGGTCGAGTTGCGCCATGCCGTCTTCGCCGAACAGTCCCGCCATGTAATAGCGACCATCCGGGGTCACCAACGCGTCATAGGGTTGCTGGCCGATGCCGGTGAAACGGCTGATTTGCGGCGTGTTGCCCTGACTGAAGTCGGCGCTCCAGATCTCGCCGGTATCGAACAGGCTGAACACAAAACGCTGACCGGGCGCATCGACCAGGCCGACCACCCGTGAGCGCTTGCTGCCATCGGCCAGGGGCGTGGCCGGAATATTGGCCACCAGTTGCAGGTTTTCGGCATCGAACACCTTGACCCCGCCGGGCACGTAGTTGGACACGGCGATGAGTTTGCCGTCCTGACTGATCGCGCCGCCGATGCTGTTGCCGCCCTGTATCAGCCGTTGATCGATGCGTTGGGTCAGCAGGTCGATCTTGCTCAGCCCGCCGTCGCGGCCGAACACATAGGCATAACGCTGGTCGCGGGAAAACACCACCGAGGCATGGGACAAATCGCCCAAACCCTCGAGTCGGACCAGTGCCGTGCGGGTGTCGCTTTCGATGATTTGCACGCTGCCGGTGGCGCGCTCCACCACCACGCCCAGATCGCCGGTGCCACGCAACGGTGTCTGAACACACGCGGATAACAACAGCCCGGTCGCCGCTATAAGCAGGGTTGATCGGATCATGGTGCGGGGTATCCCTGGAGAAGAAGATCGACCAGCCAACGGATGTCATCCGGGCTGAGCAGAGGGGCCCAACCGGGCATTGCGGTGCCGGGCCGGCCGTGGCTGACGGTGGCTATCAGGCTGTCCCTGGACTTGCCCGCCAGCGTTGCGCGGGTCAGGTCGGGACCCAGCCCGCCGGTCATGTGCAGGCCATGGCAGGCGCCGCAGTCCTGGGCCAGCAGGTGTTCGAGTTGTGCCTGACGCTTGGCATCGGGCGCGGCAACCGTGGTTGCACAAATGAGGAGGAGGGCCGCCAGAATCGCAGCGTGTCGATAAACCTTCATGGCGCCCTCCAGTTGGCTATTTGAGACTCAGGACCCAGGTTGCAAGTGTCTTCGCTTCTTCATCCGTCACCGGGTTTGCCGGCATTGGCATCGGGCCCCAGTTGCCTTGCGTACCGTTCTTGATGTGGCTGGCCAGGGTGTCCACAGCCCCGGCCACGCCCGCATTCTTGGCCGCGACATCCTTGAGCGCCGGGCCGACCAGCTTGGTGTCGATGGAATGGCAGGCGGCGCAGGGTTTGCTCTTGAACAGCTCCTGGCCGTCTTGGGCCATGGCCGGCTGCACGCTCAGCGCAGCGGTCAGGGCGAACAGTGAAAACAGAATATTTTTCATGGGGATTCCTTGCATTGATGGAGCTCAATAGATGTCGTGTTGGGTGTTGTAGACGTTGAATTTTCCGGTGGGGGTGATCAGTCGCTTGTCCTTGATGACTGATTTGAGCTTCAGCGTTTTGTCGTCGATCACGACCAGCGCCGACTCCTCTGACTGACCGCTCCATACGGAAAACCAGACTTCATCGCCGGCCTTGTTGTATTCCGGCTGTACCACCCGCATCGCGCCTTGCTTGATGCCGGCGTACTCGGCGATGGGCAGCACGGTGTAGCCGGCGTCGAGTTTGTCGATGTTGAACACCGCCACCGACTGGCTCAGCTTGGCGTCCGGGTTGAGGGTGGTGTCGACATACAGGTGGCGGGAGTCCGGGTGGGTTTTGATAAACAAGGATCCGCCGCCCTGGCCTTTGAGCGAGGCGACCTGTTTCCAGGCGAATTGCGGGTGTTTGACCGGGTCGGTGCCAATCAGCGAAATGCCGTCATCACCGAGGTGGCTGGTGGCCCAGACGGGCCCGTAAGTGGGATGGTTGAAGTTGGCGCCACGCCCCGGGTGAGGGGTTTTCCCGACCTCCACCAAAGCGGCCAGCTTGCGATCCTTGGAGTCGATCACCGCGACTTTGTTGGAGTTGTTGGCGGCGGTCATGAAGTAGCGGTGCGTGCTGTCCCAACCGCCGTCATGCAGGAAGGGCGAAGCATCGATGTAGGTGATGGTGAGGTTTTTGATGTCCTGGTAATTTACCAGCATGACCTTGCCGGTTTCTTTGACGTTAACGATGAACTCCGGCCATTCATGGGAGGCGATGATCGCCGCGACCCGTGGTTCAGGGTGATATTCCTGCTTGTCGACGGTCATGCCGCGGGTCGAGACGATCTGTTTGGGCTCCAGGGTTTCGCCATCCATGATGGTGAATTGCGGCGGCCAATAGGAGCCGGCGATGGTGTATTTGTCTTCGTAGCCCTTGAACTTGGAGGTCTCCACCGAGCGCGCCTCGATGCCCACTTTGACTTCGGCGACCTTGGTCGGCTCCACCGGCCACAGGTCGATCATGTCGATTCGCGCGTCTCGACCAATCACTAGCAGGTAGCGACCGGAGGCGGAAATCCGCGAGATGTGCACCGCATAACCGGTCTCGATCAACTTGACGATTTTCTTGCTGTCACCGTCGATCAGGGCAATCTTGCCGTCATCGCGCAACGTCACCGAAAACAGATTGGGCAGATTGAGTTTGCTCAATTGCTTCTTCGGACGGTCCTCAGGCTTGACCAGCACTTTCCAGGTTTTCAGCGTCTCGGCCATGCCCCATTCAGGTGGCGTCGGCGGCGCGTGCTGAATGAACTTGGCCATTGACGTGATCTGATCCTTGGTCAGCGCATTGGACGTCCCCCAGTTCGGCATGCCCGCCGGTGAACCGTAGGTAATCAACGCCTCCAGAAACGGTTGCCCGCGGGACTGGGTGATGTCCGGTGTCAGTGGTTTGCCAGTGGCGCCTTTGCGCAGAACACCGTGGCAGCCGGCGCAGCGCTGGAAATAAATTTCCTTGGATGAGTCGAACTCGGCCTGACTCATGTCGGGCGCCCCGGCGGCTTTGATCATTAGCGGGCTGGCCGCAGCGGCAGCGGGCTCGTCGGCCCGGGCCGCATGAGTCACCGCAAGGGCCAGCGCCGAACACCATGTGGCGACAGTCAGAGCAAACGTTTTTCTATTGCTGATCAGCATTCCATTTCTCCTCAGGCAAGACCTTTGCGATGTGCTGAAACGGCAGCGCAGAACGCAGGTTCTTAGTGCCGTGCAAGGCTATGCCCGAGCAGGCCAATGCTTGCTTGACCGCGATCAAGTTTGCCGGCCATGTCACTTGCCAGGTTGTCGCAGGGGCCCGTAGCGTGTGGCTTGAATCCGCTTTTGGAACAGACAGCCCATGGACCGAATCCAGTCTTGCGACCCCTTCTATCAACCGCTCAACAATGAGGAGGCGCTGTTCGAGCAAGCCTGGCGACACGGCATGCCGGTGCTGATCAAAGGCCCGACGGGGTGCGGCAAGACCCGTTTCGTCCAGCACATGGCCCATCGGTTGAAACTGCCGCTGTACACCGTGGCTTGCCATGACGATTTGAGCGCCGCCGACCTGATCGGCCGCCATTTGATCGGTGCCCAGGGCACCTGGTGGCAGGACGGGCCACTGACCCGCGCGGTACGTGAGGGCGGTATTTGTTATCTGGACGAAGTGGTCGAAGCGCGTCAGGACACGGTGGTAGTGTTGCATCCACTGGCCGATGACCGTCGCGAGTTGTTCCTGGAACGCACCGGCGAAGTACTGCAGGCGCCGCCGTCATTCATGCTGGTGGTGTCGTACAACCCCGGCTACCAGAACCTGCTCAAAGGCATGAAACCCAGCACCCGGCAACGCTTTGTGGCGATGCGTTTCGGCTATCCGCCGGTGGCCGATGAAGAGCGCATTGTCGCCCGGGAAGCGCAGGTGGACAGCGCGCTGGCGGCCCAAGTGGTCAGGCTGGGACAGGCCCTGCGCCGGCTGGATCAACATGACCTGGAGGAAGTCGCCTCCACGCGGTTGCTGATTTTTACTGCGCGAATGATCCGCTCCGGCATGAGCCCGCGTGAAGCGTGCATGGCCTGCCTGGCCGAGCCGCTGAGTGATGATCCGCTGACGGTTGCGGCGCTGATGGGCGTGGTTGATGTCCACTTCGGCTGAGTTCAGACGCGTTGCGCCGGGGCACTTGCCGGGTGATTTGGCGATGTGGTTTTTCATTCTGGCCGAGCTGTCGGTGTTCGCCATTCTGATTCTGGCGTTCGCCGTGACCCAGGCACTCAAACCGCAGCTGTTCGGTGAAAGCCGTCTGTTGCTCAACACCTCTACCGGCCTGGCGATGACCCTGAGCCTGCTCACCGCCGGGCTGTTCGCCGCGCTCGCTCAAGAGCACGTCAAGCGCTCTCGGTCTCGCCACGGTGCTGTCTACCTGCTGGCAGCGTTGTTCGCGGCCAGTGTCTACGTGGTGTTGAAACTCACGGAATACCGGCACTTGCTGGCCTCGGGGCTGGGCCTGGAGCACAACACCTTTTTCACCCTCTACTGGATCCTCACCGGTTTTCATTTTCTCCATGTACTGCTCGGCATGGTCATCCTCGGCTGGCTGGCCGAGCGTTGCCGTCGTGGCCTGTACAACGCCGCCAACCGCAGCGGGCTTGAATCGGGTGTGCTGTATTGGCACATGGTCGATCTGATCTGGGTGGTGCTGTTTCCGCTGGTCTACGTGCTGAATTGACGGAGGTTCTGATGTCGGCTTCCAGGTTTTTGCTGATCTGTTGGGCAGCGCTGGCCGCGTTAAGTGTGTGCACCGTGGTGCTGGCACAGACAGGCGCAACATGGTTGCTGTCGGTGGCCATTTTGCTGGTGGCGGTGGGCAAGGCCTGGTTGATTACCGATGGCTTTATGGAAATGCGCCATGCTCCGCGATTGTGGCGGCGGCTGATGGTGAGCTGGGCGGTGGTGTTGGCGGTGGTTGTGGGGCTGACGCTGATGTCGCTCGACTAATCACCTGTGGCGAGGGGGCTTGCCCCCGTTGGGCTGCGAAGCAGCCCTAAAACCTGCAATCACATTTCATCAGGCATATCGCATTCATAGATTTGCGACTGCTGCGCAGCCGAACGGGGGCAAGCCCCCTCGCCACAGGGGCAGGCGTTCGGCTTTATGGTGCCAATACCCGACCAAAACCATCTGCCTTTCTTGATCGCCATCAAGCAGGTTTCAACCCTTCGCTTTCTATCATGGGCACGCCAAGCAAAGAGGAAGCGACCATGTCAGAGACCTTCACCAAAGGCATGGCCAGGAATATCTACTTCGGGGGAAGTATCTTTTTCTTCCTGATATTCCTGGCCTTGACCTATCACACGGAACAGACCTTTCCAGTGCGCAGCAACGAGGCGCAGTTAACCGAATCGGTGATTCGCGGCAAGACGGTCTGGGAGCAAAACAACTGCATCGGCTGCCACACGCTGCTGGGCGAAGGCGCCTACTTTGCGCCGGAGCTGGGCAATGTGTTCCAGCGGCGTGGCGGGGAGACAGGTTTCAAACCCTTTCTGCATGCCTGGATGAAAATGCAGCCGCTGGGCGTACCGGGCCGGCGCGCGATGCCGCAGTTCAAGTTGAGTGAGCAAGAGGTGGATGACATCGCCGAGTTCCTCAAATGGAGCTCGAACATCAACACCAATAACTGGCCGCCAAACAAGGAGGGCTAAGAGATGAGCATGGCTAATCCGCATCTGAAATTCGCCTCGCAAGCCGTGGCCAAACCGTACTTCGTGTTCGCCCTGATGCTGTTTCTCGGTCAGGTGCTGTTCGGTTTGATCATGGGTGTGCAGTACGTGGTGGGCGACTTTCTGTTCCCGATCATTCCCTTCAACGTGGCGCGGATGGTGCACACCAACCTGCTGATCGTCTGGCTGCTGTTCGGCTTCATGGGCGCTGCCTATTACCTGATTCCGGAAGAGGCCGACCGTGAACTGCACAGTCCGAAGCTGGCGATCATTCTGTTCTGGGTATTCGCCGCCGCGGGCGTGCTGACGATCCTCGGCTATCTGCTGGTGCCTTATGCAGGCCTGGCCAAACTGACCCACAACGAGTTGCTGCCAACCATGGGCCGGGAGTTCCTGGAGCAGCCGACCATCACCAAGATGGGCATTGTGGTGGTGTGCCTGGGCTTTCTCTATAACATCGGCATGACCCTGCTCAAAGGTCGCAAGACCACCGTCAGCATGGTGATGATGACCGGGCTGATCGGCCTGGCGGTGTTCTTCCTGTTCTCCTTCTACAACCCCGGCAACCTGGCCCGCGACAAGTTCTACTGGTGGTGGGTGGTGCATCTTTGGGTGGAAGGCGTGTGGGAACTGATCATGGGGTCGATGCTCGCTTTTGTCCTGATCAAGATCACCGGTGTCGACCGGGAAGTGGTGGAGAAATGGCTGTACGTGATCATCGCCATGGCGCTGATTACCGGGATCATCGGCACCGGTCACCACTTCTTCTGGATTGGTGCGCCTGAGGTCTGGTTGTGGGTCGGCTCGATTTTCTCCGCATTCGAACCGCTGCCGTTCCTGGCCATGGTGATCTTCGCCTTCAGCATGGTGAAGAACCGTCGCCGGCAACACCCGAACCGCGCCGCCACCCTGTGGGCCAAGGGCACCACCGTCACTGCGTTCTTCGGTGCGGGTGTCTGGGGTTTTCTGCACACCCTGGCACCGGTCAACTTCTACACCCACGGTTCGCAACTGACGGCGGCTCACGGTCACCTGGCCTTCTACGGTGCTTACGCAATGATCGTGATGACCTTGATCAGCTACGCCATGCCGCGTTTACGCGGGCTGGGTGAAGCCGCTGACGAGCGTTCGCAGACTTTTGAAATCTGGGGCTTCTGGTTGATGACCCTGTCGATGGTGATGATCACGCTGTTCCTTACCGCTGCCGGTGTCGTCCAGGTTTACCTGCAACGCTGGCAGGCCGACGGAATCGCGTTGCCGTTCATGTCCACGGTCGAACATTTGCAGGTGCTGTTCTGGGCACGTCTGGGCGCCGGTCTCGGCTTCTTCGCCGGCTTGCTCTGTTACCTGCTCAGCTTCAGGCAACGTGGCCGCGCCGCCTTGCGCGCCCCGGCTGCGGTTGTACCTTCATGAGCGGGTGCAATGGCTAGAAAAGGTCGGCCCGGCTGATACAGCGGGCCGTTTTTTTGGTTTCCAGCAAGGGCAAGCATCATGGCATTTACCGTCGAACTGGAAGAGTGGGTAGGCAGTGTCTGGCATCGTTTCATCATCCGGCGTGCCAGCCCGGACTTCCCTGAAGCGCGGGTTGAACTGGCCAGCCAGCAACGCCCGCTGGCGCTGTTGTTTCGCGCCATGGGCGGCGCCAATGGCATCGGTGTGGAAGCGGCCAGCGACCGCGATCTGCTGCTGCGCCGAAATGTGTTGCAGCAGATCGCCGGCACCTGCAAACAAGTGCCGTTGGCGTGGTGTGACGCGAATAATTTGCGGCTGCCATCGAGCCTGGCGGTGTTCCCTGAAGTCGCCCTGAACGAGGAACTTTATCGCTGGCTCGCCTTGCTGGCGGCACAGGCCGGGCCGATGCGCCACTGGGGGCGGGACAATCAACGCTGGACGCAGCAGCTGTTGCAACGCTATCCCGCGTTGCGTGCTCGTTACAAACGACTGGTCGATGGGCATCTGCAATTGCGCCCCGATCCGGCCTCGTTGAACCCCAGCGAAGCCGCACTGGAACGGGCGCTGCGCCAGGCGCTGCGCGAACCGGGCAGTGTCGAGCATTTCCCCCGCAGCGAACGGGCCGCATGGCCGCTGCCGCTGTGGTTGTATCCGCCGCAAAACCTCGCCAGCCCGCAGGCTGCGGATCTGGGCGATGAATCCGAAGAGTCGCTGACCACGCTGCCCGGCGAACAGAAAAGCGGGCGTAAACGCGCAACACGGATCGATGAAAGCACCCGCGATGGCGGGCTGTTGGTGGTGCGCCTGGAAAACCTGTTCAGCTGGACCGAGCACGTGGATCTGGATCGCTGGTCGGACGACAGCGAAGACCCGGACGCCGCCCGAGTCGCCGATGATCTGGATGAACTGACCCTGTCGCGCACCCGTCTGCGCAAGGGCGGCGGCCTTAAGCTGCACCTGGATCTGCCACCGGCCGATGTCGACGATATTCCCCTCGGCGAGGGCATCAAGTTGCCGGAGTGGGACTACCGCAAACAACAGATGCAGGACAGTTTCGTCAACCTGCAAATGATGGTACCCCGTGACTGTGAGGCGCAGCCGTTGCCCTCGCGATTGAAAGCTTCGGCGCACCGCTTGCGGCGCCAGTTCGAGCACCTGCGCAACGACCGCCAATGGTTACGCCAGCAACCCCAGGGCTCTGAGCTGGACATGCAGGCCTGGCTGGATTTTCACGTTGAGCGCGAGCATGGCCAGTGTGCCGAACGGGGTCTGTTCATGGAGCAACGGCAGACCCGCCGCGACCTGGCGTGCCTGTTGCTGGCCGACGTGTCGATGTCCACCGATGCCCACCTGAACGATGAGCATCGAGTGATTGATGTCATCCGCGACAGCCTGCTGCTGTTCGGCGAAACCTTGTCGGTGTTGGGCGATGATTTCGCCCTGTACGGGTTTTCCTCGCTGCGCCGTCAGCAAGTACGCATGCAGGAACTCAAGGCGTTCACCCAGCGTTATGACGACACCACCCGAGGTCGCATTCAAGGGCTCAAGCCGGGGTATTACACGCGCATGGGCGCCGCCATTCGACAGGCCACGCAACTATTGGGCACGAGCAAGCGGCGCAGCAAACTGTTGCTGCTGCTCACGGATGGCAAACCGAATGATCTGGACCTGTATGAAGGGCGCTACGGTGTCGAAGACACCCGCGAGGCGGTGCTGCAGGCGCGGCGTCAGGGGCTGACGCCGTTCTGTATCACGATCGATCGCGAGGCCGGGGATTACCTGCCGTACATGTTCGGTGCCAATGGCTACACCTTGATCCGTCAGCCCGAACAATTACCGCTGCGCTTGCCGCAGTTGTACCGCCAGCTGACTCAACTGTGATGTCCTTGACCACCTGCGTCCTTGTAGCAGCTGGCGCAGCCTGCGTTCGGCTGCGAAGCAGTCGTAAAACCATTCACTGCGGTGTTTCAGTAGTACCGTGGGCTCAGGATTACGACTGCTTCGCAGCCGAACGCAGCCTTCGGCAGCTGCTACAGGGACGCAGGCTGCGCCAGCTGCTACAGGGGATATGTGCGGTCTTCAACTGCGCGGCAGCCAGAAAAACATCGTCACGCAGAAGATCGTGAGGCCAACGCAGAACCACATGAATCGACGCTGGCGACGTTCTTCGGCATGTTCGGCCAGTACCGGCAGGGGCATGCCGCATTGGCGGCACTCGATCTTTTGTGGTGGGTTGGCGTGTTGGCAATACAGGCAGACAGGCATGGCACTCACTCGAACTGTTCCAGGCGCAGGCGATCAAGAATGGCGATCTGGCGGCCGTCCTGAGTGATGATGTTTTCATCGATCAAGCGGCGAATGATCCGCGAAAAGGTTTCCGGCTGGATCGACAGATGCCCGGCAATCAATTGCTTGGCCATCGGCAGCTCGAATTGGCTGTCAACGGTTTGCTGGCGCACCAGTTGCGTCAGCAGATAACGCACGACCCGGTGGGTGGCGTTTTTCAGCGACAGGGTTTCGATTTCATTGACCCGTTGATGCAAGCGAACGCAGAGCTTGCCCAGCAGTGCAAAGGTCAGCCGACTGTTGCTCTGCAGCAGGCGCATGTAAGTGCTGTTGGATAACCGGTAGAGCTGGGTAGGGCAGATCGCTTCGGCAGAGGCCACATAGTTCGGGGTGTCCATCAGCATCATCGCCTCGGCGAAGGTTTGCCGATCGCTGATGACCTCGAACACTTTCTCCTGCCCATCGGGGGTCAGCCGGTAGATTTTCACCGCGCCGGCAATGATGAAATAGAACGAATCGGCCGGCTCACCTTGACGAAACAACGGCTCGCCTTTGTCGATGCTCAACAAGTGGCTGGTACTCATCAATTCATCCAGCTGTTCTTCATTCAACGGCTCGAACAAGTGATGACTGCGCAGAATCTGGTGATGGACGCGATGAAGCACCATGGGAATTCATCCTGAAGACAGAGAAGGGAGGACAGGTCAGACGAGAACCAGGGAAACGCCACTGGCCAGGGCCAGGATCGAGGTCAACACAACAAACCAGGCCAGTGGCTGGATGACTTTTTTCATGACGACTCCGGGTAATCGAAAGGGATCCAGGATTTTTGAAAGGTTGCCCATGCAGAGCAAGACGCGGGCCAGGCTTGGAGAGCCTTGTTTATGGGGGTTCTCAAGCATGAGGGTAAAAAAGACTATGCTCTGCAGGGTGTAAATAACCCTGAAATGGTCATTTTTACCCTGGCAACCGATCACTTCTGTGGCGAGGGGGCTTGCCCCCGTTCGGCTGCGCAGCAGTCGTAAACCGGCAGATGGGTTCTATCTGACGCGCCGCGGGTGCTGATCCTGGGAGCGCTTCGCACTCCAACGGGGGCAAGCCCCCTCGCCACGGGGCCATCATTCTCCCGGTCCAGGCATCGGGGCACGTCCTTTGCACACTTGATCTGCGACAACGGCAAGGAATCGGTAATACCCGATGATTGCCCTGGATTTACCTCGGCGCCTGCGGGTGGGCGCAAAGGTCGGCAACAAGGTAGAGGAGTGGTTTTATGCAAGTGCTTGACCGCCGTAAAGCGATGGCCATCACGCCGCTGTTTCGGCTGGCCTTTCGGCCGTTTTTCCTCGCCGGCTGCCTGTTGGCGGTGCTGGCCGTTCCGCTGTGGCTGGTCGCTTTTAGTGGTTCGATGTCCGACTGGCAACCGGCAGGCGGTTGGCTGGGCTGGCATCGGCATGAATTGCTGTTCGGGTTCGGCTTGGCGATTATCGCGGGCTTTCTGCTGACGGCCGTGCAGACCTGGACCGGTCGCCCCGGCCTCAGCGGCAAACCGTTGGCCGCTCTGACGCTGCTGTGGTTATTGGCGCGAGTGGCTTGGCTGGCCAACGCGCCGTGGCCGTTGCTCGCGGTGCTGGAACTGGCGTTCCCGTTGGCGGTGGCGGTGCTCATGGGTTTCACCTTGTGGAAGGTGCGGCAGAAACGTAACTACCCGATTGTGGTGGTCTTGCTGTTGTTGGCCGTGGCCGACGGGTTGTCCTTGTACGGCCTGGTCGAGGGGCATGAAGGCTGGCAGCGCCAGGGTGTGCTGAGCGGCATCTGGCTGGTGGCGGCGATGATGGGGTTGATTGGTGGGCGGGTGATTCCGTTCTTCACCCAGCGTGGCCTTGGCCGGGTCGAAGGCGTTGCCGCCTGGCCCTGGCTGGATAGATTGCTGTTGGTGGGCTCGCCGCTGGTGGCGTTGTTATATGCCGCAGGACCTGCGCTCAACCCCACTGTCTGGGTGGGCCTGTTGTTCGCGGTGCTGGCGGCGGGGCATCTGGTGCGACTGGTGCGCTGGCATGACCGGGCACTCTGGCACGTACCGTTGCTGTGGTCGCTGCACCTGGCTTATGGCTGGCTGGCGGTGGCGTGTCTCGGGATGGCGCTGTGGCATTTCGGCGTGCCGATCAATCCGAGCCTGGCGGTGCATTGCCTGACCATCGGGGCCATGGGCGGCCTGGTGTTGGCGATGATTGCGCGGGTCAGCCTGGGGCATACCGGCCGTGCGCTGGAGCCGCCGTCGGGCATGACCCTGGCGTTCATCTTGCTCAACCTGGCGTGCCTGAGTCGGGTCGTGTTGGTCGAGTTCTTTCCTTTGCCGGCATTGTGGCTGGCGGGTCTTTGCTGGGCGCTGGCGTTTGCGCTGTATGCCTGGCGTTATGGGCCGATGCTGTTGCGGGCCCGGGTCGACGGTCATCCGGGATGAGCACGCGAACTGACAGAGGCTGGCGCTGATGTATCCCTTTTTACTGGTCACGCATTTGCTGGCAGCGATTGCTTTCATCGGCACGCTGTTTTTCGAGGTGGTCATCTGGCATCGCGCGCGCCAGCGGTTGGTGGATACTGCGCAAACCACGGCCGATCAGGCGATTGCCATGCGTTCGCGCAAGGTGCTGCATGGTGTGGTGTTGCTGTTGTATGGCGCCGGCATTGGCCTGGCGTGGCAGTACCGGGGCGCATTGAGTCAGCCGCTGGCCAGCAGTTTTGGCACGTTGCTGAGCCTCAAGATCCTGTTGGCCCTGAGCATCATCGGTCATTACTTGCTGCTGGCTTATTGGCTGACCCATGCGCGCCTGACCGTGACTCGCGCCAGCTGGATTCGCCGCAGCATTCTCGGGCACATGGTATTGATCGTGATCCTGGCCAAGGCGATGTTCTATTGGCACGGTTGATCATGAGCGGTCCCGGATAAACCAGACCCGCGTCAACCGGTAGGCTGCCGCGGGTAGGCGGTGACTGGCGATCGATCAATGACGAGGGTTGAGGGCATTGATGAACAACACGTTGTTTTCCAGATGGATGTGCTGCATCAAGTCATCTTTGAATTCCTGCAGCCCGCGATAGAGGGCGCGCCAAGTGTTACAGGCATCGGCAGGCGGGATGATGTCATTGGTCAGGGCGAGTATTTTCTCCAGTGCTTCGCCATGTTGATCATGTTCGAAGCGCAGCACCTGGATCGGCGGAACCGCATGAGCACCGATGCCTTGTTGCAGCATCGGGAACAGCACCTGTTCTTCCTTGAGCATGTGGCCTTCGAGCTCTTGCTGCATGTCGGTCAAAAGATCGGCCAGGCCGTTGGGGCAGCTGCTGCGCGCGCCATGGACCTGCTCGACGCGGCGGGCCAGGCGGATCAGCTCCGGCAGTTGCTCGCGGTGTCGGGCGTGGTAGCGCGTCAGAAGGTGGGCGATCAGCAGTCCCAAAGGTTCGTTACGCCAGTCGTGCTGGGTTTCGCCGGCGTCTTGCAGAATGTTCAGGGCGTCGGCAATGAGGACCGGATCGAGGTTTTTGCCAAGGGCCGCTTCACGCAGGCTTTTATGCCCGCCGCAACAGAAGTCCAGTTTGAAGGTGTGGAAGATCCGGGTGGCACCGGGAATGTCGCAGGCCAGTTGGCCGAGGCTTTGTTCCAATAGGGTCTGGCTCATCAGGGTTCCTTGTTTGGGTTTCAACGGTTTCCCAGGCTCATTGCATCCGACGTGCCATATTCAACTGATTGAAAAACATCGGTTATTTTTTAGTTGTGGTGATACAAACCCCGATGCTTCAGGGTGAAACCAACCATAGAGGGTGATTACTACCATGCTGCGAGAAAGCCTGGCAGCCGACCTGATCGTCGAGTTGCCCAATGCCGTGCGGTTGCAACGATTGGTCCAGACCCTGCGCGAATACTTCAACAGTGGCGCCGTGGGCTTGTTGCGTCTGGATGACGACAGCCTCAGGCCGGTGGCGACGGTGGGGCTGGTTCATGAAGCGTTGGGGCGCCGCTTCGTCATTGCCCAGCATCCTCGGCTGGCGGCAATCATGGCGTCGCGCGAGCCGACCTGGTTCGAACCCGACAGTCGCTTGCCCGACCCTTACGACGGCTTGCTCGACAACCACATCGGCGAGCCGCTGCCGGTGCATGACTGCATGGGCGTGAGCCTGTATGTCGAGGGGCGGATCTGGGGCGCGATCACCCTCGATGCGCTGCACGCCGGGACCTTCGACAGCCGGGCGCGGGAAGAGCTCAAACGCTGCACCTTGCAGATCGAAGCCGCTGTGCGGGTCACCCGGCTCGAGCAGGAAAACCGCAGCTTGCGCCTGTCCCGCAGCGATCCCCAGGATTTGCGAATGCCGGTCGAGGAGGGCGAGATCCTGGGGCAGAGTGAGGTGTTGCATCAGTTGCTCAATGAGCTGGATGTACTGGCCGACTCCGATCTGCCGGTGTTGCTGTTGGGCGAGACCGGGGTCGGCAAAGAGTTGTTCGCCCGGCGTTTGCATCGTCTTTCAAGGCGCCACCACAAACCGCTGATACACGTTAACTGCGCCGCTTTGCCGGAGTCGCTGGCGGAGAGTGAGTTGTTCGGCCATGTCAAAGGCGCCTTCTCCGGCGCCACCAGTGACCGTGCCGGACGCTTCGATGCCGCCAATGGAGGCACGCTGTTTCTCGATGAAGTCGGAGAGCTGCCCTTGAGCGTGCAAGCGAAGTTACTGCGCACCCTGCAGAACGGCGAGATCCAGCGCCTCGGCGCCGACAAGCCGTTGCACGTGGATGTGCGCATCATCGCCGCCACCAACCGGCACCTGCCGGACAGCATCCGCGATGGCTTGTTTCGCGCCGATCTGTATCACCGGCTTTCGGTGTACCCGGTGCCGATTCCGCCCCTGCGCGAGCGCGGTAATGACGTGTTGATGCTCGCCGGGCATTTCCTTGAACTCAATCGGGCGCGGCTTGGCCTGCGTGGTTTGCGCCTGTCGCCGGCGGCGGAACGCGCGCTGCTGTTTTATACCTGGCCGGGCAATGTGCGTGAACTGGAACACGTAATCAGCCGGGCGGCGTTGAAGCAGCTCAGTCGCGGTACGAGTCGCGCGTTGATCATGACGCTGGAGCCTGAAATTCTCGATCTCGACAGCGCGATGGCGGCATCGGGGGCGGCGGTCGAGCCATCCCTGGACGTTACCGTTGATCTGCCGTTCCAGCCCTTGGGCGAAGCCGTTGACGATTACCAGCGCAAGAAAATCCTCCAGGCCCTGAGCCTGTCCGGGGAAAACTGGGCCAGCGCCGCGCGGATTCTGGAAGTCGATCCCAGCAACCTGCACAAACTGGCGCGGCGGCTGCGTCTCAAGTAGGCGACAGTGTTGATGGCGGTCAAGGTGGCCTTGCGCAGTGCCTCGCACACTGCGTAAAACCTTCTGGAGATTACCGCCATGCCCCTGTCCCTGGCCCAAATGCGCCGCAACTACACCCTCAATGGCCTGCGAGAGGAGGCGGCGCTGGACGATCCGCTGGCAATGTTCCGCCAGTGGCTGCAGCAGGCCCGCGACACCGAGTGCGCACCTGTCGAGGCCAACAGCATGGTGCTGGCGACGGTCGACCCTGAAGGACGGCCCCACTGTCGGGTTCTGCTGCTCAAGGGCTTGAGCGATGAAGGTTTTACTTTTTTCGGCAATTACCAGAGCGACAAGGGTCAACAACTGGTCGCCAATCCCTATGCGGCGATGACGTTTTTCTGGCCGGGACTGGAGCGTCAGGTGCGAATCGAAGGGCAGGTGTCCAGGCTCGATCCGGCGTTGTCGGATGCATATTTCGATTCCCGTTCCATGGCCAGTCGCCTGGGCGCCTGGGCTTCACCGCAAAGCCGTCCGCTGGCCGATCGCGCGGCGCTGGAAGCCATGCTGGCTGACACCATCAAGCGCTTCGTTGGCCAGGCCGTCTCGCGTCCCCAACATTGGGGCGGCTACTGCTTGCGCCCTGAGCGTCTGGAGTTCTGGCAGGGGCGGGCCGACCGCTTGCATGACCGTCTCGACTACCGGTTGCGTGATGGGCTGTGGCAGCGAAACCGGTTGGCGCCTTGAACACGATGGGGACAGTGTGGGAGCGGGCTTGCCCGCGAAGGCGTCATTTCAGTCAATACATGTGTTGAGTCGAGTATCGCCATCGCGGGCAAGCCCGCTCCCACAGGTTTTGTGCCGGCACATTCTTTCTATGTCCCTGACGAGGTACCTCCTTGGAGGAATAGGCTCGCTCGCCATTCCGGTTCAGGCTTCGGGCCATACCCTCATCTACGGGAAGACCTGGATATGGCCCATCTGGCGCAACGCACGTTTGAACCCCTGAACATTGCCGTACTGACCATCAGCGATACACGCACCTTTGACACCGACACGTCGGGGCAGACCCTGACGGATTTGCTGCAAACAGCCGGGCATGTGCTGATCGATCGTGAGCTGGTCAAGGACGACATTTATCAGATCCGCGCCACCGTTTCCCGGTGGATCGCCGATTCCACGGTGCAAGTGGTGCTGATGACCGGCGGCACCGGTTTCACCGCTCGCGACAACACCCCGCAAGCGGTCTTGCCATTGCTGGACAAACATGTGGAAGGCTTCGGCGAGTTGTTCCGCCAGGTGTCTCTGGAGGAAATCGGCATGTCCAGCCTGCAGTCCCGGGCATTGGCCGGCATGAGTAACGGCGTACTGGTGTGCTGCGTTCCAGGCTCGCCGGGTGCCTGCCGGACGGCCTGGAACAAGATCCTGCTCGAACAACTGGACAGTCGCACCGGCCCATGCAATTTCGCCCCTCATCTGAAACCGCAAGCGCAGCGGGTCATCGACGCCTGCGGGACACGCTCATGACCGGCCGGGTGTGCGACCTCGGCAACCTGATGCCGGTGGACGAGGCCATCAGCCGTCTGCTGGACCAGGCACCGCCGCCGCCCCTGGCGCAAAGGGTTCGTCTGGATCAAGCCATGGGGCGAGTACTGGCGGCGGACATTCATTCCCCGGTGAACCTGCCGGCCTGGGACAACAGTGCCATGGACGGCTATGCCTTCAGGGCGGCTGACCTGCCCCAGGCGGGTGGCTGTTTATCGATTGGCGGGCGCATTGCGGCGGGGGATCAAGCGTGCGCGCCCTTGCTCGCGCAGCAAGCGGTGCAGATCTTTACCGGCGCGCCATTGCCACCGGGCGCCGATACCGTCGTGCCGCAAGAGCGCTGCCGGGTCGAGGGCGAGCGCGTCTGGTTGCCGTCGGTGTCCGCGGGCGATCACGTGCGCAAGGAGGGTGAGGAAGTTCGCCGCGGGGATCTGTTGCTCAAGGCCGGCAAACGCCTGCGCGCACAAGAGCTGGGGTTGTTGGCCGGTGCCGGGATTGCGCGGGTCGAGGTCTATCGACCGTTGCAGGTGTGCCTGCTCAGCAGCGGTAATGAACTGCGTGAGCCGGGCGATCCGTTGGCGCCGGGGCAGATTTACAACAGCAACCGGTATTGCCTCGCCGCTTTGTTGCGCGGCTGGGGCGTCGAAGTGCACGACTATGGCGTCATGGTCGATGAGTTGGCGGCCAGCCGGCATGCGTTGAGCCTGGCGTCTTCGGAATGCGACTTGCTGTTGAGTTCCGGTGGCGTGTCAGTGGGCGAGGAAGATCACCTCAAACAGGCTATCGAGGAACTGGGCAACGTCGATTTCTGGCGGCTGGCCATTCAGCCGGGCAAGCCATTGGTCTTTGGTGAAGTGGCCGGCAAACCCTGGATCGGCATGCCGGGAAATCCTTCGGCGGCGTTGATTACCGCGCTGGTGGTGGTACGTCCGTTCCTGCTCAGGGCCCAAGGCGTGACTGACGTACTGCCGGTGCCCTTGGCCGTGCCCGCCGGGTTCGACTGGTTGCAGCGTAACAAGCGTCGGCAGTACCTGCGGGCTCGATTGACGCCCGGTGCCGACGGCCAGTTGAGCGTGGAACTGCACCCTCAGCAAAGCTCGGCCATGTTGACCGCCGCATGCTGGGCCGATGGGCTGGCGGTGATCGAGTGCGAGCAGCAAGTGCTCAAGCACGACAACGTGATGTTCCTGTCCTTCGCCGACCTGATGCAATGATGGCAATTGATTGCCGTCAAGGCCATGCCTGCCGGTCTCGCTAGACTGTGTGGCGAGGGAGCTTGCTCCCGCTGGGTCGCGAAGCGGCCCTGTTATTTAGGCCTGCTGCGCAGTCCAGCGCGAGCACGCCACAAGCGCATTCCAACCATGACTGATTAGGCCCCGGACTGCGTTTTTTCATGAGGATTACCCATGCAACTGGTCTGCCCGGCAGGGAACCTGCCTGCGCTTAAAGCGGCGGTGCGTCAAGGCGCCGATGCCGTCTACGTTGGCTTTCGCGATGACACCAACGCCCGGCATTTCTCGGGGCTGAACATGGACGACAAGCAGTTCGACGCCGCGGTCGCCCATATCCGTCAGCATCAACGCAAACTCTACGTCGCGGTCAACACATACCCGCAACCCAAGGGCTGGGAGCGCTGGCAGCGGGCGGTGGATCGTGCCGCTGATTTCGGCGTCGATGCGCTTATCGCCGCCGACCCCGGAGTGCTCGACTACGCCAGTCAGCGCCATCCGCAACTGGCGTTGCACCTGTCGGTCCAGGGCTCGGCGACCCATGCCGCCGCGCTGGAGTTTTATGCGCAGCGCTATGGCATTCGCCGCGCGGTGCTGCCGCGGGTGTTGTCATTGGCGCAAGTACGCCAGGTCGCTGCCAGCAGCCCGGTGCCCATCGAAGTGTTTGGTTTCGGCAGCTTGTGCATCATGGCCGAAGGGCGTTGCCATCTGTCTTCCTACATCACCGGCGAGTCGCCCAACCTGTGCGGTGTCTGTTCGCCCGCCAAAGCGGTGCGCTGGAGCGAGGACACCGAAGGCTTGAGCGCGCGCCTCAGCGAAGTGCTGATCGATCGCTACACCCCTGACGAGCCGGCCGGTTACCCGACCTTGTGCAAGGGCCGTTTCCTGGTCGGCGGCAAACGCTTTCATGCGCTGGAAGAACCCACCAGCCTCGACACCCTGGACTTGCTGCCGGAGCTGACGGCCATCGGCGTCGAAGCCGTGAAAATCGAAGGCCGCCAACGCAGCCCGGCCTATGTCGAACAAGTCACTCGTGTCTGGCGCGCGGCACTGGACGCCCATCGTGGCGCGCCGGGCAGTTTTCGGGTCAAGGAGGAATGGCGTCAGGTGCTGGCCGGTTTGTCCGAAGGCAGTCAGACCACCTTGGGTGCTTATCATCGATCATGGCAATGAGGGATTGGACATGAAACTCAGCCTGGGACCGGTCCTGTTCTATTGGGACAAGGAACAACTCAGCCACTTTTACGCCGAGATGTCGGCCTTGCCCCTGGATGTGATTTACCTGGGGGAAACCGTGTGTTCGAAACGTCGGGCTTTTTCATTGGATCAATGGCTGGGGCTAGGCCGTGAGTTGCAGGAATGCAGCCACGCGCAGTTGGTGCTTTCCAGCCTTACGCTGATCGAAGCGGCGTCCGAGATCTCCAGCCTGCGTCGGCTATGCGACAACGGCCAATTGCTGGTGGAAGCCAACGACATGGGCGCGGTGCATTTCCTGGCCGAACGCAAGTTGCCGTTCGTGGGCGGCCCGGCCCTCAATCTGTACAACGGACACTCATTGGCGCAACTGCTCGACAGCGGCATGACTCGCTGGGTGCCGCCGGTGGAATGTTCGGCGGCGCTGATTGCCGATGTGATCGGGCAGGTGCGCGAACTGGGCCGTGCAGTGCCGGAAGTTGAAATCTTTGCGTATGGGCATTTGCCGTTGGCCTATTCGGCCCGCTGCTTTACGGCCCGGGCGGAAAACCGGCCCAAGGATGACTGCCAGTTTTGCTGCATCAACTACCCCGACGGCCTGGCGCTGACCAGTCAGGAAGGGCAGGCGCTGTTCACCCTCAATGGTATTCAGACAATGTCGGCCGAGGTGACCAATCTGCTGGCCGATTACTCCGGCCTGGTGGCCTGCGGTGCCGATCTGTTGCGCTTGAGCCCTCGTGCTCAGGGCATGGTCGAGGTGATCGCGGCCTATCAGCGGGTTCGTCTGGGTGAGACACCGCCGCTGTTCGTCGAAGGGTGCAATGGTTATTGGCATGGCCAGGCCGGAATGTTGCGTGTCGAGGAGGTCGGCCTGTGTTGAATCGAAAAAAGTGGCTGTTGAAAGGTGCCGACCGGGTGTTGCCGCTGGTGCGCCGAGTGCCTTTTGCCGTGCAGCGGCTGGCGTTGCAACAGGCGCTGAACCGCTGCCTCGCCGGGCCGTTGCGTGATGGTGAGTTTGAAGTTTTACGTGGGCGTTGGTTGTGCTTGCGGATTCCGGATCTGGGGTTGTCCTGGTATCTGACGCTCAGTGGTAAAGGGTTGCGGATTGCCGAGCAGGCCGTGGCGCATGTGACGATCAGTGGCAACTGGCGGGAGTTTTTACTGTTGGCGAGTCGTCAGGAGGATCCGGATACGCTGTTCTTTCGCCGGCGTTTGGTGATTGAGGGTGATACGGAGTTGGGGCTGACGTTGAAGAATCTGATCGACAGTCTGGATCCTGATGTGTTGCCTGTTTGGTTGTGGCGCAATCTGGAGCGGGCGGGGAAGGGGTTGGCGGCCTGATAGGCGACCTGTTTTTCGGTCGGAGTACATATCCATTTCTGCGGTAACGGCGGCTTTGGGTTCCGCCCTTACGGCGGGTCACTTTGGAAAAGCGCCAAAGTAACCAAAACGCTTTTGCCCCTGACGTACGGTGCCTCGCCCAGGCTCGGCATGCCCTCGCTCCGGTCCTGCTCCGTGGGCCCGCCGCCATCGGCCATCCATGGCCGGGGGCGGCTAACCCGGCATCCATGCCGGGTTGCCCACTGCGCAGAACCTGCGCTCGGCCTTCCGACGGGGCAGATCAAGATCAAAAGCCAAAGCAAAGCCAAAGCAAAGCAAAGCAAAGCCACGGAAGCCGTTCCCACACTGATCGTTCCCACGCTCCGCGTGGGAATGCCGCCGGGGACGCTCCGCGTTCCGCTCGCGACGCAAGACTTGAGTCCTGCGCATTGGTCACGCGGAGCGTCACGGGATGCATTTCCACGCGGAGCGTGGGAACGATCAATACGCGCAGGCGTTGAAGAAAGCAGGACCGGAGCGAGGCACCGAACGAAAGGGGCAAAAGCACTTTGATTACTTTCCGCCGGGCCGCGCAGGCTTTTCGAAAGTGACTCGCTGTAAAAGCGAAACCGATAGAAGCCGTTACCGCAGGAATGGATCTGTACTCCGACCAAAACTATAGGTCGGCAGTCAGTCCGCCATCGCGGGCAAGCCCGCTCCCACAGGGTCTTTGTTGTTCTTCAGGCCGTCGTTTCCTGGCGGGATACATGCTGGCGAGCATCACTGGCAATCAACTGCTTGATCCCTTCAAACAACTCATCACTCTGCGCCTGCGTGCAGTCCTCGCCATGGCGCTTGCGCAACCCGTAATGGCTAAGAATCAAATGCACATCCGCATGCAGCCCATGTTGCTTGAGGCAGTTTTCAACGCATTGCAATGGACAGCCATCCAGCGCAAAAATCCGCCGTCCCGAGCGCGCTTTGTTGACCAGCGCCGCCACATGCCCGCCGACACCGACGATGCAGGACATTTCCGCCAGGCCGCTGCGGTCCAGGCGCACGGCCAGGCTGTTGGCCAGTTGGGCGACGTTGGAGCAGCCTGAGCAGGAGTAAACCAAAGGCAGGGTTGAACGGGGCATTTGCACTCTCCGTGGATGGACGCTGCCAGTGTGCAAGACGCCTGGCATTGCGCCTTGATGACAGTCAATTCGCCTATTGGAAAGCCGCCAGCTCCTCTTCAGCGAGGATGCTGATATGGCGACGTTCCATGGCGATCAGGCCGCACTCCACCAGACGATGCAAAATCCGCGAGAAGGTTTCCGGCTGAATCCCAAGCTTCGATGCCACCAGGCGTTTGGACACCTGCAAGACAATCTGGCCGGTCACCGGGTGGCGTTCCTGGAACAGAAAATTGATCACCCGACGAGTCGCACTGGCCATGGTCAAGGTATCGATGTCGCGCAGACGCAGGTGCAGGTGAACACTCATGCTCGCCAGGATCGCCAGACAGACTTTCGGCTGGTCCTCCAGGGCATTGCGGTAATGGTTGCCGTCGATGCTCACCAGCACGCTGTCCTTCAGCGCCGTGGCGCTCACCGGGTAGAGCCGGGCCTGGCTGAACAGCAAGGCTTCGGCAAAGGTCTGGCCGGGCTGGATGATCTCTACCAGATTTTCCTGGCCTTCGCCGGTGAGCCGGTACAGCTTGACCTGGCCGCTGACCAACAAGAAAAAACGCCTGGCCGGATCCCCTTGATGCATGAGCGTACTGTGACAACTCAGGCGCTTGAGCAGGGCCAGGCTGCAGACTTCCTCGAAGACTTTTTCCGGCAATTGGCTGAACAGATGATGACGGCGTAACGTTAAAACGATGGAAGGGTGGGTCAGCATGGCGTACCTCCGCTGACCGTCATAGTAGAGAGCGCAGGCCAATTGACCTATGCCTCTGCTGGCCTACCTCTAAAGAGGAATGCCTGTCAGCCCGCACTGCGCAGATGTTCCATGGCCCACACCGCCGCCTCAACCCGCGAGCGCAAGCCGAGTTTGTGCAGCAGGTTTTTCACGTGGACCTTGACCGTCCCTTCGGTGATGCCCAGCTTGTGCCCGATGACCTTGTTACTGAAGCCGCTGGCGATGGTTTTCAGCACCTGACGCTCACGCTCGGTCAGTTCCACCACGGCCTGGCGCGGCGGCGAGCGCAGCGCCTGGGCCATGACTTGAGTCAGCCCCGGACTGATAACCAAGGCGCCGTTCAAGGCATCGCGGATGTACTGGATCAACAATTCCGGTTCCATGTCCTTGAGCAGATAACCGTCAGCATCCAGGCGCAGCGCGTCGCGAATATCGTCTTCTGCATCCGACACCGTAAACAGCAGCACTTTGCCGGTGTAGTTCATCGTCCGTAACCGGCGCAGGGTTTCGATGCCATTCATCTGCGGCATGTTGTTGTCGAGCAGGACCAGATCCGGTCGAAGCGGCTCGATCAGCCCCAGTGCTTCTTCACCTTGGCTGGCTTCGCCGACGATGAGGAAATCATCTTCGAGTTCGAGCATCTGGCGAATGCCGTGACGCATCATCGGGTGGTCGTCTACCAGCAGGATTCTGTGTTGCGGGGACGGGGTCATAGGGTGCTGCCTTCTGTTTGCTGCCCGAGAAATTCCGGGTGGAATTCCAGTTGGACACGGGTGCCTTGGGGTTCCCTGGAGAGGATTTGCAGCTGGCCGTGCAAGCTGCGAGCCCGCTCATCCATGATGTTCAGGCCATGGTGTTCGCGTTGGTCGACGTTGCCGCTGAAGCCGCGACCGTCGTCTTCGACCGACAACCTGACTGTCTCGCCGTCTTGGCGCAGTTGTAGCCAGGCGTTTTGCGCATGGGCGTGGCGCAAGCAGTTGGAGAGCGCCTCGCGGGTGATCTGCAGAATGTGGATCTGTTCGCTGGCCGATAGCTGAAAGGCCAGGGTGTCGACGTGCAAATGCACCTGGAATTCCCCGCGCCGGGAAAACTCCTCGGCGGTGTCCTTGAGTTCCTGCACCAGCCCCGCGTCGTGAATCTGCAAGCGAAAAGTCGTCAGCAATTCGCGTAACTGGCGATAGGCATTGTTCAGTCCCTCGCGCAATTCGACGGTAACGGTTTCCAGGGTCTGGACCGGTTCGCCGCGGCGCATCAGGGTCTGCATGCGGCTGACTTGCAGCTTCATGTAGGACAGGGCCTGGGCCAGTGAGTCGTGCAGCTCGCGGGCAATGATCGTGCGTTCTTCGAGCAGCAGCAGGCGATGATCCTGTTCCCGTTGGCGCTTGAGCGAGAGCGAGGTGCCAATCAGGTTGGCCAAGGCCTGGATCAGCTGGGTTTCCCAGGCTTGCATGGCATGTCCGTCGACAAAGTGTGCCTTGAGCTCACCCAGTTCACTGCCCTGGTTGCTGATGCTGAAAGTTTGCGGATTGGCTTTGTGGTGCTTCTGGCATGTGGCGCAGTCACTGCTGGCGCAGACTTCGCGGATGTTCGCACCATGCAGGGCCAGTAGCTGTTGAGCCGGTGCCTGCTGTTGGCCTTGCAGGCACAGCGACAGGCGCAAGCCAGGCAAGCGTTGCTGGAAGCGTCGAATCAACTGATCGAGACCTTCGGCATTGGCCAGGCGGGTGGCCAGGCTTCGGCTGCTTTGATACAGCAGCTCCAGGGCGGCATTGGCTTGTTGCAGGTTCAGGGTTTTCTGCCGGACCTGACTTTCCAGGGTGCGATGGGATTCTTCGATCGTCTCGGCCATGGTATTGAAACTCATGGCCAACTGGCCCAGTTCGTCCTGGGACTGATGGTTGACCCGCACCTTGAAATCGCCGCGACGAAAGCGCTGGGTGGCGTCTACCAATTCCTTGAGGGGCGTGACGACACCGTACTGCAACTCGTACAACCCGATCAGCAGGACAATCATGGTGGTGAACAAGGCCAGGCCCTGGATCGCCTGTTGCCAGCCTTGCTTTTGTTCGCTCTGGCGCTGCAACAGATTGACGAACTGGTTCAGTTGCTCAACGAAGGAATGAGCCTGGACTTGAAAGACAGCCGCATCGCCGCGCAGCAGTGCCGGGAGTAAATCCTCGTTCCATTGTTGCTGGATTTTCCCATAACTGACTTGCAGGGCGGCGGTTGGGCCATCTTCCAGCACAGCCTTGAGTGACTGGCTGGTGAGACGGGTTTGCAGGCTGTCAGTGATGGCGGCGATTTCTGCGGGCGTTGCACCCGCGGCCAGTTTCCAGCTCAGGTGATAAGTCTCCATGCGCACCGAGCCGGCGGTGTTGATGGCGGCGGCATCGCCCTGGCTGAACCAGGCGATCAGCCCGGCGCTCAGCGAACTGGCGAGCGCCAGCACGGCGATCAGGATCACCGCCAACCCGGCGCGAGCGGGCAGGGAGCTGCGCAACCAGCGCATCATCGGCGCAGGTCCCGGAGCAAATCAGGAAAACAGAGCATGTGCAGCACCAGAGTGGGTTTAGCCGCCGATCCCGGGCGCGCTACCTCTAAAGAGTTGTCGACAGTTCCTTGTCAGCAAAAGCGTCGGTAAAAACTCTTAACAAGCTGATAAATAAAGGGTTTTAAGACTCTCTTGCACTACCTCCTTGGAGGTAGGCCGCACAAGCATAGGCCTATGCCCCCTTGGGCTTCGTTGACATGGGTCAAGTTTTTGCGGGGTTGGCCTCTCTAGTCTGCCGCCATGGCTAACTGACGGGAGAGCATTGTGAACCCACCGCGAGTAAGACAAGGCTTGGTGCTGGGCATGAGCACGCTGGCCTTCACTGTGTGCTTCATGGTCTGGATGATGTTTGCCGTGCTCGGGGTGCCGATCAAGGAACTGCTCCAGCTCAACGAAACCCAGTTCGGCCTGCTGGCTGCGACCCCGGTGCTGACCGGCTCGCTGGTGCGTTTGCCGCTGGGTTTGCTGACCGACCGCTTTGGTGGGCGCAGCGTGTTCTTCCTGCTGATGCTGAGCTGCGTCGCACCGCTGTATTTGATCAGTCACGCCACCGCCTACTGGCAGTTCCTGGTGCTGGGTTTGTTCGTCGGTCTGGCCGGCGGTTCGTTCTCGGTCGGGATTGCCTATGTTGCCAAATGGTTCGACAAGGAGAATCAGGGCTTCGCCATGGGCATCTTCGGCGCCGGTAACGCCGGGGCTGCGGTGACCAAGTTTCTCGCCCCGGCACTGATCGCCGCCGGCAGCTGGCAACTGGTGCCGAAAGTCTTTAGCGCGATCCTTTTTATTACCGCGCTGCTGTTCTGGTTTCTCAGTGCCGAAAACAAGGACCACCGCAGTGCATCCGGCGCTACGTTGCGTGAGCAACTGCGCTCATTGAAAGACCCTGCGGTGTGGCGCTACTGCCAGTACTACTCGATCGTCTTCGGTGGCTACGTCGCCCTGGCCCTGTGGATGACCAAGTACTACGTCCAGGAATACGGTTTCAGCCTGCAAAGCGCGGCGCTGCTGGCGGCCTGTTTTTCCTTGCCCGGTGGCGTGCTGCGTGCCGTCGGCGGCTGGCTGTCGGATCGCTGGGGGGCGCAAAGCGTGACCTGGTGGGTGTTGTGGGTCAGCTGGATCTGCCTCTTCCTGCTTTCATATCCCCAGACTCAACTGCAAGTGCAGACCATCAACGGCCCGGTGGATTTCCACATCGGCCTGAACCCCGCGTTGTTCACTGTGTTGCTGTTCGTCATAGGCATCGCCTTCGCGTTCGGCAAGGCCTCGGTCTTCAAATACATCGCCAATGACTATCCGAAAAACATGGGCGCCGTGTCCGGCATCGTCGGCCTCGCCGGTGGCCTGGGCGGTTTCGTGCTGCCGATCCTGTTTGGCGCCCTGGTGGACCTCACCGGCGTGCGCTCTTCCTGCTTCATGTTGATGTACGGCGTGGTCTGGGTCTCCCTCACCTGGATGTACTTCAGCGAAATACGCAAAAGCGCGGTGCTGGGTAAAGCGCCGCAGCTGACCCCGTCCCCGATTTCCAGTATTGCCCTAGGAGAAGAACATGTCCGTTCTGCAAAAGCCTGACAAAGGCCCGGTCATTCATGACTGGCGCCCCGAGGACCCAGCATTCTGGGGAAGTAGCGGCAAACAGACCGCCACGCGCAACTTGTGGATTTCCATTCCTGCGCTGTTGCTGGCCTTCGCGGTGTGGATGGTCTGGAGCACGGTGATTGTGCGTTTGAACGCCATCGGCTTCAGCTTCACCACCGACCAATTGTTCTGGCTGGCGGCGTTGCCAGGGCTGTCGGGTGCGACTTTGCGCGTCTTCTATTCCTTTATGGTGCCGATCTTCGGTGGCCGGCGCTGGACCGCCCTGAGCACCGCGTCGCTATTGCTGCCATCGATCTGGATGGGCTTTGCCGTGCAGGACCCGAGCACCTCCTACAGCGTGTTCGTGTTGATTGCCTTGCTCTGCGGTTTTGGCGGCGGCAACTTTGCCTCGAGCATGTCCAACATCAGCTTCTTCTATCCCAAGTCGCAGCAGGGCACGGCCCTTGGCCTCAATGCCGGCCTGGGCAATCTGGGTGTCTCGGTGATGCAGTTCTGTGTGCCGCTGGTGATTACCTTCGGCGTTTTCGGCTTCATGGGCGGCTCGCCGCAAGCACTGCCGGACGGTGGTCAGTTGTGGCTGCAGAACGCCGGGTTCATCTGGGTGCCGTTCATTGTCCTGGTGACGGTGCTGGCCTGGTTCGGCATGAACGACCTGTCCAGTGCCCGCGCGTCGTTCAGCGAACAGGCGGTGATCTTCAAGCGCAAGCACAACTGGCTGATGTGCTGGTTGTACCTGGCGACCTTCGGTTCATTCATCGGTTTTTCCGCCGCGTTTCCGCTGCTGATCAAAACCTCGTTCCCTGATGTGATTGCCTTGAAATTCGCCTTCCTCGGCCCGTTGGTCGGTGCGCTGGTGCGGCCATTGGGTGGCTGGCTGGCGGACAAGCTCGGTGGCGCGAAAGTGACCTTGTGGAACTTCGTGGCGATGATCGCGATGGTCTTCGCCGTGATGCACTTTTTGCCGCAGAACGGCACCGGCGGCAACTTCTACGGCTTCCTCGGCATGTTCATGTTGCTGTTTATCACCACGGGCGTCGGCAACGGTTCCACCTTCCGGATGATCCCGGTGATCTTCCGTACCCAGCATGAAAAAGCGTCGGCCGGCAAACCGCCAGCCGTGCGCGAACAAGCGCTCAAGGATGCCGGCAAGGAATCGGCCGCGGTCCTGGGCTTCAGTTCGGCCATGGGCGCCTTCGGTGCGTTCTTCATTCCCAAATCCTTCGGCTCTTCGATGGCCCTGACCGGCGGCCCGGAGATGGCCTTCTACATGTTCGTCGGCTTTTACCTGAGCTGCATCGTGGTGACCTGGTGGTGGTACGCGCGCAAAGGCGCCGCGACACCCTGCTGAGACGACCCGAATTCAACCATTGCGTGGGCGGGGCACAGACTCCGCGACGAAGCCTGAGAGGACTGCACCGTGAGTCATTTACTGGATCAATTGCGGTTTTTAAACCGTAAGCAAAACGAGTTTTCCGATGGTCATGGAGAGACCCGCAAGGAGTCTCGCGACTGGGAAAACGTTTACCGTTCGCGCTGGCAGTACGACAAGATCGTGCGTTCCACCCACGGGGTGAACTGCACCGGTTCCTGCTCGTGGAAAATCTACGTCAAGAACGGCCTGATCACCTGGGAAACCCAGCAGACCGACTACCCGCGTACCCGCAACGATCTGCCGAACCATGAACCCCGTGGCTGCCCCCGTGGTGCCAGTTACAGCTGGTACATCTACAGCGCCAACCGGCTCAAGTACCCGAAAATCCGCAAGCCGTTGCTCAAGCTCTGGCGCGATGCGCGGCAGACCATGGCGCCGGTCGAAGCCTGGGCCAGCATCGTCGAGGACAAGGCCAAGGCCGATTCCTATAAAAGCAAGCGCGGCATGGGTGGCTTCATTCGTTCCAACTGGGAGGAAGTCAACGAGATCATCGCGGCGGCCAACGTCTACACCATCAAGCAATACGGCCCGGACCGGATCGTCGGCTTCTCGCCGATCCCGGCCATGTCGATGGTCAGCTACGCCGCAGGCTCGCGTTATCTGTCGCTGATCGGTGGCGCCTGCCTGAGCTTTTATGACTGGTACTGCGACTTGCCACCGGCCTCGCCAATGGTCTGGGGCGAGCAGACCGATGTGCCGGAATCGGCCGACTGGTACAACGCCAACTACATCATTGCCTGGGGCTCCAACGTCCCGCAGACCCGTACCCCGGACGCGCACTTCTTTACCGAAGTCCGCTACAAGGGCACCAAGACGGTCGCGATCACCCCGGACTACTCGGAAGTCGCCAAGCTCACCGACCTGTGGCTGAACCCCAAACAAGGCACCGACGCGGCGCTGGCCCAGGCGTTCAACCATGTGATCTTCAAAGAATTCCACCTGGACAAACCGAGCGCCTATTTCACCGATTACGCCAAGCGCTTCACTGATTTGCCGGTGTTGGTGCTGCTCAAGCAAATGGTCGACAAGGCACCGGGCGCCGGTTACCAGCCGGACCGCTTCCTGCGCGCCTCGGACCTTACCGACAACCTCGGCCAGGAAAACAACCCGGAATGGAAAACCATCGCCCTGGATGTAAACGGCGAACTGGTGTCCCCTCAAGGCTCCATCGGTTATCGCTGGGGCGAGAAGGGCAAGTGGAACATCCTGCCTCGTGAAGGTGGCGAAGGCCGTGAGATCGATCTGAAGCTGAGCCTGATCGGTGATGACGTGGCCGAAGTGGCGTTCCCGTATTTTGCCGGCGAATCCCATGAGCACTTCCAGCATGTGGCCGGCGATGCGGTGCAATACCGTCGCGTGCCGGTGCATAACGTGGTGCTGGCGGATGGCAGCGTGGCCAAAGTCGCCACCGTGTTCGACCTGTCGGCGGCCAACCTGGCGATCGATCGTGGTCTTGGTGGTGAAAACGTCGCCAAGGATTACAACGATGCTTCGGTGCCCGGCACCCCGGCGTGGCAAGAGCAGATCACTGGCGTGAGCCGCGAGAAAGCCATCCAGATCGCCCGTGAGTTCGCCGACAACGCCGACAAGACCAAGGGCCGCTCGATGATCATTGTTGGCGCGGCGATGAACCACTGGTACCACATGGACATGAACTACCGCGGGCTGATCAACATGCTCATGCTCTGCGGCTGTGTCGGCCAGACCGGTGGCGGTTGGGCGCACTACGTCGGCCAGGAAAAACTGCGTCCGCAATGCGGCTGGCTGCCCCTGGCGTTCGGCCTGGACTGGAACCGTCCGCCTCGCCAAATGAACGGCACCAGCTTCTTCTACGCCCACAGTTCGCAATGGCGCCACGAGAAGATGAGCATGCACGACGTGCTCTCGCCATTGGCCGATAAATCACAATTTCCCGAGCATGCCCTGGACTACAACATCCGCGCCGAACGCGCCGGATGGTTGCCAAGCGCACCGCAACTGAACACTAACCCTTTGCACATTTGCCGCGACGCGGCGGCTGTCGGCATGGAGCCGAAAGACTACGTGGTCAAGTCGCTGCAGGACGGTTCGCTACGTTTCTCCTGCGAACAGCCGGACAGCCCGGTCAACTTCCCGCGCAACATGTTCATCTGGCGTTCCAACCTGCTGGGCTCCTCGGGCAAGGGCCACGAGTACATGCTCAAGTACCTGCTCGGCACCAAGAACGGGGTGATGAACGAAGACATCGGCCAGGTCGGCGACTGCAAACCCGAAGAAGCCGAATGGGTGGACGAGGGCGCCATCGGCAAGCTCGATCTGGTCACCACGCTGGACTTTCGCATGTCGTCGACCTGCGTCTATTCCGACATCGTCTTGCCGACCGCGACCTGGTACGAAAAAGACGACATGAACACCTCGGACATGCACCCGTTCATTCACCCGTTGTCGGCCGCCATCGACCCGGCCTGGGAATCGCGTTCCGACTGGGAAATCTACAAAGGCATCGCCAAGGCGTTTTCCAGCATGGCGGTCGGGCATCTGGGCGTTGAAAAGGATCTGGTGACCATCCCGCTGATGCACGACAGCGTTGGCGAACTGGCTCAGCCGTTTGGTGGCACCGACTGGAAAAGCGCCGGCGTGGCCCCGGAGCCGGGCAAGAATGCGCCGAACCTGCATGTGGTGGAGCGCGATTACCCGAACATCTACAAACAGTTTTCGTCGCTGGGGCCATTGCTGGAAAAACACGGCAACGGTGGCAAGGGCATCAACTGGAACACCGACGCTGAAGTGAAATTCCTCGGTGCGCTCAATCACAAAGAAGGGGCTGTGGGTATCAGCCAGGGTCGGCCGAAAATCGACTCGGCGATCGATGCTGCAGAAGTGATTCTGTCCCTGGCGCCGGAAACCAATGGCCATGTCGCCGTCAAGGCCTGGGCCGCGCTGTCGGAATTTACCGGCATCGATCACAGCCACCTGGCGCTGTCCAAGGAACACGAGGCGATTCGTTTCCGCGACATTCAGGCACAGCCGCGCAAGATCATTTCCAGCCCGACCTGGTCGGGTCTCGAAGACGATCACGTCAGCTACAACGCGGGCTACACCAACGTTCACGAAGCGATCCCATGGCGCACCATCACCGGTCGCCAGCAGTTCTACCAGGATCACCCGTGGATGCAGGCGTTCGGCGAGCAACTGATGAGTTATCGCCCGCCCGTCAACACCCGCACCATCGAAGGGGTGAAAGGCAAGCGCAATAACGGCCACAAGGAAATCGTCCTGAACTGGATCACCCCGCACCAGAAATGGGGCATCCACAGCACCTACAGCGACAACCTGCTGATGCTCACCCTCAGCCGTGGCGGGCCGATTGTCTGGCTCTCGGAGAACGACGCGAAAAGCGCCGGCATCGAGGACAACGACTGGATCGAGTGCTTCAACGCCAACGGCGCACTGACCGCCCGGGCGGTGGTCAGCCAGCGTGTCAAGGACGGCATGGTGATGATGTATCACGCACAGGAACGGATCGTGAACGTACCCGGTTCGGAAACCACCAAGACCCGTGGCGGCCACCACAACTCGGTCACCCGCGTCGTGCTCAAGCCGACCCACATGATCGGCGGCTATGCCCAGCAAGCCTACGGTTTCAACTATTACGGCACGGTCGGTTGCAACCGCGATGAATTCGTCGTGGTGCGCAAAATGGCCAAAGTCGACTGGCTCGATGGTTCGTCCGGCGATGATCTGCCGCGTCCTCTGCCGACCGATATCGAGGAGAACTGAAATGAAGATTCGCTCACAAATCGGCATGGTTCTGAACTTGGACAAGTGCATCGGTTGCCACACCTGTTCAATCACCTGCAAAAACGTCTGGACCAGCCGCGAAGGCATGGAATACGCCTGGTTCAACAACGTTGAATCGAAACCCGGGATCGGTTACCCGAAAGAATGGGAAAACCAGGACAAGTGGAAGGGCGGCTGGATCCGCAACGCCAACGGCACGATCAACCCGCGCATCGGCGGTAAATTCCGCGTGTTGGCCAACATTTTTGCCAACCCGGACCTGCCGAGCCTCGACGATTACTACGAACCCTTCGACTTCGATTACCAGCACCTGCACACCGCGCCGCTGGGCGAGCATCAGCCCACCGCGCGTCCGCGTTCGCTGATTTCCGGCAAGCGCATGGAGAAAATCGAGTGGGGCCCGAACTGGGAAGAAATCCTCGGCACTGAATTCGCCAAACGTCGCAAGGACAAGAACTTCGACAAGATCCAGGCGGACATTTACGGCGAGTACGAAAACACATTCATGATGTATTTGCCGCGCCTGTGCGAGCACTGCCTCAACCCGACGTGCGCCGCATCGTGCCCGAGCGGTGCGATCTACAAGCGTGAAGAAGATGGCATCGTCCTGATCGACCAGGAGAAATGCCGTGGCTGGCGGATGTGCATCAGCGGCTGCCCGTACAAGAAAATCTACTTCAACTGGAAGAGCGGCAAGTCCGAGAAATGCATCTTCTGCTACCCGCGGATCGAAGCCGGGATGCCGACTGTTTGCGCCGAAACCTGCGTCGGGCGCATCCGTTACCTCGGTGTGCTGCTGTATGACGCCGACCGCATCAGCGAAGTGGCGAGCACCGCCAACGAACAGGACCTGTACGAGAAACAACTGGAGATCTTCCTCGATCCGAATGACCCGGCAGTGATCCGTCAGGCCCTGGCCGATGGCGTGCCGCAGTCGGTGATCGATTCAGCCCAGCGTTCGCCGGTCTACAAAATGGCCGTGGACTGGAAACTCGCGCTGCCGCTGCACCCGGAATACCGCACCTTGCCGATGGTTTGGTACGTGCCGCCGCTGTCGCCGATCCAGAACGCCGCCACTGCCGGCACCGTGGGTATGAACGGGGTGATCCCGGATGTCGACAGCCTGCGTATTCCACTCAAGTACCTGGCCAATCTGCTGACGGCAGGCGATGAAAAACCGGTCAAGCGTGCACTTAAACGCTTGCTGGCGATGCGTGCTTACAAACGTTCCGAGCAAGTCGATGGTGTTCAGGATCTGCAAGTACTCAAGGATGTTGACTTGAGCGTGGCCCAGGTCGAGGAAATGTATCGCTACCTGGCGATCGCCAACTATGAAGACCGCTTTGTGGTACCGAGCGCGCACCGTGAAGACGCCATGAGTGACGCCTTTGCCGAGCGCTCCGGTTGCGGCTTCAGTTTCGGCAGCGGCTGCAGCGGTAGCTCCGACACCAACATGTTCGGTGCGAAGAAAGCCAACCGCCGCGACGTTCTGAAAACCGTTCAGTTGTGGGAGGAGTGAGCATGCAGATTCTCAAAGTGATTTCGCTGCTGCTCGATTACCCGACCGAGACGCTGATTGACGGTCGTGACGAACTGGAGCAAGCGATCATCCAGTCACGGGAAATCAGCCCTAAACAGCGCGGCGCGTTGTTCGAATTGCTCGAGCTGATCTGCGCCAATGACCTGATGGACGGGCAGGAGCACTACGGTGCGCTGTTCGGCCGAGGGCGCTCGTTGTCGTTGCTGTTGTTCGAACACGTGCACGGCGAATCCCGTGACCGTGGTCAGGCCATGGTCGACATGATGGCGCAATACGAAGCCGCCGGTTTTGCCATCGGCGTCAAAGAGCTGCCGGACTATATCCCGCTGTACCTGGAGTTCCTGTCCACCCGCGAAGACATCGAGGCCCGCGAGGGCCTGGCGGATGTTTCGCATTTGCTGGCCTTGCTCGCGGCGCGTCTGGAAGAGCGTGAAAGCGCCTATGCCAGCTGCTTCCGGGCGCTGCTGCAAATCGCCGGGGCAGAACCGCATCAGGCAGTGGCCGACCTGCGAGCGCAGGTGGCGGCGGAACCGCGTGATGACTCCCTCGAAGCCCTCGACAAGATCTGGGAAGAGGAGGCCGTGGACTTTCTCCAGGCCGAACAGCAGGACCGTTGCAGTGGGCTGCCAAGCGCACCGGGCAAGGCTCGGGAAGAAAGCGCGGTGCCGTTGCACTGGGTGGATTTTCAGCATGAAGGGCTGGCCGCCGCGCCAGCCCAGGAGGTCAGTAATGTCTAAATGGAATCTGTTGTTGTTCGGGATCTATCCTTACGTCGCCCTGGCCACTTGCCTGATTGGCAGCTGGGCACGCTTCGACCTGTCGCAATACAGCTGGAAGGCAGGTTCGAGCCAGATGCTCAACCAAGGCGGCATGCGGGTGGCGAGCAACCTCTTTCACGTCGGTGTGTTGTTCGTGCTGGCCGGACACTTCGTTGGCCTGCTGACGCCTGCGTCGGTTTATCACCACGTGATCAGCACTCAGAACAAGCAATTGCTGGCGATGGTGTCCGGCGGGTTCTTTGGCCTGTTGTGCCTGATCGGCCTGCTGATGCTGGTCAACCGGCGGCTCAACGATCCTCGGGTACGTGCCACCTCCAGCCCTTCGGACATCCTGATTCTGCTGGTGCTGCTGGCGCAATTGCTGCTCGGTCTGCTGACAATTGTCGCCTCCACCGGCCACATGGATGGCTCGGTGATGGTGAGTCTCGCGGATTGGGCGCAGAACACCGTGCTATTGCGGCCGATGGAAGCCGCGGCGGCCATTGAGCCGGTCGGGTTGATTTACAAGTTGCACGTGTTCCTGGGATTGACCCTGTTTGTGCTGTTCCCCTTCACCCGTCTCGTACACATGATCAGCGCACCGATCTGGTACCTGGGGCGCCGTTATCAAATCGTTCGTCAGAAGTACTGAGGAGACAATCATGTCAGGTGGATGTGGATGTGGTGGTGGTAACGGCGGTAGCGGTGGCTGCGGGTCTTCGAAAAAAACCGAGGACGTGCTCGACATCGCGCCGCTCGCACAGGCGCAGTTTGAAGCCCTCCCGGTTGAGCCGGCGGCTACCCCCGACGCTCCGGCGCAGTTGATCGCCAGTAGCGAACAGGAGTGGCCGATCATCAGCGTCAATGAGGTATCGATCACCCCGGAGGCAATGGCCCAGGAGCTGCAATATCACCCGGCCGAAAGCCGCGAAGAGGCGGTGTACCTGGCCGCTCGGGCTTTGGTGATCCGCGAGTTGTTGCAGCAGCGCATCGCCGAGCTCGGCGTGTCGCTGGAGATTGGCGCTGGCGAGAATGAAGAAGAAGCGGCGACGCGCTTGTTGCTCGAACGCGAGGTGCAGGTACCGCAGTGCGACGAGGAAACCAGCCTGCGCTACTACGAAAACAATCGCGGGCGCTTTCACAGCGCACCGTTGCTGGCGGTTCGGCACATCCTGCTTGAATGTGCGCCGGATGATGTCGAGGCGCGTGCTGTTGCCCATGATCAGGCGCAAGTTCTGCTGCAACGTCTGGAGGACTTTCCCGGCAGTTTCGCCGAGCTGGCCATGACATATTCGGCCTGCCCGTCGAAGGCCCAAGGCGGTTCTCTGGGGCAGATCAGCAAGGGCCAGACCGTGCCTGAACTGGAGCGTCAGCTGTTCACCCTGGCACCAGGCCTGGCCAGCAAACCGCTGGAAAGTCGCTACGGCTGGCATGTGGTCAGTGTCGATCAGCGGATCGAAGGCATGCCCTTGCCCTATGAAGTGGTGTCGACGGCGATCCGCACGCAGTTGCAGCAAGGCGTCTGGCAAAAAGCGCTGGTGCAGTACCTGCAAACCCTGATCGGTGCGGCGGATATTCGCGGCATCCATTTGCAGGGTGCCGACTCACCGCTGGTGCAGTGAGCATCGAGGCAAACCGGGAGATGTGATGAACGTTGTCATGCAGGATGGCTTTGGACGGCAGATCGATTATCTGCGGATGTCGGTGACGGACCGGTGTGATTTTCGCTGTGTGTATTGCATGGCGAAAAACATGACTTTCCTGCCCCGTCAGCAGGTGCTGACGCTGGAAGAGTTGCAGCGTCTGGCAACGCTGTTCGTCGGGTTGGGCGTACGCAAAATCCGCCTGACCGGCGGCGAGCCGCTGATTCGTCCGGGCATTGTCGAACTGTGCCGCAACATCGCCGCGTTGCCCGGTTTGCGCGAACTGGTGATGACCAGCAATGGCTCGCAACTGAGCCGCCTGGCCCGGCCGTTGGCGGAGGCGGGGGTCAAGCGGATGAACATCAGCCTCGATAGCCTGGACGGACAGAAGTTTCGTGCGATCACCCGCATCGGCGATCTTGACCAGGTGCTCAACGGTATCGAAGCGGCGCGGGACGCGGGGTTTGAGCGGATCAAGCTCAACTGCGTGGTGATGAAAGGGCGCAATTTCGATGAAGTCCCGGCGCTGGTGCAATACGCCATCGACCAGCGCATCGACATCAGTTTCATCGAAGAAATGCCCTTGGGCGATGTCGGCCGTTACCGGGGCGAATCGTTTTGTTCCAGTGACGAGGTCCGGGCGCTGATCGCCAGCCAGCATCGGTTACTCGACAGCGCTGAAAACAGCGGCGGACCGGCGCGCTACGTGCGCCTGGAACGCCATCCTGATACCCGGATCGGTTTTATTTCGCCCAACAGCCACAACTTTTGTGGCAGCTGTAATCGGGTGCGGATGACGGTTGAAGGGAAGCTGTTGCTGTGTCTGGGGCAGGACGATGCGCTGGATTTAAGAGGATTGCTGCGGCGTTATCCGCTGGATGACCAGCCCGTGATCAACGCGGTGCAGAAGGCCTTGCGCGGCAAGCCGTTGCGCCATGATTTCAGTCCTGAAGGGGAGGTGCAGATTGTGCGGTTCATGAACATGAGTGGCGGTTGATCCTTGAAGGTAATGCCGGTCAGTTCTGGCAGCTACGCGGACAGTAGCAGCTGGCGAAGCCTGCGTTCGGCTGCGCAGCAGTCGCAATCGGATCGTCCCGGTTAACCTGAAACACCGCAGCGCCTGATCTTACGACTGCTACGCAGCCGAACGCAGGCTTCGCCAGCTGCTACAGGGAGTCTGTAGCCTGAGTTTGTTGACCCACTGGAATTAGCCGCCGCTGGCGGTTTTTTTCACCGCCAAATCTTGATATCGATCAATTGCAGATCAGCCCTTTGTCCGTAGTCTTCACTGCATGTTGTGTTTGTTTTTATTTAAACATCTATATGTAGTATCTGGAGGCCGAATGCAGAGCACGCTGATCTCAGTAGGATGTAACCGCTTGCACAAGCGCGATGGCAGTCTGGTCGCCTTCGATGCGGACAAGATCCGTCAGGCGTTGATCGCTGCCGGCAAGGCAACCGGGGAGTACACCGAGGTTGAGGTTGAAGGTTTGCTTCAGGCGGTACTCGCCCGGCTGGACGGACTGCCAAGGCTGCATGTCGAGCAGATCCAGGACCGTGTCGAACGGGTGTTGATGGACGCCGGTTTTTTCTTCGCCATGCGCGCCTACATCGTCTACCGCGAACAACACGGGCGTTTGCGTCGCGACCGCCGGACCATGGTCGAAGTGGCGACCTCGATGAACGAGTACCTGGACCGTGAAGACTGGCGGGTTCAGGCCAACGCCAATCAAGGCTACTCACTGGGCGGGCTGGTGTTGAACGTATCGGGCAAGGTCACTGCCAACTACTGGCTGGACGAGGTGTACAGCGAGGCCATCGGCCAGGCCCACCGCGAGGCGGATTTGCATGTGCATGACCTGGACATGCTCGCCGGCTACTGTGCTGGCTGGTCGCTGCGCACCCTGTTGCACGAAGGGCTCAACGGTGTGCCGGGGCGTGTCGAAGCCGGTCCGCCGAAGCACTTGAGCAGCGCGCTGGGGCAAATGGTCAATTTCCTCGGCACCCTGCAAAACGAATGGGCCGGGGCCCAGGCGTTCAGCTCGTTCGACACCTACCTCGCGCCCTATGTGCGCAAGGACCAGCTGAGTTATCAAGAGGTGCGCCAGGCGATCCAGGAGTTCATCTATAACCTCAACGTTCCTTCGCGCTGGGGCACCCAGACGCCGTTCACCAACCTGACGTTCGACTGGGTATGCCCGCAGGATTTGCGTGAGCAGATACCCGTCATCGGTGGGGAGGAAATGCCGTTTGCCTATGGCGACCTGCAACTCGAAATGGACCTGCTCAACCGCGCCTACATCGAAGTCATGCAGGCTGGCGATGCGAAGGGGCGTGTGTTCACCTTTCCGATCCCGACCTACAACATCACCCATGATTTTCCGTGGGACAGTGAAAACGCCGACCGCTTGTTCGAGATGACCGCGCGTTACGGCCTGCCGTACTTCCAGAACTTCCTCAATTCGGATCTGCAGCCCAATCAAGTGCGTTCGATGTGCTGCCGCTTGCAACTCGATGTGCGGGAGTTGCTCAAGCGCGGCGGCGGTTTGTTCGGCTCGGCGGAGCAGACCGGGTCGCTCGGCGTGGTGACCATCAACTGCGCCCGTCTGGGCTATGTGTTCAAGGGCAATACCAGTGGTTTGTTGCAGCGCCTGGACGCATTGATGGCGCTGGCGATGGAGAGCCTGGAGGTCAAGCGCAAAGTCATTCAGCATCACATGGACGCCGGTTTGTACCCTTACACCAAGCGTTACCTGGGCACCTTGCGCAACCATTTTTCCACCATCGGCCTCAACGGCCTGCATGAAATGCTGCGCAATTTCACCGGTGACGAGGAGGGTATGCACACCGAACAGGGCCGCAAGTTTGCCCTGAACATGCTCGACCATGTACGCGCCACGTTGCTGCGTTTCCAGGAGGAAACCGGTCATCTCTATAACCTGGAAGCGACACCGGCGGAAGGCACCACGTACCGCTTCGCCAAGGAAGACCTCAAGCGCTATTCGGACATTCTCCAGGCCGGCAGTGTGCAGGCGCCGTATTACACCAACTCCTCGCAATTGCCTGTGGGCTATACCGAAGACCCCTTCGAGGCCCTGGAACTTCAAGACGAACTGCAATGCAAATACACCGGCGGCACGGTCTTGCACCTGTACATGGCCGAGCGGATTTCTTCGACCCAGGCCTGCAAGCAACTGGTGCGCAAAGCCCTGGGCCGCTTCCGCCTGCCGTACCTGACCGTGACCCCGACCTTCTCGATCTGCCCGGTGCACGGCTATCTCGATGGCGAACATGAGTTCTGCCCCAAATGCGACGAAGTCCTGCTACTGCAAGCGCAGAAAGCCGGCGCTGTTCATTGATTTCGATCCACTCAACCGCAAGGAGCTTCACCATGACTGCATCGCAAACACTGCCCCAGGCTCAACGTCAACGCTGCGAAGTCTGGACCCGGGTGATGGGCTATCACCGTCCGGTGTCGGCGTTCAATCCGGGTAAACAATCGGAGCACCGTGAGCGGGTGCACTTCACAGAAAGCGCGACGCTGGCCGGGCGCCAATGAGTCGAATGCTTCGGGTCGGGGGCATGGTGCCCCTGACCACTATCGACTATCCGGGACAGCTCGCCTGCGTGCTGTTTTGCCAGGGTTGCGCCTGGCGTTGTCGTTATTGTCACAACCCGCAGCTGATTCCCCCTCGTGGCAGTGAGGAAGTGGATTGGCGGCGGGTTTTGGCATTTCTGCAACGTCGTCAGGACCTGCTTGATGCCGTGGTGTTCAGCGGCGGTGAGCCGACTCTGCAGGACGGTTTGCTCAGCGCCATGGACGAAGTGCGGGACATGGGATTTCGCATTGGCTTGCACAGCGCCGGCATCAAACCTGCTGCCTTTGCCAAGGCTCTGATCGGGGCTGATTGGGTCGGTTTCGATGTCAAGGCGTTGCCCGAGGATTGCCAGGCCATCACCCGGGTCGAGGGCAGCGGCACCGCCAACTGGCGCAGCCTCGAGCATCTGTTGGCCAGTGGTGTCGATTACGAATGTCGCACCACCGTGCATTGGCATTTGTTCGAGCCGGCGCGTCTGCTGATCCTGGCAAAACGCTTGAATGCGCTTGGCGTCAAACGCTTCGCCGTGCAACTGGTTCGCACCGAGCGGATGTTCGATCCGCTGTTGCCGAGCGTTTCGGCTCAAGCATTGCTGCCAGCGTTGTGGGAGGCGATGCGCGAGTTGTTTCCAGCCTTCGTGTTGCGGGGGTAACGGGGGGCTGGGGAACTCAAGCCCAGCCCCAGAATTGCAACCACCAGCCAAATCCCACCATGCCTTCGGCCAGGAGCAGGCAAGCGATGGCGGACCCGCGTCGCCCCCGGGAAAGATTTTCGCGACTCAGCCGTTTCCAACCCAGTAGCAGGCTCCAGCCCATCGCAGCCAATAACAGACAGGCCCTGGCCGGTTGCACCCACTCCAGCAGCAGCCCTTCATAGCGCAGTAATTTGACAGTGGTGGCCGACAGCCCGAGAAACAGGCCGGCACCGCCCAAGGGCGTGAGTGTCAGCGCCAGGGGCCAATACAGAGTGCGATTCCGCGCCAGTCGGGCCGCCAGGTGCAGAAGCAGCATCAACGCCGTGCCAAGCACGATCGAGCTCAAACTCAGGTAAGCGACGATGCTGAAACCGTCGAGCCAACTGAAGCTGTCGTTGAGCTGCGGGTAATGGGTGAGCAGCCACCAGGGAGCGTTGTCCTGCAGGGCCCAGAGTTGGTCGTGTTCGACCAGCCACTGGGCGAGGAATTGTTTGAGGGCGACAAACCATGGGCTGACCGTCCACTGAAATGCGCCCATGGCCAAGCCGATTACGCCGAACAGCAGCAAGTGTGTATCCCAAGGGGACAGCGTCTGCGCCGTCGCGTGGAGAATCTCCTGATTGCTGGAGCGGGCGATCAGTTGCACGGCACCGCGTTGCCCGCTGCAGCGTCCGCAGGCGTGGCAATCACTGGCGCCTTGCAGGCGGCGGATATCGAGCAGGGGCGCGCAGTTGGGTGGCGGCAGGCGCGGTGCGGCATTTTCGATCCAGCGTTGTTCATCGACCTGAAAGTGCACCGGGGCGAGCCGGGCGAGCAGGGCGAAGACACCGCTGACCGGGCACAGGTAGCGGCACCAGACCCGCTTGCCTCGGGCGAACAACAACCCGACGATGACCGCTGCGACGGTCGAACCGCCCAGAATCAGCAGCGCAGCCTGGGCGTAGTCATAGACGCTGATCAATTGGCCGTAGAGAGTCGTCAGGCAGAACGCCAAGGTAGGCCAGCCGCCCCAACGCAACCAGCGCGGCACCCCCAGGCCTTTACCGTAATGGCTGGCCCATTCGCTGAGCGAACCTTCCGGGCACAAAACTCCACACCAGAGTCGGCCGAACATAACGATCGACAGCAACACGAACGGCCACCAAATCCCCCAGAACAGAAACTGCGCGAGCAAGGTCAGGTTGTCGAGTATTCGTTCCTGGCTGTCTGGCAGCGGCAACAGCGCCGGGGTCATCAACAGCACCGCGTAAAACAGTACAACAGCCCACTGCACCGCACGGATGACAGGCGCATGGCGACGCATCCCGTCACCCAGGCGCTGGAGCCATCGATTGCGCCGGCTCAGGTCGGGCATGGCAGGTTTTCCGCGGTTCGTTGCCGTAGCCAGCCGCCGACGGCCAGCCAATAACCGACCCACACCAACAAGGTCAGGCCACTGGGGCTTGCCCGATAACCGGCGAACCCGGCAAGAAAGCCACCCAATCCCTGACTGTCGCTCAGCAACATGCTGCTGTCCCAAAGCGCTTCGCCAACGAGGCGGTAAACCACGTCCGGCAAATCCAGGGCAAGCAGTTGGCCGCCGATGCGTTCGGTGCCGCTGACCAGTAACGCTGCGCCGAGCATGAGCAGGATGACTTCGCTGATGGCAAAGAATCGCTGCCATGAAATGAATCGACGACTGCTGTGCAGCAGCATGATGGTCAGCGCCGACAGCACCAGTCCCAATACGCCGCCGACGGCAAACAAACCAAGCTGCGGACCTCTCAACCGGGCGCCGGCGCCATAGAGAAAAACCACCGTTTCGCTGCCTTCGCGACTGATCGCGAGCATGGCCAGCAGTAATAGACCCACGCCACCTTGTCGAGCCAGATGGCTATCGGCGTGTCGTCGCAAATCGTGGTTGAGGTTGCGTCCGTGGCGATGCATCCAGCCCACCATCTGCACCATCAACAAACTTGCAACCAACGCAAGTGTGGCCTGGAACCATTCGCTGGCCGACCCGCTCATGGCCTCACCGGCAAACAGAATCAACACCGCCAGCAGGCCCGAGAGCATCAACCCCAGCACCACACCGGCCCAGAGGAATTTGACCAGACGATTACGCTGGCCTTGCTGGCTGGCCCAGGCCTGGAGAATCCCGATCACCAGCAAGGCCTCGACGCTTTCGCGCCAGACGATGAACATTGATTGATTCATGCAAGCTCCGTGCGCTAGCAGGTTATTTCGCGAGGATGCCGCCCTCGGGCAATTGCGGATTGAACTCGTCGAAGAAGGGGTAGTGGCCGGGCCTCAGGGGGTGAATGACCACGAAGGTCGTCACCCCCGGCGACAAGACTTTTTCAACCCGCAACGGCGTGCTCTCGAACTCGGCCGGTCCTTGGCCGACGTTCTTCAGAACAATCTTGAAGCGCTGTCCGGCCGGCACCTCCAGCAAGGCCGGCGTGAAGTGGCCATCGCGAAGGATCAGCTCAAAACTGGGTAACTGGGCATAAGCCGTCACTGGCACGACGGCTCCGGCGAGGATCAACCAGGCAATGCGCAGGCGCTTCATTCAATAGCCGCCTTTTTTACCGATGCCGGCGTAGATGAATTCGTAGTGCAGTTCGCAGCGTTCAAACCAGGGCGCGACACCGGTTTCCTTATCGGTGTGACGCCCGAGCGAACCATGACCGCCAGGCGGCAGGACGGTGAACGTCAGTTGATATTTACCGGGGCCAAGCAGCTTCACATTGTCGCCATAGTGCGGACCGTCATTGGCCACCATGGCGTGGAAATCACCGTTGATCTCGGGGGCGCTGCCCGGTTTTTTCAGGTTGAAAGAGACATTCAGGTAAGGCACGAAACTGCCTTCCTGAAAGCCCTGCCGGTTGTCCGCAGTGGCGCGAATATCGGCTTCCAGGTGGACGTCGGAATCCGCCGTGGCGCGCATCATCCCCGCAGGTGCCATTTCTATCGGCTGCAAATACACCGCCCCGACTTCCAGCCCGGGACACAACTGTGGTTCCCCGATCGGGTATTCCTTGGCGTGAGCCAGCGGCGATAGCAAGAGCAGGGCGAGGGACAGCGAAAAAGGGGTACGCATAATTAGCTTCCTGGGCACTGACAAGTAGGAGCCCGAGTCTAGGAAGCTTTGCTGCGAACAATAATGATTGTTATCAAGTTTTGAATAATTAAAGGGTTGGTTCAGTGCGCAGGGGGCTCGATGTCGATTCTTGACAGGCATCAAGGCTGGTGTCGCGCAAGGGCTGTAGCTTGGGAAAACGCCACTCAATGATCGGAGATCGGCATGGCCAAGAACTTCCCCGCCAACCCCAAACACCCCGAACGGATCTGTTGGGGATGCGACCTTTACTGTCCGGCAAAGTCCCTGGCGTGCGGCAATGGTTCGGAACGCACGATGCATCCAGTGGAGATGTTTGGAGAGGATTGGCAACTGCCTGGCGATTGGGGCCTTGGTGCTGTCATTACTACAGACAAGGTGGTGGATGACTTTCAAGCGCTGCCTGATGCGCCGCGCGCAAAGGGTTGATCCGCTTTTCGTAGGAGCCAGCGGTGCATCGATCGCCACACCGCTGGCTCCTATAGACTGCAGGATATCAAGCGTGGGTGATGGAAAGGTCGCTGATGATGCACACCGAACCGTCTTCGGGGTCGGTGGTATCGGAGTAATCGATCTGGTTATACACACCGCCGTGGAAGGCCAGCGTTTTGGTGTCCCAGGTGTTGTCGAGGCGCATGATTGCGGAGGTCGATTTGACCCCGTTGCAGCTCGCCGAAACGGAGACAGCGCCGCTCGAATTGGCGTGAATGTTGATTTTGAAAAGTGCACCGAGCGGCACGTTTTCCAGAACCGTCGTGTTCACCGGATCTTCTTGAAGATAATTCGACCGGAACACCATAGTGATTCGGCCTTTGTTCCAAAACACTTTCACCGGTGGTCGCTCTGAACCCTGCACATGAATCTGGCCGATCACGACCTTCTGCAGCGAGTTGACCTTCGTCAGGCGCATTTCTTGTCGATTCCAATGGTCAGCAGCGCTGGCGAACAGCCAATAACCCGGCTCCTTCCACTCGCAGCGGGTTCGGTGCGTGCTTTTGCTCGAAGCGCCGAGCGTCGGCGCCATCATTTGCAGCGAACCATCTGGAAGCATCGAAATGACTTCCGGGCATTCAAGCAGTGCCCGCCAGCCGATGAGCTCAAGTGCGATGGGGTTGGTGTCGGAGATAGGAAGCGGTGTAGCGATTGTGTGTTGCTGATGTCTATGGTCATGGTCATTTTCCTTAATTCATTTTGATGTCACCTTTTGCTCCGTTGAGCCCCATTCTCAGTCGCGCCTTCCGCACAAAAAAACGCCGCTCACTGAGCGGCGTTTTTGTTGCAGAACCTCGCGGCTGACCTTGGTTATTTTCAAGAACGATAACGATGCTGAGTAAGCCCTTCTAATAATGGTGAGGTCGGGAACAAAGTGCCACGGCACTCATCACTCAGAAGCGAGTGCGGCATCCCCCCGTACCTGTTGGCTGTCAGCGACCGTTTGGCGACCGACCTTGAACCACGCGGCGTACAACGCTGGGACGAAGAAGATCGTCAGCAGTGTCGCCACCGTAAGGCCGCCCATGATCGCAATAGCCATCGGCCCCCAGAACACACTGCGTGTCAGCGGGATCATTGCCAGCACGGTGGCCAGCGCCGTCAGCATCACTGGACGGGCTCGGTGAATGGCGGCATCCAGCACTGCATTCCACGGGTCGCGCCCTTCGGCGATCTCGGTTTGTACCTGATCGATCAGGATTACCGAGTTGCGCATGATCATGCCGCCCAGTGCGATGATGCCCAGGATTGCGACGAAGCCCAGCGGCGACTGGAACACCAGCAGCGCCGGCACCACACCGATCAGGCCCAGCGGTGCGGTCAGCACCACCATCCACATGCGAGAGAAGCTCTGCAGCTGCAGCATAAGCAACAGCAGGATGCTGATCAGCATCAGCGGAGCCACCGCCAGCAGTGCCTTGTTGGCCTTGTCACTTTCCTCCACCGCGCCGCCCACGTCGATGCGGTAGCCCGATGGCAGCTTCGCTTCGATATCCTTAAGCAACGGCTGGAGCTCCTGCGTCACCGATACGCCCTGTTCGCCATCCTTCACGTCGGCACGCACCGTGATCGCCATGTCGCGGTTGCGGCGCCAAAGCACTGGCTCTTCCAGTTCAGAGCGTACCTGCGCGACTTGCGACAATGGCACCACAGTGCCCTGACGCGTGTAGAGATTGATGTCTTTCAGCGTGTCGAGGCTCAAGCGTTCCTCAGGTATGGCACGGGCGACGATGTCGATCAGGTCCTCTTGCACACGCAGCTGCGACAGGGTTGCGCCGTTCATCACGGTCTGGGTCGCCAACGACACGTCGGCCGGCGTGAGGCCAAGCGCGCTCGCCTTGTCCTGATCAAGTTCCACTTTCAGGGTACGCACCGGGTCGTTCCAGTCGAGTTGGAGGTCGCGCACCTTCGGGTTGGATGCCACCATCTTCTCCACGTCGCGGGCGATTTGGCGCACCACCTGGGTATCGGGGCCGACGACGCGGAACTGCACTGGGTAGCCGACAGGCGGCCCCAACTCGAGCCGGGTCACGCGCACCCACGCCTGCGGGAATTGTTCGTCGGCCGTGGACACTAGCCGCTCACGCACCCGCTCGCGTGCATCCAGGTCCTTGGTCATTACAACGAACTGGGCAAATCCTGGATTCGGCAGCTCAGGGTTGAGCGAGAGATAGAAGCGCGGTGCGCCGGCGCCGGTATAGGCGGTGAAGAAACGCACGTCCTCGTCCTTCGCCAGGATCTCCTCCATGTGCTTGACCTGCTCGGTCGTCGCGGCGAACGAGGCGCCTTCCTTGACGCGCAGGTCAATGACCAGTTCAGGACGCGAACTGTTGGGGAAGAATTGCTGCGGCACCAGCTTGATACAGGCCAGAGCCAGCACCAGAGCGCCAAACGTCGTACCGATGACCACCCATCGACGCTCGATGGCGGCGTCGATCAGTCGGCGCAGGTTGCGATAGAACTTCGTATCGTAAAGATCACCGTGCTGGTGCTTGCCCAAGTCGTTGGGCAGCATCTTGACCGCCAGGTACGGCGTGAAGATGCCGGAACAGATCCACGAAAACAGCACAGCGGCGCCGACGATCCAGAAAATGCCACCGGCGTACTCGCCGGTGGTGGACTGCGAGAGACCGATCGGCAGGAAACCCACGACGGTTATAAGTGCTCCGGTCAGGCGCGGCATGGCGGTGGATTGGTAGGAGAAGGCGGCCGCCTTTACGCGGTCCATGCCGGTTTCCATCTTCGCCACCATCATCTCGATGGCGATGATGGCGTCATCCACCAGCAATCCCAACGCGATAATCAGCGAACCGAGCGAGATACGCTCCAGGTTCCAGCCCATCGCCAGCATTACCAGCGCCACGCCGCCCAGCACCAGCGGCACTGTGGTCGCGACCACGAGGCCGGCGCGCCAGCCCAGGCTGGCGAGGCTCACCGCGATCACGATGATCAGCGCCTCGGCCAGCGCTCGCCCGAAGTCCAGGATGGCATCCTTCACCGTGGTTGGCTGGTCGGCCACGAGTTCCAGCTCCACGCCATGCGCAAGTTCCGACTGGATCTTGGCGACTGCCGTGTCCATCGCCTTGCCGAGGTCGACGATGTTGCCGTCACTGGTCATCGTGATGCCGAGCATCAGCACTGGCTGGCCGTTGTGGCGCACTGTGTAGGTTGGCGGATCCTCAAAGCCACGTGTAACGGTCGCAATGTCGCCGAGCTTGATCAGCCGATCGCCTGCGGAGATGGGTACGTTGCGGATAGCCTCTTCGCTGGCGAACTGGCCGCTCACGCGCACCATGACACGGTCGCCGCGGGTGTCGATCTGACCTGCGGGCAACAGGGCGTTCTGGCTTTTGAGGCTTTCGGCGATGGCCAACGGTGTAATGCCCAGCGCTGCCAGGCGTTCGTGCGAGAACTCAACGTAGACACGTTTGGCTTGCTTGCCGATGACATCGATCTTCTTGACCATCGGCACCTTCAGCATGCGGCGCTTGATGTCCTCGGCCGCGTTCGACAGGTCGGCGTGACCGACACCGTCGCCCTTGACCGCGTACATCAGGCCATACACGTCGCCGTATTCGTCGTTTACGATCGGGCCGATCACGCCGTCAGGCAGCTCGCGGTTCAGGTCGTTGAGTTTCTTGCGCGCCTGATACCAGGCCTCGCGCTGGTCAGCTTTGGAGGTGCCGCCGCGTACGGTGAGCGTCATGCCCGCGTAGCCTTGCCGCGCGTAGGTGACCACCTTCTCGAAGTTGTCGATCTGCTCGAATTTCTTCTCCATGCGGTTGAGGACCTGGTCCTGCATCTGCTGGGCGGTGGCGCCCGGCCAGATGACCATGGCAGTCATGGAGGGCACGGAAAAGTTCGGATCCTCGAGCTGACCGAGCCTGGTGAAGCTGAAGGCGCCGGCCACTGCGACAATGAGGAGCATGAACAGGACGATGGCGCGATGGCGCAGCGCCCAGTCGGTGAGGTTGAAGTTGTTCATCGGGAGGCCTGCTGCGTAATGCTCGCGTCAACAATCGCCGCACCAGGAAGCGCGACCTTCAGTCCGGATGCCATCTTCTGAACCCCTGCGGTAACGACCAATACGCCAGCCTGCGGCCCGGAGATGAGTACCTCGTCGTTGCGGTAGCCCAACACCGCCACCTGCACCAATTCGACGACGCCTATCGGATCCTTGCCCACGGGCGTGACCACCCACAGGGCAGGCTGGCCGCCGCTTTGCGTCAGTGCCGTGGCTGGCACTGCCGCTACCGAAATACTGGTCATCACGCGCTCGGCCGTTACCGTGGCAGTGGCACCCAGCGGCAGCGCCTGCATCGGCTTGAGCCGCGCGCGGTAGGTGCGCGTTTGCGCTGCAGCCTGGGGCGAGAGCTCACGCAGCGTGACATCGAAGATCTCGTTCGGCGCACTGGCCAGCGAGGCCTTGAAGCGCGCCTCCTTGAAGACGGACAACTGATCCTCCGGTACATCGACGACGATCTCGGATTCATCCGGATTCGCGATCGAGACAACCGGTTGGCCCTCAGCCACGACTTGCCCGGCCTCAACGCGAACAGCCGTGACGACACCGCTACGTGAGGCGCGCAGCACGGTGTATTTGAGCCGGTTGCGTGCGAGTTCAAGCTTTCGCGCCTCGGCCTCGGCGGTCGCATGCGCGGTCTGGGCATTTGTATGCGCGCGCTCGTCGTCGGCCGCACTGACCGAACCGTCAGCCTTCAGCGCGGTCAGGCGCTGGCGGTCCGAATCGGCCTGGCGCGTCTGCTCGATGGCAACTGTCCATTGTTGTCGAGACGCTTCTTCAGCGAGGCGGTAGTCGCTGTCATCCAGCACAGCCAATATGCTGCCTTCGCGTACAAACTGGCCTACATCGACGTTGCGCTGGGCGACTTTGCCGCCCACGCGGAAGGCCTGGTCGACTTCATATCGCGACTGTACGGTGCCTACGTAGCGACTGATATCGCGGGCATTGTCGTAGCTGATTTCAACAGTGCGTACCGGTCGTGGTGGCTGCACGGTTGGCTGGTCCGGGCTACACGCGGACAGCATGACGGCTACGGCCAAAGCGCCGGCCGCAGTAAGGGAGGTTTTCAAGGCGGTTCCTCTTTGAAAAACGGCAGTTTCTTAGGAAAGTGATGGACGGTCGGCTTTGGTGGCTGCGGTGGGAGTAGCGGGTTGTTCGAACACCTGCCAGCCCCCGCCCAGTGCCTTGTAGAGCTGCACGCTATCGAGCAGCAGCCGGGTATTGCTGTCGTTGGCATTCAGGCGCACAGCCAGGCGTGCCCGTTGCGCGTCGAGCAGCGGCAACAGGTCGATCTGCCCCCTGTCGTAGAGCGATTGCGCGTGGCTCAGTGCCGCCTCCGCGGACTCGGTGGCCGACTGCAATGACTGGGCACGCTGACGCTCTTGCGTCTGCGTGACGAGGGCGTTCTCCACGTCTTCGAGCGCGCGCACAATGCCGTCCTCGGCGCGCAATAGCGCCTCACGCTGGCCGCTCTCGGCAACCTCGTTGATCGCGCGTGTGCGCCCGGCGTTGAAGATCGGCATCGCGAGTAGCCCGGCCACATTGGTGAAGCGCGCGGCGCCCAGGTCCAGACCGTTCAGCTCAAGACCCTGACGGCCATAGGACGCGCCGAGGAACAGCCGCGGGAACCATTCAGCCGCAGCTTGTTTACGGCGCGCATTGGCGGCATCGAGCTGCGCCATCAGCGCCAATACATCAGGCCGGCGCTGTAGCAGGGTGGCGGGCTGCCCTTTGCGGACCTCGGGCGCCACCGCGTTGCCACGGGAGGGCTGGATGCTCGTGGCGTTAAAGGCCTGATCCCCGATCAGTACCGCGATGCGGTGCCGCGATACGGCTGCCAGCGTCTCCAGCGGTGGGATTTGCGCGCGCGCCGATGCGGCATCGGTTTGCGCACGCTCGACGTCGAAAGAGGTCGCCAACCCTACACGGTGGCGTGCATTAACCAGGCGCAGTGTCTCGTCTTGCGCCGTCGAGATCGCGCGTAATGTTTCGGCCTGGCGTAGCGCGCCGACCAGCGTGAAGTAGTTGCTGGCAATGTCGCTCATCACCAGCAGACGCACGCCGCGCACGCCGTCCTCCGCGGCCAGTGCCTCGGCCTCGGCCGCCGCTGCTCCAGCGCGTAGGCGTCCGCTGAGGTCAAGTTCCCACGAAACGTCCAGACCGGCGCCCACGGTTTCGGTATCTGGATAACCCTGCTTCTTGGCCGTGCTGTAGCCGCTGCTACGGTCGGAGCCGAAGGCGGACATTCCGATACTCGGAAAGAGCCAGGAGCGACTGATCGTCTCTCCGGCACGAGCGGTGCGCACACGCTCGGCGGCGATCTTGATATCACGGTTTTCGTGCATCGCGCGGCGCACCAGATCCGTCAACACCGGGTCCTTGAACGTCTCCCACCACGCGGCTTCGGGTTCCATTTCGGAGGCTGTGCTTGCGGCGAAGCCGGCCGGCAGGTTTACCGACGGCTTGGCGACCTCAGTAGCGCAACCGGTCAAGACCAGCGCGATAGACGCGGCGAGCGCCGCACCCACGATGACGTCGAACAGGCGTTCGGCATGTTGCAGAGGCGTTTGTCCGGCATAGCGGGTCAACGGAAGGGAAGGGGGAAGTCGCAGCATTGGATTGGACTCGTGTAGATTCGAGGTGGCATCAGCGTAAGGCCCGGGTATGCGCGAAGTCGTCAGCAAAACGTCGCCGTTCGGTCGCCATATCGAGTGCTCATTCATGTTGGAGGCGTCACTCGCCGTCGGGATTTGCCGCGTGCTCGTCGGCCGCCGACGTGAGGTCCGAGTCAATCGACTCCAGTAATTCTTCGGCAGACGAAAACTCGCGCTGACGCCCGGTGACCAGGTTTTCAAGGCGGCCCGCGAGGGCTCCGGGCGTGGCATCGCTGCGCAGCTTCAGGACGTACGAGCGACGATTGGGGTACTTGGATTCAGGGTTCAGGCTCATTGCAGTCCAGGGGGCAAGAAAGTTCGACGACAGCGTAGGCCGCCTCCTGGGTCGAGTCGTAAGCGAAAGGTCAGACTTCGGTCGGGACAGCGCCGCTCCCACAAGTTTGCGACCTTAACTCTTCAATCAGGCTTTGCAGCCTGAAGCAGCGAGCGCGCACGTTTCACCAGCTCGGTTCCATCCGTTTCGGGCAGTTGGTCAAGCAGCGCCGCCAGGGCCTGGTAGTCCTCGGTCGTAGCGTCGTGGTGCCCGCACAGTTCGACTAACGCCTGCAGCTCCAGCCACGGCGCTTCCTGAGTGCGCGCCTCCTCAACCGCACGCCGCACCGCAAGGCTGCCGGCATCGGGCCGGCCCTGCGTCCGCGCAATCGCTGCCTCCAGCAGCAACAATTGCGGCAGGTACACGCGCTCGCCCAGTTCTTCCACAACGTGTAAGGCTTCCTGTAGCTCGACTCGCGCGGCGCCGTAATCACCCGCCAGCAGTAACGCCTCGGCGGCGTAGCCGAGTACCTCGCTGGCACCGGAGCGCATGCCGAGTCCGGTGTGTTCGTTGTAAGCCTCGCGGATGCTGCGGTAACCGTCTCGTGGCGCACCGTTACGTGCGTCAGCCCAGCCGCGCCACCAGCGGCAAGCCGTACGCCCCAGTGCGAGCGAATACTCGTCGACCAGCGTTTGCATGTCGTCAGCCAGCGCCGCCACACGCACAGGGTTTCCCATTCGCACCTCGATCAACACCTCCTGCCAGGTGGCGACCAACCAGGTCATAGGCTGGCGAAGCATTTGTGCGCGGGTCCGCGCCAGTTGCATATGAGCTTGGCCTTGCTCAACCAGGCCGGAACGCACGAGTTCTATGGCCAGCATGCCGTGCAGCATGACCTGAGGGTCGGCCGCAAATATTTCGTTCGTCCCGATGTCCAGCGACTCGGCGATTGCAAGTGCGCGCTCAAGCCATCGGCGGGTCGTCCGCGTGCGCCCTTGGAGATGATGCACCTCGCCCTGCACGATGCACGCCACCAGCATCAGTGCTGAATCGTTAGCCTCGCACGAGAGGGCTTCGGCACGTTCCGCTACCGCCAGCGCCAGCGCATAGTCGCCGCGCAGACCGAGCAGATAGCCGAATCCGTGCAGCAGGCGGCCGCGCATCGGATGTTCGGGTACATCCGCTAGCAGCGTGTAGGCGCGTTCGAACGCGTTCCTGGCTTCGCTGCCGACACCGAGCGTATGGAACGCCGACACGCCCTGCAGCGTGGTCAAGGTGATTTCGAGCGTATCGCGCTCCATCCCTGCTGGCGCTTGGCGCAGCAGGACCATCGCGCGCTCGGTGAGACTGATGCACAAAGCCGGGCTGAAGTGCAGTAGCGCGGCTTCCGCAGCCTCGGCGTAGTAATGCAACGCGATCATTGGCTGCTGGGCCCGGTCGAAGTGCGTCGCCAGCTCCGAGGCAGCAACCGGCACGCCGGCCATGCGTTCGCGTTCGAGCGCAGTGCCAACCTGGCGATGAAGGTGGATACGCAATGAGCGCGGCGTGCGGTCGTACAGTACCTGGCGGAAGAGGGCATGGCGGAACGAGTAGGGTAGCTCCACCGTCTCTTCAAGTTCGGCGGCTCGCGACCGCGTGAGCCATACCTGCTCGCGCACCAGTTCCTCGCAGGCGTCGGCCACCGAAGCGAGGTCGCGTTCGAGGGCCTGCGAAACTGTCTCGACCCGGAATTCGACTCCACTTACCGCTGCCGCCGAAAGCAGCGCACGCTGCTCGGGTCCGAGCTTGGTGATGTAGTGATCGATGATGGCCGCGAGGTTCTCGGGAACCGCCATTCCCGCCAGCCGGGCTTCGATGGTGGCATCGTCGTCCGTGGTGTCCATCACTTCACTGATGACTGATGACACGAACAGCGGTACACCGTCGGTGCGCTCGTGCAGGGCTCGCACGAAAGCTTCATCGCGGGCCAGAGAGGCCGAACGCAGCGCGACATAGTCAGCGACCTCGGTTTCCGAGAATGGATCGAGTACCACTTCCTCGCACAGACGTTGCAGGCGCAGTTCGTGGCGCAACGAGTTGAGCGGATGATCGAGCGCCACCACCTCGGCGACGCGAAAACTCGCCAGCCACATAAGCCGGGTGCGGCCCCGTCGTCGCGCCACATAGTCGATGAGCTGGACCGTCGCTCGATCGCTCCAATGCAGGTCTTCGGTTACCAGCAACAGTGGCCGGTGCTCGGTGTAGCGGTCCAACAGTTCGCCCATTTCCCGCAGCATGCGATCCGGACCGATGCCGGCAAGCTCGCGCCGCAACGCGTCCCGCTCTTGCGCGGTGCTCAGCCATGGCAGTTGCAGCAGCCAGGTCGGTGCCACGGCGCGCATCAGCGTCGGCAGGGCGGGGTCACTGCGGCACAGATCGGCCAACGCTTCCAGCACTGGCAGGTACGGCTCGCCGGTGCCGTAGTGCTCCACGCAATGGCCGCGTGCGCAGGCGATGTCGCCAAGACTGGCGAGGAAGTGCTCGATCAACGTGGTTTTGCCAATCCCAGGCTCTCCGGCAAGCCAGATTACTGCGCGTTGCCCTCCGTAAGCCCGTTCCCACGCGCGCTGCAGTTTTGAAAGTTTGTCGGTGCGACCGATGAATGACGGCGACGGATATGCACCGGCCGCCGGCACCGTCGCGGATGCCGGGGGCATCGAAGGGGTAGGGGATGGCGCGGCGATGAAGCGATAGCCGCGCCGCGACACAGTCTCAATGAAGCGGGGCTGCTTGGGGTCATCGCCCAGCACCTTGCGCAGATCGCTGATGGCCGTCTTCAGCACTGAATCGCTGACGAACCTATGCCCCCACACGGCATCAAGCAAGGCATCTTTGGTCACCAGCGACCCAGGCTGGCGCGCAAGTACGCACAGCAGAGTGAAGGGCGTTGGCGCCAACGCCACGGCTTCTCCGTTACGTAACAAACAGGCGTTGGCTTCGTTGAGCTCGAACTCGACGAAGCGGAGCTGGACTGGGTTCGGATGAGGCTGCGCACGCGCCACGTTGGATTCCTGAAGACAAAAATATAGTTTCTAGCACTGAGTCATTACTTCAATAACAACGCTGATCGGCTCGCAAGCCAAGCTTCATCGGTCGGAAAACCGATCCTCGGCATAACCTCAATGACCTTGTTCCTGTGCGGTAATGATCTCGAAAAAGTAATGACGAACATTTCAATATTGAAATATCTCTCAATTTTACATACCTTGGCCTTGCCTGACGATGAGATCTCCACGTCTCACCACTTCAATCACAACAAGGGCTCGAGATGAACAACAACAAAAAAGCTTTGCAATCGCCTCCCGCCGCCGTCGATGTGCTGGTCGTCGGTAACGGCCCGGTAGGGGCGACAATCGCGGCGCTGCTCGGCCGTTATGGCGTGAACACATTGGTGTTGGACAAGACCCATGAGGTTCTCCTGATGCCCCGCGCGATCGCTCTGGACAACGAGGCGCTGCGCATCCTGCAACTCGCCGGCTTGTCGGAAGATGCTTTCGAGAAGATCGTTATCCCCGAAGTGAAGATGCATTCCCCGGTCCTCGGGCAATTCAGTCGAGCCAACACCGCCGGGTGCATCGACGGCCACCCCAAACTGGTGACTTTCTATCAACCCGACCTCGAACACGCGATGCGTAAACAGGTCTGCGGGCTCAAGTCAGTGACCAGCCTGGGTGGCTTCGAGCTCGAGAATCTGGTCGAGGAGCCGGATTGTGTCGTCGCCTCCGTTCGGGACCAGGACGGCCATCTGCATTTCATTCGCGCCCGATACCTGATCGGTGCGGATGGTGCCAGCTCCAGGGTCAGGGCCTTGATCGGTCAGGAGTTCGAAGGACAAACCTATGCAGAGGATTGGCTGATTGTCGACGTAAAAAACCGGCATAAGTCCGCCATTGATCACGTTGAGTTTCTCTGTGATCCAAAGCGCCCAACGCCGCACATGCCCGCTCCTGGCGGAAGAGAGCGTTGGGAGTTCATGCTGCACCCAGGCGAATCCCGGGAAGAGCTGGAAAGCCCGGAAAGCATCGCCCGGCTAATCGCGCCCTGGATCAATCCGCAGGCGCTGGAAATCGAGCGCAAGGCGGTGTATCGATTCCACGCGCGCTGCTGCAACCGATTCAGCAAGGGGCGCGTTTTCCTGGTGGGGGATGCCGCCCACATTACTCCCCCCTTTGTCGGGCAAGGGCTCGTCGCGGGGCTTCGAGATGGCGCCAACCTCGCCTGGAAACTGGCCTGGGTCCTTCACGGCCAAGCCGCGCCTTCAGTACTTGATACCTATGACGTAGAGCGCCGCCCCCATGCCCAGGCGATGATCAATCTGGCAAAACTCATGGGCCGTCTGGTGATGCCGAGAAACAAGGTCGCCGCTTTCTTCATCCATGGCCTGATGCGCACATTGGCGTTGACTCCCGCTACCAGAAAGTACTTCGAACAACTGGACATCAAACCGAAGAACATCTTCAAAAACGGTCTGTTCATGCGTCATCGCCGTGGCGACAAACTGGTGCGTGGCAGCCTGTTTCCCCAGGCCTGGGTTCGCAACACGCAACAGCAGATCCAACTGAGCGACGATGCGCTTGGACACAACCTGACCCTGGTGGGGTTCGGTGTCGATCCGTTGTCGCTGCTGAGCGCTGCCGAGGTCTTTTCCTGGATACAGATGGGAGGTCACTTCTTGCAGATCGGAGCCTGCGGTCAGCGCTCCGACAGCGCTTGCGACTTCATCGAAGACCTGAACCATGACATCCTGCCGCTGGCTGCCAAAGGCACACTTGTCGTGATCCGCCCCGACCGTATCATCATGCACCACGCTCCCGGCGCACAGGCAGGCAGCCTGGTTCGAGACTGCCAGATCCTGATGGGTAGCGCCGACTCCACTGCCGACAACGTTTCCATTACCATCAACGAGCCTCCTCGATTAAGAGCGTAAAGATGCCTTCCCCCATTTTTCCTTCAGAAGCAACTGAGCAAGAGCCTCTCACTCGAGGCCACAAGAAGCGGGAACGCACCCGTCGCGGCCTGGTGGACGCGGCGTTGCGCCTGGTCGCACGCAAGGAAGTGGGGGAGATTGCACTGCTCGATGTCGCCGCGGAGGCCGCGGTCTCCAACGGCACCATCTACAACTATTTTCGAACGCGTGACGAAGTCCTCGAGGCGGTTGGCATCGCCATGGCGAGCGAGTTCTCCGATGCCATTTCCGCCCTGAGCTCGGACGTGCACTGCGGTGCGCAGCGCCTGTCGATTGGCGTGCGCATGTTCATCTGCCGAGCCGCGTACGACCATCAATGGGCTAACGCACTGCTGCGCATCATTCATTCCGATCAGACCATGCGCTCGCGCTTGGCCGCCCATGTGCTGGGCGACCTGCGTGACGGTCTGAGCGCAGGGACTTTCGCTTATGAGGACGAAGGGATTGCCCTGGACATGGTCGTATCGTGCACAACCGGAGCCATGCGTTCGGTTGTCGAAGGGCGTGTAGTGGCGGATCACGATCTGTTGGTTGCGGAAATGATTCTCAAGGCGCTGGGCGTAACGCCTGCAAGAGCCAAGAAAATCGCCGGTAAGCCGCTACCCTAGTCCTGATGTCATCCTCGGCCGGTGCTAAGCCCGGCCAATCCATTGCCGATAGTTCTTCGTCTGGCGACGAGACTTCAGCTGATTGCCGATCAATGCCATGAGTGGCGACGTCCTGGGTTTTGTCTGTTTGCCTTGGCTCAACAAGCCGAGTTGCTTCTTGACCACCGACGCCACGGCAAGCGACGCCAGCGCCTTGTTCTTCCAGGGGACGACGATGGGCTCCACTTCAGTGTCCTGACCTGCCATCCACTGGCTTGGCAGGGCTGGCTCGATTGCCAACGCAGTGGCAAGCCCCACCATCGACACCGAGCCGCTCACCACTCGCTCCGCGACTTCTTTTCTGCGCACACCGCCGGTGACCATCAGCGGCATGCGCGCGATTTCTCCTATTCTTTCCGCGCACTCGAGAAAATACGCTTCTCGAGCCAGGCGGCTGCCATCGCGGGTTTGCCCTTGCATCGCCGGGCTTTCGTAGCTGCCACCGGACAATTCGACCAGGTCGACCGCCTTGGCGTTGAGCATTTCCACCACACGAGCCGCATCCTCGGCATCGAAACCACCGCGCTGAAAGTCTGCTGAATTGAGCTTCACAGCGACGCAAAAGATCGGTGCCACTCGCAGGCGTATCGCATCGATGGTTTGCAGGAGAATTTGCGCGCGATTTTCCAGACTGCCACCCCAACGGTCGCTACGCCGGTTGGTCAAGGGGGAGAGGAATTGGCTGAACAGGTAACCATGCGCTGCATGAATCTCCACGCCGGTGAATCCGGCACGCTCAGCCAGCACTGCAGCCTGGGTATAGCGCTCAATCAGCTCTTCGATCTCCCGCTCCTTCAAAGCCCTGGGTGGCACAAAGGCCTTTGATAGTCCGGGAATGTCGACAGCCACCGCGGAGGGGCCCCGTGCCGATTGCCCCATGGAGGCCAATAGTTGCCGTCCGGGATGATTGATTTGCATCCAGGCCTGGGCTCCGCGACTGCGGCAAGCATCGGCCCAGAGCCTGAATTTGGCCAGGTTCCGATCGTCCTCAAGCACTACGCCAGCGGGGCCGGTCAAGGCGTGCCGGTCAACCATGACGTTGCCAGTGATGATCAGGCCGGCCCCACCGTCCGCCCAACGCCGGTAGAGCCTAACCAGCGCATCCCCTGGAGCGTGATCTTCATTGGCAAGATTCTCCTCCATGGCAGCCTTTGCGATCCGGTTTGGAATCACCATGCCGTTAGGCAAACGAAGCGGTTTGAAGAGCTTTGAGCCGGTCATGTTCTGTCCTTCAGCTGATGAGAATTCGGCCAGCCATCTAAGGGTCATACCGTTTGAGCACCGTCTGTACAGTGCTTGCTCAGGTTCTTGAACTCTTGGTTTGCATCGATGGGCCGGTTTGATGACCTGCCGGGACGGCGAGCCAGAAACACGATATAGCTGAACACGCGTGTTCAGTTGTGTCAATGTGTAAAACCCCGCAACGATCCTGCCATATCCAATCTACCCACCAGTTTTACGTAATAGAAAGGATGTCATTGAGAAAAACGTATTTAATTCAAAAAACGTTGTTGACGTAAACTGAACACAAGTGTTCAATCGAACCATAAGGTAATCCTGGAGAGAGAACCGTGGAATCCCTGAATCCAACACAGCGCCGTATTCATCAAGCCGCCTTTCGCCTGTTCGCTGAAAGAGGCACCTCACAAGTGAACATTCTTGACCTCGCCCAAGAGGCAGGCGTGGCGCGCGGAACGGTCTATAGCAACATCGACAGCATGGAAAGCCTGTTCGAGGCGGTCGCCAGCCATCTCGCCAAGGAGATGCATGAGCGCGTCAACAAGAGCTTCAATTCCCTTTCTGATCCAGCGCAGCGCCTTGCCAATGGCATTCGATTGTTCATTCGTCGAGCGCACGAAGAGTCCCAGTGGGGGGCGTTCATCCATAAATTCGCCATGAGCAATGCTTCGTTGCGCGAAATGTTCAGCAGCCAAGCGACGACGGATCTTCTGAGCGGACTGTCCAGTGGGCGGTACACGTTTGAAAAAGGGCAATTGCTTTCGGTAATGACGCTGATATCGAGCAGTGTCCTGGGCTCGATTTTCCTGGTACTGGAAGGCCACAAAACCTGGCGCGAATCGGGCTCTGACACGGCCGAGCTGGTCTTGCGGGCATTGGGCGTACCGCCCGAAGAGGCTAGGGCGCTGGCGATCACCGAGTTGCCAGCACTGCCTTCGCTCGACTGATTCATTAACCGAGTCAACCAGACGCCCCTGGATTTTCAGGGGTGCGGGGACGGCTTTACCCTGAAAAACCCGGAAAACAAGAACAATGACCCACAAAAATGAAATGCCCCGGTTAGCGACACCACAACCTGCCCGGCATCCGAAGCCGACGGTGAAGGCCCAGGAGTTGACGCACCTGATCTTTCAACGGCCGGACTTGAACGAAGCGGCGCGGTTCCTGACCGACTTCGGCCTGTCGGTCAGTCAGCAGGACGCCGATACGCTTTACCTGCGCGCCACCGCCCCCACTGCTTACTGTTACCGTGTTCATCGTGCAGAACATGCACGTTTTATCGGGTTCGGACTGGCAGTCCAGTCGCTCAAGGATCTGGAAAAACTGACGCGTATCCCAGGCGCGTCATTGGTAGAAAAATCAGAGCATCCTGGTGGTGGGTATTGCGTCAAACTCACCGATCCTTCCGGATTCATCGTGGAAGCTGTTTGCGATCAGACGGCAGGTATAACGCTGGGACACCGGGCTCCTCTTTCCTGGAATCTGGCGCAAGAGCAACCGCGAATCAACGCCACGCAGCGCCCGCCGATCGCTCCGGCTGAAATCCTTAAACTGGGCCACATCGTCATCGAAGTGGCCGACTACCAGGCGACCTGTGCCTGGTATACGAAGCACTTCGGGTTTATTCCCAGCGATGTGCAGGTGCTCCCCGATGGAACACCTATTGTCACCTTTATGCGCCTTGAACTTGGTGACACTCCTGCGGATCACCATACGCTCGCGATAGCGCAAGGGTTCATGGCGACCTATAGCCATAGCGCCTATGAGGTCGTCGATGCAGACGCTGTGGGCATGGGCCAGCGCGTCCTGCGCGAGCGCGGTTGGGTGCACTCATGGGGCATCGGCCGACACATCCTGGGCAGTCAGATCTTCGATTACTGGCAAGACCCTTGGGGCGATAAGCACGAGCATTACTGCGACGGAGATATTTTCACGGCTGCACAGCCTACGGGCATTCATCCCGTGAGCCCCGAGGCAATGGCGCAGTGGGGGCAACGCATGCCCAAGCGTTTTACAAAACCGAAGATGAGCCTGGCCAATCTGCGTGCGCTGTTGCGCAACCTGCGACGCAGTCCGGACTTGAGCATTCGCAAGTTGATAACACTCATGCGGATGTTCGGGTAGAGCCGCCATGTCGGGCAATGCAACCAGATATGGCCGTCGGGATGTGCTCAAAGCCGGCGCCTTGATCGTCGGCGGCTCGTTGGTCTACAGCGTTGCCAGCCCACCCTCAGAACAACACCACAGTTCTCGCGCCGCCGAGCACGGGACAAACGCCGCTCCAGGAGTACCTTCAATGTCTGCTGTACACGTAGTCCGCTTCGAATTTCAGAACGGTATCCACTGGGGCGTGCTACGCCAGGGCCGTATCACGGTTGTCCCCGGTGCTTTTGAAACCACCGGTGATTTCATTCGCGAGAACAGTATCGACGACCTCGCTCAGTTGAAAGGTGCGGAGCTTGCGGAGGGCGAAGTGAAACTGCTGTCGCCGGTGACGCGCAACCAGCAGTTCGTCTGCCAGGGCGCCAACTATCGTCAGCATATGATCGAGTCGGGCATGGACCCGGATGCGAAGAAATTCAACATGATCTTCACCAAGGCGACGAGTTGCCTGGTGGCCGCTGACAGCGACCTGATCAAGCCGCGCACCGTGCGCTTCCTCGACTACGAGATCGAACTGGGGCTGGTGATGAAACGCGCGATCACCGGCGCTGTTGCTGTCACCGACGCCAATCTGCATGAGTTCATTGCAGGCGTCGTCATCGTCAATGACTACTCGGCTCGTGACATTCAGATTCCTCAGATGCAGTTCTACAAGGGCAAGAGCTTCCGCACTTTCGGTCCGGTCGGGCCGTACCTCTGCCTTCTGGATGCCACGAATATTCGTTACCTGAAAGAGCTGCAACTGCGCCTGACGGTCAACGATCAAGTGCGACAGAACGATAGCACGGCCAATCTGGTTTACGGCCCCGCGGAAACCCTTACCGAGCTCTCCTCCGTGCAAGATCTCGCCGTTGGCGACCTTATTGCCACCGGTACGCCTGCCGGCTGTGCGCTCACGGTGCCTTCGCCTGCCAAACAGCGTATTGCGGCCCTGATGCCGGAGGCCACCAAATGGAAGCTTTTCCTCAAGGCGCAGGAAGGTCGGACGCAATACCTCAAGCCAGGTGACGTGGTCGAGGCGCGCATTCGCAGCGCCGATGGTGTGGTCGACCTCGGTGTACAACGCAACCGAGTCGTGGAGCAAGCCTGATGATTGTGCAGACCCTGAGTGACATCGAAAGCCTCGAACAAATCCCCCTGTCGGAACGTGGCCTGGCATCCAGCACTTATGAAGCGCTGCGACAGGCAGCCCGGCGCTCCCCACAGGCACCGGCGCTAAGCTTTTTTGCCGATGCCGCCGATTTCAAGCGCACCTACACATGGAGCTATTCCCAGCTCTTCGGGGATATCACCCGCGCGGCGAATGCTTTCCATGACTTGGGTATAAAGCCGGGCGAGGTCCTTGCCTTTATCTTGCCCAATCTGCCGGAAACCCATTTCACGATATGGGGTGGGGAGGCGGCGGGCATCGTCATGGCGATCAATCCGCTGCTCGAGGCCAAGCAGATAGCTGGCTTGCTGGATGCTGCGAAGGCATCCGTGGTAGTGACGCTCGCACCGACGGCGGGCAGCGATCTGTGGCCCAAACTGGCTTCGCAACTGGATCAGTTGCCCACGGTCAGGTCTGTCGTGTGGGTCAGCATGGAGCCCTATGTCGCCGAACCCGTGCGTGGAGCCCTGAAAGCAGCGGCACTGAAGGAACGAGACTTACACCGAGATATCGCGATCCACGATTGGCAATCGCTGATGAGTACTCAGTCGCACACATACCTGAAGAGTGGTCGGCAAATCCGCCAGAATGAATGCTCCTCCTACATCTGTACGGGCGGCACCACCGGGCTTCCCAAGATTGCCGCACGCAGCCATGGCTCTGAAGTGTTCAATGCATGGGCCGTAGCCGCTCATTTGCAGCCACGCAGTGGTGGCCAGGTCATCTTTTGTGGCCTGCCGCTGTTTCATGTCAATGGACAACTGGTGACGGGGCTGGTGCCTTGGACTCAAGGCGACCATGTGATCCTCGGCACACCTCATGGCTATCGTGGCGAGGGGGTGATCCCACGATTCTGGGAGATGGTCGAGCACTTCGGTATCAACTTCTTTTCCGGCGTGCCAACTGTCTACGCTGCGCTTCTGCAAAATGAATGGCAGGGCTGCGACCTGTCCAGTCTTCGCTATGCGATGTGTGGTGCCGCCCCCATGCCGGCTGAGCTTTTCCGGGAGTTCGAGCGCCGGACCGGGGTAAAGATCCTTGAAGGCTACGGGCTGACGGAGGGCACCTGCGTTTCCTCGATCAATCCGCCCCATGGCGAGCGCCGTGTCGGCTCCATCGGGATACGGATCGCCTACCAGCGTATGCGCGCGGTCGTGCTCGATGATTCTGGAGATTACCTGCGCGACGCCAACGTGGATGAAATCGGCCTCATCACGGTCAGTGGTCCGAACCTCTTCGAGGGCTATCTGGAGGAGCGTCATAACCAGGGCCTTTGGATCGATATCGACGGTCAGCGCTGGCTGAATACGGGCGATCTGGGTCGCCAGGATGCGCAGGGTTACTTCTGGCTGACCGGACGCAAGAAGGAGTTGATCATTCGCGGCGGCCACAACATTGATCCCAAGCAAATCGAGGAGGCTTTGCAGACGCATCCCGCCGTCGCCTTGGCCGCTGCAATCGGCAGCCCCAATGCCTACTCGGGCGAGGTGCCAGTCGCCTACGTTCAACTGCGTCCCGGGCAAGTCTGCAACGCCGAAGAACTTGAGGCATTCGCTCATCTCAACATCAGTGAGCGGGCAGCAGTCCCCAAGCGCATTGAAATCCTCGATGCGTTGCCACTGACTGCCGTGGGCAAGATATTCAAGCCTGCTTTGCAACAGCGGGAGATTGCCAAAGTAGTCCAGGAAGAGGTGGAGCGCCTGGGGCTTTCGAATATTGCTGTTGAGGTCGTGCAGGACAATCGCCGTGGGCATGTCGCCTGCATCCGGGCCGGAACTACCCAGGAAGTCCTGGCTCCGCTCTTGGGGCGTTATAGCTTTCAAACCGAATGGCTTAATTGAGTCTCTGATTCGCGTGCCCTGGCGCTGTTCAGTCAGGGCTTTTTACACAACTTCGATCAATTCCAACCGGCACTGAAAAGTGCACAGGAAGGCGAAGCCTTGCCTGCGTGCAATCAACAAAAATAATAAACAAGAGGTGGACAATGAAACTGAATAGCCGTGTGGCCCCGTGTTTCTTTACTCAGCGAAAGTATGCTGTCTGGATCAAGTTCACCAGCGCCATGGCCCTGCTCAGCGCCTCTTCCATTGCAAGTGCCAATGGCATTGCTCTAAACGAACAAAGTGCAAGCAGCGCGGGAACTGCTTATGCGGGAAGGTCATCTTCGGCGCTGGACGCCAGCACCATCTATGGAAATCCTGCTGGCCTGACCAAGTTGAAGCGCAGTGAGATTTCCGGCGGTGCCGCGATCATTTCGGTGAGTGACGACATCAGTGATGCGCAGGGCAGTGCCGCAGGAACAAACGAGGGAGATTCGGTGCCTTTGGGCGTCGTGCCCTTTGCCTATATGTCGACGCCGCTTGATGAGCGTCTTTCGGTAGGGCTGGGCCTCTATGCTCCGAGTGGCCTGATCAATGATTACGAGGGCTCTTTTCAAGGTCGCTACCATGGCTCCTACAGCACGACCAAGGAGATAACCCTGCAGCCTACCATTGCCTATCGGATCAATGATCACGTATCTATCGGGGGTGGACCGACCCTGAATCGTTTCAATGCAAAGCTTCAGAATTACATGGCAACCGGCGCCCTGAACAACGGCCAGGACACCCTGGTTACCATCAAGGGCGATGACACGGCGATTGGCTACAACGTTGGACTCTTGGTCGACTTTAATGAGTCAACCCGGTGGGGGATTACCTATCACTCGAAGGTGAACTATCAGCTCGAAGGGCACACTGAGGTTTCCGGCTCCCCAAGCATTATCCCGCTGGACGGAAAGTATGACACCACGATAGATCTTACGATGCCCGAATCAGTGGATACGTCCATCACCCATCGATTCAATAGTCGCTGGACCGGCTATCTGGGGACCACCTGGACACGCTGGAGCCGGATTCAAAAGATCGAAGCAATCAACAGCGATGTTTCCGCCATGGGCCAGGCTGCTGGCCTGGGGCGTGTGGCCGAAGAGATGAACTGGCACGACACTTGGTCCACCGCGGTTGGCGCATCCTATCAGTTGAACCCGCAATGGCTGATACGCGCAGGCTATGCCTATGATCAGGCACCGGTTGGAAATGCCGACCGCAGCGTGCGCGTTCCGGTCGGGAATCGCCAGGCCGTGACCTTGGGCGGCGCTTATTCGCCGACTGCCGATCTGACGGTAGATTTTGCGTATGGCTACCTCTGGGATTCAAAAGCCTCAGTACAGCATTCGAACACCTCCGGACTTCAACCGGAATACAGTGCCAACTACAACAATAGTGCGAATGGAATTTCAGTGCAGGCAACCTATCGGTACTGATCGACACAGCTATTATCCCGACGGGGCCGTGATGCCTGTCAGTCAGCCCCCAGTGCCGCGACTACTTTTGCGGTAATGGGTGGGTTTTGCTCAGCCACCAGCAGCAACGACTGCGGCATAGGGCTTTGCGGGTGCTGCGGTTCCTGCAAGCCGGCCAGCCGAAAGCCGGCCATGTCCAGGGCATTGAACCAACTGGACAGTGTTCGCAAGTACCACGGCATGGGTTGCCACTGCCCCTTGAACCCAGCGAAGGTCTCCTCCCGCCAACCATCCTGATAATCGCCCACCGACGCGGTCCACGGATGCACAGTCTGGATCACCAGCGTGCCGCCAGGAACGAGCAGGGCGTTCATGGCCGCGAGCAGGGGAATGATGTCCTGGTGCAACAGGGCAAAGTTGGCGCAGATCAGGTCGTAGTTGTTGCCAATGTCTACTTTCGCCTCCGCCAACTCTTCATAGCTTGCCAAATGCACCCGCGAAGAGCCCGCCGCCCGCGCCGCCTCAACCAGCGCAGCGTCGCCATCCACACCCACCGCCTGGATGGCGCGGTCAGCCAGCGCACGCAACAGCCAGCCCTCGCCGCAGCCCAGGTCGAGCACGTGCTCGGGTTGGCGGCTGAGTACCGCCAGCAGAATGGCCTGGTCGGTGACTTGCAGGCGGCTTTCGATGCTGCCGGTACGGACGGCCTCGATCCAGGATCGGGCGTTGTGGTGCCAGCTCTGGAGGACGGTGGACTCGGGGGTGAGCATTTCGATATCCGGGCTCATGGGTTAGGTGGAAGGATAGGACACCTGCTGATGCAGCGGGCGCCGTTTGGCGCTGGGCCCCGACTTTCGGCAGCGTGGTCGCGAACCATGTGGAAGCCACAATCATTGTCCCGTTACCCGAACCTCTGCCATCATTCAGGAACTCACACGCCGAGCAAGAAAATATGAACCGTCGTAAAAAAATAAAGCAGCTATTAAAGGCTCACGCCAAAAAGGCCAGCGCCAAATTGGCACCGGCCAGTAAGTCTAAATACATCAGTAAAGCTGACCGATTGAAACTGGCTGCTGAATCCGGTCTGGATTCAACTATCACGCCTGAGAGCTGATCCAGGTTTTTTGGGTCGATAACTGTGCGGTGGGTTGGGGCGAGCCATGGCCCTGGTCGCATAAATTTGAAATGCATGGCGTTACTCGACAGAATCGCGCCCCGATCCGGCCAAGGTGTCGGATGTTCGTGGTGAAAAGGGGCTGCTGTTGAACGAACACACATTGTCCATGCGTCTGGAACGCGTTGCGGCGCATGTACCAGCTGATGCGCGCCTGGCCGATATCGGCTCGGATCACGCCTATCTGCCGGTGGCATTGATGCGCCGTGGCGCCATCGCAGCGGCGGTGGCGGGCGAGGTGGCATTGACGCCATTGCGCTCAGCCGAACGCACTGTGCGCGAGAACGGCCTGGACCAACGGATCACCGTGCGCCTGGCCAATGGCCTGGCGGCGATCGAGCCGGAAGACGGGATCACGGCGATCAGCATCTGTGGCATGGGCGGCGAGACGATCCGAGACATCCTCGACAGCGGCAAGGCTCGCCTCAGTGGCCATGAGCGACTGATCCTGCAGCCCAACGGTGGTGAGCAGCCATTGCGCCAATGGCTGATGGAGAATGGCTACCGTATCCTCTGCGAAGAAGTGCTGCGGGAGAACCGCTTCTACTACGAGATCATCGTCGCCGAGCGCGTCGGGCCGGTGCGATATACCGCTGAGGAGCTGTACTTCGGCCCGGTGCTGATGCAGGCACGCAGCCCGGCGTTCCTGATCAAGTGGCAGCGCATTCTGCGCCATAAGCAGCAGACGCTCAGCAACTTCGCCCGGGCTCGGCAGGTCGTGCCCAAGGAAAGGGTGCAAGACATCGCCCGGCAAGCCCGGTGGATCACCGAGCTGCTGGCTTGAACACGGTCCAGCGGGGTACATGAAGTCGCCAAGCAAAGGATTCACGGATAAGACGGTCTGCCCTGCAATTATCCTGGGAGCGCCTGGTTCGGACTACGCTAAAGCTATGCTGATCCTCGATCAATGATGACCTGTTCGCGCTGCGTCCATCCCTGGAGCGCCCAATGCCACCCATCACCACGCGCCTGGGGGCGCTGTTCGTGCTTTGCCTGACGCTTGACGTGCCAGCCCAGACCACCGCTTGCCCGGCTGGCGAGACACAAGTGTGCCTGAACGGCTGCATCTGCCTGCCAGACCTGGAGCCGATGCTCGGTTCTTTGCCGGATGACGTCCACCAGATCGCGGCACCTGCCTTGGCGCTCTGGTTGACCCAAGCCCGTGCTGATGCCGCCAACACTGGCACCCAACCCATTCCACCGCACATCCGGCAGCAACTGCTGCGCTGGTACGACCCCGGCGTCCTCGATGCCGCGCGCTACAAAGTCAGCGACAACGGTCAATTCAACGCCGCCACTGCCATGCTGCAAAACCCCGATGTCGGGGCCGTGACGCTGATCGACATCATCCTTTTCCGGGACGCTCAAAGCGCGGAACAGAACATCGCGCTCTGGGCTCACGAGTTAAAGCATGTGCAGCAGTATCAGGAATGGGGGGTAGAAGGATTTGCCCAGCGGTATACACAGGATTTCAATGCTGTAGAGGCGCCGGCTTATGCCATACAGGCTGAGGTCAGACGGTCGGTGCGCGAAGGGCTTTTGCAAAATAGCGATGCAGGCAGGTGATATTTGATACCTGTTCGACGAATTGACGTGTGCATGGATGTGCACATATAGTCATCCGCATGACGAACCGAATTTCCATACGTTCCCGGGCAATTGATGCCGCAATCGACTCTCTCGATGGCGCTTTCTTCAAAGCGCTGTGCGAGCCGTCGCGGGTAGCTGTACTCAAGCGAGTCATGCAATTGGGGCGTGCGGATATCGCCGAGATTGCCGAGGGGCTGCCTCAAGAGCGTTCTGTGGTATCTCGCCATCTGCAAGTGCTCTCAGAAGCGGGCATCGTCCGTGCGACCAAAGTCAGCCGACAGATGTTTTACGAGGTGGATGGAGCGGCGGTGGTGACACGGCTTGAAGGCATTCTCCAACACATGAAGAGTCTGGCGCCGTTCTGCTGCCCTGGTGCGCCAGTGTAGTTTTTTTATTGTCTGTATATATGCATGAGTGCGCATACGTGAATGTAAAAATTGAGCCCATGGACGTCATTGTTATCGGTGCGGGCCAAGCCGGGCTCGCATGTGGTTGGCACCTGCAGCAGCAAAACCTCAGGTTTCTCATTCTGGATGCCGAGAACCAGCCCGGTGGAAACTGGCGCAATTACTACGACAGCCTGAGACTTTTTTCCCCTGCCGCTTACTCATCATTACCTGGGATGCCCTTTCCAGCTGACGCCAGGCATTATCCGCTACGCGATGAAGTCGTACGTTATCTGGAGCAGTACGCCGACGTTTTCCAGTTACCCATTCGGCAGAACATACAAGTTCAGAACGTGCGTAAGGAGCACGGACTATTTTTGCTTCAGGCATCGGATGGTCAGTGTTTCTATTCCAAAGCGTTGATCGTTTGCACCGGCGGATTCAATCAGCCGTTCATTCCTGACATTCAGGGGCTGGAAAGTTTTCGCGGGCAATGTTTACACAGTGCTGATTACCGAAATGTCGACAGCTTCAGCAATCAACGAGTAGTGGTGATAGGAGCGGCCAACTCAGCGGTACAAATTGCCCATGAGTTGGCTCAAGTCAGCAGCGTCGTATTGGCGACAAGGGAATCGATCCGGTTTTTTCCGCAAAAGATTCTCGGTGTGGATTTTCATACTTGGCTCAAGTGGACAGGGATAGAGAAGACTCGTTGGCTGAATGATCAAGGTACCCCTGTGCTGGATGATGGCGTCTATCGTCGAGCCATGAAACAGGGACTTTTCGAGCGCAAGCCAATGTTCACGCAGGTAACGTCAACGGGTGTGCTCTGGGCCGATGGCCAACACACCGAAGTGGACAGTCTGATTTTTGCGACCGGATTTCGTCCAGGCCTTGGTTTTTTGGCAGGTCTGCACAAGGAGGCCAACGGAAACCTTGCTCAGTGCAATGGGCAGGCGGAGCACGTACCGGGTTTGTATTTTGTGGGATTGCCGAAACAGCGCAATTTTGCTTCGGCCACCCTCAGAGGCGTTGGGCCAGATGCTTCTCACATCATTCCCAGCCTGATGCGTTTCATTCACGATGCAACGTCGATGAATTCCTTGTACAGCTGACTTTCAAACGTTTTGCAGAGCAAGACCCCGCCCTTCGAAATTACTGAGGGCGGAGCAGATGAGCATTACTGTCAATGATGGTCTGGATTATTTCCACTGAGCCATTAATGGCGAACTGCGCACCCATGCATACCAGAAGGAACCCCATCAGTCGTGATATGGCATCAATGCCTGACTGTCCCATCATTCTCATGATCATTCCTGAGCCAAGCAGGCATACCCAAAGGATAAGAGCGGTAAGCAGGAAGATTAATGGAGGGGCTACCAATATGACCCAGGCAGGGAATAACGTGCTGTGTTTGATAGTGGCGGCGGAACTTATGATCATCGCAATGGTGCCAGGGCCGGCCGTACTGGGCATGGCCAAGGGAATGAAGGCGAAGTTCGGTTGTTCGGTTGCGCCATTGCTGGAAGCAGCGTGCTGAAGCGGCGGCGGAAACAGCATCTTCAAGCCCATGATAATGAGAATTCCGCCACCGGCCATACGCAAGCCCGGTATGGAGATGCTAAATGCATCCATAACAAACGCGCCTAAGTAATAAGTGACCGTCATGATCAGAAAGACATAGAAGGACGTCAGAAAAGCCTGTGTATTTTTTTCCTTGTGACTCAGTCCCTTACTCAAGGCGAGAAACAGCGCCACTGTCGTGGGAGGGTTGGTCAACGGCAGCAACGCCAGTAATCCAAGTCCGATTGCATTGAACAGATCTGTCATGTCGAACTCAAGTCCTGTTGTTCGAGACCGCGTTTGTCGGTGAGCGTCGTTAGCGTGAAGTTTTGACCTTCAGGACTTCGGTATAAATGGCATCGATTGTCTGACCCACCTGGAGTTTCTTCATTCTTTCTTGAAGCTTCGGGTCTTCGACTTTCAGTACAGTGGCTTCTCCCTCCGGCGGAAGCAAGGTCACCTCATGCTTTTTAAAGTCGATGTGAGTGATCTTGGACGTGACCTTGACCTGGCGAACCGCTTCCCCTCCGGGATTGGGATTGTCCTTGGTGGCGCGGATGGACATGGATTCGTCAGTGATGCCTGATGCACCGCCAACATCGGTATCAAGTTTATAAGCGACCGAGCGAATCACATGAATATCGACCACGTCCCCGACTTTCAAATTGTGCAGGTTTTTGGCCTGGTCGGTGAGCTGGATGGGCACGGGATTCTTGTCGTGACCTTCGATGGTGACCTGGTAGTTGGCGGGATCAACGGCCAGTACCCGTGAAACGATGTGACCTTCCATGGCATTGCTGCCCAACGGTATGTCGGCGGCATGGGTCGTCAGGCCGGCGGTCGAGAGGAGTGAAGCGAGGGCAATGGCGCGGATTGGTTTCATGGGTCTGCTCTTCCATAGATGGTTGACAGAACGAATCCAGGGATCAGGGAGAGCCTTGCCCTGGACAATCGCTTCGATATCCGAGAGTGGACCGATCACCGCGGTTTTTCCAGTATGGCGGGCAAAATCGCAGTCCGCTTGGACCTGCGAATCATTGCCGTGGGGCGATCCCCGTTGGTTGCCGGATGGATCATTCGAGTTGGCGTTCAGTAGCGATGCATTTATTGATGACACCGGAAAAAAAGAACAGCTGGCGAGGCGCTGATCGCGGCTATGAGTGCCAAACGAATGCGGATGCGCTACAACAATACATAGCACTCCAAAGGCCTGACAGGAAGCGAGCGAATGTGGATGAAACACAATCCCTGCTTCGTCAGGCTGGTTCGGTTCGCTTCCGCCTCGCTCATCATCGTAACCTCCGGTGCTGGCGCAGAAGATCTCGAACCCCGGTCCTACGCCAATACGCCGGTCGGTATCAATTTCCTGCTCATGGGCTATAGCGATCTGCATGGCAACGTAACGGCCAACCCCTCAATCCCGCTCCAGGACGCCAAGCTCAACATCAAGACTGTCGTGTTTGCCTTTGCCAGGTCCCTGGACGTCTGGGGCCGTTCCGGGAAATTCGATATCGTCGTGCCTGAGGCAAGATTGACCGGCTCCGCTCTGTTCGCCGGTGAACCCAAGGAGCGTAATGTTACTGGCTTGATCGATCCAAGATTCCGCTTCTCGGTCAACTTGTATGGCGCCCCGGCGCTGTCCCTGGCTGAATTCCCCAGCTATCAACAGGATGTGATTATCGGCGCCAGCCTGGCGATCACGGCGCCACTCGGACAATACGACGCTAGTAAGCTGATAAATCTTGGTAACAATCGCTGGTCATTCAAGCCCGAACTTGGGATTTCCAAGCGCTTGGGGTCAGTGACTTTGGAATTATCCGGCGCGGGCACCTTCTACACCGACAATAATGAGTTCCTCGGCGACCGCACATTTTCCCAGAGCCCGATTTATCAGGTACAAGGGCATCTTATCTATGCCTTCAACAATGGTGTTTGGGTTGCACTGGATGCGACCTACTTCGCTGGCGGGAGTAGCTCAGTCGATGGGGTCGGTAATCACGACTACCAGGAAAATACACGTTACGGATGCACTCTGACGCTGCCGTTGAACCGAAACCATTCACTAAAGCTGAATGCAAGTAATGGCGGGCATACCCGCACAGGCAGCGAATATGATGCCATTGGCATAGTCTGGCAATATCGCTTCGGTGGAGGGCTGTGAAACTTGGGACTGACTTAAATTCCATTTATGGGGCCGAGCTTTCCCAATGGCATAAGTCGTTGACGGAAGGGGGGGGCATACCCGAATCGAGCGATTTTTCTTTCACTCCTTGCGGATTTAGCGCGCCTCCTCGATCTCACCCTTCAGCTTTTTGGCGGCATCTTCCTTCGCCGTCCTGGCTTCGATGAGCAATTTGTAGGCAATGTAGTACTTGTAGATGTTACTCACGTAGGTCACTGTCTCCGCGCCGATTTTCTCGGCGACAACATACTCCACATTGTGAAACCAGACATTTGGGTCCAGGCCACGATTGGCCGCTTCTTTGCGAAGCTTCGAAATCCGCCCTGCGCCAGCGTTATAGGAAGCGAAAGCGAACAGCGCCTTGTCCAGCTTGCTCATGGGTTCATTGCCGTAGTACTGATCCATCATCCAGCGCATGTATTTGATGCCAGCATGGATGTTCGGCTCCACTTGCGAAATGTTGCCTACAGCGAGTTCCTTGCCGGTAGCGGGCATGACCTGCATCACACCAATCGCGCCGACCTTGCTCTTGACGGCCTGATTGAGCTGAGACTCCTGGTACCCCTGGGCTGCCATCAGCAACCAGTCCACATCATACTGGTCGCCGTATTTCTGAAAGAGCTGAATCATGGCGAGGAATTTCTGGCGTTCGGACTCTGAAGCCGCATCCTTCACATACTTTGCGTTCTTCAAATAACGCGCCAGGATAATGTTCCCCTTCGTAGTCCCCTGGTTATGGCCAGCCACAAAATTGTTGATGGCAGCCAGAAATTGCGGACTGTCTTTGCGGATCGCCCAAGCAATATCACCGCCGGTGCGCACGGCGACATTTTCATGCACCGTGATTTTGGTAAAGATCTGTTTCCAGAAGTTCGCCTTGTGCTTGTCCACGATAATGAGCGGAATCAATCCGGCGTTGAGCATCTCAATCAGATCCTCGTCCTCCAGGTTCTCCGGCGCCAATTTGAGAATCACGGCAGGTTTTTTCTCGGTGGCGAAGCGCCGGTTGAGGGCCGTCAGGCTTTGATAATAGCTAGAGGATTGGCGAACGAAGACTACCTTTCCCGCTAGCTCTTCCACGCTGGACACTGGGGGAGAGGCTGGACCGGTTACCACCACTTCGCTGGCGTTCCGATATGTCGGTACGGAAAAGTCGACTTGTTTCTGGCGCTCTTCGGTTACGGTGAGGTTGGACGCCGCAATGTCGCCTTTACCGGCAACCAGCGCCTCCAGCAGGTCGCCCCGTGCGACCGGAACAAAAATCATCCGGACCTTGAGATGCTTATGCTTGAGCTTGTTGTCCTTAGCTAGTTTCTTGTTTAGATCTTCCTCGAACAGGCGAAAAATCTCATAGGCCGCGCCGCGCTGGACACCCTTGTCAACAAAATAGAATGTTTTGCTATAGACGGTCAGGACTCGAATGGTTCCGCGCTGGATCATCCCGTCGAGATCGCCTTTCCACGGAATCATCACCTCTTGGGGCGAGATCGTGAGTTCCTCGAGCTGCGATGGCGTCTGGGGAGAGGTTTTTTCCTCGGTCGCAGCATGGACTTGACTGGCAAACAGCGCGAATGTGAGGACCGCAATCGCGATCGCGGCCAGCCTGGAGTCGGTTGGCGAATAACATGGATGCCATGTTTGCAGGGCGTGGTTCCAAAACATAGTGAGCGCTCCACACGTTGCGTTGTCGCATCGGCCTACTGCTCCATCCTCAGATACAGCGGTGGCACGCCGGCCACGAACTTCACGCTAGAAGCACATTTCGAAGTCTAGTTCAGCAATGGCAGAGTGATTGATTTAAGAAATCAATTTCCGAAGACGACTAGCGACTGACGTAGATTGCGGCGTGCCTCATACGGTCCGATAGCCGGTTTGTGCGTCCGGCGATCGCACCTTGCGTAACTGAACCAGTTCCCACTTTCCCGCTCAGGATTCAACTGCTCGCTGCGCTTGGCAAACCTCAAGCGCTTGAGTTGCGCGATCTCATGGTCAGTGTGATCGAACCGCCAGTCTCGCGCGTTGCCAAGGCAGGCCCAGCACTCATGCTGCCTTTGCATCGGGGCCTTCGACCCAAAGCAGCCGTTGAGATCTATTTGTTATCGCTTTATGTTGGTCCCTTTCATGGAGGATTCTGACTGATGGCACGCGTGGGATTGATACTGACCCCCGGTTTTGCGGACTGGGAATATGCTTTCATTGCAGGGACCGCGTCCCCATTTTACGGGATCGACGTCAGGTTTTTCGCCTGTGTTACGGGGCAGTTCCGCTCGCAGGGGGGATTGGCTGTAACGGTGGATAGCAACTTGCAACAATGCCTGGACTGGAAACCGGACGTTGTTGTCGTCATCGGTGGAATGACCTGGGAGCATGCAGATGCACCGGACATTCGAGACTTTCTTCATGCTAGTCGCTCAAGTGGAGCGACAATTGCCGGTATCTGTGGGGGAACACTGGCACTCGCGAGGGCCGGGCTTCTAGACATGGTTCCTCATACCTCGAACAGCGCTGATTTCTTACAACAGAATGCCGTAGGTTATGAAGGCACCGCGCTTTATCAAAGCAGCCAAATAGCAATGGTTGCCGACCGCATCATAACTGCTCCAGGCCCTGCACCCGTTAGCTTTACCTGCGCAGTGTTCGAAGCTGCCGGACTATCTTCAGAGATCGTTTCGCAGTTCAGGTCATTGTTGGCAGCGGAACACGGGTAACCGCTTCGCCCTACAAAAATAGCCGATCAGGTGATGTGTTCGGGTGTCCGTTTCTGGCCAAATTAATGACCGTCGCGGGGGCAGCCGACGGCCAGAAGTGGACGGTGGACACGGTGATGGCAATTGAGTAGTGTCACGGATGCTGCTTTCGACTCTAGAGGGCAGCAGGGCTTGCCGTCATCCATGTCGCGTTTCTCCCTGAGCAATGTCGCATTTACCGCGACCACCTCTAAGCTAGACAAGGACTTACAGGACGACAAGGAACGTTATACGACACGCCATCGCGACAAGAAACGCGACATGGCATGTCACCTAATAGTAGTTATACGCTTGCAAGGAATCGCAATGATCACCGTCTATGGAATTGACTACAATTTAAATGCAAAAAAAAGCACAGATGTCCGATGTGCTACATAATTGCATGACTACTGTTCTAGGGTTGCCCGAAGACAAGCGTGCTCACCGTTTCGTCCCGCTAGATAAAACTAATTTTTATCACCCCGGCGGTAGATCTGAAAAATACACAGTAATCGAAATAAGCATGATTTCTGGGCGAACGGAAGAAACAAAAAAGAAGCTGATAAAGCAAATATTTACAGCCTTTGAGCGAAACTTGGCTATAAATCCGGTTGACGTTGAAATCACAATATTTGAGCAGCCAAGTCATTGCTGGGGATTCCGAGGAATCACAGGCGATGAGGCAACCTTGAGTTACAGGGTTAACGTATAAAAAGCGGTTCAAGCCGTTCGCTTCGCTCTCTGGGACCGCGTACCATGGCTCCTTAACCTAAACGTTAGGCAGTCATGAATATTGTAAGCGTCCGGCACACGCCTTCTTGAGGCCATCGCTTAATGATCAATTGCACTGACTTGACCACCGTTCGCATTTAACTAACCCAGCGTTTGCATCGGACTTCAACGCTAAGTAAACAGTCCGGCAGAGGACGACCCATTGCAGACGTTCGCTAACGACTGCAAATGGCCGATTCTGTTGAAAAAGTCCATCCGGCAAAGACGCCTGTGCAGGATATCGATGTCTCGAATAGCGCTGCCTGCGACATCCAGGCTAGAGTTGTGGTCGACATGAGGATGGATTCCGCTATCGCGCATAAGGAGAGTGACCGTGTTTCCAATGAATATCTGGCTTGCCTATACCGCAGCCTGCATCTTGCTGGTTGTATCCCCCGGACCGGACAACCTGCTGGCAATTGGCAGAGGGCTCAGCCAAGGCCGTATGGCCGCTTTCGTGTCAGGGCTGGCCTCGGGCGCGGGGATCCTGTTCCACGTGACGACGGCCTGCCTGGGATTGACTTTGCTCATGCAAACGTCGGTAGTCGCGTTCTGGATCGTCAAGGTGATCGGAGCGGGTTATCTGCTTTGGCTGGGCATCAAGGTTTTGCGTGCCCGCAGTCTGATCAACTTCACGCCAACAGCTAGTCAGTCGCTGCGCAGCATCTTCCTCACAGGCTTTCTTTCTGCGGCGCTCAATCCGAAACCGGGGTTGTTCGTCCTGGCGTTCATTCCCCAATTCGTCAACCCGCAATTGGGCTCCGTCACCCTTCAGATGCTGGTGTATGGGGTATGGTTTGCCGCATTGACTGCCGTAGGTTTCGCGCTGATGGGGATATTTGCTACCGGCCTGTCAAGCTGCATTCGGCAACGGCAACGGCAACGGCAACGGCCACGGCTGGTCAATGGTCTGAATGTGGGGGCCGGTTTGACTTTTGTCGTGTCTGGCCTGTCCATCGCGACGCTTAGCCAGAAGTAATCCCTTGTGTTGCCAGCAATGACTCTATGCGGCGGGGCAGTCTGCTAAAGCGCCCCCCTTAACGTTATGCACAAGGAGGAACGGGTGCACTTGTTTGAAACGCAGAGGCTAATTGGACGTCCATTATCGCGGCAAGATCTGCCCGCACTTACGGAGATTCTGAGCGATCCTGAGGTGATGAAATACTCTGTTCGTGGGGTTTGTGACGAGAACACAGGCAGAAATCGGCCCAGAGTGTGTAAAAACGCTCATTGCCTCATCGTCTTGGATCATCGACGTTCGTTGGCTGAGCGATAGCAAGGTCAATGTTGCGGGTCGCATCGGTCGCGACCTGGAACACGTCAATGCTGTTTTTACAGCCTCTGGGATGGGCCAAAATCAGCCTTTTTCAGGCCGTCAGCGCTTTCATCAAACCGTTGGCACCGATGATTTTCATGACCCGTTTCAGGTTGTAGGCGAGCACATTCAAGCTCATCTCCGCACTCACCCCGGCCAGCTTCCGCGTCAGGAAGTGCGTCGCACCCATCCATTGCTTGAGCGTCCCGAAGGGATGCTCAACCGTCCGTTTTCGGACTCGCATCATCTCCGGCGCTTTGCTCAGCCGAAGCTGCATTTCCTCCAATACGGCTTCATGCTCCCAGCGTCGAACTCGTCGTTCCGTGCTCGGAGTGCATTGCGACTTCAACGCGCAGCCCTGGCATTTCGAACTCCAGTAACGATGCAACTTCAGGCCTTTTTCAACGTAGGAGTAGTGCCAGATCAGCGCCTCGCCAGCTGGACAAATGTATTCGTTTTTTGCCGCGTCATAGATGAAGGCATCGTTATTGAAACGCCCGTCAGCCTTGGCTCCAGAGGTCATCGGCTTGGGCACATAGGCGGTGATACCTGCATCGTGACAAGCGAGGATTTGTTCGCTTTTGAAGTAACCTCGGTCAGCCACTACCGACAACGTATCTGACGCCATCACCTCGCGGGCTTGCTTGGCCATCGAGCTGAGTTGATCGCGGTCGGAACCGACGTTGGTCACCTCATGCGCAACGATCAAATGGTGCTGGGTATCGACCGCTGTCTGCACGTTGTAGCCTACGATTCCCGTGCCGCGCGTCATCATGGAACGGCTGTCTGGATCGGTCAGTGAGACCTGTTTATCTGGCGATTCCTTGAGCTGGATTTCGATCGCCTGAAGCTCTTTCATTTGAGTTTTGAGCTTGGCGATTTTCTCTTCCAGTCGTACGACACTGGGCTCGGAAGCTGTTGGTTCTTGCCCGTCAACAGCATCGAGTGCCGTCAGGTAACGATTGATACTCGATTCAATTTCTTCCATTCGCCGCTTCAGTTTGGCGCTGGTGAAATTGCGGTCGCGGTTGTTGACTGCTTTGAATTTACTGCCATCGATGGCAACCAGATTTTCTCCAAACAGTCCCAACTGCTGACACAGCACAACGAACTGGCGACAGACGCCTCGGATGGCTTTGCTGTTGTCTTTTCGGAAGTTGGCGATGGTCTTGAAATCCGGCATCAAACGCCCGGTCAGCCACATCAGCTCGACGTTGCGTTGAGCTTCTCGCTCCAAACATCGGCTCGATTGAATGCGGTTGAGATAGCCGTAGATGTAGATCTTCAGCAGGATCGCGGGGTGGTAAGCAGGCCGGCCGGTGTCAGCTGGAATAGCGCCGTCAAAAACCAAGGAGACCAGGTCGAGTTCGTCAACGAAGACGTCGACTACGCGCACCGGATTGGTATCGTTGACGTAGTCGTCGAGGCTTTCGGGAAGTAAGGTGCCTTGGCCTCGATGTTCACCTTGGATGAAGCGCTTCATGGGCGATCCCTGCGATGAAATCCTCAGAAATCATAGCAGGGCTAAGGGCGGTATTCTGTTCAGACATTGATGCGTTTTTCGACCGTCTGTAGTTGCCTTACCGGGTCCCAACCACCCGGGGACGCTTGAGCTTTGCTCCACCAAAGCATTCCTTTAGAGATCCATAATTTCCGCAAATCAGCATGAGCAGATGTCGCGTCATCGTAGCCAAACTGCGTACCGCAGGACGGGCACATGCCAAACGAAGAGCAACCAACTTCATCGTATGGAGGCTCTTCAAGCCCGGGGTATCCACAAACCGGACAAAGATATGAAACGTTGCTTGCAATCATCCAACCCCCAGATTTCTAGCCTTTAGCCCACGTTGTCGGCGCGCCTGCTGATCTCCGGAATCTTATACTGAATCTGAGTAGCTGACGTCTGACCTGGGCTGAGTAGGGCAAAGCATTCCGGAGAGGAAGCAGCTAACAAGGGTTTTGACACACTCTGGGCCGATTTCCGCCGGTCAGCTATGGGATGAAAGTCACCTCTGACGACTCGACTGCGTCGGCCAAAACCAATTACTCGCGGCATGGAACCTCTCATCTTTGGCATGACGCACACGTCCACTTTTTCAAATATTTAGCTTCGAAGCAGGAAAGGCGTCACTCTCGCGTCTCGACACGGTGAGACGTGTGAACTGCGGCAAGCGACGTTCCTATAGGTCATTCGTCTCACCAAGGTCTGTTGACGTTTCGCTGCGAACCGCCGCGATCAGGGAAATGTGACCGCCGCCGCGAGGTACAGCAGCAACGCCAGCAGCAACACCACGGTGAAGCCCAGGTGGATCGCCAGCAGGGTCGCCAGCACGGCCGCTACCACCGATACGCTGGCGTTGACGCCCCAGGCGATCGGCACCAGGGCTTCGGCGCGCGCGGAGATGCGCTTGAGTCCGAGCGGAAACGGCATGCCCATGGCGAACGCCAGCGGCGCTATCAGCGCGGCGCAGATGCCGAACCTGGCGAGGGTTCGCACCGGCGCCAGCAGCTGGAACAACGGGGGCAGGGCGATCAGGTAGAGCAGGGCGATCACGCAGATCGCCAGGACTGGCCACGTGAGCGGATGACGGCGCGCTACACCCGTTCCAATGTCCCGCCGCCGGCGGCCGGAGTAACGGCTGCCGAGGCCAGCGAAGATCAGGAACGCGCTGAGCGTTACCGCCACCGAATACAACGGGTGGCTGAGGAAAAGGGTGAACTTCTGGATGAAGGCGATTTCCACGAACATGAAGGCGCAGCCAATGGCGGCGAAGTAGGACACGACCCTAAGTTCGAACCTGCCCAAAGCCGCATTCTGAGAGCGCCGCCGCGCCACCCATAGCGGCACCAGGATCAGCAGCACGGCGGCCACGCTGGACTGCAGCAGGGTGGCGATCAGCACCGGATAGCCCCACTCCAGCATTGACAGGCCGCCTTGCTCCTTCAGCGCCAGCAGTTCCTGCAGCGAGCGCCACTTGAAGAAATGGAAGAAATACGGCCGATCATCCATGGTCGGACGCACGTCGAACTTGTAGCGTTCCAGGAACTCCGCGCGTTCGCCGGACAGCAGGGCCTGCGCCGCTTCGAAGAACCAGGGCCGGTCGAGCAGGTTGTAGCGGTTCGCCTCGGCCAGGGTCATCCCGGGGTAGTAGGCCAGGTCGAAGGAGCGCGCTCGGCAGAACTCCCGCAGCACGGCGATGCCAGCGTCGTCGAAATCCCTGTTGCTGACCAGCAGCGTGGCGGTCTTCCAGCCGCGGATCATGACGATGCGACGCGCCGCGTTGGCCTGCCCGTCGCGCTCGATGGCTGCGGCCGCGGTGGCCAGTAGCCTGGGAACATCGCGGGGCGGCAGGGTGACCCAGCGGGTGATGGCCAACATACCACCGGGCGCGAGATGGCGCAGGTACTCGGCGAAGGCGTCCACCGTGTACAGGTAGTTTTCGGACAGCGCATGCAGGCCGCCCGAGGCGGTGCCGAAGGAGTCCAGCAGGGCGATCTGGATCAAGTCGTAAGGCTCGTCGCGTGAAGCCACCAGGCCGCGCGCCTCGCCGATCAACACACGGACGTTGGGCGCGCTGTACGGCTTGCCGGAGAAATCGGCGAAGCGGCGCTGGACCAGATCGATCACCTGCGGGTTCAGTTCGATGGCATCCACCGCGCTGGCGCCGTGGTAGATCGCCTGCAGCACATCGGCACCGGCGCCGCTGCCCAGCACCAGCACGCGGGGTTGCCGCAGCAGGTGATAGGGCAGAGCCGAGGTCAGGTAGCCCAGGTAGGCGAGCGGTTCACGGCGCCCGTCATAGCGGTTCAGCACGGAAAGGCCATCGCCGTCAGTGAAGATGGCCAATTGGGCGGGCGGTTCCTGCGTCGCGTTGAGGCTCAGACCCGGCGCGTGGCGCAGGGGAATGGTCGGGCTGTCGACGACCGTGAGCAGGCCCAGCGGACTCCAGGTCTGGGTGATTGCGTACGCATCCTTGATACGCAGCGTCTGGCTCAGTTCCTTGTACTCGGAGGGCGACAGGGCGATCCAGCGCTCGGGCACGCCGGCAGGTACAACCACTGCCGCCGCCAGCAGCAACGGCGCGAGCCAGTGCCTCTTCCCCGTGCAAGCCATGCCGGCCAGCGCCCCGGCGGCGATGCCGGTGCCGCCCAGCAGCCGCAGCGCATCGACGGGCGTCAAGGCGAACAGCGCGGCGACGATTACCAGGCTGCCCACGCCGGCGCCGAGAATATCAAAGGCGTAGATCCGATGAATCTGTTCCTGAAAGCAGGTGAAGGTCAGGCAGATGCACACCGCCGCGCAGAAGAACGGCACGAACAGCAGCAGGTAGATCATCAGCAGGCGCGCCGACTGCCGCGCGTCCCAGAGGATCTCAAGGGGATTGAATGGAACCTGCTGGGCCAGGCCGAAGCAGGCAATGGCGCTCAGCCCGAACAGCACCGCGCCGCCGATGAACACGCCGTGGAAGCGCGGCGCCAGGACAGACCGCGCCAGCGCCACGGCGGTGCCGGCGGCGCCGTAGCCGAGCAGCGCGACGCTGATCATCATGTAGGCGAAATGGTGCCACTGGATGATCGAAAGCAGCCGCAGCAGCAGCACCTCATAGCCGAGCGCGGAGGCAGACAACAGCGCCAGGGCGAGCAGTGGCGGCGAATGCATGCTCAATTGCCTCCGACCAGAGGCACGAAGCGCACAGGCAGCACCTGCCGGGTGGACACGCTGCCATCGCCGGCCTTCTCGATCAGCAGCAGGTACTGGATCATGAACGGCGCGCCGACCGGGATGACCATCCGTCCGCCGGCCTTGAGCTGGGCGATCAGTGGCGGCGGCACATGGCTGGCGGCGGCAGTGACGAGGATGGCGTCATAAGGTCCGTGCTCGGGCCAGCCGTGGTAGCCATCACCCAGCCGGGCCTGCACCTTCGCATACCCCAGCCGCCCCAGGCGCTCACTGGCCTGCACTGCCAGCGGCTCGATGATCTCCATTGTGTAGACCGCCTGCGCCAACTCGGCGAGGATCGCCGCCTGATAGCCCGAGCCAGTGCCGATCTCGAGTACCACGTCGCCGGGCCCGACCTGCGTCAGGTCGGTCATCAGGGCGACGATGTAGGGCTGGGAGATGGTCTGGCCGTAGCCGATCGGCAGCGGGCGATTCTCATAGGCGTAGGGCACCTCGTCGGGCGGGACGAACTTATGGCGTGGCACCTTGGCCATCGCGGCCATCACCGGCGCGGCAAATTCGACCCTGCCGGTTTCGTCGCGTGTGACGGACGACATGTTGGTGATCTCCCGCACCATGGCGTCGCGCAACGGTGCGAACGGATCATCGGCATGCAGGCCGGCGGATGCCAGCGCCAGAGCGATGGCAGGCGCCAGGATGCGTGTCAGGAGCATCACCGGCTTCACAATGACTCCTCCGCCTGAGGAATAATCGAATCGTATGGCCGGCGGGCTGGCTCGGCAAGCCCGGGGTGCTGATACAAAAGTGAATGCGATTGTCAGCTAGTAGCTGATTCTGTTGAAAAAGTCGGCGTTCGGATTCAGTCTCTTCTACAGAGCCGATCCATAACGGCCGTTCCATCAGAGTTTCGGGCACCATAACGACCTTAAAAAACAGAACCTTGAATATGAATCATGAACTTTGGCAGGAACCTGATGGCTGTCAGACCTTTTGTCTAGCCGGTGCTGAAGGTGATGGTGCGCGTGCGCTTATGCATTCGGAAGCGAAGCTTGTTTGGGAGGTTGAGGCTGAAAGTCATTTCGAAGCGATGACTAAATATTATGCGCACATGCAGTGGGGCGAGTACCTGACGGACTTTCCCGAACAAGACAAGACTTCCTACAGAAAACTGGGCTGGGAATGACCAGTCAAGAGTCGGATAAAACTGCGGAACCCTCTCTATCTGATAACCACTTGCCATGGTCTGCTTTGGGTCGACCTTGCTAAGAATGGCGCCCCTGTGTCGTCTACGGCAAAATCACTCCATCGGCCAGCGAGAGAGTACGCAGCATGATGGGACAGTTATCGAGTGGGCAGGATCGACTGTTTTACTCGTTCAACCTTGAAGATCACATCCCAGCCAATCACCTTCTGCGCAGCATTGATCAATGTCTCGATCTGAGCGACCTGCGCCATTACCTCGCCGATTTTTATAGCCCGATTGGGCGTCCGTCGATTGATCCAGAACTGATGATTCGCATGCTGATCGTCGGCTACTGCTACGGCATTCGCTCCGAACGGCTGTTGTGCGAAGAGGCCCATTTGAACCTGGCATATCGCTGGTTCTGCCGGTTGAGCCTTGATGATGAAGTCCCCAACCACTCGACCTTTTCCAAAAATCGACACGGCCGTTTTCGGGACAGCGATTTGTTTCGCTGGTTGCTCAACGAGGTGCTGCGTCGTTGCATGGAGGCTGGCTTGGTCAAAGGCGAAGGATTTGCTGTGGACGCCAGCATCATCAAAGCGGATGCGAGTCGGCAGCGCGGCGTCCCGGCCAAATCTGAAACCGTTATGAACACGTTCAGAATCAAATCTGAACGCGTTCAGAACGTGGTATGAGGCTTGTTCCTACGATGTACTTGCTTCGGCCTGGTGGTGCGTCGTGGGGCTTGATTTGCGTGTGTTCTTGATAAACATCGCGGTTCCACCGTGGCGCATATCGATCTCGAATAGCTCTGACGTGCGAATGAGATCGCCCAGCGTACGATGCCCGTAATTGACTGCTGAGAACGAGCTGTTGTTGCGGATGAATTGACCGACTTGACTGAGATGCGACCACCCGGCGTCGTCTGCGGTTTTCTCTGCTGCTGTCCTCAGCAATCGGACAAGGGACGTGTCGCTGCGCAGCTCGTTCCGGGTTCGCTTCGTGGATTGTGGTGGTTCGCCCTCGGCAGCTTTTTCCTGATCGTCGCTCATCAGGTTCTCTGTGTAGATAAACTGAGAGCAGGCATCCACGAACGGCTTAGGAGTCTTCTTCTCGCCAAAGCCATACACTGGCAGGCCGCTTTCAAGCAGTCGCAGCACAAGCGGGGTGAAGTCGCTGTCGCTGGTCATGAGCGCGAAGGCATCGACGTTCTTACTGTATAGCAAGTCCATTGCGTCAATGATCATTGCAGAGTCAGTGGCGTTCTTGCCTTTCGTGAAAGCGAACTGCTGCATGGGTCGAATAGCGTAGGGGTGGACCTTCTCGACCCAGCCTGCAAGGTGCGGAGAGCTCCAATTGCCGTGAGCGTGCCTGATGTTCACCATGCCATATTTGGCAAGCTCATCGAGCACACCGCCGATAGCGGCGTGGCTTACGTTGTCGCAGTCAATCAGCAGTGCTATCCGTTTCGACTCCACGATGGATCCTTATCAGTCTCGATGAGTCGCCACTATGTCATCAGGCCGGCACGGCCTTCAAGACTCAGTGCTGGCCTGTGGTGCGGTTGGAGTCGGGACACTCACGCCAGATATTTCATTTTTTGTAGTTGATGTGCAGTGTCGTCGTAAGCGGGCTTTTTCCCTATCGCTGCGCTGGTCCTCAGGCCGACATGGAGACGTTTTCGAATGACTCGCATCCACTAGAATTTAAATCCGTATTTTTTCATTTAATAACAAAAAGATAGGTATGCTTTTGCATCGTACTAAAGATACAAGAGCAAGTAGCTTAAAAGCTTCACCCTGGTCATTAACGCGTCAATCAAGATTGACCGCTGCCTCTGTTAGGGTGGTGTCAGGTCTTCTGTTTCTGCGAGATTGTGTGATTTGGAAGGACAGTTTCTGGGCTAAGCGGTCAGCTATCCCCAATGAATACGTCCTCTTTTCACGCACGTACCATTTCACGTAACCCCACTTGCGATATTTTATGAGGGAGTTGCTGATCCCTTGCGCAAGCGGCCAGATGTACTAGCCTGCATTAACCACTATCGCGGAGCTAGACTTATGATACCAATGACTATTAAGGATGAAGAAAGCAAAAGCGAAAATGGAGACTCTAGTTCATCGGGTGATGCAGATAAGCGAGACAATATTGTCTTTTGGGATCTGCTAAAAAATAACAGAAGTAGAATAAAGCAGGTTGAAGGTAAAGGAGTCTTGTTGGCAGGAGACAAAAGCTTTGCGACCCATGGGGCATCGATCTATGTAAGCGCAAAAAAAACAGGAGAGTGTCACTGGGAACTATCGAAACAAATTGGTCATGACTGGACGAAGGTCTATCTATTAAATTACTCCGCTAAAAAAGTTACGTGCGTTCAACGTAGCGACTACGAAAGTGATCATGAGTTTTTTATCACAGTCGAGCTAAGTGGCTGCAGGTTCACTATTACTGACGAATTTGTTCTTCATATCGCCGCAGACGTTGGGCTTAGTTACGAGTCGGGTCACGTGAGGCGCGATAAAGCCGAGCAGACGGCACTCAAAAATAAGGCGCCTAATATGCGGCGGAGAGTTTCGATAACTGAAAGACCCGGAACTCAACCTTATGTTGCCCGCAGAGGGGAGGGTCTTGTGGATGTTGCAACAAATACTTTGATGAGCGCTTGGCCGGAAAACCGCTACACGGCAACAACATTGCGGAGTATTTATAAGGAAAAAGGAGCATCTGCGGACACGATAACGAGTATAACCACGTCGGTCGTCCAGTTGGCAATGTCAGAAGGCAAGAGCGAGGAGGATGCCAAGATAATAGCTGCAAAAGTCAAAGCTGCAGCAGAGGATGCGTTGCCCACCATGTTGTCAATACCATTGGGTGCCTTCATCTTTGGACTTAGAGCAGACAGCGGATGGAACTATTATGCTTTAATCAACGGTGAATGGTCTGATATCAATCCGGTACCTCTGAGTAGTTCTAGCAGTTCTGGCATGTTGTTTTCGAAATGACTTTTCTCAAGAAATGGCACAACAAGAAATGGTGCGGATTTTATTTTTCAAGAAATGGGATAGATTTGTTTTTCCATACTGTCACGTAAAAAATCTGTCCCCTTTCTTTTTCTTTCTTTGTTTACTTAGCTCGCTGGGGCGGGATAAAGCCCACCCCTTATCCGAATGTTATACATCCAAACAACCCCAGGCCGCCATCGTCCAGGCCAGCGCGGGCTTTAACCAATGGGACCAGAGGCGCCCATGCGGACATGAGTAAACCCGCGATAAGGAAGGCGATGCGTGTAGACATCCGCTCGATGTGGTTAGCCGTGGGTACCAACACGGGCGATGGAGCATTCATAGTTCTCGGTAATCCTTATCGATGATGCAAGCCATCGTTTGTTGGGCTTAGACAGTATGGGTTTCTTGTGTGTGTTTGGCGGGCCGAGGTTTCGGAAAACCTAGCGCCTGCGCTCATACGTTGCTCTATAACTGCTTGGCGCTACGCCAAAGAAGTCACGAAAACGCATATGGAAATTGGCGAAACTACAGAAACCGGTCGCTATCGCGATATCGGTGATGGGCCGATTGCTCTGCAGAATAAGCTGCCGCGCTCGAGTCAAGCGCAGCTCAAGGTAGTAGCGTGTGGGCGTGGCCCCCACGAAACGGCAGAAGCGACGCTCTAATTGTCGTCGGGAAATGTTCACACACTCAGCGACTTCGTCGATGGATAACGGCTCTTCAATGTTCTTTTGCATCAGTTCTAAAGCAAGCTTCAGGGTTTGAGGCAAGGTAGGGTCAGAGTCAACGATGACTGTCGATATCCCAGACACTTCAGCGGTCTGATCACAACTGAGTATTTCCTCGACAGCATGGGTCAGCGAGACGCTTTGTTTAGTAGTGATGAGCTCGAGCATCATGCGTAACGAGCTGCTGGCGCCAGCGCACGTGATACGGTTTTTGTCTATTACGTGAGTTCGACAAGAGACCAAGACTTTGGGGAAAACATCCTTCATCATCGCTCGTCCATCGGGATGGAAGGCGCACTCGACACCGTCCATTAGCTGAGCTTCCGCCAGGAAAAATGCACCGTTCCACAAACCTCCCATCGTCGCGCCAAGAGAGGCGACGTTACGCAGCTTGCGTCGTAATAGTGGATCGCTGACCAGCTTCACTCTTAAACCACCGGCGACAATGAGAACGTCGATACGATCCGGTAGTTGTGACAGCTCCAGGTCTGCTGAAATCGCAATGCCCAAATCGCTCATTACCAGACGGTTATTGATGCCGACAGTCAACACCTCGAACGCCGGTGTCTCGCTAATCAGGTTGGCGGTCACCAGCGCATCGATAGCGCCGGTGAACGACATCATCGAGAAATTGTTCAAAAGCACGAAAGCCACACGAGTCACTGCCTGCGGCCTTACTGGTTTCTGCGCCGTATAGGAGTACCCCATGTTTTTGTCTTTGAGCACGCTCTCGAATACGAATGTCATAAATCCTCTTTGACACCTTAACCAATAGCTAAGAACACGCTGCGCAATTTAGGCCGCGGTTTTTGGAGCGGACAGCAACAAATCAAAGAATGATTGGCAGTCATCACTACCGGGCAGTGCCTCAACACTGTTCTTGATGGCATTGCTGAGTGTGGTTCCCAAACTGTCATCAGCCAGTAAATGGTATTTAGCGGTGAGTTCGTCACTCGACATAGGGTTGCCGGGGTCGCCCTTGGCCGTCGCGGTTGGGCTCGTAAGACGCGTGCCGTCTTTCAGGGTAACCGTGACGCGGGACAGAATTTCCTCCGGGAACCTGGTCGACAGGTCAGGCGCCTCATGAAGGGTGATTTTCTCGCTGATGCTCAAGATGTCTGGTGCATGAATGGAATCACCGGTGACCTCTTTTGGCCCCAGCTTCCCGCGAACGATCAAGGCCGCCAGCGGGAACGCCAGCGCATACTGGGCCTCGTCCGCGTTCTTCGGAAAATGCCCCTGCAAGCACACAGACTCATGGAATGTTTCGACATCTATGGTCTCGATCAACTCTGCAGTGATGACCGGATGTGCTCGCATCAAATCGGTCATGGCGGTGAGTGCCGGTTGCGCCCAGCGACATACCGGCCAAGGCTTGAAATATTGCTCGTCGATCTCCCAACGGGTTCCGATGTCCTGCCAGAAAGTGGAAATCTCCAACGGTTCAACGGTGGCGGCTGGGGCGCCAGTGACACCGAGCTGCGCCATCAGTAGTGCGTTCAGTCCGGCATACGCCCCGGCGCCGTGGGCATCACGCAACATTGTCGGATAGCTCACCAGGCGCATCATCGGGCATCTCGGGCCGAAGTATTCTGCGATACCCAGCGCGTGACGGAATGTCGCTTCATCAAGCTTCAGCAGGCGGGCACCGGCGCAAACGACCCCGATTCCGGAAAAGGCGCCTGAGGCATGATATTCAGGAGCGGTGGCCATCAATGCCTCGCCCGCACGCAGGGCGGTCTCGTAACCGATGCACAGTGCGCTGAGGAATTCCTCGCCGCTGATGTCTTTGCCCTGGCTGCGATACGCGTCAACCAATGCAACAAGGGCCGGGACAACGGTTGCACCCGCATGTCCCTTGGAGGTGAAGTGACCTTCATGTGCATCCAGGCTATCAACGCAGAAACCGCCTGCATACGCAGCGCCCAATGGATGCACGACTCTGCCGTCGAACCAAAGGCGGCTGGACAGCTTGTTGGCAGAGTAGTGGGTGTTAGCGTAGGTTTTGAGCGTCACGCTGGTTTGATTGTCGCGAGCACCGGCGGCCACACCAATGATGTCGAGCAGGCAAGTTTTAACCAACTCGCGTGTATGCAGGGGCGCGTCCTTGTAACTGAAATTCTGGACGAATGAATACAACTGCATTTCATGATTCCTGAATGATGAACGCCGAAACGGATAAAAAGTTGCCCGGGGAAGGGCAACCTTTTATGCAGATTTAAATGAAGGGATTAATTTTTTGCGGTGGCGGTATTAGCCGCGGCTCGTGCGTCTACCAGCCAGCTGTTGTATTTCGCGTGATGGGCCGCGATCCATTCTTTGGCGTGACGAGTAATGTCAGCTGCACTTTTTTCACCATTGTGCATTTTGAGATTTTGCGCGCTTTCATCGTCAGTAGATATCTGCATTTCAGACAGGAACTTCGCGGCAGCCGGATTTTTCTCGGCGAACTCTTTGTTGATGACCGCTCTGACACTGTCGACCGCGAAACCAAGGTTTTTACCATTGAAGGTAGTGTTGACATCGTTTTTACCACCTGGAAGATCCGTACGTGGCACGGTTAACCAAACAACATCTTTACCTTCGACCAGAACACCGGAGATCCACTGAGGTACCCAGGTGTAATAGAGAATCGGCTTGCCTTCTTTGTAACGAGCAATGGTGTCGGCCATCAGGGCAAAATAGGAGCCCTGGTTATTTGTGACAGTCTTATCCAGGCCATAGGCTTTCATATGGTGGGCAATGATCAGCTCACAGCCCCAGCCGGGGTTGCAACCAGTCAGGTCCGCTTTACCGTCACCGTTACTATCGAACAGCTTGGCAATCTCTGGCTTTTTCAAATCATCGAGAGAGGTGATGTGATACTGGTCAGCCGTTTTCTTATCGATCATGTAGCCCTGTAGTACGCCCGGCATAATATTGCCGGTTTTCACCATCGCTTCATCACCGCCGGCCTTCGCGTAGAACGATTTGTGCAGTTCCTCCCACAGATGAACCGAGAAATCAGCGTCACCATTGGCAATCGCAATCATCATGGTGGAGTATTCGGTTTCCTTAGGCGTCTGAACGTCGTAACCCAATTCCTTGAGTCCCGCCATTGCGATCTCTCCGCGAAATCGCTCTTCGGCGATTGACGGGAAAATCGGGGTGATTGATACACCTTTTCCGGGCTCCTGCGCCGTGGCGGCTGATGCGAAAACAGGTGAGACTGCTAGTACTAAAAGCGCCACAGAGTGAATGAATTTCTGTTTTATTCCGAAGGTTGTGAAGTTCATTATCGTTTGCCTTGGCTGGATTAAAGAAGTTGGCATTTCTTTTGGTTCACGACGCGCCGCTTAGCGGAGTTAGCTTTCTTTAGGACTGACTTCTATTTTCATGACAGGGTTTTTTCTTCTCAGGCGATAAATGACGCCCGCCGGTCCTGTCTGGTACCAGTGTTCACCTTTGGTTGCCCTGTTACTGCGTTCGCCCATTGCCTGGGTCAGTCGGTCGAGGAAAATCGCCAGCAATACCAGACCCAATCCACCGACGGTTGCCAAGCCCATATCGAGGCGGCCAATCCCTCGAAGTACCATCATCCCCAGTCCACCAACCGATATCATTGAAGCAATCACCACCATGGACAGTGACAACATCAATGCCTGATTAAGACCCGCCATGATCGTCGGTGCAGCTAAGGGAAGTTGAACCCGCCTCAGCATCTGGCGTGGGGTGCATCCGAAAGCCCGTGCAGCTTCAACCTTGTCTTCCGGTACCTGGCGAATGCCCAGATTGGTGAGCCTGATCAGTGGTGCGACCGAAAAGATGATCGTGACCAGTACTCCCGGTACGTTACCGATGCCAAACAGCATCACCACGGGCACCAGATAAACAAATGCAGGCAGTGTTTGCATTGCATCGAGTACCGGGCGCAGAAGCATCTCTAGTCGGTCACTTCGGGCACACAGGACGCCCAGCGGAATGCCAATAACTGCACAGAAAAACAGTGAAGTGAGCACCAGGGCGAGGGTGATCATGGCGTCATTCCATACGCCGATCACTCCTAAGAGGGTGAGGGTGACGAAACAAAGTATGCCTATCTTTTTCCCTCCTATCTGCCAGCCGAAGAGCGTTGCAATAATAATGAATATTGATGGAGGAATAGCCAACAATCCGAACTGAATACCATTAAGTACCTGGTCGATTGGCCATCTTATCGATCGGAAAATCTCGCGGAAATTATGAACCAGAAAGTTCAGGGCAACTTCTACCCATTGGCCCAAAGGGACGTTGATGGATTGAAAGGGGTCTAGGAAATTGAATTCGTTCATGTCATCACCTGAATGTCCGAGCCTGGCAAGCCAGCAAATAGAGCCTGTTAGTGTCGGCTCATTGTTTGAAGCAGTAGGCTCTTGGAGATCGTGCCTTTGAACACACCCTGGCGATCGAGCACGGCAACTGGATTAACGGCATCAGCAACGATGTGAAAGACGTCCTGCAGAAGTACATCGTCGCGAAGCGTAGGAGTGGAGTGATCCATGGCGTACGGATGCTCTGCGCAAATTTTGGCGACGTCCCCCGCCTTGAGGATCTTCGAGGCATCAAAGCCTTTGAAGAAAGCTCTGACGTAATCGTTCGCTGGGTTGCAAAGCAGCTCTTGCGGGGTACCGATCTGAACGACCTGACCACCCTCCATGATCGCGATGCGATGGCCGATGCGAATAGCCTCGTCAATGTCATGGGAGATGAAGATGATGGTGCGATGCTGTTCTGCCTGCAGGCGGATCAGTTCGCCCTGCATTTCGTGGCGAATCAGTGGGTCGAGTGCCGAGAAGGCTTCATCCATCAGCAGGATGGCGGGATCATTGGCCAGCGCTCGGGCCAGACCTACCCGCTGCTGCATGCCGCCGGACAGTTGATGCGGATAGCTGTAGGCGTGGCCATCGAGCCCCACCTGTTTGAGTGCCTCAAGTGCACGTTTATGCCGTTCACTTTCCTCGACACCCGAGATTTCCAGGCCGAAAGCGACGTTGTCGATCACACTCATGTGGGGCATCAGGGCGAATGACTGAAACACCATGCTCATGTCTTTGCGACGAACGCTGAGGAGATCAGCATCTGACAGGCCGGTGATTTCCTGGCCGTTGAGATGGATGGTGCCCGAGGTCGGTTCGATCAGTCGGTTGAACAGCCGAACCATCGTCGACTTTCCAGAGCCGGAAAGTCCCATGATGACGAAAATCTCACCGCGTTTTACGGAGAAACTGGCATCAAAAACGCCAACGACTTGACCGGTTTTGCTGAAAATTTCATTCTTGTCAGCACCGCGAGCCAGCATCTCCATCGCGAGCTTTGGCTGAGTACCAAAGACTTTGTAAATGTTTTTTACCGAGAGTATCTCGTCACCAAGACTCATAACCCCTCCTGCTGCAATTACGACGTAAGATCAAGATTTTAGGTGTACGTGTCTTGATCAGTTAAGACAGTGCTTGTGGGGGCAGTCAAAATGGGAGACAGATTGGGAATTAGTCATTGTGACCATCCTCTTTATTATGTGATGTTTATTATTTTTGTTTTGTCGGCGCTGAATTAAGCAGTTCCTTGAGAACCAAGTTATTACCTAATAGGGTCAGCGTCTAACAACATTTCTTCCTGCCAATCAATAACGTGATGTTATCAATCATTTAAATAGGTCAATTTGCGACTGCGGCAGTGCTAGTTGCGAAGACGACTGCCGCTGGGCCTGTCTTAGACTCACTGTTTCAGCTACGCTCCAGTGTAGGCTCTAGGTGGAACCCTTCGGCCGATCTCATCCCTAACGGCCCTCCGAAAGGCCCCAAATCGGATATTCAATACTCTAGGTTATGGTTAAGCACATCGATCCAGACATGACGCTGCTGAAAATGCCGTCTCTGAAAGCAGTGAAGTCATTCGTAGCCGCCGCCAAATATCAGAGCTTTACGCGTGCGGCTGAAGCGCTGTGCGTTACCCAAGCGGCAATCAGCCGTCAGATTCGGGAGCTTGAGGCGTACCTTGGGGTGGATCTTTTCAAGAGGGTGGGTCGAGCGGTCGAGTTGACGGAAGCCGGGTCCATCTTTTTTGATGCGGCACAGCTATCTTTCGTCAATATTTCCCAAGCGGCGGAGCGCATTCGCACCAAAAATGCAGGCAAACGCACGCTGACGCTTTGCTGTTCTCCCGCGTTTTCAGCCCTCTGGCTCGCAGCGAAGCTGCCGGGGTTTTTTACCAAGAACGCAGACATCGACCTCAACCTGGTAACCACTCAAAACTTTTTGTCGATGGAGCCGGGTGTAACTCCGGACATCTTCATCACCAAGATGGCCAGGATTCAGGATGGGTATCGTAGCTATCCGTTGTTCCATGACGTCATCTACCCGGTGTGCACGCCTCGTTACAAAGCGGAGCACCCTGAGCTATCCAGCCTGGAAGGATTACGCGACGGGGTTTTGCTAAACCTCAGCCCCTATGGCAGATCCCAGGTAGCGGAGCACGTCGACTGGGGTGTTTGGCTGGCTTATCACGATGTTGATATCGAGAAGCGCCCCCACGACAGTCCTCACGTTTTCAACGCGAATGACTACAACCTGGTGATTAGCATGGTGTTGACACACCAAGGTGTAGCGCTGGGCTGGAATCACCTGGTCGAAAACCTGATCGAAAACGGCACGCTGATTCGGCCGATCGACGAGGAAGTGGTTCTCCATGAAAGCCAGCACTATCTGACATTTCGTGAAGACCGGATCAATGACGACGCCTGTTGCCGGCTACGCGACTGGATTCTGGCCCAGTTTTCCTGAGCCGTTTAGAAGAAAGGAAGGCGGCCGTGATTGAGCAATCACTCGAGGTGCGGGGAGCTCCACCGCCAACAGGTATTGCTCAAGGCAGAACTGAAGGGGATGCCGGTGGTGATCATTCATGATTCTCACCACCGGCAGTGTTGCACTTAGCCGACAGATCTTAACGGGATGGTGTCATTGAGCTGATCAAGCATCGTTTTGCAGTACCAATCATCAAATTGACACACACCAATTTCGCTGGCTACCGACAATGGGCCAGGCTCGTAAGCAGGAGAACTGACGCCGACCTGTGCCCCTTCAACCAAGGTGCGATCCTGGTCATTGGTTGCAAGCCAAACCTTGGTCAGGTGATCGATGTCATAGTCGACACCTTCTTGCGCGTCCTTCTTGACGATCCATTTTGTGGTGACCAACGTCTCGCCCGGACCAATGGGCAGTACGCGGAAGCTCAGCGCGTGATCGCCCAGAAAGTGGTTCCAGGTTGATGGGTAGTTGAAATACAGCAGCGCACCGATGTTGGCTTCTCCGGTGGTGTCCAACCGGCCAGCGACCGCAGGCTTGCCATCCATTGTGTAGCTGACCGCCCCGGAAAACAGGGGGATGCGCGTTATTCGGAAACGACCTTTATCATCCATGACCAATCGGCTAGGCAGACCTGCCGCCTCGCAGCGATCCCAGTGCTCTTTGAGTTCGGGATCTTCATCGCCGCCGGCGCCACCCACCGATGGGTTGTCCACGAATGAGTGCATCAATTCCGGGTGAGTACAATCGCAGTGGTAGCACTCACGGTTGTTCTCGAAAACCAGTTTCCAGTTGCCTTTCTCAATGATGTTCGACTCAAACGCGACTTTGCAGTCGTCCAGGTTATGAGGCGCAACGAAAGGGGTGACGGATTTTCTGAACGACGAAAAGTCTGGGGCGACCTCTGCAACGCACACATAGATGTACGTTTCGACGACCTCACAATGCACCGACTTCAACCCATGCTGAGACTTGTCGAAATCGTCCCCCATATTCCCGGCGAAAAGCAGTTTGCCGTCCAGCTCGAATGTCCATTTGTGGTAAGGGCACACCAGTTTGGCAACTTTGCCACTGGCTTCCGGGCACACCTTGGAACCGCGATGGCGGCAGGCGTTGTGGAATGCACGAATCTGCTTGTCTGCGCCGCGCACGATAGCGACAGGGTAGTCGCCGATTTGCAGCGACAGGTACTGACCTGACTTCTCCAGCTCAAATGTGTGCCCTGCGAAGATCCAGCTTTTGTGCCAGATCTGTTCCAGATCCTGCCTGTAAACGTCTGGATCGCTATAAAGGGCACCTGGCAGCGCGTGGTCAGGCTTGCGCTGCGCGATAAGATTTGAAACTGCCGATTTAGTGCTCACGGTCAACACACTCCAAAATACCAAGGGGGCGAAACGTTCAGCCTGCTCAGCGAGGTGAGGCCAAACGGTCTTGAGTTCGCAGTACCGTCTGAGGATGCAAGCCCATCAAACTGTGCTGCTTCTATCCGCGAACCGGAACGGTTTACCACGTCCAGAAAGCGCCTTACGAAAAGTGTGCCTTCTTGGATGATGGTGCCATCCGTGCACTCATTTCGTTAAAGTCCTTATTCATGCAGACATTTCTGGAATGCCAATGTTTGCATCAATAGCTATATTTCTACATCACCTTAATTCGAGCTTGGGAAACCAGATCTTAATTAATGAGACGACTGTACGAGAAAATCTTTTGTCCAATGTATCGGTAGAATATCGCTGTTGTAAGGCTACGACGGTAATCGTGCGTCAACAAGAAACATTTACTCTTATCAATGCATAAACAAATGTTATCGATTGATGCCGCTGCTTCGGTGATGATTTTTTATGTTATTGATTATTCAGGAAAATTAATTTTATTGGCTGAAGGATTTACCCTTTCAGAAAGGTATGCGGCAGCAATACACTCTATTGACCACCTTCTTGGCGCATGCGAGTCTGGATTCAGCAGTCCACCGCACTAGTTGGTAACACAGCCTCTGCAGGTCATTTGTGAAAGCAGAAAACTGCTCTTTACAGAGACTTTAAACATCAGGGCCTGTGTCCCGTGAAACATGGAGTTTTTTATTGCGCCTCAAGGCATCAACGCTGACGCGCTCGTTTATCTTCCACCTGACTCGCATTCGGAGCATTTATCTTGAAATTTGAAGGTATTTATACGCCAGCAGTAACTCCTTATAACTCGGACGGGGAGATTGACTGGAATGTGTACTCGCAAGTTTTGGAGTCGCTGATTGAGGCGAAGGTGCACGGCATTATTATCGGCGGGTCAACCGGCGAGTATTATGCGCAGACCTCCGAAGAACGCACCGAGTTGGCGGCCTACGCCAAAGATGTGATTGGCACTCGGGTGCAACTAATCGTCAGTACCGGGGCGATTCGTACCGAAGATGCAGTTCAGTACGCCAAGGATGCCAAATCGATCAAAGCGGACGCCATTCTCGTCACGTCCCCGCCCTACGCGCTGCCAACCTCACAGGAAAACGCGATCCACGCGCTCACTATCGATCGCGCAGCGGATTTGCCAATCATGCTTTACAACTATCCGGGGCGCATGTGCGTTTCGATGGATGAAGAGTATTTCACGCGTGTCAGCCAATCGAAAAACGTTGTCGCCATCAAGGAAAGTTCTGGCGACATGGGCCAGGTGCATATGCTGGCCCGGCAGTTCCCCAACATCGCCTTGTCCTGCGGATGGGACGACCAGGCCCTTGAGTTTTTTGCCTGGGGCGCCCGCAGCTGGGTGTGCGCAGGTTCCAACTTTTTGCCCAAGGAACACGTCGCGCTTTATGAAGCCTGCGTGATCGAAAAGAACTTCGACAAAGGCCGTCAAATCATGTCGGCGATGATGCCGCTGATGAATGCGTTGGACGGTGGCAAGTTCGTGCAGTCGATCAAGTACGGCTGCGAAGTTGCGGGATTGAAAGTCGGTAACGTGCGCCTGCCATTGCAGCCACTTGAAGCGGACGAAAAACAGAGTTTCGCGTCGGTCATTACAGAACTCAAACGTAACGTAGCCAACATTTCTTCGGGAGCCAGCCATGGGTGATCTTCTGAGCAAGGCCGAATATGCCGCTCTGGCCAAAGACATTTCGTTGCCATCCAAGGCGTTCATCAATGGCGCATTTAAACCCGCGATCTCTGGCAGAACCTTCGCCACGAACAATCCGGCGACCGGTGACTTTTTGACCGACGTTGCAGCTTGTTCGTCCGATGATGTCGACTTCGCGGTGAGCAATGCCAAGGAGGCATTTGAGGATGGACGCTGGAGATCTATTTCTCCTCGGGAGCGCAAAGCGGTTCTGTTGAAGTTTGCAAACCTGCTTGAAAGCCATCAACACGAACTGGCCGTCCTCGAAAGTCTCGATAGCGGCAAACCGGTCAGTGAATGTCAGTTGGTCGACATCCCGGACACCATCCACACGATCCGCTGGCACGCAGAACTGATTGACAAGATTTATGACAACACAGCACCGGTTGGCAGCGACGCGCTGACCATGGTGGTCCGGGAGCCGATCGGCGTGGTGGGCTGTGTATTGCCCTGGAACTTCCCGCTGCTGATGCTTGCCTGGAAAATCGGTCCGGCGCTTGCTGCGGGCTGTTCGGTCATCGTCAAACCTGCTGAACAAACCTCGCTGACTACGCTGCGTGTCGCTCATCTGGCGTTTGAAGCCGGTATACCCGCTGGTGTACTCAACATTGTCACCGGCACGGGTAAAGACGTTGGTGAGCCCATCGGTTTGCATAACGATGTCGACATGGTCAGCTTCACCGGCTCCACCGCGACCGGCCGCCGTTTCCTGCATTACGCCGCCGATTCGAACCTGAAACGCATCGTCCTTGAGTGCGGCGGAAAAAATCCGGCCGTGGTGATGGACGATACCCAAGACCTGGATCTCGTTGCTCAGCATGTCGTCAACGGCGCATTCTGGAACATGGGCGAAAACTGCTCCGCGACTTCACGTCTGATCGTCCATGCGTCTGTTAAAGACGAACTGCTGGAGCGCATGGGTGCCTACATCCGCGAATGGAAAATGGGTGACCCACTCGATCCGCAGAATCGCGTAGGGTCGCTGGTCAGCCCAGAGCATTTCGCAAAAGTGAAGTCGTACCTTGAGCACGCCACCGCCGGAAAGCTTCAAGTTGTTTACGGTGGTGCGACCAAAGACGGTGCCTTTGTAGAGCCAACGGTGATTGACGGGGTTGGTCGAGACGACCGGCTGTTCCAGGAAGAGATCTTCGGCCCGATCCTTTCGGTCACCACGTTCAACACGATCAGCGAAGCCATTGCGCTGGCCAATGACACGGTGTACGGCCTGGCCGCCTCGGTCTATACCGGCAGCCTGCGCCGGGCAATCAAGTTGTCGCGGGAAATTCGCGCGGGCATCGTCACCGTGAACTGCTTTGGTGAGGGCGACGCATCGACACCATTCGGTGGCTACAAGGAGTCGGGATTTGGCGGCCGGGACAAATCGATTTTTGCTCATGATCAGTACACCGAAATCAAAACCATCTGGATCGATGTGTCTGATCGGTCGGATGAAGAGACCGAAAAATGAGCACCCATACCATCAAGCGCCTGCCGGTAGACACCGGAGTTTCAGGTTGGGAGGCGATTTCCGCACGCACTGCGCCTGTGCGCATGCTTGATGGAAACGTGACGGCGGATTGGCTGATTATCGGGGCCGGTTTTGCCGGCCTGTCCGCCGCTCGCAGACTTTCACAACTGCACCCGGGGGACAGCATAGTTGTGGTCGATGCTCATGAAGTCGCCAAGGGGCCGGCGGGCAGAAACTCTGGTTTCATGATCGATGTGCCGCACAGTCTGTCGTCCGGGGAATACTCCGTGGCGAGTGAGTCTGCAACGGCCCTGGAAATCACGCAAAATCGTTTTGCGATTGCTTTTGCCGCTGAAGCTGCACGGGAGTACGGCATGTCTGCCGACACGTTCGATCCTTCCGGGAAAATCAACGCAGCCGCCACTGAGCGGGGATTGAAGCTGAACGTCAATTACGCTCAATCCCTTGAGCGCATTGGTGAGAAGTTCGAGATGTTCGATGCCGCGCAAATGCGTGAAATCACCGGGTCCACCTATTACCACGGTGGGATCTACACTCCCGGCGCGGTGATGATTCAACCCGCGCAATACATTAGAGACCTGGCAGCAGGGCTCGACGGGAAAATCACGCTGTTCGAGCGCTCTCCGATTATTGAGTTGACCAAGCAGGGAAACGGTTGGAGCGCTCGATCTCATAACGGTACGGTGCACGCACCCAAGGTCATCCTGGGGGTTAACGGGCACATTGAAAACTTCGGCCATTATCAAGGACGCCTGCTGCACGTCTTCACTTACGCGTCCATGACGGCGGCGTACAGTGATGATGAATTCAGGAAAGAGGTGCCGGGCAAAGCCAAGTGGGCGTTGCTGCCGGCTGATCCAATGGGAGCGACCGTTCGCAAGATCTCTTCAGACGGTCTCTCGCGAATTGTCATTCGGACAAAGTTCACCTATGAACCGAGTATCCAAGTCACTCCAGAGCAGGTAGCTGCGGTGGCTAAGGAGCAGCGTCACTCCCTGGATGCGCGCTTTCCCGAGCTGAAATCCACGGCGTTGGAATTCAGTTGGGCCGGCCGCCTGTGCTTAAGTCGTAACAGTGCTGCGGCATTTGGCGAGATTGAAGAAAATCTGTATTCGGCATGTTGCGAAAATGGACTGGGTACTGTGAAAAGCACCTTGGCAGGTGTGATGGCTGCGGAGTTGGCATCGGGCACGCGTTCGGCGTTTCTCGATAGCTTCTGTCACGCACCAGGTCCCAGCAAGCTACCACCTAAAATAATAACGAAACTGGGCGTCAGTTCGGTTATTCGCTGGCATGAGTTTTGGGCCGGGCGAGAAGGTTAACAAATTTAAGTTGTCGGACTTTCCAATAAAGGCCGTTTAACAAGTCACTAATAAGAACGGAAATCCAAGAGAAATATCTGGAAGGCATTCTGCGCGCTCGCGCTTGTGGGCGTGATGAGTTTTGGTTACCGGCCTTCGAGAGAAATGCGAATGGCGAAGTAAAAAACAGGCCGTTGCTGAAATTTTAAGGAGGAGGGCATGGCCGAGTTGCGATTGAAGAGCGACCGAACAAAAAATACTGCGCCCACTGTCGCCGCTAATCCTGGGGTCGCGAGGCCACAACTCGGGATCTTTCTATGCCTGCTTTCAATGCTTATCTTTGCGAGCCAGGACGGAATAACCAAGGTGCTTGTCAAAGACTTCCCGGTCGCCCAACTGGTCATGATGCGCTATTGGGTGTTTGTCGTTTTTGCACTCGGATATGCCGCCTGCCACGGTAGGGCAAAAGTGTCGTTTCGCAGTAAGCACCCCTGGCTGCAAATCATTCGAGCGTTGCTGGCTGTGGGTGAAACCGTACTGTTTGCAGTGGGGCTACGATATTTGGGCCTGGCCGAAATGCATGCGCTCTATGCCGCATTTCCGCTGATGACACTGGCATTGGCGGGGGCGGTGCTTGGGGAGTTCATAGGGCTGCGGCGCTGGGTTGCTGCGGCGATAGGGTTCACCGGCACACTGACCATTCTCCGACCAGGCGCGGGCGTCTTTGAACTCGCGGCGCTGATCCCCCTGCTGGCTGCTTTGGCGTTCGCGGTGTTCAACGTACTGACGCGCCGGATTAGCCAGCACGACTCCTTCGCAACGAACATGCTCTACATGGCAAGTGTGGGTGCCCTGACGGTCACATTTGCGGGGCTGCCTGCATGGGTGACTCCGACTCCAGTCCAGGGCCTCTTGATGGGGATCCTGGCATTGACCGGAGTAGTCGCACAGGTTCTCTTCATTCAAGCACTGAAATACGCGACCGCTTCTTCCCTGCAGCCGTTCAACTATGCGCTGCTGGTGTTCGCCACGTTGATTGGTGTGATCGTGTTTGCCGAGCGCCCGGACACCTGGGTGATTGTCGGTGCAGCGTTGGTGATTATTGGGGGGCTGTATGCGATTAAGGCAAAGGCGTGAACGTACCTGAGTGTATGAAGTAATCAATGCGTGTTTGGTTTTCAGGGCGAGGCTGCGATAAAAAAGGGCAGCTCAACGCTGCCCTTTTCCCAACCTACCCCTTAGGCCGCGCTAAACAGCTTGTGCGGGTCCATGACAAATTTCTTCGGCACCCCGGCGTCGAACTCGTGGTAACCGCGCGGCGCGTCGTCCAGGCTGATCACTTGCACGCCGACGACCTCGGCAATCTTGATCCGGTCCCACATGATCGCCTGCATCAGCTGGCGGTTGTACTTCATCGTCGGGGTCTGGCCGGTGTGGAAGCTGTGGGACTTGGCCCAGCCGAGGCCGAAACGGATGTTCAGGCTGCCATGCTTGGCGGCTTTGTTGACCGCGCCCGGGTCTTCGGTGACATACAGACCGGGGATACCGATATTGCCGGCGACCCGCACCACGCCCATCAGGGCGTTGAGCACTTCGGCCGGGGCCTCGTGCTGTGCGCCGTCATGGCCGTGGCCACGGGCTTCGAAGCCCACCGCATCGACCGCACAATCGACTTCCGGCTCACCGAGCAGGTCGGCGATTTGCTCGTGCAGTGGAGTGTCCTTGGTCAGGTCGGCGATCTCGAAGCCCTGAGCCTTGGCATGGGCCAGACGTAGCGGATTGACGTCGCCGACGATCACCACCGCCGCACCCAGCAGACGGGCGGAGGCGGCAGCAGCCAGTCCGACCGGACCGGCACCGGCGATATACACCGTGCTGCCAGGGCCGACACCGGCGGTCACCGCGCCGTGGTAGCCGGTCGGCAGGATATCGGAGAGGCAGGTCAGGTCGCGGATTTTCTCCATCGCCTTGTCGCGATCAGGCAGCTTCAGCAGGTTGAAGTCGGCATACGGCACCAGCACGTATTCGGCCTGGCCGCCAACCCAGTCGCCCATGTCCACATAGCCATAGGCACCGCCGGGGCGCGCCGGGTTGACCGTCAGGCAGACGCCTGTGTGCTGTTCCTTGCAACTGCGACAACGGCCGCAGGCGACATTGAACGGCACCGAGACCAGGTCACCGATCTGCACGTTCTCCACGTCGCGACCCTTCTCGATTACCTCGCCGGTGATCTCATGGCCAAGCACCAGCCCGACCTGAGCCGTGGTCCGACCACGCACCATATGCTGGTCGGAGCCGCAGATATTGGTCGAGACCACGCGCAGGATCACGCCATGGTCAATGCGCTTGCCGCGCGGGTCTTGCATTTTCGGATAGGGGATGGCCTGCACCTCGACCTTGCCTGCGCCGAGATACACGACACCACGATTACCAGACATGATTTCACCTCGCTTTTGTTGTTGTGAGAACACGGCCCTTGTACTGCGAAGGGTCGCATGGCCTTACAGTGCGGCGGTATATGTCTTGCGTTTGCGCGTGAATGCAGATTGGTTGGAAGTCACCTTCCAACGACGCATGATTAGCAGTCATCGTATCGATCCTACGCCTGGTATCAGTACCCGGCGAGAGCATTTAGTCAAAACGGCAGTGGTAGTTTCGCCGTGCGTCCGCCATCCACCACCAGCACCTGCCCGGTGATAAAGGCCGATGACTCCGAGGCCAGGAATACGACTGTCCCGCCAACATCCGCCGGCAATCCGGTACGCCCGACCGGGTGAAGGCGCAGGAGTGCCAGGCGCGCCGCACGCGGATCAGCTTGAGCGGCGAGGTACGCATCACTCAACTCGGAATTGATCCACCCTGGAGCAATGGCATTGCAGCGGATCCCGTCCCGGCCCAGATCGATTGCCAAGGCTCGGGTCAGCCCATGGATGCCGGCCTTGGAGGCACAGTACGCGGCATGTTCAGGGTTGGCGCCTATGCCTTCGATCGAACCGATGTTGATAATGCTGCCACGGCCTCGCTGACGCATCTGAGGCACCAACGCCTTACACAAGAATGCTGGCGCCCGCAGATTGACTGCCATCATGCGATCCCAGTCCTGCTCGGTCATATCATCAATGGATTTCTCGAACATGAACCCGGCGTTGTTAACCAGGACATCGATTCCGCCAAGCTGCTCCTGGGCGAACTGGGCAATCAAATTGGGTGACTCCATCGAGGCGAGATCAGCCTCGACGAAATAGACTTGAGGGTGATTTTGCAAGTCGGCGTCCAGTGCCTGACGCTGAGCGATCAACACAGAAGCTCCCGCCTCAAGCAATTGTTCGGTGATGCCTCGGCCAATCCCTCTGCCGCCCCCGGTCACCACTACATTTTTACCGTTGAGCATCGCTACCTCTCCTTAGCCGGATACCGGCTTGGCGCCTGTGACTTCTACCGTTTCACCGGCGATGTACCTGGCCTCGTCGGACGCCAGAAATGCGATGACATCCGCAATGTCTTCAGGTTCGGCGATGCGGCCTAATGGCACGCTCTTGTTCAGTTCTTGCACGGCTTTGTCCGGATCCAGGCCGCGACGCTCAAAGCCGCTGCGTATCATCGGGGTGTTGATTTCGTGCGGGCATACGGCGTTGACACGGATGCCCAAAGGGGCGCAATCGCGGCCCAGATTTTTGGTTAACGCCGCAACAGCCCCTTTGCTTGTGCAATACGCCACATGAGCGGGGCCGGGATAAATGCCCCAGACAGATGATGTGTTGACGATTGCGGCGCCCGGGCGATTTTTCATGTGCGGTATCGCGGCACGGCAAATGAAGAACACCGCATTCAGGTTTACGCTCATGGCGTCGAACCACATGTCGTCGGTGGTTTCCTCAATCGTGCCGCGGGGAATGATGCCCGCATTGTTCAATACGATGTCGATCCCCGAAAAAACATCGACGGCGGTTTGGACAATCGCTTCGCAATATTCTTTTCGGCGTAAATCGCCTGCCACGTAGTGGACTTCTGCGCCCAGGTCATGGACTTTGGCGGAGATTGATTTGCAACCGGCTTCATCAAGATCAGACAAGACAAGCTTGGCGCCTTCTCGGGCGAACAATAGTGCTAGCGCCTGTCCGACACCGCCGGCAGCGCCGGTAATGACCACCACTTTATTATTGAATTTCATAGGGCAACCTGCCTGAAGTTTTTGGCGCAGCCATTATTTGGTTTCAATGGATCGCAGCGTCCAACAACTTTTTTACTGGGCCAAAGGATGACGTGGCGTTATCCAAAAAATCGCGCGCGCAACATCCTCTTGGCATGGCGAACATATGTCTAAAAAATGTACGCCGATGTACATGCCGTGTACGCCACAGATTCCGAGGTGTACAGTGACGAAGAATTTTCAAAGAAAGGTGCAACCCGAATGTCACAGACAGGAAGGGCGAAAACCAAAGCGCAGGACGCAGGCTGGCGAGGTTCCGTCGATGGTTGGCTGGATGCCGCTTACGATGCTCTCAAAGAGTCGGGTGTGGATGCTGTGCGGGTGATGCCGCTGGCCAAGCGTTTGAATTTGTCTCGTACCAGCTTCTACTGGTTCTATGAAGATCGGGAACAGCTGCTAGCGGCACTCCTGGCTCGTTGGCGGGACAAGAACACCGGCGGTATGGTCAGCCAATGTGAGAGTTATGCGGAAAGTATTTCCGAAGCGATTCTCAACGTCTTCGAGTGCTGGCTGAACCCTGAGCTGTTCGACTCGCAGTTTGAATTTGCCGTGCGCAGTTGGGCGCTGCAATCGGACGAGGTCAAAGCTGAAATCGCTTTAGCCGATGAAGCGCGGATGAATGCCTTGGCCGCGATGTTCCGACGGTTTGGTTACGACGTCGAGGGGGCTGACGTTCGGGCCAGGACGATCTATCTCACACAGATCGGCTACATCTCGATGAAAACCAATGAAGATATTGTCGTGCGATTTCGACGGATTCCTCAGTACGTGAGCGTGTTTACCGGCAAGGTACCGAAGCGTCGCGAGCTGGACCGCTTTTATGGAAAGTTCGGCTACGCAGAAAAAGAGCCCGGTGTTTTCGTTCCCTTGGTCGATACATTCGAGGAGTCTCCTGCCGATGGAGAATAGAACCCTGGGCATCATTGGGGGCACCGGCTGGCTCGGGCGCGCAATCGCGCAGGCGCTCCTTGAAAGCGGCTTCATCAAGCCTGACCATTTGTTGATCTCGAACCGCTCCGGCGTCAGTACTTTCGAGCCAGGCGTGAGGCTGCTGGCCGACAACCAGCAGTTGGTGGACCTCAGCCATATTGTCGTGCTGTCCATCCGGCCGGAGCAGTTTCGTGAACTGCTGATCAACGCCCGCGGCAAGTTAGTGATTTCTCTGATGGCCGGAGTTCCGGCGGCAGCCATCAGCGCGGCAACCGGTGCGGATGTAATCGTGCGGGCCATGCCGAATGCGGCCGTGGAAATCAGGCAGTCGTTCACGCCCTGGTACTGTGCCGGAAACCTTGTTGAGCGCGACCGCCAGTGGGTGCAGCGACTGTTCGAGTGCGTAGGTTCGGCGGACGAAGTGCCTGATGAAGACTGTATTGATTATCTCAGTGCATTGTCCGGGACTGGGCCGGCCTTCCCAGCGATGCTGCAAATGGCGCTGACTAATCAGGCGGTGGCTGCAGGAATTCCACTTGCCATCGCGCAACACGCTGCACAAAGCGTGGTGGTGGGGGGAGGCCAGATGCTTGCCAGCCGCGATCCGCGACAAATGATTGAGTCGTTGATGGCTTATCGTGGCGTGACGGCGGCAGCGCTGCAGTCGATGGCCGATCAGAACATCGAGTCCATTGTGGGGACGGCGGTAAAGGCCGGCGCTGAAGTTGCGCGTCGGGGAATGTAGCCAGGGCAGGGGATAGACAGTGAAGGCCCGCTGAAGGGCCTTCACTGTAGAAAGCATCAACCGATTGCGATTATTCGGCCTTGAAGCAGTAGACAGCCAGTTTGTTGCCATCAAGGTCCCGAGCGTAAGCGGCATAGGCATTTTCAGCCCAGCTACGCGAACCCGGTTGGCCTTCACAGGTGCCACCCGCCGCGAGTGCGGTTTCGTGGAATGCATGTACTGCAGCGCGACTTGGCGCTTCGAAACTCACGGTCACGCCATTGCCAACGTTGGCAGGATTGCCATTGGCGGGTTTTAGCACGAAGAACGACGGTTTATCCACGCCCCAAATGGAGCCGGATTCATCAAGGTCGGCAACACGGTTAAGACCAATTTCTTTGAGAACACGATCATAGAAGGTCCGTGCTTCGGCAAGGTCATTGGTACCGACAGTGACATGGGTAAAAACAGACATTTTGATTTCCTTTGGGTTGTGATGCGGGTGTGAGCGCTGGCCGGTATCACGGCAGTGCCTTGGTCAAAAATGAATGACGGTGCGGATGCTTTGCCCTGCATGCATCAATTCGAAAGCCTTGTTGATGTCTGAAAGGCCAAGGTTGTGAGTGATGAAGGTTTCCAGCGGAATTTCGCCGGTGCTCGCTTTCTCGACGTAGCTGGGAAGCTCCGTGCGGCCCTTGACTCCACCAAACGCGCTGCCACGCCAGACGCGCCCGGTTACCAGTTGGAAAGGGCGGGTACTGATTTCCTGGCCCGCACCGGCAACACCGATAATGATCGATTCACCCCAGCCCTTGTGGCAGCACTCCAGAGCAGCTCGCATCAATTTGACGTTGCCGACACATTCAAACGAATAGTCCACGCCACCGTCGGTGAGCTCGACAATCACGTCCTGGATGGGCTTGTCATAGTCCATGGGGTTTATGAAATCGGTGGCGCCGAGCGATAGGGCGACGTCCCGTTTGGCCGGGTTGATATCAATGGCGATGACTCGCCCGGCGTTGGCCATTTTCGCGCCGATGATGGCCGCCAGCCCGATCCCGCCGAGCCCGAATATCGCAACGCTTGCCCCGGCCTCGACCTTGGCAGTGTTGAGTACGGCACCTATGCCTGTGGTCACGCCACAGCCCAGCAGGCACACCTGCTCTAGAGGCGCATCCTTGGGGATTTTGGCCAGGGAGATCTCCGGCAATACCGTGTACTCGGAGAAGGTCGAGCAGCCCATGTAATGGAACACCGGCTGGCCCTCAAAGGAGAAGCGCGATGTTCCGTCAGGCATCAAGCCCTTGCCCTGTGTCGCTCTGACTGCCTGGCACAGGTTGGTCTTGCCCGACAGACAGAATTTGCATTGCCGGCACTCGGCCGTGTACAGCGGAATCACATGGTCGCCGACCGACAATGACGTCACGCCTTCGCCGATCGACTCGACAATCCCGCCACCCTCATGACCCAACACGGCAGGAAAGATCCCCTCGGGATCGTCGCCCGACAGAGTAAAAGCATCCGTGTGGCAGACACCGGTTGCCACGATTCGTACCCGTACTTCGCCAGCCTTGGGCGGTGCGACATCAATGTCCACCAGCTGCAACGGCTGTCCTGGGCCAAAAGCGACTGCCGCCTTCGATTTAATGGTCACTGCTGACATGGTTCCCCCTCTTGTTTTTGGCGAGCCTCCGTTCCAACAAGAATGGAGGCTCGAACTCAGATTTCTTTCACCAGGCGCAAAGCGTCGTAGATGGCCGCGTGGGTGTTGCGAGCAGACACGGCGTCGCCGATCCGGAACAGCTGGAAACGTCCTTCGGGATTGGTGACGATGTTCTGTGCCGTGCCGGCTATCAGGTCATGCTGCTCTACCGCGCCGCCATTGGTGGAGAGAGGACGCAGGTCGAAGTACAAGTCGTCCAGAGGAAGAGTGCCGTGGTTGACGACCACCTGATCGACCACGCGCTGCTTGTGGACCTGCCCGTAATCGCTGCCAAAGGTTGCAACGAGCCCGTCATCACGTTTTTCCACTGTGTCGACCCGATAGGTGACGGTGAAGGTGACGTCCAGGTCCTGCAGGCTGCGCATGTAGGGCACCAGGTTCATGGCCATGACTTCAGGTGCAAACGAGCGGTCAGGGGTGACGATTTCTACTTTCGCGCCGCTATTGGCGATGACTTCGGCTGCCTGTAGAGCAGCATGATCCCCGGCATCGTCGAAGATCAGTACGTTGCGACCGGGCTTGATGTCACCGGAAATGATGTCCCAGGTTGAAACCACGAGTTCGTTGCCTTTGCGGAGCACCTCGGTATCCGGTAGACCGCCGGTCGCAACGATGACCACGTCAGGCTCGAAGGCTTGCACGGTGTCGGCTTCGGCCCAGGTGTTGAAATGAAACTTCACCCCCAGTCGTTCGCATTGCGCCATGCGCCAATCAATGATGCTGATCATTTCGCGACGACGCTCGTTCAATGCCGTCAGACGAATCTGCCCGCCAGGTTGGTCAGCCGCCTCAAGTACCGTTACATCATGGCCGCGCTCACCGGCGACCCGCGCCGCTTCCAGCCCGGCAGGGCCCGTACCGACCACCAGCACCTTGCGCTTGACCGCGGCTTTGGGAATGTCATGAGGCATGGTGGTTTCCCGCCCCGTCGCTGCGTTGTGGATGCAGTAGGCCGCGCCACCCTGATAGATGCGATCCAGACAATAGTTGGCGCCGACGCACGGGCGAATATCTTCTTCGCGCTTCTCGATGATTTTGCGCACGATGTGCGGATCGGTCATGTGCGCGCGGGTCATGCCCACCATGTCCACTTTGCCCGAGGCGATCGCGTAGCGCGCCGTGGCAACATCGGGAATCTTCGCTGCGTGGAAGGTCGGGAAGCCTGTTGCCGAACGGATCTCTCCAGCGAAGTCGAGGTGGGGTGAGTTGCGCATACCCTGAATCGGGATGACATCGGTCAAGCCAGCGTCCGTATCGATGTGGCCGCGTACCACGTTCAGGAAGTCGACCAGTCCGCTGTCCTTGAGCATGTGGGATATCTGCATGCCCTCGCTGGCATTGAAGCCACCGGGCAGTTCTTCATCTCCGGTGTAGCGAACCCCGAGCAGAAAGTCTTCGCCGACCCGATGGCGGATGCCACGCAGGATGTCGAAGGTAAAGCGCATGCGGTTTTCCAGCGAGCCGCCATAAGGGCCGTCGAGGTCATTGGTCAACGGCGACCAGAACTGGTCCATCAAATGCCCGTAAGCCTGAAGCTCCAGACCATCGAGACCTGCCGCCTTCATGCGCTCCGCCGCGTCTACATAGTCCTTGATGATCCTCTCAATGTCCCATTCTTCCATTTTCTTCGGGAAGGAGCGGTGTGAAGCCTCGCGACGGTGTGACGGCGACACCACCGGCAACCAGTCGGCCTTGTCCCAGCGGGTGCGGCGGCCCAGGTGAGTCAACTGGATCATCACTGCCGCGCCATGTTCGTGGCATTCATCGGTCAGATCCTTCAACCATCCGACCACTTCATCCTTGTAGGCGAGCACATTGTTGAATACCGGCGGGCTGTCTCGGGAGACGGCTGCGGAACCGGCAGTCATGGTCAGGGCGACACCGGCCTTTGCGCGCTCCACGTGGTAGGCGCGATAGAGATCCTTGGGCATGCCATCCACAGGGTAGGCCGGTTCATGGGAGGTGGTCATGATCCGGTTTCTGAGGGTCAGATTCTTGATTTTATAGGGTTGCAGCAAGGGATCGCTGGACATCGTGGTGCGCTCCAAAGTGGGCTTCATCAGGCTTGGTGACTAGAAATTAGGATAAATGTACACATGTGTCAATGCTTTGTGACACAGGTGTACATTTTGCTTGCGCAACAAAAAATCCAGGATTAACATCCGTCAAAACAAGGACTGAACTGGCTTAACCACGCCTGTCATCCATTGCATCGATTGATGAGTGCCCGAGGGAATTATGAAAGTGCTCGTAGCGGTAAAACGCGCCATTGACCCGAACGTGAAGGCTCGTGTTAAAGGTGATGGTTCAGGCGTCGACCTGAATGGCGTAAAGATGGCCTTGAACCCTTTCTGCGAAAACGCAGTGGAAGAAGCTATTCGCCTTAAGGAAAAAGGCGTGGTTTGCGAGGTGGTGGTCGTTTCAGTTGGCACTTCTGCTGCGCAAGAACAATTACGTACGGCATTAGCGCTTGGCGCAGATCGAGCACTCCTGGTTGAAACGAACGCGATGCTCGAGCCGCTCAACGTGGCCAAATACCTAAGCAAAGTGATCGATAACGAAAAGCCGCAATTGATCCTTTTTGGTAAACAGGCTATCGACCAGGAGAACAACCAGACCGGGCAGATGGTTGCGCAATTAATAGGTAGTGGTCAGGCCACCTTTGCCTCAGCCGTCAGCTATGCCGATGGCCGATGGGTTGTTGAGCGTGAAATCGATGGTGGCAGCCAGGTTGTGGCCCTTACGGCACCCGCAGTTGTTACCTGTGATCTGCGCCTTAATGAACCGCGCTACGCCTCGTTACCTAACATCATGAAGGCCAAGAAAAAACCGCTCGAGGTGATTGCCGCTGATGGCTTGGGCGCGAGCGTGAGGGAGCACACCCGGCTGCTCAAGGTGACGCCACCTCCAGTGCGAAAAGCAGGTATCAACGTCAGTTCGGTATCTGAACTGGTGGAAAAACTGAGAAATGTGGTGGGGTTAGTTTGATGCGCACATTGGTTATAGCCGAGCACACAGGTAGTCAACTCACGGCAGGCACGTTGAGTGCAATTACTGCTGCTATCGATCTGGGCTTCGAAACGGATTTGCTTGTGATGGGGGGGGCGCAGGCATCAGACGTTGCGGAACAGGCCGCGCTTACCAAGGGCCTGCATCGAGTGCTGCTCGCGCAGGATGAGATGTTCGAGAAGACGCTGGCCGAAAATGTCCAGCCACTGATCACTTCGCTAGTGGGCGACACTTATACCCATGTAATGGCGGATGCGAGCAGCATGGGTCGCAATGTGTTGCCACGGGTAGCGGCCAGCCTGGATGTCGGAATGCTTTCGGACGTCATCAAAATTGTGTCGGTAGACACTTTCGAGCGACCCATTTATGCGGGTAATGCGATCGCCACCGTTCAGTCCATCGATTCAGTCAAGTTGTTGACCCTCCGTGCCTCGGCTTTTGCCCAAGCCTCGTCCCATCAGGATCGCTGCGAAGTCATGGCCGTTAATGGGGGACGCATTGCAAGCACTGTCAGCTTTGTAAGCGAACAGCTGACGGTGAGCGAAAGGCCTGATCTGTCGAGCGCTCGTGTCGTCGTTTCCGGTGGTCGCGGGATGCAGAGCAAAGCGAATTTTGAATTGATCGAACGTGTTGCAGACAAGCTCGGTGGCGCCGTAGGCGCATCACGCGCTGCAGTGGACGCGGGTTTTGCCCCCAACGACTTGCAAGTCGGGCAGACGGGGAAAATAGTGGCACCGGATCTCTACATCGCCGCAGGTATCAGTGGCGCCATTCAACACCTGGCGGGTATGAGTGGATCAAAGGTAATCGTCGCGATCAACCAGGACGCTGAGGCGCCGATCGCCCAAGTTGCAGATTACATGTTGGTTGCGGATTTGTTTGAGGCATTACCGGCGCTCGAAAAGGCATTGTGAGTGAGTTGATAATGATTCCATGGCAGAACAATGTGCGAAATTTTATATTTGAAAGTTTAATATTAGCTTCGCATTTTTATGAGGGAAGTTGATGCTTCTGCTGTCCTGTCAATAACTATTAATACAGCACGCGGAGATGCACATGATTACGTTATCCAGTAAAACTTGTACCGGCTGGCTTGCAGGTTTGGTTATGATCTCCAGCAGCCTGATAGCTCAAGCCGAGGAGCCCGCGCCTATCCGTATTGGTTGGGTGAATTGGTCGGATACGGAGATCGCTGTAAAGCTGGCAGATACAGCGTTGCGAGATCACCTGAAGCAACCGGTTAAATTGGTTCTGGCCGATATTGGTATTCAGTTCCAGGCGCTGGCTAACGGTAATATCGACCTGATTCCTATGGTTTGGCTGCCAAGCACTCACAAGTCCTTTTATGACAAATACCGCGACAAGCTCGAAGACTTAGGGGTGCTTTATGAGGGGCGGATTGGCATGGCGGTACCCACTTCTATTCCTGTCAGTGAAATCGCCAGTGTCGAAGACCTTAACAAGCCAGAGGTAAGGGAAAAACTCGGCGGCAAGATTTTGACTTCCGAAGTGGGTAATGGTCAGTACAAACTTACGGAAAAGGCCATTAAAGAATATCGTCTTGATGGTTATAAGATGGTCGCTTCTTCAGAGTCTGGAATGTTGAGCGAGTTGGACCGTAATCTGAAACGTGACAAGTGGTCTTTGATTAACGCATGGAGCCCGCACTGGATGTTCTCCAAGTGGTCACTGCGATATTTGGATGATCCGAAGCAGATTTTCGGAGGCTCTGAGCAAATCCACGCGGTCGCACGCAAAGGTTTTAGCGCAGAACACCCCGATGTTGCTCGATTCTTCGCCAACTTCAAAATCCCTAAAGCTGACCTTGAGAAAATGATGGCTACTGCGCGTGATAGCTCGGCAGATAAGGTAGTTGCAGAATACTACTCAGCCAACAAACCCCGCTTTGCAGCAATGTTTGACGACACGACTGCTTCAACAACAGCGGGCCAGTGACGACGGCCACTGTCTTGTCACTATTTTGCAGTTCGATGCCCTTTGCAGTGAGTGAAGGGTGTTGAGTGTTTATCTTTGGATCGGATTTTTGTAAATGCCGGACACAGGTCATTGTATTGCCTTGCGGCGTTATATGATGAGTGGTTCTTGAACATTAGTTTGAGAAAAATAAACGAGCAGTAGCATGCGGGCACGCTGTTGAATCATGTGACTCAGTGAGATCAAAGAGGGCGTCGCCGTGCTTTCTAAATCTTCTGCCTAATTGACATTCTTGAAAGGAGAACATACATGACAGAGTTATTTGATATTCGTCTGGCTAGCAAACAAACAGCTTTCACTGAAATTCCAGTCATAGATATATCGTCGCTCATAAACGGCGAAAATCCACTGGAGGTGGCAAGCCAAATAGGTGACGCATGCGAAAAGGTGGGTTTTTTTTATATAAAAAATCATGGTATTGACCAGCAGTTAATAGATGAGATGTATGCGCTTACCAAAAGCTTTTTCAAGCTTCCTTTTGATGAGAAGAACAAGCTTAATGTCGTAAATTCCGGGCCCACGCTACGTGGTTATATACCGATGTACGCGGAAAACGTCGATCCAGCTAATACCCGCGATTTCAAAGAATGTTTTGATTGCGGAGCTCATTACGATGAGGTCTCTCCATTTTTTGGTCCTAATCAAATGCCGTCGGCACTGCCGCAATTTGAGAAGGTTGCCGAAGATTACCATTCCTCTGTATTGGCACTCGCGCGAATGCTTATTGGTGGGATCGCGCTGAGCTTGGGTCTACCACAAAATTACTTTGAACACCTTCAGCGTAAGCCCATCACGATTCAGCGGATTTTGCGTTACCCGCCCCAGATCGGAAGAATTTCCCAAGAGGAGATTGGTATTGGGGCGCACACGGACTATGGTTTCTTGACGGTCCTATCCCAAGATGCAGTTGGCGGTTTGCAAGTCAGGAACCGTGCAGGGGAGTGGGTTACTGCCCCTCCAGTTGAAGGCACTTTTATCGTCAATATTGGTGATCTGGTTCAAACCCTCACCAACGATCGCTACACCTCGACAATGCATCGCGTCATAAATACCAGCGGTCTAGAGCGCTATTCAATACCTTTCTTTATTGATTTGGATTTCGATGCGGTTGTTGAGCCTGTGCCAACCTGCGTGAGTGAGGCTCTACCTGCGAAGTATGAAGCGTACACGTGTGGCCAACACAAATTTAAGCGTTTCGTTGATAGCTATGCGCATTTGAAAGGCGAATAGGGGGTTATCAATGTGCATCCTATACATGGCCAATCCCGCCGATGCGCAGAAATGGCGAGATGCCTGTCAACGCTCGCCCCTCAACTAGAGTTCCGCCAATGGCCTGATATCGGTAACCCGGCAGAGGTGCACTACATCCTGGCTTGGGAGCCTCTTCCCAGCCTTGTGGACCAATCGTGCACGCTTCACAGCGGCGTGTTGGTGTCATGGGGGTTGGTAGTCTCGGACGCGCCTCGCTTGATCGCCTTCAGCCATTGGACTTTCAACTCAGCGGCTGGAGTCGTTCTTCGAAGGAGGTGCCAGGTGGTCACTGTTACGTCGGCCTGGACGAATTAGAGGAATTTTTAGGGCAGTGGCCGCCCCTATGCCGATTTACGCGTAGTTTGTTGGGCTGTGTCGAAAAGAGATCACAACCTCTGTTTTCGTTCCGGCGCTTTCCTGCGGAAGCTGCCTCTAAATCCGTTCTTCAGGCCTGTAGGTGTAGGCAAGAGACCATTCGAAAAGTTAGCCGCTGGTCGAAAAGCAATACTTCATCCAGGGTGTGGGCTGAAGTGTGGGCTGGCAGGGTTTTCCAAAAGCCAGAAACGACAAAGCCCTGAATAATCAGGGCTTTGTCGTATAAAGATGGCGGAGGCGATGGGATTCGAACTCATGGACCTGTTACAGTCGACGGTTTTCAAGACCGTTGCCTTAAACCACTCGGCCACACCTCCGTTTGCGTTGCGGGCGCCATAATACCTGAATGAAACACACTGTCAAACTCTGTGCATGGCTTGTTACAGAGCGTCTGTTATGATCTTTGCGACTGAACGTTTCAAACCCAACAGGAGTGTCGCCATGCGCGAACAGGATTACGCAGTGAATAACAGCGTGCAGGCTGAGCAGCTAGAGGTTAGCCGCGTCCTGCGCAACACTTACGGTCTACTCGCTCTCACCCTCGCATTCAGCGGCGTGATGGCGTTTGTCGCACAGCAGATGCGTGTCGGCTACCCGAATATCTTCGTGGTGCTGATCGGCTTCTACGGTCTTTTCTTTCTCACCAACAAACTCCGTGATTCGGCATGGGGCCTGGTTTCTGCGTTCGCGCTGACCGGTTTCATGGGGTTCCTGCTCGGCCCGATTCTCAACCGTTATTTGGGTATGCAGGGCGGCGCAGAAGTCGTCAGCTCGGCCTTCGCGATGACCGCGCTGGTGTTTGGCGGCCTGTCGGCTTATGTGCTGATTACCCGTAAGGACATGAGTTTCCTCGGTGGTTTCATCACCGCCGGTTTCTTTGTGCTGCTGGGCGCGACACTGGCTAGCTTGTTCTTCCAGATCAGCGGTCTGCAACTGGCGATCAGCGCAGGTTTCGTGCTGTTCTCCTCGGTGTGCATTCTGTTCCAGACCAGCGCCATCATTCACGGCGGTGAGCGCAACTACATCATGGCGACCATCAGCCTGTACGTATCGATCTACAACCTGTTCGTCAGCTTGCTGCAACTGTTCGGCATCATGAGCCGCGATGATTGATCGCCAGCCTTGAGTAAAAAACCCGCTTCGGCGGGTTTTTTATTGTCTGTGATTTGGCTCAGCGTTGGTTTTGATCAGGTTCGTGGCAACACACGCAGAGTTTGTTGCCGTCCGGGTCGCGCATATAGGCGCCGAAGTAATCGGGATGGTAATTCGGACGCAGGCCCGGCGGCCCCTCGCAGGATCCACCATGAGCCATGGCCAGTGCGTGACAGCGTTTGACGATCTCGTGACTCGGCGCAAGCAGGGCGATCATCTGCCCGTTCCCCGGTGTGGCCGGCTGTTCGTCGTACGCAGTGCCAATGACGAACAGCGGACGCGGTGCATCCTTGCTCATCCACCCCGCCCAGGGTTTGCCGGGATCGCAAAATTTCATCTGCAGCTGCAGTGCATCCATGATCGGTTGGTAGAACGCCAATGCACGATCGAAATCGGTGATGCCGATAAAAACGTGAGACAACATTCATCTGCTCCTTATTCGACCACAATGATGCTGCCATCAGCCTGTTGCCGATAAATGGTGTAGGGCAGCAGCATGGTATCGAGAACGCCGGAAATCACTACGTCGATCAGTACAAAGAGTGTGCCGTTGTTGTATTTGTACTCATCGATGCCCGGGCCTGGAGACGCATGCAGACTGCAAAAGTCATACGTCACGCCGCTATAGATCCGTGGAACCGCACCGCAGTAGGTTTTCTGTTCCTTGAGACTCTTCGCTGCTGCCTCGTCACTGCGCACCACGGTCTGAAACGTGCCGCAACCGGTGAGTGTCATTGCCGCCAATAACATGGCCAGAGTTTTCATGCCGCCAATCCTTCGCCGGAAAAACGCCAATCTACCCCTTTGCGAACAAAACAGCACTCAAGCCATCGGTGGCAGCCGGCGCTTGATCGGGGTCTTCTTGACGATGGCAGTGTTGGTTTCGGCGTGGCTGTTGAGGCGATCGAGGAGGGTGTCCAGTTGTTCCATCGAGCGAACGTGCAGGCGGGCGATGAAGCAGTCATCGCCAGTGACCTTGTCGCACTCGGTGAATTCAGGGATGGCCTGAATCTGTCGCTCCACTTCCTGCAATTGCCCTGGTAACGGGCGAATACGGACGATGGCCTGGAGTTGGTAACCGAAGCATTTGGGGTCGATCTCGACGGTGTAGCCCTTGAGCACGCCACGTTCTTCGAGGCGGCGCAGCCGCTCGGCGACGCTGGGCGAGGACAGGCCGCTGATCTGTGCCAGGGCCTTGAGCGAGCGGCGTGAATCTTCCATCAGCGCGCTGATCAGCACTTGGTCGATGTCGTCGGTCATGGCGAATCCCCTGTTAGGCAATCTGGTGAATAAGCCTTGATAAAAAAGGCAGAAGCCGAGTTTAGCCTGCTTTTTACGCTGGAGATGCCCCCAAATGGATTGGCATACTTTGCGCTCAAACACAGGAGGTTGATGATGGACAGAACAATACGTCGCGGCTCATTCGAAATGACCGCCGCCATGCTGATTTCCGGGACCATTGGCTGGTTCGTGCTGGTGTCCGGGCAACCGGTGCTGGACGTGGTGTTCTGGCGCTGCGTGTTTGGTGCCGCCACCTTATTGCTGATTTGCGCGGCGTTCGGCTTTCTGCGCCCTGGCATTTTGACGTCCACCACTTTTCTGCTGGCCGTACTGAGCGGTGTGGCGATTGTCGGTAACTGGGTGCTGTTGTTCGCGTCCTATTCCCGCGCCTCGATTGCCATTGGCACGGCAGTTTATAACGTCCAGCCGTTCATGCTGGTGGGGCTGGCTGCGTTGTTCCTGGGGGAGAAGATCACCCTGCAGAAGTTGTTCTGGCTGGGCATTTCCTTTCTTGGAATGCTGGCGATTGTCAGCGCACACGGTGAGCAGGGCGATGGCGGTAACGATTACCTGATGGGGATTGGTCTGGCGCTAGGGGCTGCCTTTCTGTACGCGATTGCCGCGTTGATCATCAAGCGCCTGACCGGCACACCACCGCATCTGATCGCATTGGTCCAGGTGTGCACCGGCGTGCTATTGCTCGCGCCCTTTGCGCATTTCTCGGCGATACCGCAAACGCCCGATGCCTGGGCCAGCCTGGTGACCCTGGGCATCGTGCATACCGGTCTGATGTATGTGCTGCTTTATGGCGCGATTCAAAAACTGCCGACAGCGCTGACCGGCGCGTTGTCGTTCATCTACCCGATTGCGGCGATTTTCGTCGACTGGTTCGCCTTCGGCCATCGCCTGGAGCCACTGCAATGGATCGGTGTCGCCGCGATTCTGCTGGCCGCTGCCGGGATGCAACAGGGTTGGAGCCTGAAGCTTCGGCGGGTAGCGGCGCAGTGAACAGGCCTCAGAAAATATAGTCGGTGGTCAGGAAACTCGAATTGCGTCCGCTGATGATCTCGCTGAGAAGCTCTTTGCTGCTTTCCTGGAACTTGGTCGCCACCAGGGTCCGAATCGAAAACACTCGCAGCGCATCGTGCACCGACAGTGTGCCCTCGGCAGAGTTCTTGCGGCCGTTGAATGGATAAGTGTCCGGACCGCGCTGGCATTGGGCATTAAGGTTAATCCGGCCGACCTGGTTGGCGAAGGTGTCCACCAGCCTGCCGACCGCCACCGGGTTGGTGCCGAAGATGCTCAATTGCTGGCCGAAATCGGATTCCAGGACGTAATCGATCACGGTGTCCAGATGACGGTAAGGCACGATCGGCACGACCGGGCCGAACTGTTCTTCCTGGTAGACGCGCATCTGCGGTGTCACCGGGTACAACACCGCCGGGTAGAAGAACGATGCGCGGGACTCACCGCCATTGGGGTTGACCACGGCTGCGCCTTTGCTGACGGCGTCCGCCACCAGGGTGTGCAGGTAATCGACCTTGCCTGATTCCGGCAATGGCGTCAGGGCCACGCCACTGTCCCACGGCATGCCGGGTTTGAGGCCGGCGAGTTTGGCGTTGAACTTCTCGATGAACGCTTCGACCACATCTTCATGGACGAAGAGAATTTTCAGCGCGGTGCAGCGTTGGCCGTTGAACGACAGGGAACCGGTGACGGCTTCGCTGACCGCATTGTCCAGATCGACCTCCGGCAGAACGATGCCGGGGTTCTTCGCATCCAGGCCCAGCGCGGCACGCAGGCGGTGAGGCCTTGGGTGGAGTTTTTTCAGGTCGCTGGCGGCCTTGTTGGTGCCGATGAATGCAAAGATATCGATCTTGCCGCTGGCCATCAGGGCGCTGACCGTCTCGCGGCCGCTGCCGTAGATGACGTTGATGACACCGGCCGGGAAGCTGTCACGAAAGGCTTCCAGCAACGGGCGAATCAACAGCACCCCAAGCTTGGCCGGCTTGAATACCACGGTATTGCCCATGATCAGCGCCGGAATCAGCGTAGTGAAGGTTTCGTTCAGCGGGTAATTGTAAGGCCCCATGCACAACGCCACGCCCAACGGCACGCGGCGGATCTGGCCGAGGGTGTCCTGCTCCAGTTCGAAGCGGCTGGAGCGGCGGTCGAGTTCCTTGAGGGCATTGATAGTGTCGACGATGTAGTCGCAGGTGCGGTCGAACTCTTTTTCCGAGTCCTTGAGATTTTTACCGATCTCCCACATCAGCAACTTGACCACCGCCTCGCGCTGTTCGCGCATGCGAGCCAGGAAGGTTTCGACGTGCTGGATGCGCTCGGCCACGCGCATGGTCGGCCACAGGCCCTGGCCGCGGTCGTAGGCGCGGACGGCGGCGTCGAGCGCGGTCAATGCGGTGTCGGCATCGAGCAGCGGCGTGCTGCCCAGGATTACCTGCTCATCACCATTGGCACCGCTCAGGTACACCGGGCTGCGGACTTGGGCGAGGGGCCCGGACCAGGTTTTCAGTTCGCCATCGACCAGGTACTCGCGCTGCTCGATCGGGCCGTTGAGACGGTACTTTTCCGGGACGTTGTCGGCAGTGGGAAACAGGTTGCCAAGGATTTGTGCTGTGGTCATATCGCTACCCCGTCTGGATTGGGTGATGCTCTGATGAATCGTTTTAGCAGACCTCGGACTCGCTTGTCATGGCCCATTTTATGATTTTTTTGCTCGGCGTTATGGATCGTCGTAGCAGCTGCCGAGCCTGCGTTCGGCGGCGAAGCCGTCGCAAACCCTGTATGCAAGGTTTTCCTGACGCACCGCAATATCCGATTTCACGACGGCTTCGCCGCCGAACGCAGCCTTGCAGGCTCGGCAGCTGCTACAGGGGGCGGCGATCTTTTGCCCTGAAAACACACAAGTCACGATCCCCCGGTTAAACTTCACGCTCTTTTCTCAAGGAGTTCATATGAGTTATTACCAGCCGGGCATTCTCGCCACCCCTGTTCCGCCTCAAGCTCGTCATATGTTCTTCGCCCTTGAATCCGCCGAGGCACTGCCGGCTGCCCTGGACAACCTGATGCGCCTGGTGGACGGCAAGTCGGCTGTAGTCGGTTTCGGTGAGTCGTTGGTCAAGGCGCTGCACGCACAGGTCGATGGCCTGCGCGCTTTTCCGGCGCTGGTCGGTGTCGGTGTCGACAACCCGTCGACCCAACACGCGCTCTGGTGCTGGCTGCACGGGGTTGACCGTGGCGAACTGCTCAATCGCAGCCATGCGCTCGAAGCCGCGCTGGCACCGGCCTTGCGTCTGGTGCAAATGAACGAAACCTTCCGCCACATGACCGGGCATGACCTGACCGGTTACGAAGACGGCACCGAAAACCCTCACGATGAAGCCGCTGTGGCCGCTGCATTGTTGAGCGACGGCGCGGACGGTCTGGTCGGTGGCAGCTTCGCCGCGATCCAGCAGTGGCAGCATGATTTGAAAGGCTTCCACGCGTTGTCGCCCCATGAGAAAGACAACATCATGGGCCGTCGCTTGAGCGACAACGAAGAACTCGATGACGCGCCGATCTCTGCCCACGTCAAGCGCACCGCCCAGGAAAGCTTCACACCTGAAGCCTTCGTGGTCCGTCGCTCGATGCCATGGATCGAAGGCGATCGCGCCGGCCTGATGTTCCTGGCATTCGGTTTTTCCCTCGATGCGTTCGAATCCCAGTTGCGTCGCATGAGCGGTCTGGAAGACGGCATCACTGACGGCCTGTATCGCATCAGCCGGCCAATCACCGGCGGCTACTACTGGTGCCCACCGCTCAAGGACGGTCGCCTTGATCTGCGCGCACTGCGTATCGGCTAAACCTCAATAAATCGGACCCGCCGATGCCGGTTCTGTCTTGGTTGACGCCTTGAGCGACGATTACTGGCAAGTCCGCCACCCGCAGCCACGAACACGGCATCTACCTCGTTGCCCTACCTCTCAGGACTCACCTGAAACCTGTAGGCGCTGACGAGTGAAGCGAGGCTGCGATCTTTTGATGTTGTTCTTAAAGAGCAAGGATCAAAAGATCGCAGCCTCCTTTCATCGACAGATCCTACAAGTCCTTGTCAGGAAAATTTCAAAAGAGTACAAATGTACTCCATGACAACTTTAACTCCCCGTCGTACCGCCATCCTGACTTTCATCCGCGATCGAATCGCCGAACACGGTCAGTCCCCCAGCCTCGCTGAAATCAGCGAAGCCTTTGGCTTTGCCTCCCGCAGCGTGGCGCGCAAGCATGTGCTGGCGTTGACTGAGGCCGGTTTCATCGAGGTTAATCCGCATCAGGCGCGCGGCATTCGGCTGTTGAATCAGCCGCCGCGGCCTGAACTCCTGGATGTTCCAGTACTCGGTCGCGTGGCGGCTGGTGCGCCGATCGGTGCCGATGCCGAAGTCCACAGTCGTTTGCTGCTTGATCCATCAATCTTCTCGCGGGTACCCGATTACATGCTGCGGGTGCAGGGCGATTCGATGATCGAGGACGGCATTCTCGACGGCGATCTGGTGGGCGTGCGGCGCAATCCCGAAGCGGTCAACGGCCAGATCGTCGTGGCACGGCTCGACGGCGAAGTCACCATCAAGCGTTTCGAGCGGGCCGGCGATTCTGTTCGCCTGTTACCGCGCAATCCGGCTTACAAGCCGATCATTGTTCGAGCCGATCAGGACTTGGCCATCGAAGGCGTGTTCTGCGGTCTGGTGAGGCAAGGGTGATGGGCGCCGTCGTTGCGTTGGATACGCTGTTCAATGGCGGCCAGGTCTGGAAGGGCCGGCCTGCGCCACCGGCCGTCAGCCCGCAACCCACCGGGCATGCGGCGCTGGACGCGGCATTGCCCACAGGTGGCTGGCCGGAAGCGGCGCTGACTGAAATCCTGTTGGCCGGGCAGGGCGTGGGTGAGTTGCAACTGGTGTGGCCGGCGCTGGCGCGGCTGTCGGCGGCCGGGGAGCGCATCGTACTGGTGGCGCCGCCTTACGTGCCGTATCCCCAGGCCTGGCAGAATGCCGGGGTCGATTTACGGCAACTGTCGATCATCCAGGCCAGTGAGCGCGATGCGCTGTGGGCGGCGGAACAATGCCTGCGTTCGGGCAGTTGCGGGGCGGTGTTGTGCTGGCCGCACAAAGCCGACGATCGGGCATTGCGACGTTTGCAGGTGGCGGCGGAAACCGGCCAGACCCTGGCGTTCGCCTATCGCTCGCTCAGTGAGGCCATCAACCCGTCGCCAGCAGCCTTGCGCATCGCCATCGACGCCAAACCTGCGCAATTGCGGGTGCTCAAGTGCCGGGGCGGGCTGGCCCGTTCGGCGCCGATTGCCTTTGCCGTAGGGCATTGAGGTTGCCATGCGCTGGGTTTGCATTCTCTTCCCGCAATTGGCGCTGGACGCGGTATTGCGTCAGCGCCCCGACCCCGATGAGCCGCTGGCGCTGCTGACCGGCCCGGCCCAGCGTCGGGTGCTGCAAGCGGTCAACGGTTCGGCGCGGGCGCTGGGCTTGCGGCCCGGCCAGTCGATGACCGCCGCTCAGGCCCTGAGCAAAGGGTTTGTCACCGCCGAATACGACGCCGCCCAGATCGAACACTGGCAGCAATTCCTGGCCGCCTGGGCCTATCGGTTCAGCTCTCAGGTCAGCGTGCATTACCCGCGTGCGGTGGTGTTTGAAATCGAATCCAGCCTGGGCTTGTTCGGGACCTGGCCGCAGTTCGAGGCGCGATTGCGGGCCGAACTTGGCGAACTGGGGTTTCGTCACCGGATTGTCGCCGCGCCCAACCCGGTGGCGGCGCGAGTATTGGCCAACGTTTATGACGGTCTGGTGGTGCCGGACAATGACGCTTTGCAGCATCATCTCGGGCAGTTGCCCATCGACCGGATCGCCTTGGAGCCAAACGTTGCCACGGCCCTGTCGCGCATGGGGCTGCGCACGTTGAGTCAGGTGCAGGCGTTGCCACGACATAGCCTGGCCCGGCGTTTCGAGGCCCAGGTGCTCAAGCATCTGGACACCCTGTTCGGCTTACGGCACCTGGCGCTGGCGTTTTACCTGCCGCCGGACCGTTTCGATGTGCGCATCGAACTCAACTTCGATGTGCAATCCCATCAGGCATTGCTGTTTCCGTTGCGCAGGCTGACTGGCGACCTGGCGGCGTTCCTCTGCGGACGGGACAGCGGTGTGCAACGTTTTGACCTGCACCTGGAGCACGCCGGGTTACCAGACACGCTGATCAAGGTCGGCCTGCTCAGCGCCGAGCGTGATCCGGCGATGCTGTTCGAACTGGCCCGGGGGCGTCTGGAACAGGTGCAGGTCGAGGCGCCGGTGCGCGGTTTTCGTCTGCGCGCTGAAGACTTGCCGACCTTTGTGCCCCAATACCAGGAACTGTTCGATGATCGTCCGCAACAATCCTTGCCTTGGGAGCAACTGCGCGAACGCTTGCGCGCACGGCTGGGGGATGACGCGGTGCAAGGCTTGCGGTTCCAGGCCGATCACCGGCCGGAATGCGCGTGGCAGGCCCGTGTCGACAGCCAGATTTGTGGGACGCTGCCTGCGGTGCAACGACCAGGCTGGTTGCTGACGGAGCCGCAGGCCGTACACGAAGGTTCGACGCGCATCCTCATGGGGCCGGAACGTATCGAGTCGGGCTGGTGGGACGGCGACGATGTGCGCCGCGATTATTACCTGATCGAAACCCGTTCCGGTCAGCAGGGCTGGGCCTATCGGGCGGTGGGCGAAGGCGGTCCGTTGTGGCTGCAAGGCTGGTTCGCATGAGTGTCGATTATGCCGAGCTGCACTGCCTGTCGAACTTCAGTTTTCAGCGCGGTGCCTCGAGTGCGCTTGAGCTTTTTCAGCGGGCAAAACAGCAGGGCTATCAAGCGCTGGCGATTACCGATGAATGCACCCTGGCGGGCATCGTCCGCGCCTGGCAGGCGGCCAAGGCCGTGGAATTGCCGCTGATCATCGGCAGTGAAATACGCATCGAAGACGGCCCGAAACTGGTGCTGCTGGTGGAAAGCCTCGAGGGTTATCAAACCCTGTGCCGTCTGATTACCCGCGCCAGACGCCGTATGCAGAAAGGTCAGTATCAGGTGCTGCGGAAGGATGTCGCCGAGCCGTTGCCGGGGCTGTTGGCGCTGTGGGTGCCGGACGCCGTCGATGACTTTGAGCAGGGCCATTGGCTCAAGCAAGTTTTCGCCGAGCGTCTGTGGTTGAGCGTTCAGTTGCATCGCGGGCAAGACGACACCCAACGACTGGCGGCGTTGCTGACCCTGGCGCGGGAATTGCGAATCCCGGCGGTGGCCAGCGGCGATGTGCATATGCACGCCCGTGGCCGTCGCGCCTTGCAGGACACCATGACCGCGATTCGTCATCACCTGCCGGTGGCCGAGGCCGGGTTGCGCCTGCACCCCAATGGCGAACGGCATTTGCGCAGCCTCGACGCCTTGCGCGATCTTTATCCGCAGGCACTGCTCGACGAAACGCTGAACATCGCCCGGCGCTGCACGTTCGACCTCGCTCAGTTGCGTTATCAATATCCCCGGGAGCTGGTGCCTGAAGGGCGCACGGCCACGTCCTGGCTGCGGGAGTTGGCCGAGAAGGGTGTTCGGTGGCGCTGGGAAAAAGGCCCTAAAGCCGAGGTGTTGGCGCAGATCGACAAGGAACTGCAACTGATTGCCGAGCTGGGGTACGAAAATTATTTCCTGACCGTTCACGACATTGTCAATTTCGCCCGCAAGCAACACATTCTGTGTCAGGGGCGCGGTTCTGCGGCCAACTCGGCGGTGTGCTACGTGTTGGGGATTACGGAGATCGATCCGGAGCGGAGCACGTTGCTGTTCGAGCGTTTTCTCTCCAAAGAGCGCAACGAGCCGCCGGATATCGACGTGGATTTCGAGCACGAGCGGCGTGAAGAAGTCCTGCAATACGTGTTCCAGCGTTATGGCCGCGCCCGCGCGGCGCTGACGGCGGTGGTCAGTACTTACCATGGTGCCGGCGCAGTCCGCGATGTGGCCAAGGCACTGGGTTTGCCGCCGGATCAGGTCAACGCCCTGGCCGACTGTTGCGGCCACTGGAGTGATCAGGCGCCACCCGTCGAGCGCCTGCGTGAAGGTGGTTTCGATCCTGACAGCCCCGTGTTGCGCCGGGTGCTGAGCCTGACGGGGCAATTGATCGGTTTTCCCCGGCACCTGTCCCAGCACCCTGGCGGTTTCGTGATTTCCGAGCAGCCCCTGGACAGCCTGGTGCCGGTCGAGAACGCCGCCATGGCCGAGCGCACCATCATCCAGTGGGACAAGGACGATCTGGATGCGGTCGGGCTGCTCAAGGTCGATATTCTGGCGCTGGGCATGCTCAGTGCGATTCGCCGTTGTTTCGACCTGCTGCGACGGCACCGCGGCCGGGACTTGAGCCTGGCAACGGTACCGGCCGAAGACCCGCAAACCTACGAGATGATCGGCCGCGCCGATACCATCGGGGTGTTCCAGATTGAATCCCGGGCCCAGATGTCGATGCTGCCCAGGCTCAAGCCCACGACCTTCTATGACCTGGTGATTGAGGTGGCGATCGTTCGTCCGGGACCGATTCAGGGCGGAATGGTGCATCCCTATCTGCGGCGGCGTAACGGTGAAGAAGAGGTGATCTACCCGTCGAAAGAACTCGAAGCGGTGCTAAAGCGTACCTTGGGCGTACCGCTGTTTCAGGAGCAAGTGATGCAGATCGCGATTGTCGCCGCCGACTACAGTCCCGGCGAGGCCGATCAATTGCGCCGCTCCATGGCCGCCTGGAAACGCCACGGCGGACTGGAACCGCATAAGGAGCGCCTGGCCGACGGGATGAAGAAAAACGGCTACACGGCAGAGTTCGCCGCACAGATTTTCGAACAGATCAAAGGCTTCGGCAATTACGGCTTTCCCGAATCCCACGCCGCCAGTTTTGCCTTGCTGACCTATGCCAGTTGCTGGTTGAAATGCCACGAGCCGGCGGCGTTTGCCTGTGCGCTGATCAACAGCTGGCCCATGGGTTTCTACAGCCCGGATCAGATTCTTCAGGACGCCCGTCGGCATCATTTGCAGATTCGTCCGGTGGACGTGCGGGCCAGTGACTGGGATTGCAGCCTGGAACCGATTACCGGCGCGCAGCCGGCCATTCGCATGGGGTTGCGGATGATCAAGGGCTTTCGCGAGGACGATGCCAGGCGCATTGAAGTTGCACGGTCGAAAGGGGCGTTTGCCGATATCGCCGACCTTGGCGAACGGGCACGACTCGATGCCCGCGCCCAGGAGCAACTGGCCGATGCCGGAGCCTTGCGCGGGCTGGCCGGTGACCGGCATCGGGCGCGTTGGGAGGTGGCGGGGGTGCAAAAGCAGCTCGGCTTGTTTGCCGGTTTACCGAGCCAGGAAGAGCCGAGGGTATCTTTGCCCAAACCCACCGTGGGCGAGGACTTGCAAGCCGATTACAACAGTCTTGGTACTACCCTCGGCCCACATCCGCTGGCATTGCTGCGAGGCGAGTTGAAAGCCCGGCGTTGCCGCAGTTCGAAGGAGCTGATGGATGTCGAGCACGGTCGACCGGTCAGCGTCGCCGGGCTGGTCACCGGTCGGCAACGTCCGGGGACCGCCAGCGGCGTAACCTTCGTGACGCTTGAAGACGAGTTCGGCAACGTCAACGTGGTGGTCTGGCGCGACCTGGCCGAACGGCAACGGCAGGTCCTGGTCGGCTCGCAATTGCTCAAGGTCGATGGGCGCTGGGAAAAGGAAGGGGAGGTGCGGCATCTGATTGCCGGCCGCCTGAGCGACCTGAGTTCACTGCTCGACGGTATCCATGTGCGCAGCCGGGATTTCCGCTGAACTTTGACATTCAGCTATACCTCTATGAAACCATTGGCGTCGGCGATGCTCGAAACAAACGGGCACGCACCGTCTCCTCACGCCGTTGTACTGCCTGAAAACATGTCATCCACAGGACATAGGCCAGTCGATGCAGTTTCTAGACAATAGCCACGGATGTACCGGCTGGAGCGGTGAAATGGCCGAACGCATCCGCACGTTCGACTGGAGCCTGACCGAACTCGGGCACATCGATACCTGGCCCGGGAGCCTGTGCAGCGCGGTGCAGTTATTGCTCGCCTCACCCCTGCCGATGGTGATGTTGTGGGGCCGGCCCGGTTACATGATCTATAACGATGCCTACTCGAGATTTGCCGGAGGGCGACATCCTTACCTGTTGGGTTCCCCGGTGGAATTGGGCTGGCCAGAGGTTGCCGAATTCAATCGGCATGTGGTGGATACCTGCCTGGCGGGCGGCACTTTGTCCTATCACAACAAAGCCCTGGTGCTGTTGCGTGATGGCATACCCGAAGATGTCTGGATGGATCTTTACTACAGCCCTGTCGCCGATGATGACGGGCATCCCGCCGGCGTCATGGCGATAGTGGTCGACACCACTGACCATGTGATTTCCGAGCGCCGGCGCCAGGAAGCCGAACGCGCTTATCGCGCCGACAACGAAAGAGTTCGCCTGGCGCTCAATGCCGGGGCTTTGCTCGGTTCATTCGTCTGGGATATCAAGGCTGATGTGCTGTCTGCCGACGAACGCTTCGCCCGCACGTTTTCCTACCCGCCCGATCAGGACCTGGCCAACCTGCCACCGCTCATCGCCGAGATGCAGATTCATCCCGATGACCGGGGTTGGGTTCAGGAGCGGATCAATCAATCGGTGGAAACCGGCATCCCCTATAACGCCGAGTACCGGGTGCTGCGGCCCGATGGCAGTTACCTGTGGGTGCTGGCCAGCGGGTGTTGCGAGTTCGATGAAAAAGGCGAGGCGTTCCGCTTTCCCGGGGTGTTGATTGACATTCATGAACGCAAGACCGCCGAAGAATCCTTGCTCAAATTCACCCGCAACCTGGAGCAGCGAGTCGCCGATGAAGTCGAAGCGCGGTTGGCGGCCGAAGAACAGTTGCGTCAGTCACAGAAACTCGAAGCCATCGGCGGTCTTACCGGCGGCGTGGCCCATGACTTCAATAACCTGTTGCAAGTCATCGCCGGCAACCTGCATTTGCTGGCGCGTCACGAGCCGGACAACGCCAACGTGCAACGCCGGGTCAGTGCGTCGATTGCCGCGGTCGAGCGCGGTGCCAAATTGTCGTCGCAATTGCTCGCGTTCGCCCGTCGTCAGCCTTTGTCGCCGGCGGTCTGCGATCCACGGCAGATCTTCGAAGGGCTGGGAGAATTATTGCAACGGGCGCTGGGGGAGACTATCCAGATCAAGGTGACGGCGCCTGACCATTCATGGCATCTCTACGTGGATCGCAATCAACTGGAAAACGCCATTCTCAACCTGGCGATCAACGCCCGAGACGCCATGAGCGGCGAGGGGATCATTGCCCTCAGCGCCGAGAACATTGCCCTCGACCGCAAGTTTTGCGCAGGCAAGGGCATCGTGGCCGGCGACTATGTTTGCGTCGCGGTAGCTGACACGGGTGTCGGCATGCCGCCTCAAGTGCTCGCCCAAGCCTTTGAACCGTTTTTCACCACCAAGGCCGATGGCCAGGGCACCGGCCTGGGTTTGAGCATGGTGTTCGGTTTCGTCAAGCAGAGCGGTGGCCACATCGAGATTTCCAGCGTCGTCGGGCAGGGCACTCGGGTGCAGTTGTATTTCCCGCGCAGTTTGCGCCCGTTGCCCGGTGAAACAACGCGCCATGATCCGCAGCATCGGGGCGGGCACGAAACCATTCTGGTGGTCGAGGACAACGAAGCGGTGCGTGGCTCGGCGGTGGATTTATTGCGTGAAGGGGGCTATCAGGTGCTGACCGCGGCCAACGGTGACCTGGCCATGCAAATGTTGCTCGATGGCGCGTCGGTGGACCTGATTTTTACCGATGTGGTCATGCCCGGTCTGATCAAAAGCGCGGACCTGGCCGCTTGGGCCAAGGTACAGAATCCACCGGTGGCGGTGCTGTTTACCTCCGGCCACACCCGGGACATCATTTCGCGCAATCACCAACTGAGCCCCGACACTTATTTGCTGAGCAAACCGTATGGCCCTGAAGCGCTGTTGAATAAGATCCGCAACGTACTGGGAGGTTGAGACTTGCAGGCTGTAATGCGATCGCCCCTGTAGAAGCGAGGCTTGCCCGCGAAGAACGATGACGCGGAGTACCTGATACACACGCGGGGGTTCTTGTTCGCGGGCAAGCCTCGCTCCTACAGGGGACTAACCGACCGGCATCAAGGCTTACCCGCGATGAGCGATCACCGGGCAAGCCTTGTTCCTGTGGAGATTATTTATCGGGATGAGCTGCCTGAAGTTTTTTCGCCATATCCAGATGTTTTTCCAGCGTAGGCAGCATTTTTTTTGCAAAGGCCGTGAGATCGGTGGCGCCTTTGGTTTCGTCGTCCGTTACTGTGTTGGCTTGTTTTTTGAACCGTTCAATCGTTTCCTCGTGAGCCTTCACCTGATTGTTGGCATAGGCCCTGTCGAAGGACTCATCGCGCAAGTCGAGAATTTTTTCCTTGGCCTGTTTGACCACCGTTGTGGTGTCCGGCATCTCGATGTCGTGCTTTTTCGCCAGGGCTGCCAGCTCTTCATTGGCTTTGGAATGATCGGTGACCATCATATTGGCGAACGCCTTGACGTCGGCTGATGAGCTTTTTTCCAGGGCCAGTTTGCTGGTCTCGACTTCCGCGATGCCACCCTCGGCCGCGTCATCGACGAAGTCGTTGGAAGTGGCGGCAAAGGCCGTGCCCATGCCGGTGCTCAAGGCTACGGCCAGGGCGAGGTGACGCAGATTGAATCCGTCCATCGGTCATTCTCCACACAGGTTTTATGGGCGATCCAGGTGATCGTTAATCAATGGAGGCAGACGATCGGGCAAAGGTTTTATCGCATTTGCGACAGGACGACGAACGGACACCGTTGGTCTGATAGACGGTCGACAGAACACCCTATGCAAGGCCATTCTGATAGCTGGTGAACGCAATTGATCGCGTTCGCTACCGATTAACCAACGGAGGTGTTCCATGCCGGTGACTCATGACCTTTATCAGGATTTGCGCTGCACGAAGGAAGAGATCCAGCAAAAACGCACCAAGGATCCGTTACTGGATTCACTGCTCAACAAGTACTCCCAGACGGACGCGGAAGTGGTGAAAGCCGAGTCTGGACAATCGAATGCACTCAGCGATGACGAATTGAAGAAGCTCAAGGAGAAGCGCGTGCTGGTTAAGAACAAGATCGTTGAACGACTCCAGACGCCATCCTGACATCCATGGCAAATCACCGACGACCGGTGACTGAAAAAGTGGAACGTGACAAATACCGGCACCTCGAACGATCAGAGCCGACTTTGCGGCCCATGCGAGGTGCCCCATGCCCCCTTCAGACTTTCCCGATAAAGAAAAATACCCCAGCGAAAAACAGGGCGGTTATGACCCGATTCCGAAACATCCGGACCCCCTGAGCCCGGGGCGCACCACCGTCAACCCCGAGGATGAACCGGGCATTGATGAATTGCCGGACAATGAGGACATAACGCCTCTGGAACAGGATGACGTCACCGACATCGACCCGGAGCGAGTGCGCGAAGAGACAGACAATTCGGTACGCGATGGTGAGATGGATCCGCGGTGATTCAAGACCAAAAGATCGCAGCCTTCGCCAGCTCCCACAGTTAACCGCGCGCACCGTGATCTTGCGGATGCACCCGAACCCGTAGGAGCTGCCGAAGGCTGCGATCTTTTTGGCTGCACGCCTACTTCAATGCCGTACTCAACGGCAACCGCGCCATGTGCCGCGCTTTCAGCGACCCCAGATACAACCAGTCTCCATACTCGCGCACGGTGGTGATGGGAGAGTAGTTGCCGCTGCTGGCGTCCTGTAGATTGGCGATCACTTGACCGTCGAGGTCCAGGCCGAGGGCGAAGGCGCGGTTCTCCACCGGTATGGGCAGGATCGTCATCGCACGCACGATCATTTTGCGTATCAGCGGGTAGGGCGCCGTGGCGTCGAGCAATGCATTGCGCGGGGCATACAGCGCCACCCAGAAACGGTCGCGGCCATTGAATGCCAGGTTGTCCGGCAGCCCTGGCAAATTGTCGATGAACAGATCGTGGGTCCCGGCTTTCGGCCCGGTCAGCCAATAGCGGCTGATGCGATAGGCGCCGGTTTCGTTGACTAGCACAAACGCGTCGTCAGGCCCCAGGGTTACGCCGTTGGCGAACTCCAGTTTATCCAGCAGGACCGTCGTTTTGCCTGTCTGGAAGTCATATCGCAGCAATCGGCCGTCGCCGCCGTGCTCGATGATCGCCTCGCCATCCTTGCCGTAACCCCATCGGCTGGACGCATCGCTGAAATAGGCGTAATGCCCTGACTTGTCGATGACCACGTCGTCGGTAAAGCCGAAGGGCACGTTATTGGCGGTGGTGCTCAATGCAATCACACGGCCCTGTGCATCGAGCGACAGCAAACCCTTGACCCCGTCGGCGATTACCAGCATGCCATTGGGATGGCGCGCCAGGCCCAATGGCCTGCCACCGGTATCGGCCAGCACCTTGGTGGTATTGCCGTCGAGGCTGGTGCTAATCAATCGGCCGTCATGCAGGCCGGTGATGAGGATGTTGTCTTCCAGCAGCAATGCCTCCGGGCCGTCGATGTCAGCAGCACCGACACGTTCCACGCCTTTGAGGCGCTGATTGTCTGTGTAGATGCCATCGATGAGGGAGGGCGCCGGTGACGGTGTCCAGGCAATCGGTTGGACCTTGGTGGGTAATAACAGCAAGAAGCCGCCGATCACGATGATCAGCAGCAACAATAAATACCGAAACCTGAGGGCTCTTTTCACGCGATGACTCCTGTCGAGGCCAGATGTTTTTGCGCTATCTCCCGTAACGCCTGCATCGATTGCGCCGATTCACGCTCAATGCGCCGCTTGAGCAACAATCGATTGGCGATGCGCATCAGTACACCGCTGAAGCAATATTCCAGGGTGCGGACAAACCGTGTGCCATCGCCAAAAGCCTCGCACTCGTAAGTCAACACCAACGACAGCCCATGATCGTCCCGGGCCCGAGCGCTCCAGCGACGGCCGGGCAAGTATTCGTCGACTTCCCAACTCAAATGTCCCTCACGCCCGCCGGCCCGAATGTCTTCCTCGAACCGCGCTCCGGCATACAGCGGGCCGCTCTGGCCATCGACCTTGAGAGAGGACGGATGCCACTGCGGCCAAAGTGTCGCGGTGCTGGCGTAGGCGAGCACGGCGAGCGGATTTCCTGCGATGTCGACCACGTGCTGCAGGCGGGTCATGGGCATTCTCGTCAGGTGCGGGGACGCTTTTTCCGACTCCCAATACAAGGTGCCGAACAAGTAGTCCATCAGTGGAAACACGATATTGAAATTGCGCTCCTGCATCAGCTCGCGGCGGTGGTGCAGTTCATGCAGACGGCGCATCTGGCGAATCCACGGCAGACGTGTCAACGGGTTGCCGGGTGGTAGATGTTCGCAAGCGTGGAACACCTCATAAGTCAGGTAACCGAGGACCATGCAACCGCCGAACAGCCCCGCGACGTTGTCATTGAGCTGAGCCAGCAGCCACCAGGCGGGCGCGGTAATGAGGAGGGTGTGCAACACAATCAGCCAGGCCGGAAACAGAATCACCCGCCAGTCGCGTGCATTGTCATAGGTCATGTGGCCGGGGGTGAAAAAGCTGTGATGGTCACCCGCGTGACGGGCATAGAACATTCGCGCCAGACGCTTTTTGTGGTGCCCCAGATGCCGATGTACGACATAAACGCCGAAGTTGAAGAACAGCAAGGTCAGCGGTACCGTCAGCCATTCCAAGGGGTGTACCTGATGCACGGTGCTCCAGAACACGCCGATGGCCAGCAACCCGAACAGCAACACAAAGCCGCCATGCAGCCAAGGGTTGTAGAGCGGATGAATATCGGCACGGTAGCGCGCGCGAAATGCTTCGGTGGTCTGCCTCACTGCGTTCACCTGTGGTTATTGTTACCACCAGCAGATTAGTCGATCCCGCCGCAGAGGCTGGCCCAACCTTGAGGCCACATGCGCCATGCTCCGGTGCAAGGCGCCTGGCGTCAGGTCAAGGGGTTCCAGCGTTGGGACCAATCGTCGTCTGATTTGATCACTTCACGCAGTAAGTCAAAGGCTCGTTGTAGGGTCGCCGAATCGCGGTCCCGGGAGTAAACCAGGTAAGTCGGATAGCTGAACTCCGGCGCCTTGGGCACTGGCTCCAGCACACCGCTTTCCAGATAGCTCTGGACCACGCGAGTGCGGAAATAACCGCTGCCGCCGTTTTCCAGGATGTATTGCAAGGCCAGCGGGCCGAGGTTGAAGCTCAGGGCTGCCTTGGCTTTTTCCGGCAGCGCGGCATCGTGCTGACGGCGGAAGTCCGGGCCCCAGTCGATATACACATACGGATCGGGCTGGCTGGCCAGGCGTACCAGAATGAGTTTTTCTTCCAGCACCTGCTCGACTTGCAGGCGTGGCCAATACTCGGGTTGATAGACCAGCGCCGCATCCAGCACCCCCAGCTCCAGTTGCCGCAGCAGGTTTTCGCCGTCGCGGATTTCCATGCGCAGGGCGTGGCTGGGGATTTTCTCGCGTAATTCGCCGGCCCAGCTGAGCATCAACGGGTTGCACAGACTGACCTCGCCGCCGATGTGCAGCACGTCGCGGTAGCCCTCGGGCAGCGGCAAGTCCCGGCGCGCGGCATCCCAGGTTTGCACCAATTGATTGGCGTAAATCACAAAGGCCTCACCGTTCGGTGTCAGGCGCGCCCCGGCGCGGTTGCGCACGAACAGCGTGCTGCCCAACTGACTTTCGAGCTTTTGCACGCGTGCGGTGATGGCGGTCTGGGTGACATGCAGCTTTTCGGCGGCCGCGGCCAGGCTGCCGTGGCGGACGATTTCCAGAAAGGTGCGGGCGAGGTCGATGTCCATGGGCAGGCCGATGCGGGAGGTGTGGGCATTGTAAGAGCAGGCGCCGCCAGCGGATAGAAAGCAAAATCAAAAGATCGCTACCGATCAGCCGGCCAGCTCAATCTCCTTCACCACCGCCCAATCGGCCACCAACCGCTGGGGCGAGCCACACGCCTTGCGCTTGAACACAAAATTTCGGCATTTTTCGGCAAACTGTTTGCGGTTCTGCACCATGTCCAGCTCCATCTCTTCCAGTTCGGCATTACGACAGTGTTGCGCCAGTTGAATATCGAACTGGCTTTTACGCTCACGTATCGCCTGATACGCCGGATCACTCAACGCACCATTGGCCCGCTGCAACAACCACAGGCCAAACTCGTCGGGGCAGCGTGGGCCGATTTCCTGGACCATGCCCAGTTGCAAGGCCTGCGTGGCGCTGATCGGCAGACAGTCTTCAGTGAGCTTTTGCGCCATGGCCTGGCCGACGGCGCGGGGCAGGCTGTAGGTCCAGTACTCGGAGCCGTACAGGCCCATGGTCTTGTAATGAGGGTTGAGCACGATACCGGACCGGGCCAAGACAATATCGGCAGTCAGTGCCAGCATCACGCCGCCAGCCCCGGCATTCCCGGTCAAGCCGCTGACCACCAGTTGCCGGGCGCTGAGCAGTTCCTGGCAGACGTCATCGATCGCCTGAATATTGGCCCAGGCTTCCAGCCCCGGCACCGCTGCAGCCTGGATCACGTTGAGGTGCACGCCGTTGGAGAAACTGCCGCGCCCACCCTTGATCAGCAGCACCTGGGTGTCCCGCAACTTGGCCCAGCGCAGGGCCTCTATCAGGCGCTGACACTGTTCGGTGCTCATCGCGCCGTTGTAAAACTCGAAGGTCAGTTCGCCGACATGGCCGGATTCGCGATAACGGATCGGTTGATAGCTTTCGTTGTTGAAGGGATGGGAGGCGATCGACCAATCAAGGGTAGGTACTTGCGCCAGCTGTTCGGCGAGCACATGCCGGGCCGGGCGCTTGAAGGTTTCTTCACCGGGCCGGGGTTTGCGTCGCAACGAACCGATCCACAGGCTGGTATCGCCGGTCGCCACCAGCACCGCGTCGTCGTGCACCGCGAGAATCTTTCCCGGCGTGCCGCTGCGCGAATCCAGGTGAGCGTCGTACAGGTAATACTGACCGCCGGCCAGGCTCGCCAATACGCCGGGCTGGCCGTCGGCGGCGTCGATGCAGCGTTTGATGAAGTGTGAGCTGTCGTGCCAGCTGAAGGATCGGTCAGCTTGTTTCATGTTCGGCTGCAAGCGGCCAATCACATGGCGTTGGCTGTAATCCAAGGGCACCGGCACGAAACCGTCGATGAATTTTTCCACCACTTCGTGGATGCAGGAGATCGCCGCATCGCTGACGCGCCCGTTGTACAACTCGGATTTGCGCAAGCCTTGAGGCAAGTTGAATTCACAAGTGGCCCAGACCGGCCCGGCATCCATTTCTTCCACCGCCTGCAACGCAGTCACGCCCCAGCGGTTGAGTTCACGGGTGATCGCCCAATCCAGCGCACTGGCGCCTCGGTCGCCGACAATGCCCGGATGAATGATCACCACGGGACGTTGGCGGTTGCTCCATAACTGTTGTGGTACCCGGTCCTTGAGGAACGGGCAGATCACCAGATCGGCGCCCGAGTGTTCGATTTGCTCGCACACCGCCTCTTGGTCGGTGAACAGCACCACGCTGGGCGAGTGGCCGGCCTGACGCAAATCCAGCCAGGCCCGCTGGGTCAGGCCGTTGAACGCTGACGCCAGCAGAATGATTTTCAATGACCGCACGATTGACTCTTCCTTGAGAATGACGGGCCGCAGGCTCCCAATGAGCCGTCCGTGGCCTTCGATGGAAGCGTGATAGTAGTGATTGCGGGGAAGAGAACAACTGATCGAGGTCAAGCTTGTGTCAGCGGGTGTTTCATTGGCGGTGTGAAGGCAGGCGAGTGAACCGCTTTTCGTACGCCAGGCATCGGGCATTAGCCCTATCAACAATCCCGTCTATCCGGTAAATTCCGCGTCCAAGCTCATACATGGATGTAGATGATGGCCAAACCTGCCGCTCGACTCAGCGATCTCAATGCCTGCCCGGTGACCGGTCATGGCACCAACCCCAGCACCAGCGGTTCACCCAACGTGAACATCAACGGCATGCCGGTCTTGCGTGTCGGTGACACCACCGCCTGCGGCGACACCGTGACCGAAGGTATCGGCAACATCCTGATCAATGGCAAGCCCATCGCCTTTCTGGGCAGCGCCACGGCCCATGGCGGCATGATCATCACCGGCTCCGGCGATGTGTTCGTCGGCACACAAGTCGGTGCCGCGCCGTTCACTCCGATCATCACCGTGCCCAAACACAGCGAACGCTTTCAACTGGTCGACGAGACCACAGGCGACGCCATTCCCGACATGCTCTATTGCATCGAAACCGGCGACGGCCAGCGCCTGGTCGGTCACACCGACAACCACGGCAACGCCGCACGGGTATTCACCGCTGAGCCCACCTCTGTTGTCGTGCAATGGGGCAAGGAAGCCGCCGCTCACCTGGATGCCCTGGGCATCGATTACTAAGGAGGAGCAAGCGTGGCAACGCCAAAGAAGAAGCAGGGCAAAACGAGCGATCAGCATGGGACGACGCAGGTCAAGGGAACGCTGGCGCAGGATTATGTGACGGTGGTGGGGGCGTCTTACATCAGTCTTGTGGCAAATATTCGTGGTCAACGTGGCAATATGATGAATTTCATCAATCAAGGAATTCGTCAGCTCAAAAGCTATCCGCCCTCCACGCAGAGCTATTCCATTCAAAGGGCTTTTTTTATATTCAAGGATGAGTACGACCCAAAACTGCTGGCCGAAGTCAAAAAAATAGTGACCGAGCGTTACGGTGCCGAGTATCGCGAGTACGACTCCATTTCACAGTTGGTTGACTTTGTTGCCACGCGAAAGCGCCGGGGCAGGGAGATCAAGCAGATGGACTTTTTCTCTCATGGTGTCGTGGGCAGTATTGAGCTGGGATACGAACTCGATAAGCGCGATAGCTATCGGTTGCGTGATGCTCAGGCTCGTATGTTCACACCGGATGCCTTCGCCTATGGCGCAAAGATTTATTCCTATGCGTGCCGGACGGGGTTGGGAATCAATGCAGACTTGAAAGTGGGAGAGAATGAAAATCCTCACTACGAGCTCAGCTTGGCGCAAGTCATGGCGGACGCGACCGGAGCTGCGGTTTGGGCATTCCCCCGGCGTAGTCTGTATGACCAGACTTACGGAACCGACGAGGAACGTGCGACGGTGGAAAAAGCACCGGCCAAACTGGAAGCCGATAAGGCTGCGAGCCGCGCATACCGCAAAAAGCTTAGCGATTATCAGAGACGTTTGAGCGCTTATCGAGCGGCGCAGAAGGATGCCAATGCGCAACTGTCGAATGAGACTGCGCCCGCAGTTCCTGTCAAAACATTGAGTGAAAGGGATGCCGCGTTGTTGAAGCAGGCCCAAGGTAGGGAGCGCTACAAGGACACACTCGGGTATCCATTAGATGCTGAAGGCGCTATTCATGGGGTTCGGTCTGGCAATACACCTGACGGCGTTCCTAAAAAGCTGTGCGAATACAAGCCCGCCAAATGACCGCCTGCATGAAGAAATTGAATGTTTTTTCCGTAATAGGCCTATGTGCGGTGGCGGTGCTTATTGGTCTTGATCTCGTTGGCAAGGAAGACGAAATGTCCTCAAAAGTGATGATGTATTACGGTATCTGGAGTCCTGACGACAATCGTTTCGATGCAACCCGTTGGTTTGATAGTGGAATGTATCGCCGTCGCATCTTGGGTACGCCTCCTGAAGCGAGTGTGGAAACCATGTTGCGCAACAAGCCCCTGCCGATTACCGAACGCATGAATGAAGACCTTGTCGCTATTGCGGGTGTAGCACTTGAGTATGATTTCCCTGAAGTGAACACAGACTCATTGATTAACCAGCCTCCAGCCCTCAGCCATCGAGTCCGCTACTGGATCAGTAAATTCGAAAAGCCTGACAAACCGGTCGATCTCTACCATCTGTTTCTCAAGCTGGATCAAAAACGTTTTGTGATCGCTTTCAGCCGAGACGCGCAGACGGGGGATTTGATCGATGACAACAGTGCAACACTGGTTTATGCGAATCAGGAGTCCGACGCTGAGTACGTTCGGATATTCAAGGAACTGGATGAAGCTGAACAGCGCCAGCGTTGATTGAGAGGGCGCCGAAGCTCATTGCCCCAGAGCTGTGAAAAAAACCACTGATTGAACAGGACGCCTTCACCGGCGCCCCAAAGCCCCAATCAAAACGCAAAACACGAACACCCGAACGCCCCCCAAAACCCTTGAAAGTCACTGACCGGTGCCGACGACAACCGCGCCCGCTCGTGGCTGTGGGCATGCACCGCGCACGCGCCCACGCATTGATGAACCTGAGCCGTCAGCGGCGCCAAGGGTTTCCAGTGCCCCGGTACATTCACCACCGGCGACCACTCAGGCACGACCGGGATAGGCGCAGGCCCCAGTTTTTCGAACTCGGCTGTGCCGTAGACGATCTTGCCGTCGACAATGGTCAGCACTGATTCGATCCATTTGATGGCTTCGTCTTCGATGTGGAAGTAATCCGCCGACAGCGCAATCAGGTCCGCCAGTTGTCCGACTTTGATCTGGCCTTTCTTGCCTTGTTCGGAAGAAAACCAGGCGCTGCCGTGGGTGAACAATTCCAGCGCCGTATCCCGACTCAAACCTTGCGGGTACAGCGCCAGCCCGCCGACTGTGCGGCCACTGACCAACCAGTACAGGGAAGTCCAGGGGTTGTAGCTGGAGACTCGCGTGGCATCGGTGCCGGCGCCCACCGGTACACCCTCGGCCAGCATGCGTGCGATCGGTGGTGTCGCTTCGGCCGCCTTCGCGCCGTAACGGTCGACAAAGTACTCGCCCTGGAACGCCATGCGGTCCTGGATGGCGATGCCGCCACCGAGCGCTTTGACCCGCTCAATGTTCCGTGGGCTGATGGTTTCGGCATGATCGAAGAACCATGGCAAACCGTCGAACGGAATATCCCGGTTGACCTTCTCGAACACGTCGAGCATGCGGCTGATGGATTCGTTGTAGGTGGCGTGCAGGCGGAAGGGCCAGCGCTGTTCCACCAGATGCCGCACCACCGGCTCCAGCTCCTGCTCCATGGTCTGCGGCAGGTCGGGGCGGGGTTCGAGGAAGTCTTCGAAATCGGCTGCCGAGAACACCAGCATTTCTCCGGCACCGTTGTGCCGCAGGAAGTCATCGCCCTGACCGTAATGGGAGGTGCTGGTCCAGTTTTTGAAATCGGTCAGCTCTTCCTTGGGTTTTTGGGTGAACAGGTTGTAGGCAATGCGCACCGTGAGCTGCTGGTCTTTGGCCAGTTGCTGGATGACTTGATAATCGTCCGGGTAATTCTGATAACCGCCGCCGGCATCGATGGCGCTGGTGACGCCCAGCCGATTGAGTTCACGCATGAACTGGCGGGTCGAGTTGACTTGATACTCCAGCGGTAATTTCGGTCCCTTGGCCAGGGTCGAGTAGAGAATCATCGCATTGGGCCGGGCGATCAGCATGCCGGTGGGCTCGCCATTGGCATCGCGCTGGATTTCGCCGCCCGGTGGGTTCGGCGTGTCGCGCGTGTAGCCGACCACTTTCAACGCCGCGCGATTGAGCAGGGCGCGATCATAAAGATGCAGAACGAACACCGGGGTGTCTGGCGCGGCCTTGTTCAATTCATCGATCGTCGGCAAGCGCTTCTCGGCAAACTGGAACTCGTTCCAGCCACCGACCACCCGCACCCATTGCGGCGTTGGTGTGCGATCGGCCTGATCCTTGAGCATGCGCAAGGCATCGGCCAGAGACGGTACGCCTTCCCAGCGCAGCTCGAGGTTGTAGTTCAGGCCGCCACGAATCAAGTGCAGGTGAGAGTCGTTGAGACCGGGAATCACCGTGCGGCCATGCAGGTCGATGATTTGGCTGCCGGGACCTTGCAGGGCCATGGCCTGGGCGTCGCTGCCGACCACCACGAAGCGCCCGTCCTTGATCGCGACGGCACTGGCCTGGGGTTTCTTGCGGTCAACGGTGTGCAGGCGTCCGTTGTACAAAATCAGGTCGGCTGGGGTATCGGGCATGGCTTTACTCCCTGCGAATATTGGGCTGACCCAGGCACCGACGGCACCTACCGAGAGGCCTTGCAGTACGCGGCGACGACTGAAGTCGTTGTGCTCGTCAGGTGGGCTCATGGCAGCGCTCTCCACAAAGTTCTTCACAAAGAAGCGGGGATCAACAGCCGATGTCTGACGCATGCGGCCAGAAGGAATATAGTCGGCAAATCCACAAATAGCCGTTTTCCGAGGGCGAAAACGACGAATCCCGCCACGAGGGGCGGGATTCATTTGCAGCCAGACATGCTCCCGAAAGACGGGAGCGGCGTGCTTAGGCCGGGAACAGCTCGGACAGTTTCATCGACAGCATCATGTCGCCTTCAACGCGTAGCTTGCCGCCCATGAAAGCCTGCATGCCGTCGGTTTCGCCGCTGACGATGCCTTTCATGGTTTCACTGTCCAGCACCAGCGTGCAGTTGGCGTCGGCGTTTTCGCCTTCCTGGATTTCGCAAGTACCGTCTTTGACGATCAATGCGTAGTGCTTGTCTTCGTCGGTGATGTTGAAACCGAATACCAGGTCCAGACCGGCAGCAGCGGCTGGGTTGAACTTGGCTTTCATTGCTTGTACGGCATCAGCTACGGAGGTCATGGTTCGATCCTTTCTTGGGTAATAAGAGCTGGGTGATTACAGCCAGGGTCACAAGTAGTCCGGACTCAGCGAAATGTGATGAGTTCCGGAGCCTTCAACAGTTGCAGGTGCGCATGACTGTTGAAGGAAGCCAGGGTCACCTCGCGACCACGAAACTTGAGTAGGTTGAGCGAGGTGTTGACGATTTGCCAGTTCAATTCAAAGGCCTGTTTTGCGGGCATTTGTGTAATGAGGTGGAGCAGGGCAGTGATAGTGCCGCCGGAGGTGAACACGGCGATTTTCTGGGTATTGTCCGCTTGTTCGAGCAATCGATGCAGACCGCTCTGTACGCGATCGACGAAGCCCAGCCAGCTTTCCAGTCCCGGTGTGTCGTAGGTGCCGGCAAGCCAGCGCTCAATGATCAAGGCAAAAATGCGTTGGAATTCAGCACGGTTTTGTGCGGCATTGCGCAGGATATCCAGCGCATGAGGCTCGTCTTCCAGCATCGCCGGCAGCAGGGCGCGGATCACTGCGTCGGCATCGAATTCATTGAAAGCGGAATCGATTTCCAGGACAGGCACCGGCATGCCGACGGCCGCGAACTGTTCCAGCGCACTGTTGGCGGTGTGTTGCTGGCGGCGCAGGTCGCCTGACAGGCAGCGATCGAAGCTGACACCGAGTTCGGCAAGGTGCTGACCGAGGACTTCTGCCTGGCGAATACCGGTCGGCGACAAGACGTCGTAGTCGTCTGCACCAAAGGAGGCCTGGCCATGTCGAATCAAGTAGATACTGCCCACGTCCGCGTCATCCCGGTACGTTGAAGGTTTGGCGAGGTTATGAGGATGGCGGTGAGCTGTCAATGAAAAAACATACGCTTGTTTGAAATGCCCGTTACAGGCCTGTTGCCAGAGGTTTCATGGCTGGTCGTAGGGGCGGCGGATGGGTATGCTGGAGCTATCCCGCGCGTGTTTAACCCGCGCATTGATTGAAGGAGTCCATGTGGAGCTTTTGTTCGAATACGCCATTTTTCTGGCCAAGACCGTGACGTTGGTGATCGCCATTCTGGTGGTCCTGGCCAGTTTTGCGGCGTTGCGCAGCAAAGGTCGGCGCAAGTCGGCCGGGCAGTTGCAAGTCAGCAAACTCAATGATTTCTACAAAGGGCTGCGTGAACGCCTGGAGGAAACCCTGCTCGACAAGGATCAGCTCAAGGCCTTGCGCAAATCCCAGGCTAAAACCGATAAAAAGCAAAAGAAAAAGCCCGAGGCCAAACCACGGGTGTTCGTGCTGGATTTCGATGGTGACATCAGGGCATCGGCCACTGAGAGTCTGCGCCACGAAATCACCGCGCTGCTGACCCTCGCCACGCCCAAGGATGAAGTGGTGCTGCGCCTGGAAAGCGGCGGCGGCATGGTTCATAGCTATGGCCTGGCGTCTTCGCAACTGGCGCGGATTCGTGAAGCCGGCGTGCCGTTGACCGTGTGCATCGACAAGGTCGCAGCCAGTGGCGGCTACATGATGGCGTGCATCGGCGAGAAGATTATCAGTGCGCCGTTCGCGATCCTCGGCTCGATCGGTGTTGTGGCACAGTTGCCCAACGTCAATCGCCTGTTGAAAAAACACGACATCGACTTCGAGGTACTGACGGCTGGCGAGTACAAGCGCACCCTGACGGTGTTTGGCGAAAACACCGAGAAGGGCCGGGAGAAATTCCAGGAAGACCTGGACATCACCCATCAGCTGTTCAAGAACTTCGTTTCCCGCTATCGCCCGCAATTGGCCATCGACGAAGTGGCCACCGGAGAAATCTGGCTGGGCATGGCGGCGCTCGACAAGCAACTGGTGGATGAACTCAAGACCAGTGATGAGTACCTTGCCGAACGCGCCAAGCAGTCCGAGCTCTATCACTTGCATTACGCCGAACGCAAAAGCCTGCAGGAGCGCATCGGTATCGCGGCCAGCGGTTCGATCGATCGCGTATTACTGAGTTGGTGGAGCCGATTGACCCAGCAACGCTTCTGGTAGTAATCGTTTACGCACGACACAAAAAAGCCCTGAACCGTATTGTCGATTCAGGGCTTTTTATTGGACGGCGTGTTTAGCGGCGACGGAACAGCGGCAGCGGTTCGTCGGTGGCGGCCTGATAGGTCACCGAGAAGTCCTTGAGACTTTCCAGGGCTTCGTACGGGTCTTTATCGGCGCGAATCGCAAACGCGTCAAAACCGCAGCGGTGCAGGTAGAACAACTGGTCGCGCAGCACATCGCCGATCGCCCGCAGTTCGCCTTTGAAACCATAACGGTCACGCAGCAAGCGAGCGTTGGAGTAGTTGCGCCCGTCGGTGAAGGCCGGAAAGTTCAAGGCGATCACCTGGAACTGATCCACGTCATCACCGATTTCCTCGGCTTCTTCATCGGCATCCAGCCACACACCCAGGCCGCCATCGCGGGCCTTGAGCATACGGCTGTGTTCGCGCCACAGTTGCAACGGGACGATCAGGTCGTCGCAGTTGCTGATCTCGTCGATGTTGAAATCTTTCGGCAGCAAGTGCCAGGTTTCGTCGACGACTTCGTTGTTCTTAATTATTCGCTGCATAGACGCGCTCCTTGAAGAGGTCGATGCCGATACGCTGATAGGTGTCGATGAAGCGTTCGTCTTCGGTACGTTGTTCGATGTACACGTCGATCAGCTTCTCGATCACGTCAGGCATGGCTTCCTGTGCGAAGGACGGGCCGAGGATCTTGCCCAGGCTTGCATCGCGACTGGCGCTGCCACCCAGGGAAACCTGGTAGAACTCTTCGCCTTTCTTGTCGACCCCGAGAATGCCGATGTGGCCGACGTGGTGGTGACCACAGGCGTTCATGCACCCAGAGATGTTCAGGTCCAGTTCGCCAATGTCGAACAGGTAGTCCAGGTCGTCGAAACGGCGCTGGATCGACTCGGCGATCGGGATCGACTTGGCGTTGGCCAGCGAGCAGAAATCACCGCCAGGGCAGCAAATGATGTCGGTCAGCAAGCCGATGTTCGGTGTGGCGAAACCTTGCTCGCGCAACTCGCTCCACAGGGAGAACAACTGGCTTTGCTCAACGTCAGCCAGAATGATGTTCTGCTCGTGGGAAGTGCGCAGTTGACCGAAGCTGTAACGGTCGGCGAAGTCGGCAACGGCATCGAGCTGCTTGTCAGTGATGTCGCCCGGCGCAACGCCAGTCGGCTTCAGCGACAGCGTCACGGCGACGTAACCCGGCTTTTTGTGCGCGAGGGTGTTGCGGACGCGCCAGCGGGCGAAGCCTGGATGCTGTTTGTCGAGCTCGGCCAGTTCGGCCGCTTGATCGTCCAGAGACTTGTAGTCCGGATCGACAAAGTGTTTGGCCACGCGATGCACTTCGGCCTCGGTCAGCGTGGTCTGGCCACCGCGAAGGTGTTCCATTTCCGCGTCGACTTTCTGCGCGAACACTTCAGGTGTCAGGGCCTTGACCAGAATCTTGATCCGCGCCTTGTATTTGTTGTCGCGACGGCCGTAGCGGTTGTAGACCCGCAGGATGGCATCGAGATAGCTCAGCAAGTCCTGCCATGGCAGGAACTCGTTGATGAAGGCGCCCACCACCGGTGTACGGCCCAGGCCGCCACCGACCAGCACACGGAAACCCAGTTCGCCCGCGGCGTTGTGCACGGGCTCAAGGCCGATGTCATGGACTTCAATGGCCGCCCGGTCAGACGTCGAACCGTTGATGGCAATTTTAAATTTACGCGGCAGGTAAGCGAATTCCGGGTGGAAGGTGGTCCACTGACGGACAATTTCGCACCATGGACGCGGGTCGATCAATTCGTCGGCCGCGACACCGGCGAACTGGTCGGTGGTGACGTTGCGCAGGCAATTGCCGCTGGTCTGGATCGCATGCATCTGCACGGTCGCCAGTTCAGCCAAAATGTCCGGGATGTCTTCCAGGGCCGGCCAGTTGAACTGCACGTTCTGCCGGGTACTGATGTGGGCGTAGCCCTTGTCATAGTCGCGGGCAATTTTGGCCATCATTCGCGTCTGGCGCGAAGTGAGCTGGCCATAAGGCACCGCCACCCGCAGCATCGGCGCGAAGCGCTGGATATAAAGGCCATTTTGCAGGCGCAGGGGGCGGAATTCTTCTTCGCTCAGCTCGCCTGCCAGATAGCGTCGGGTCTGATCACGGAACTGCTTGACGCGGTCCTCGATGATCCGCTGATCGTACTCGTCGTATACGTACATATAAGTCCTGTTCTCAGGCTTGGGCCGGTTTGGATATAGCTGCGTTTTCGCTGGCTTTCATCCGATACAGCCTCGGCAATTCTGCGCGCACGGCCGCGCACTCCCAACGGAGCCGTCGCAAGATACCAGTTTGCAGTTATGCGCAAAAGTGATGTTTGAGTATATGCAAAGAACCAAAACGACTAATGAAACTCACCAGGATAAAACCCACATTTGTGGTGCGGGCAATCATCGTCTTAACTGTGCTCGAGTCTTTATGCAATCACCGATAAAACCGACAAGAGGCGATGCAATGAGCAATCCAACCAAAGCAAGGAAAAGCGATAGCACGGTCGATGCTTGGGCGATTTTGTTCCTGATTATCCTGGTCGTGGGCACAGCGGTGTTCTGGGTCAGCCATCAATAAACGACCCCGTCCGGGGCCCGGCGCCCGACGATTGTCGGAGCAAGCCGGAATGATAAGGGCCGTTTTTATAGGGCTTCGCTGGCTATCGCGCGGTGAATTTCCGGGGCTCGGACGATTGAAGTTCTTCAAGCGTGTGCAACTGATCGGTCACGGGCCGACCGACGCCGCTACCCGTTCTGCTTGTAAGCCCCGGCGAACTGATCAAAAAAGCAGGTTCATACCCCCGCCAGATGCACTATCAGTTTCACGATGGCAAACAGCGTCAACGCGAATACCGCCGTGAACAGGATTCCCAGAATCACGAAATGACTGGGCTTGCCATGAGTGAAGTCCCGGGCCCGGTTCTTTCCGCTCTGCACCCCGAACGCCGCTGCCATGACACTGTGGAGCATCTGCCAGAAGCTCGGCGGCTTGTTGTCGACTGGATCGTCCATAAATCCCTCGTTTCCTGGTATGTCCTCAAAGCATAGTCAATCAGGGCGCGACCCGGATCGAAGTCGTTCGTAACAAAAATCATCGCTCACGCAATAACTATCTACCGCAAATGCCCTGTCCTGAAATGGTGTCCTGTCGCTTCATTTGTCAGGAGATACACATGTCCGCCACGCCTCCCTCTTCGTCCATAACGGCGAACACTGCGCTTGTACCGTTAAAGCCACAGAGAACCAGTATTCATAGCGAACTTCTTGAGCAGATGGCGCCTGAATGGCTGATTAATGCCACGCCAGCAAGACGTCATGCGATGAAACAGGCCGGCACGTTCTCGCCGGACTGGTATCAGCGCGCCTCTTCTACGCAACAACAGGCACTGAAAGAATGTTTCAACGCCAGTTTTACCTCACAGACCCACTTGGACAAGGCGATGTCCTCGCTTCAGGACATCGATACATTTGCTGAGCCGTTGTTGCGCAACGCACTGAAAGATCAATTCAGCGTAGATGTAGACGTCAGCAAAACCCTGTTGTGTCTGCGGCGCCCCCTGGAAATCAGCGATCTTGAAATTGAAGTAGCAGACTTCGAGGTCTTGAAACTTTCGCTGCTGCAGGCAGCGTTGCATAACTTCGAAGCGTCCGAATGTGAGGACGATGCTTTTCATAAAAAATCCGGCTTTCTGATAGAAACTTCGACACCCGGCATTTTTCAGCCTGTCACCGTTGGTGTGACGGTGAGGCAGTTCCTGATGCTCTGTCGCAATCTGGACATCGGGGCGAAGTATCAGACGTACGTGAAGGCATTTTTCCAGGCGGCGGAAACGACACTGCGCCAGCTATTCATGACCAGTCAGAAAGACGCGCTAAGGGCGGCTGCCGAGCTGGCCCTGCTGAAAAAGGATATCGAGCGCAAAGACTACGAAATGATCTTTCCGTCATTGATGGAAACATTCATCCCTGGCAGGGCAACAAACAAGTCTGGTTTCGTGACCTGAGTTTGATGAAGCGCCGGATGACAGGTTGCGTGGTGTTCGTTATCAGTGAGAAGTATCGCTACACCGATGAATTCATTGTTTACATTCCCCATGATCCGCAGCACCCGCTCAAGCGCTATTCCACTTCGCAGTTGCATGAAGTGTTCAAGCGCCAGTTCACGGCCGGGAACGCAACGCCGTCCGGTGGTGATGGCCCGACGGCCTACCAGCGATTCTTCAGCCAGTTCGTGGCCTATGCCGACCATCCTTACTACTTCAGCCAATTCACTCGAAAAGCCGCGGACGCTCCAGCGGATCCCTTTCATTCGGTCTGGCTGAAAGTTGTGCAGTTCTTTCCGCCGTTTTCTTCCATCGCCCGTATCAAAGAGTTGCCTCCCGAGCGACAGGGCAAGCGGGAGCCGGTCGAGGATCCTTACCTCAACCCGTTCGGCATCCTTCAAAAAGGCGGTGGCCTGTGGTCTGACAATACTCATCTGTGGACCTATCTCTATGAGCAAAGCTGTGAAAAGGTCATTGCCGATGCACGCAGCCATGCAGTTCCCACTGCCGATGTCGATGCCAAAGTGCGCGCGCAAAAGATCAGTCATCTCCTGGAAGTCGGCATGCTGGCATTGAACATGGTGTCGATGTTCGTACCGGTGTTGGGCGAGGTCATGATGACGGTGATGGCGGGTCAATTGTTGTACGAAACTTTTGAGGGCGCGATCGAATGGAGTGAGGGCGACCGGGAAGCCGCCAAAGCGCACCTGATCGATGTGGCGCAAAACCTGGCGATGATTGGCGTGATGGCCGGCGTGGGCAAAGGGCTAGGCAAGCTGATGACGGTGGAGCCCGAACCGGTGATCGAGCGCCTGGAGCCGATCAAGCGAGCCGATGGCCAGGCCCGCTTATGGAAGCCGGATCTGAGCGGCTATGAAAGCGACATTGCGCCAGGCAGCCACTTCACCCCTGATGTGCTGGGGCAACACCGGGTAAACGGCAAGACCTATATCCGCCAGGCGGGCAAGGTCTATGAAACGACCTACGATGAGCCGCTGAAAAAATGGCGCGTCCAGCACCCGGCCGACGCCGATGCCTATCAGCCAATACTCGAGCACAACGGCCACGGTGCCTGGCGCCATACCCTGGAACGTCCGCTCGAATGGGATCGCCTGACGCTGCTGCGGCGCATGGGCCATGTGACTGAGGCGCTGAGCGATGAGCAACTGCTCAAGATCGCCGACGCCGTGGGCGTCAATGACAACGCCTTGCGCAAAATGCACCTGGATCATTTGCCGCCACCGCCTGAACTGGCTGACGCTTTGCGATTGTTCACGGCTGATCATGGGGCGGCGCAAATCAGTGAGCAGATCAGCGGCGAACTATTTACCGGGATGTTGCAACGAGCTTGCCCCGGGCTTAGTGAGTCCGCAGCGCAGAGGGTCCTGCTGGATGCCAATGCCGAAGAGCTGGCACGCCTGGAAACAACGCGGCGAATTCCGTTGAAAATGCTCGAGGAGGCTCGTTGGTATGCGCAACAGGGGCGAGTGAGTCAGGCTTTTGCCGGTTTGCATCTGCCGCGCATGGCATCGGCTGACAGCCAATGGCTCGCGCTGCATACGCTGGAAAAACTGCCGGGCTGGTCCGACCAGGTACGCCTGGAGATACGCGAGGGCCACGTCAACGGGCCCCTGATCGATGGCATTGGCAGCGAGTCCGCCGCAAGCCGCGCCTATGTCGTCAAGAACGGGCCGGTCTATCAGGCGTTTGATGAGCGGGGAGCTGCACTCAATGACATGCCCTCGAGCGGCGACAACTTTTTCGCCTCAATCATGCACGCGTTGCCTGATGAGTCGCGCCAGGCATTGGGCGTTCCGCGTGTCAGCCAAAGTGCCGATCTGCAGAGCGCGGTTATCGACTCGGCAACCAGGCATCGCGTTGAACTGGCGCAACGGCTGGAGAAACGAAACGGCAGGAACAAAGTGTTCAAACCACCCATACGCGTCAATGACCGCCTGGTGGGTTACTACGCCAGTGGGCGCGGACCGGGTGTCAATCCTCTGCTGGTGACTCGCGTGCGTGATGTCTATCCGGTGCTCACCGATCGGCAAGCCAACGGATTTATCCTTCGGCAGTTGCGGGCAGGAAAAACCGACGCACAGATTTATGACCTGTTGCAGGCGCGTCGGCATGAATGGGAGGCGCTTGTGTCAACCCTCGATCAATGGGTTGGAGAATCGACCGGCGACGCTTTGCTACGGTCAATGTTGGGGGGCAGGGCGAGCGTTGCGCGAAATATCAAGGAATGCTGGCGTTACTCGCCATTGGCCGAGGGCAGCGTGCACTTCAGTTCGCTTGATTTGATTTGTGATGATCCGCTTCCATCACTGTCGGCGGACTTTTCTCACGTGCGGGATTTGCATGTGCGAGGACGGTGTGTCACGGATGCCAATATCGATGCACTGCTGGGACGTTTCCCCAAGCTGAAAAACCTCAGGATCAATGCGACAGGAAATGAGTTCAGTAATGTTCCCCAGGCATTGAGCGGGATGCAGGAGCTCACTGGCCTGAGCCTGTATTCAGCCGCGCCCTATGCAGCCGATATGCCCTCAAGGCTGAGCACGTTGACCACGCTTGAGGAGCTCAGTATTTATTCTTCGGGTTACACACCCATGGTTCTGGACGTCAGCCGTTTACGCAATCTACACAAACTGGAGGTCATTGCGCCTTCGTTGTACCAATGGCCCGCCGGTGTTCTTGAATTACCTCACCTTGAACGCCTTAACCTCAAAGGCACGGGCATCAGGACATTGCCTGACGCCATGTTCGAGGCACATGAACGACTGTGGTCCGGGTTGTCGCTGGACTGGTCGAACTTTCCCCGGGACAACTTCAAACCGGCCTATGAATATGTGAAACAACACCCTGAGCACCTTATCGATCTGGAGGAAATGGTCAGCGATTACTGCAAGGGTGAGCTCAGCCGTCTAGGCGAAGGCGGGCGCGAGTCTTCCAGCGCCATGTTCAACAGGTTTGTCGAACAATGGCACGGAGCCCAGTCGAGGTTCGAGGCCGTGGACGCCCTGAGCGAGGAATATGGCGTGCTTGATCGGCAACTCAATGGATGGACCGGGCGTGCGATGCAGAGGCAACTGGACGTTGCCGAGGTGATCAAGCGATCAATGGCGTCGGTTTCCATTAGAGCCTGTTGGCGTAACGGCGTATTCGAACGCTACGGTTCGACGGCCGATGCCTCGGTGCTTGATCTCTCGAATTTGCAGGCGCAAGAGCTCCCCGAGCTGCCCGGCGGAGCGTTCTCACACGTTCAGACGTTGTACATGAAAGGCGTGCAAGCGACTACCGAGCAAGTGCGCGACTTTGTTCGCGGGTTTACCGAGCTTCAGACCCTCGATCTGAGTGCCAGCGGTTTAACCGAAATTCCCATTGCACCTGGTGATCTTGCGAAGTTGAAACGTCTGAATCTTTCCGGTAACCGAATTGTGGTCGAGCCTGCCGTTCAGCAATGTATTGATCAGTTGCAGTCCCTCGAATACCTGGACTTGAGCCATAACCCGCTGAACGTTCTGGATGTTAGTGCCATGAGTCGCCTCAAGGCGTTGAATCTGGGGGCGACGGATCTGCATGAGTGGCCCACCGGGGCACACAGTCTGCCGGAACTGACCTGGCTGGATTTGCGTGACAGCCAAATATCTTCGTTGCCGGAAGCGGTGCTTGAAGATGAAATGCTGATCAAAACCCATCTGACCGGAACCCCGTTGACCCCGCAAGCTCAAGCCGCGCTTGAAGCGGCCTGGCAGCGATTGGAAATTGCCAAAGGCCTGCCCGCCGGTGCACTGGGCAGGTTCGCCCAGGAGGCGGTGCCGACAACCTTCCCGCCGGCAGAAAGCGGCTTTTCGCTTGCTCGCCATTTGCTGGCGCTGCCACCAGCCCCGGTAGGTGAAGGCGCTGCGCAGTTTGCCAAACGCTTGCAACGGCTGAATCCGGCGCTGGCCGATGATCAAGCCTGGCAAGCGATTGAATTGCTGCGCAGGCGCGGGGCAACGGATATTCAGATCAGCGAACGGATGGCGGCATGGGATCAGACTTTTGAAACGCTGACGCGTGAATTGAATGGTTGGCTATATACCCGTGAATCCCGTGGTGCTGACTGGAGAGTGTCATCCGATACTCGCAGGCTGGCGGCTTTGCGAATCCTGCAGAGCTGGCGCGAAGGCCTGATCGTCGAGGACGGTGAAGCGAGCCATGAGTTGAACCTCAATGGCCTGCAACTGGGGGATCTTCCCGAACTGCCGGCCGTATTCGCCCATGTGAGCTCCTTGAACCTGACTGGCGTTCGGCTTTCCGCCCAGGGCAGTGACGGGTTTCTGAAGGCGTTTACCCACGTCAAGACGCTCAAGCTCAATGGCAACGAGCTGCAGGCAGTGCCCGAGCCGATTCAGCACATGGTTCAGCTTGAGCGACTGGAGTTGTCCGAAAACCGGTTGGATGACCCGGGGCACTTGTATGCATCGTTGAGCCATCTTGAGCATTTGAAATGGCTGGATCTGAGCTACAACAAACTGGAAAGCTTTGATGTCGGCGTTTTTGAACGACTTGTGACGCTCGATTTGCGCAACAACAATCTGACCGAGTGGCCGCAAGGTGTGCTCGATTCCAGCGCTCTGGAAACCCTGAACCTGAGTGGTAACGACATCACCTCGATTCCTTCGCAGGCCCTGGATGGCAGCCATGATGCATTGATGTCCGGCACAGACCTGAGGGACAACTACAATTTGTCGCTTGAGAGTCTTGAGCGACTCAGGGTGTACCGCGACACCGGTGATCGCGGCATCATTCTGGGGCTTTCGCGCTCTGAGCTTGATGACTGGATTGCCGATGCTACCGGCGATGGTTGGAGTGACAGTGCAAGTGAAAGCGTCGAGTCTGATGAAATTCTCCCTGATGTGACGCCTGACACCGCACAACAAGCGCCATGGCTGGCCAATGTGCCTCCCGATGAACTGGCCACCAAAAATCAGATCTGGAATCAATTGACGGCAGAGCCGGACAACGGTGCATTCTTTCATTTGTTGTCGCGGTTGCAGGACACGCGCGAGTTCAGTGTGGCCAATGCCGACCTGACACGACGGGTATGGACTGTTATGGAAGCCGCCGCCAGCAATACCGAACTCAGGGAGACAGTGTTCGCCAGTTCGAACACGCATGGCACCTGTGTCGACGGTCGAATCCTTACTTTCAGTGGGCTGGAAAGCAAAGTGTTCATACACAATGCCTTGCTCGATATTCCTGGCGGGCCTGCGGGGGCAAAGGGCGAAGCGTTGTTGAAGTTATCCAGGCGGCTGTTCCGGCTGGACAAGGTCGACGATCTGGCGACGAAAGCTGCCGCCCGTACGGGTCACGATGAGGCAGAAGTGCGCCTGGGTTATCGAATTGGCCTGACTCGGGGCTGGAGCGACGGCCTGGACCTGCCGGGGCAACCGAAACATATGACGTATGCCTCGGGAGTGACGCCCGGGCAATTGGCTCAGGCTCGTACCGAGGTGATGAATGCAGAGCAGGGCGATGGTTTTTTTGAAGACCTGATCCAGCGTGACTACTGGGTGGACTACCTCAAGGAGAAATATCCCGAAGCGTTCAGAGCATTCGATGAGGCGGATACTGCGCAGGAAGTTGATGATGCGGCTGACGATCCCGCGTTCATCGACAAGCTTTTTGATCTTGCGGCTGCGCGCAACGGGAAAATGATCGAACTGTCCCGAAAAGAAGTCAGGGAGATTGAAGCGGCTGCCAGCAGTGCAGGGCAATCGGGTATATCGAAGAGTCTGACCGGGGTATCAAACCTTTAAAACATGACGGCTGATCAGGCCTCCGACGCCGGTTTATCCGACGTGGGGGCCTGATCATGCTTACCGTCGCTTAGTTGTCATAGCCGAGGTTAGGCGCCAGCCAACGCTCGGTCACGCTCAACTCCTGGCCTTTGCGCGAGGTGTAGCTCTGCACCTGATCCTTGTCGATCTTGCCCACGGCAAAATACTGCGCCTGTGGGTGAGCGAAGTACCAGCCGCTGACCGCTGCCGCCGGGAACATGGCGTAGTGCTCAGTGAGAAACACGCCGCTGCGTCCGGCCTTGAGTTCTTCCGCCTCCGGGTCCAGCAGTTTGAACAGCGTGGCTTTCTCGGTGTGATCCGGGCAAGCCGGGTAGCCCGGAGCAGGGCGGATGCCGGTGTATTGCTCTTTGATCAGCGCCTCGTTGTCCAGCGACTCGTCCTTGGCGTAGCCCCAGTAGTCTTTACGCACCTGTTGGTGCAGCCACTCGGCACAGGCCTCGGCCAGGCGGTCGGCCAACGCCTTGACCATGATCGAGTTGTAGTCGTCGCCCGCATCCTGATAGGCCTTGGCCACTTCTTCGGCGCCGATCCCGGCGGTGGTGATGAAGCCTCCCACGTAGTCGGTCACGCCGCTGTCTTTGGGCGCCACGAAGTCGGCCAGGGAGAAGTTCGGTTTGCCGTCAGTCTTGATGATCTGCTGGCGCAAGTGATGCAGCTTGGCCAACGGCTTGCCGTCATCGCCGTAGACCTCGATGTCATCGTCACGCACCTGATTGGCCGGCCAGAAGCCGAACACCGCACGGGCGCTGATGAGTTTCTCGTCGATCAGCTTGGCGAGCATTTCCCGGGCATCGGCATACAGCGCGGTGGCGGCTTCACCGACCACTTCGTCGTTGAGGATGCGCGGAAACTTCCCGGCCAGGTCCCAAGAGATGAAGAACGGCGTCCAGTCGATGTATTCGGCCAGAACGTTAAGGTCGATGTTGTCCAGCACCTTGGCACCGGTGAACGTCGGTTTGACCGGTGTGTAGCTGCCCCAGTCGAATTGTGGCTTCTTGGCGATCGCTGCCGGGTAACTCAGGCGTTCGGTACGGGCGCTGCGATTGGCGGTGCGCTCACGAACGTCGATGTATTCCAGGCGGGTCTTCTCGACGAAACCGGCCTTCAGCTCTTTGGACAGCAATTGCGTCGCCACGCCCACGGCGCGGGATGCGTCGGTGACGTAGATCACCGCGTCGTTGCTGTACTTGGGCTCGATCTTCACCGCCGTGTGCGCCTTGGAAGTCGTCGCGCCACCGATCATCAAGGGCAGATGGAAGTCCTGACGCTGCATCTCGCGGGCCACGTGAACCATTTCGTCCAGCGAAGGCGTAATCAAGCCGGACAGACCGATGATGTCGCATTTCTGTTCTTTGGCGACTTGCAGGATCTTCTCCGCCGGCACCATCACGCCAAGGTCGACGATGTCATAGCCGTTACAGCCCAGCACCACGCCGACGATGTTCTTGCCGATGTCGTGTACGTCGCCTTTGACCGTAGCCATGAGGATCTTGCCCTTGGCTTCCGGTTTGTCGCCTTTTTCCAGTTCGATGAACGGGATCAAGTGGGCCACGGCCTGCTTCATCACCCGGGCGGATTTCACCACTTGTGGCAGGAACATTTTACCGGCGCCGAACAGGTCGCCGACGATGTTCATGCCGGACATCAGCGGGCCTTCGATCACTTCGATCGGGCGCGCAAAGGACTGACGCGACTCTTCGGTGTCTTCGACGATGTGGGTGGTGATGCCCTTGACCAGCGCATGCTCCAGACGCTTGTTGACGTCCCAGTTGCGCCACTCTTCGGTCTCGGCTTCCTTGACGCTGCCGTCGCCCTTGTACTTGTCGGCGATGGCGAGGAGGGCGTCGGTGCCTTCCGGGGTGCGGTTGAGGATCACATCTTCGACGGCATCGCGCAGTTCGGCAGGGATCTGGTCGTAGATCTCCAGTTGGCCGGCGTTGACGATACCCATGGTCAGGCCGTTACGGATCGCATACAGCAAGAACACCGAGTGAATTGCCTCACGCACCGGGTTGTTGCCACGGAACGAGAACGACACGTTCGACACGCCGCCGGAGGTCAGCGCATACGGCAGTTCGTCACGGATATAGGCGCAGGCATTGATGAAGTCCACCGCGTAGTTGTTGTGTTCTTCGATGCCAGTGGCCACGGCGAAGATGTTCGGGTCGAAGATGATGTCTTCCGGCGGGAAGCCGACTTCGTTGACCAGAATGTCGTAGGAGCGTTTGCAGATTTCTTTCTTGCGCGCTTCGGTGTCGGCCTGACCGGCTTCGTCGAAGGCCATCACCACCACGGCGGCGCCATAGCGCTTGCACAGTCTGGCGTGATGAATGAACTGCTCGACGCCTTCCTTCATGCTGATCGAGTTGACGATGCCCTTGCCCTGGATGCACTTGAGGCCGGCTTCGATCACTTCCCACTTGGAGGAGTCGATCATGATCGGCACGCGGGAGATGTCCGGTTCACCGGCGATCAGGTTGAGGAAGGTCACCATGGCCTTCTTCGAGTCCAGCATCCCTTCATCCATGTTGATGTCGATTACCTGGGCACCGGCTTCGACCTGCTGCAGGGCGACTTCCAGGGCTTCGGTGTAGTTGTCTTCACGGATCAGACGGGCGAATTTGGCGGAACCGGTGATGTTGGTCCGCTCGCCGACGTTGACGAACAGCGAGCTGCGATCAATGGTGAACGGCTCCAGGCCCGACAGGCGGCAAGCCTTGGGAATGTCCGGAATCTCACGCGGCGCATAACCGGCCACCGCGTTGGCGATGGCTTCGATGTGGCCCGGCGTGGTGCCGCAGCAACCGCCGACGATGTTCAGAAAGCCGCTTTGGGCGAACTCTTCGATGACCTTGGCGGTTTGCGCCGGCAGTTCGTCGTACTCGCCGAATTCGTTGGGCAGGCCGGCGTTCGGGTGTGCGGAAACGTGGGTGTTGGCCTTGTTCGACAGTTCTTCTAGGTACGGGCGCAGTTCACTGGCGCCCAGGGCGCAGTTCAGGCCAACGGAGATCGGCTTGGCGTGAGCCACCGAGTTCCAGAACGCTTCGGTCGTCTGGCCGGAGAGGGTGCGGCCGGAGGCATCGGTGATGGTGCCGGAGATCATGATCGGCAACTCGACGCCCAGTTCTTCGAACACGCCTTGCACGGCGAAAATCGCCGCTTTGGCGTTGAGGGTATCGAAGATGGTTTCGATCAGGATCAGGTCGGCGCCGCCTTCGATCAGGCCTTTGGTGGCCTCGGTGTAGTTTTCCACCAGCTCATCGAAGGTCACGTTGCGGTAGCCGGGGTTGTTGACGTCGGGCGACAGCGAGCAGGTGCGGCTGGTCGGGCCGAGCACGCCTGCAACGAAGCGAGGCTTGTCCGGGTTCTCGAGAGTTTTCGCATCGGCAATCTTGCGGGCCAGGCGAGCGCCTTCTACGTTCAATTCGTAGGCGAGTTCTTCCATGCCGTAATCGGCCATGGAAATCCGGGTGGCGTTGAAAGTGTTGGTTTCCAGGATGTCGGCGCCAGCGTCCAGATAGGCCTTCTCGATGCCGCCAATCACGTCAGGACGTGTCAGCACCAACAAGTCGTTGTTGCCTTTGACATCGCTCGGCCAGTCGGCGAAGCGTTTGCCACGGTAATCCTGCTCCTCGAGCTTGTAGCTCTGGATCATCGTACCCATGCCGCCATCGAGAATCAGGATGCGCTCTTTGAGGGCGTGCTTGAGAGCTTGAAGGCGAACGCTGCGATCGGACATTTGGACTACTCGGTAAGGCCATGACGAAGGGCCGGAATGATAACAAACCTGTGCGCTTTTGGAGCATGTGCGGGTTTTGCATGAATATCGTTCATGTTGGTGCGCAGGCCAGACCGGTAGAATCGCGGCGTTTTCTCATGATCAGGACCAGGGATATGTCGTATCGCGTCGTCACCAGCCTATTGATGCTGTTTTTAAGCGGGGGCGCCGCTGCGCAAGGTCCGGACATTTCCTACGTCCGGGACGTTCAACCGATCTTCACTGAAAAGTGCGTGGCCTGCCATGCCTGCTACGACTCCGCCTGTCAGCTCAACCTGGGCAGTGGTGAAGGGGCGGCCCGGGGGGCAACCAAGGCGCCCGTCTATGATGGCGAACGCAGACAGGCCGCAGCGCCGACCCGGCTGTTTTATGACGCCTTTGGCAAACGCGCCTGGCAGCAGAAAGGCTTTTATTCGGTGCTCGACGCCCAAGGCAGCCAGGCGGCGCTGATGGCGCGGATGCTCGAACTGGGCCACAGCACCCCATTGCAGCCCAATGCCAAACTACCGGAAGAGATCGTTCTGGGGCTGAATCGGGAAACCCAGTGCGCCATGCCGACGGAGTTCGACGGCTATGCCGTCTCTCACCCCAAAGAAGGCATGCCGCTGGCGGTCACCGGCCTGACCGATCAGCAATACCAGACGTTGCAACGCTGGCTGGCCTCCGGCGCGCCGATCGATGAGCAGGGACTGGTGCCCAGCGCCAGGGAAGCCTTGCAGGTGGTGCAGTGGGAAAACCTGCTCAACGCACCGGGCGCCCGGGAAAGCCTGGTGGGACGCTGGTTGTTCGAGCACTGGTTTTTGGCGCACCTCTATTTCAAGGACGGTGAGCCGGGGCATTTCTTTCAATGGGTACGTTCGCGCACGCCGACGGGCCAGCCCATTGACTTGATCAACACCCGTCGCCCGAATGACGATCCGGGCACTCAGGTCTACTACCGTTTATGGCCGGTGCAAGGCGTGATCGTGCACAAGACCCACATCACCTATCCGCTCAGCGCGGCGAAGATGGCGCGGATCAAAAGCCTGTTCTACAGCGCCGACTGGCAGGTCAACGCGTTGCCAGGTTATGGGCCGGAACGCCGGGCCAATCCGTTCGCCACGTTCGAGGCGATTCCGGCGCAGGCGCGTTATCAGTTCATGCTCGATAACGCCGAATACTTCGTGCGCACCTTTATCCGTGGCCCGGTCTGCCGTGGTCAGATCGCCACCGACGTGATTCGCGATAACTTCTGGGCGTTGTTCCAGGCCCCGGAGCATGACCTTTACATCACCGACCCGAATTATCGCGGTCAGGCCACGCCGCTGCTGGCGATGCCGGGGCAGAACGATGACGTCGGCAGTGTCCTGAGCCTGTGGCACGACTACCGCGACAAACGCAACGAATACGAGGCCCTGCGCCGGGACAGCTATGCCGACTTGCCAGCTCCGAGCTGGTCGAGCCTGTGGGCCGGTAACGACAATGCGTTGCTGAGCATCTTCCGGCATTTCGACAGCGCCTCGGTGAACAAGGGGCTGATCGGTGAGGTGCCGCAGACGATGTGGCTGTTCGATTTCCCCTTGCTGGAGCGCACGTATTACCAGTTGGCGGTCAACTTCGATGTGTTTGGCAACCTGTCCCATCAGGCCCAGACCCGGCTGTACTTCGATCTGATTCGTAATGGTGCCGAGCAGAACTTCTTGCGCTTGATGCCGGCCGACTCACGGGACGGTTACCTCGACGATTGGTATCAGAACGGCGGCCAGCTCAAGATGTGGCTGGATTACGAGTACATCGACAACGACAAACCCACGGCGCTGACGCTGGACGAGAAAGACCCGAAACGCGATTTCGCCCTGCAATTGCTGGCCCGGTACGGCGAGCTCAATGCCAATCCCGACCCGATCAACCGTTGTGACAATGCCTACTGCTCGCGACCGAACATCGACCCGGCATTGCAGAACGCCGAGCAGGCCCTGAGCCGCCTGACTTCGCGCCCGGCGGCGGGGATGAAAGTCATCGATCAGTTGCCGGAAGCCACGATGCTGCGTATCGAGAGCCAAAGCGGCAAGCGCGAGATCTACAGCCTGCTGCGCAACCGGGCCCACAGCAATGTGGCGTTCCTGCTGGGGGAGTCACGGCGCTATCAGCCGGGGCTCGATACGTTGACGATTTATCCGGGGGTGCTCAGCAGCTACCCGAATTTCATGTTCAACATTCCCGCCGGGCAAGTGCCCGCTTTCGTTGACGCAATGGAAGCCGCGAAGGATGCTGCCGGTTTCGAGAAAATCGTCGAACGCTGGGGCATCCGCCGCAGTCATCCGCAATTCTGGCAATATTTTCATGACCTGAGTCGCTATATCCGCGACACCGACCCGGTGGAAGAGGGCGTGCTGGACATGAATCGCTACGAGAATCTTTGATTGAAGGCCTGAAAACGCGCCCCCCGAACCCTGGCTGAACCCCTGCAGGAGCGAAGCTTGCTCGCGAAAGCGGTCTGACATTCAGCATAGATGTCGACTGTTGGGCCGCTTTCGCGAGCAAGCTTCGCTCCTACAGGGGGCGACGGTGATCAGATGTTCATCGACAGGCACACTTTCCCGACAAAAATACTAGGACTTTGTGCGGCGCGATGATTGGCGTAAACTGCGTGCAAGCCTGCGAGGAGTTTCCATGACCGCTATTACCATTACCGACGCCGCCCACGATTACCTGGCTGATCTGCTCTCCAAGCAGAACACCCCGGGTATCGGCATCCGCGTCTTTATCACCCAGCCTGGCACCCAATACGCCGAAACCTGCATTGCCTATTGCAAGCCGGGCGAAGAAAAACCTGAAGACACGGCGCTGGGGCTTAAAAGCTTCACCGCTTACATCGACTCGTTCAGCGAAGCCTTTCTGGACGATGCGGTAGTCGACTACGCCACCGACCGCATGGGCGGCCAGCTGACCATCAAGGCGCCAAACGCCAAAGTACCGATGGTCAACGCCGACAGCCCGATCAATGAGCGCATCAACTATTACCTGCAAACCGAGATCAACCCGGGACTGGCCAGCCACGGCGGTCAGGTCAGCCTGATCGATGTGGTCGAAGACGGCATCGCCGTGCTGAAGTTCGGCGGCGGTTGCCAGGGTTGCGGCCAGGCAGACGTCACCTTGAAGGAAGGCATCGAGCGCACCTTGCTCGAGCGCATTCCCGAGCTCAAGGGCGTTCGTGACGTGACCGACCATACGCAGAAAGAAAACGCCTACTACTAAGGTGTTCGCTGCGACATAAAAAAAACGGTGCCCGTGAGCACCGTTTTTTTATGGGCGATCGATACCTGTTTTTGATCGTTCCCACGCTCTGCGTGGGAACGCCTCAACGGACGCTCTGCGTCTGCTCTTGGGACGCGGAGCGTCCCGGGCTGCATACCCACGCAGAGCGTGGGAACGATCATCTCAGGGTCTGTAGAGGTGCGCATGCCCCGCGCGATACAACGACGATTCACTGAAGTGATCGCTGCCCAGCACCCGACCCACCAGAATCAGCGCGGTGCGGCGAAATCCCTTGGCTTGAACCTTCCCGGCGATATCCGCCAGGGTCCCCACCGCCCAATCCTGATCTGGCCAGGTCGCCCGATGAATCACCGCGATCGGGCAATCGGCGCCGTAGTGTGGCAGCAGTTCGGCGAGGATTTTCTCCAGATGATTAACCCCCAAATGAATCGCCATGGTCGCGCCATGCTGCGCCAGGCTGCCCAGCTCTTCGCCGGCCGGCATCGCGGTCTTGTCGGCGTAGCGGGTCAGAATCACGCTCTGTGACACATCCGGCAAAGTCAGCTCGGCGCCCAAAAGCGCCGCGCAGGCGGCGGTGGCGGTGACGCCGGGAATGATTTCGAAAGGGATGTCGAGTTCACGCAGATAGCGAATCTGCTCGCCAATCGCGCCATACAGACTCGGATCGCCGGAATGCACTCGGGCCACGTCCTGCCCGTTGGCATGGGCAGACTTGATCAGCTCGATGATCTGTTCCAGGTGCAATTCGGCGCTGTTGACCACTTGTTCGGCGTGATGGCCCTCCAGCACGGCGGCGGGCACCAGGGAGCCTGCATAGATGATGACCGGGCAGCTACGAATCAGCCGTTGGCCTTTGACGGTGATCAGTTCCGGGTCGCCGGGGCCTGCGCCAATGAAGTAGACGGTCATCGTCGTTTCCTGTCAGAAAAAGGGTATGGGCACGCTTCAGATGAAGATTGCTCATGATCGAAGGCGGGGATTATCGGAGATTTTACGCGGCGCTGGCCAATGCAAGGGTGGCCTGGGCGTATTTTTGTCGTGGAATCAGCAACTTTGCCGGTGCTTGGGCCAATTGTTCGGCCAGTGCCAGCGCGGCACTTTCCGCGACGCCGTAACAGCCGGTGCGTTCGAACGCGATGTCCGAGTGGTGGCTGAGTTGCGGTTCATAACCGGCCAATTGTTCGCTGCTGAAATACATCAACGGCAATGCCAGTTGTTCGGCCAGTTCGATCAGGGCGGGCTCTTCGCGCTTGAGGTCGATGCTGGCCAGGGCCTTGATCTCCCGAAGCTCGATTTGATGGGCCTGTAACGCTTGATCAAGCAGCGCCCGCAGCGTGCTGACGGGGCAGCCGCGCTGGCAGCCCAGGCCGACCACCAGGGTCGGCGCTGCGCCGGCGTCAGTCATGCGGAGTATTGGCCATCGCTTTTGCGGCGGAACAACCAGGCGCTGATCAGGCCCAGGGCCAGCCAGAACGCCATGTTGGTCAGCTGCGAAGCGATTTTGAACTGCGCTTCCAGGGCTTGCGGCGCCAGCATGGAATGGACTTCCGGTTGCGGCGCGCCAATCACATGAGGCACGCCAAGAATCGCCACGCCGAGGAGCTTCATCAGCCAGTGGCGGCTGAATGCGATCAGTGCGATACCGACAGCGGTGGATGCGGCGGTGCCAATCCACCAGATCTGCCGTTGCGCCAGATCCGCCGCGGCAGTGCCTGGCAGTTCAGGTGGCAGGCCGAGGGTTGGCGCCAGCACGAACGTCGCGTAACCCGCCAGGCCCCAGAGCAGGCCCTGAGAGGTACGGCGTGGCGCGCGCAACGTGTAAAGGCCCGCGAGCATCAGGGCGAAGCCGACCGCTACCACCAGATTGCCGCCGGTGGTCGACAGCACGCGCTGCCAGCCATCTTCAGGTTCCCAGGCTTCGGCATCGTGGGTGTGAGCGGTGACAGCGCCCGCGGCATGCTCGTGGATTTCAACCGCGGCTGGCTCGGATTTTTCGTAGGTCTCGGCCTGCAAAATCAGCGGAGCCACCCAGAAGCTTTGCAGCAGGGTCAATAGCAGGGCGGCCAGCAGCCCGGTGAAACCTGCGGTTTGCGCGATACGCTTGATCATTTCGGCAGGTCTCAGTGGCACGGGAATGCAGCGCTGTGACGGGTATCGTGCGCGGCGTTGTGCACCGCTTCGATGTGCGAGAAACCGGCGAAATACACAAGGCTGGCGCCAAGGATCGACGCACAAAAAGCGGCGGTCAGGCGTTGGCTCAGGGTAGAAGTAGTGCTGATCGTGCTCTTTTTATCGGTGTTGGAGCCGGTGCTGCTGATGATCGACATGGCGCTTCCCTCTGGTCTGTCAGCGGGTGAATAGAGCGCATGAAAACCGCCGCACGCCGGGGCACGCAGAGATTTCGAACAGCGCCCGCCCACCGCGGGTTTGTTATTCAGTGAACGTAAAAGTCACTTTGTGTTGCGGGCCGGTCTCCGGGCTCGCGAGGGGCAGGGCTTGCGCCCAGACCTGCAAGCATCACCTTCCCATGCCATATGACAGGCACAGTGGATCTGACGCTTCACTCGCTTACCGTTGCGGGGGCAGCACCGGACTGACATGGCTTTAGAGTAAAGCACATGATTCACCGGTTTCCCGTTTCACCCTGTGAAGGGCACCCGTAACAAGGCGTGTAGGAGAGCATGGGCGGGGGTTGGGCGTCAATTGGCAAGGGTTCTCACTTGGATGCCCAATGCTGATTGGCTCTTGTAGGAGCTGCCGAAGGCTGCGATCTTTTGATGTTGCTTTCAAAAACAAGATCAAAAGATCGCAGCCTTCGGCAGCTCCTACTCAGTGATTGACCCGCCCCCACACGATGCGTAGCCTTGCGCTTTCGAGGTTCTTCGGCGTTTGCCGAAGCTAAGAAGGGAACGCGGTCGATGCCGCGGCTGCCCCCGCAACTGTGAACGGTGATGTTCGCTGCCACGCCACTGCAAGCCCTGATCCATCAGGTTCGCGGGAAGGCGCAGCAAACGCCAGTCGAAGGATTGGCACACCGTCAGCCAGGAGACCTGCCTCGATACAGATTCTCACTACAACCGGGCGGGGTGATCCGGTGACGGAACTCTTGCGCGCGTGCATCCGCCGCTGCGATTGTCGTCCCGTATGCCCGCCATCTCGCCAAAGGGCATCCGATGAAAACACTGGCCAAACTCCCCGTCACCATCGTTACCGGCTTCCTCGGCTCGGGCAAAACCACCTTGCTGCGCCACATGCTCGACAATGCCCAGGGCCGTCGTATCGCGGTGATCGTCAACGAGTTCGGCGAACTGGGCATCGACGGCGAAATCCTCAAGCAATGTTCGATCGGTTGCACCGAAGAAGAAGCCAACGGTCGCGTCTATGAACTGGCCAACGGCTGCCTGTGCTGCACCGTTCAGGAAGAGTTCTTCCCGGTGATGCGCGAGCTGGTCGCCCGTCGCGGCGACCTCGACCACATCCTAATCGAAACCTCGGGCCTGGCCCTGCCAAAGCCTTTGGTTCAAGCCTTCCAGTGGCCGGAAATCCGCAGCGCCTGCACGGTTGACGCGGTGATCACCGTGGTCGACAGCCCGGCCGTCGCGGCTGGCACCTTCGCAGCGTTCCCCGATCAGGTCGATGCCATGCGCAAACTTGACCCGAACCTGGACCACGAGTCGCCGTTGCACGAGCTGTTCGCCGACCAACTGGCCAGCGCCGACCTGGTGATCCTCAACAAGGCCGATCTGATCAGCGCTGAAGACCTGGCCCGTGTGCGCCTGGAAGTCGCCGAAGAGCTGCCGCCAGCGGTGAAAGTCATCGAAGCCAGCAGCGGTCGTCTGCCACTGGACGTGCTGATCGGCCTTGGCGCTGGCTCCGAAGAACACATCGACAGCCGCCACAGCCATCACGATCATCACCACGAAGGTGAAGACGGCCATCACGATGAGCACGACCACGACGCATTCGATTCCATCTCGATCGAGCTGCCGCAAGCCGACGAAAGCCTGCTGCTGGACGCGCTGACTCAATTGGTGGTTCAGCACGGCATCTTGCGGGTCAAAGGTTTTGCAGCGGTGCCGAACAAACCGATGCGCCTGCTGATCCAGGGCGTGGGCACGCGTTTCGACAAGCATTTCGACCGTCAGTGGGGCGCTGAAGAAGCGCGCAGCACCCGTCTGGTGTTAATCGGTCAGGGCCTGGACGCCGCTGCGCTCGAAGCGCAATTGCGCGCTGCGCTCAGCGTTTAAGCCATGCACCTGCTCAGGACCCAGCCCGGCGGTTTCGTGTCGGATGACAACATTGCCGACCTTGGACAAACCCCCGCCGAGCTGGTGATCCTGTGCAGCGGCGATTCCAGCCTGGCGTTGCTCGCCGAAGCGGCGCAGCAGTTGCCCGACGATTACCCGAGCCTGCGTCTGGCTAACCCGATGCAGGTGCAGAATCACGCTTCGGTCGATCTCTATGTCGACGAAGTGCTGCGCCACGCCAAAGTGATTCTGATCTCGCTGCACGGTGGCATCGCCTATTGGCGTTACGGCATCGAGCGTCTGGTGGAGTTGTCCGAGCGCGGCGTGCAGCTGATTCTGGTGCCGGGGGACGATCGCCCGGACCCGGAGCTCAGTGACCTGAGCACCGTAACTGCGCAAGAACGCGACCGGCTCTGGCACTTCCTGCGTCAGGGCGGCATGGCCAACGCGCTCGACCTGTTTCGCTGCCTCGCCAGCCGTTGGCTGGGCCGCGACTATCCATGGTCCGAGCCACAAACCCTGCCACGCACCGCGATCTACCACCCGCAAAAAAGCCCCGCTGAGTTGAGCGATTGGCAAGCCGACTGGCAAGCCGATCGGCCGGTGGCGGCGGTGCTGTTTTACCGCTCGCATTTGCAGGCGGCGAACACCGGTTTCATCGATATTTTCTGCCAGCGTTTGCAAGCGGCGGGGTTGAACCCGTTGCCGATTGCGCTCGCCAGTTTGAAAGAGCCCGGCTGCCTGACGATGGTCGAGGACTTGCTGGATGACGTCGAGGCGGGGGTGATTCTCAACACCACCGGTTTCGCCCAGTCCAGCCCCGAAGCGCCGCACCTGCGGCCGTTTCGCCGCAATATTCCCGTGATCCAGGCGATCTGCGCCCAGGACAATGAACCCGGCTGGCGCGCCAGCGAACAAGGCCTCGGCCCACGGGACCTGGCGATGCACATCGCACTGCCAGAACTGGATGGGCGAATCATCAGCCGCCCGATCAGTTTCAAGGATCTGGCGTGGCGTAGCGAGCGCAGTCAGTCCGACGTGGTCTGCTACCGGCCTGCACCTGCGCGCATGGATTTCGTTGCAGAACTGGCCCGGCGCTGGATCGATCTGGCGCGGGTGCCCAATGGCGAAAAACGCATCGCCCTGATCCTCGCCAATTACCCGACTCGCGATGGGCGCATCGGCAATGGCGTCGGCCTCGATACTCCGGCTGCAGCGTTGAACATCCTGCGCGCCCTGCATGCCGAAGGTTATCCGCTGCCGGCCGAGTTGCCGCACAGCGGCACTGCGCTGATCCAGCAACTGCTCGGCGGCGTGAGCAACGACCTCGATACTCTCGACCAGCGTCCGTGCCATCAAAGCCTCGCGCTGGACGATTACAACCTGATGTTCAACGCGCTGCCCGAGGCCAATCGTCAGGCGGTGCTGGAGCGCTGGGGGGCGCCCGAAAAAGATCCAATGTTCCGTGGCGGGCGAATGATGATCGCCGGACTGCGCTTCGGCCTGACCTTCGTCGGCATTCAACCGGCCCGGGGGTATCAGGTGGACCCGAGCGCGGTCTATCACGACCCCGACCTGGTGCCGCCCCACGGCTATCTGGCGTTCTACTTCTGGTTGCGCAACACCTACGGCGCTCACGGCGTGATCCATGTGGGCAAGCACGGCAACCTCGAATGGCTGCCGGGCAAGGGCGTCGGGCTGTCGGAAAACTGCTGGCCGGACGCATTGCTCGGGCCGTTGCCGAACATCTATCCGTTTATCGTCAATGACCCGGGCGAGGGCGCCCAAGCCAAGCGCCGTACGCAGGCAGTGATCATCGATCACCTGATGCCGCCACTGACCCGCGCCGAAACCTACGGTCCGCTGCGCAATCTCGAAATGTTGGCCGACGAATATTACGAAGCGCAATTGCTCGATCCGCGCCGCGCCCGGGAACTGCAGCGCGACATTCTGCAACTGGTGCGCGACACGCACATCGACCGCGAACTGCAACTGGACGAGAAGCTGGACAGCGATGCCGATGCGGCGATCTGGTTACCGCGTCTGGACACGTACCTGTGCGACTTGAAGGAATCGCAGATACGCGATGGCCTGCACGTATTTGGTGAGTCACCAGTGGGACGGTTGCGCATCGACACTTTATTGGCCTTGCTGCGTATTCCTCGCGGCGATGGTCGCGGGGCGCAATCGAGTTTGTTGCGGGCGCTGGCCAAGGCGTTTGCGTTGGGGTTTGATCCATTGGATTGCGTTTTGGCCGAGCCGTGGAGCGGGCCGCGTCCTGCTGAGTTGCAAACCCTCACTGATGAAGTCTGGCGCACCGCAGGTGATACCCGCGAACGCCTGGAACTGTTCGCCGCTCAACTGATCTCGCAGGCACTGAGCACACCTCAAACCAACCCCGGCCCCTGTGGGAACGAGCCCTTGTGGCGAGGGGGCTTGCCCCCGTTGGGTCGCGAAGCGGCCCCAAAAAATGGGACTGCTGCGCAGTCCAACGGGGGCAAGCCCCCTCGCCACAAAGGCTCGCTCCCACAGGAGGGTGATTGGTCGCAAGTGAATGCCATCATCGACAGCCTGCGCGAAATCGTTGCCCCACGCCTGGACGCCTGCGGCCCAGCGGAAATGCGCGGCTTGCTCGACGCCCTCAGCGGCCGATTCGTCCCCGCCGGCCCGAGCGGCGCACCAAGCCGCGGACGGCTGGACGTGCTGCCCACCGGGCGCAATTTCTATTCGGTGGATGTGCGCAATCTGCCGACCACCACCGCCTGGCGCATCGGCTTCCAGTCAGCAAACCTGATTCTTGAGCGGCACTTGCAAGACCACGGCGATCACCTGCGTCAGCTCGGCCTGTCGGTCTGGGGCACCGCGACCATGCGCACTGGCGGCGATGACATCGCCCAGGCCATGGCGCTGATGGGCGTGCGACCGGTGTGGGCGACGGGCAGTCAGCGGGTCGACGATTTCGAAATTCTGCCGTTGAGTTTGCTGGACCGCCCACGGGTGGACGTTACCTTGCGCGTCTCCGGATTTTTCCGCGATGCCTTTGCCAATCTGATCCGGCTGTTCGACGCGGCCGTGCAAGCGGTCGCCGCGCTGGATGAACCCGACGATTTCAATCCGTTGGCGGCCAAGGTTCGTGCCGAGCGCACAGCGTTGATGGAATCGGGCCTGGATGAAGACGCGGCGCGGCGGCAGGCCGGCTGGCGCATCTTCGGGGCCAAACCGGGTGCTTACGGAGCGGGCGTGCAGGGCGCCATCGACGGTCGCCTGTGGCAAAGCCGTGAAGACCTGGCCGAGGTTTACCTGAACTGGGGCGGCTACGCTTACGGCGGCTCTGACGAAGGCACCGCCGCCCGCGAACAGTTTGCCCAGCGTCTGAGCCAGGTGCAGGCGGTGCTGCAAAACCAGGACAACCGCGAACACGATTTGCTCGATTCCAACGACTATTACCAGTTTCAGGGTGGCATGCTGGCGGCCGTTGAAAGCCTCAGCGGTGAAGTCGCGGCCAGTTATCACGGCGACCACAGTCAGCCGGATTTGCCGAAGATTCGCACCTTGAAGGAAGAGTTGAATCGGGTGATCCGTTCCCGGGCGGCCAATCCGAAATGGATCGACGGGGTCAAGCGCCATGGCTATAAAGGCGCATTCGAACTGGCGGCGACGGTCGATAACCTGTTTGCGTTCGATGCCACCACGCAGCTGATCGATGACCACCAATATGCGTTGCTGGCGGACGCTTATTTGCTCGATCCGGCGACCCGGGAGTTTGTCCGCGAACACAATCCCCATGCCTTGCGCGACATGACCGAACGGCTGCTGGAAGCGCAGCAGCGGGGGCTGTGGAAAGAGCCGGGCGAGTACCGCGAGGCGCTGGTGAATTTGTTGCTGGACATAGAAGAAGAAAGTTAACGCGCTTAAACCTGACGGATCGTTCCCACGCTCCGCGTGGGAATACAGCCCGGGACGCTCCGCGTCCCTTCCAGAGCCGAACGCGGAGCGTCCGTTGAGGCATTCCCACGCAGAGCGGGGGAACGATCACACCATCGACCACACGAGTAATGCCACATGACCGACACCCCACATTTCCCACTCTCTGCCGTGGTCGGCGCCGATGACTTGAAACTCGCGCTGTACCTGACCGCCATCGACCCGAAAATCGGCGGCGTGCTGATCGAAGGTCCACGGGGCATGGCCAAATCGACCCTGGCCCGAGGCCTGGCGGACCTGTTGGCCAGCGGTCAATTCGTCACCTTACCCCTGGGCGCTACCGAAGAACGGTTGGTCGGTACCCTGGATCTTGACGCGGCCCTGAGCGAGGGGCGCGCACAGTTTTCCCCCGGCGTATTGGCCAAGGCCGACGGCGGCGTGCTGTATGTCGATGAAGTCAACCTGCTGCCCGATCACCTCGTGGACTTGTTGCTCGATGTGGCCGCCAGCGGCACCAACCTGATCGAGCGTGACGGGATTTCCCATCGGCATTCGGCGAAGTTTGTGCTGATCGGCACCATGAACCCGGAAGAGGGCGAGTTGCGTCCGCAATTGCTCGACCGCTTTGGCTTGAACGTCGCCCTCAGTGGCCACACCGCACCCGCCGAGCGGGGTCAGATCATCCGTCGTCGACTGGATTTCGACAGCAACCCGCAAGGGTTCTGCGCCGAGTGGGAAAGCCCCCAACAGGCACTGCGCGAGCGTTGCCAAAAGGCGCGCGCGGCATTGGCGAGCATTCCCCTGGACGATGTCGCGCTGGCGCAGATCACCGAGCGTTGCTTTGCCGCTGGCGTCGATGGCCTGCGAGCCGATCTGGTCTGGTTGCGCGCGGCCCGGGCTCATGCGGCCTGGCGCGGAGCGCTGACCATTGGCGAAGAAGATATCGACGCGGTCGCCGAGTTTGCCTTGCGCCATCGTCGTCGCGAACACTCGCCACCGGCGCCGCAACAATCACCCGCAGCGCAGCCGCCTTCCAATCAGAACGCCAATCCGAGCGAAGGTCAGGGCCAGTGGGGCGAAATGCCCGCCCAGGCGCTGCCGGTCGGCGCACGACGTGAAGTGCCGAGCTGGCCAAAAAAGCCCTAGGCATTCGCCCTCGATCAGACGCGGGGGCGAATGCCAGACCCCGTGCAGGACGGCTTGATCACGGTAAGCAGGGCAAGCGCCACGCGGCCCTGAGCGGATCGATCAATTGGCCCGGCACCTTGCTCAATGGCCGACCGCGTCAACGCGACGATGTGTTGTTTCACCTGCGCACCCGCAGCCCGCATGAATTATGGCTGGTGATCGTCGATGCCTCGGCCTCGACCCGGCGTCATCAAGCGTTGAGCGATGCCAAGGGACTGCTGGCACAACTGTTCGACGATGCCTATCGGCAGCGTGCGCGCCTGGCGTTGCTGACGGTCAGCGGCCATGTTCCGAGATGGCAGGTGCAAGGTTTGAAAGCCTCCGCTGGTTTGCGCGACTGGCTCGATGGGCTCGGGGCCGGCGGCGGTACGCCGATGCTGGCGGCGTTGGGCGAGGCAGGGCGCTGGCTGGTGGCTCGGCAAAAACGTTTTCCGGCAGAGCAGCAACGGCTGCTGCTGGTGACGGATGGACGACTGAAGGAATGGTCAGTGTTGCCGGCGCTCGATTGCCCGGGGCTGCTGATCGACATCGAGCGCGGGCCGATTCGTATTGGCCGGGCTAAAGTGTTGGCAGCGCAGTTGCAGGTTGATTATCGACATATCGATGAGCTGATTTCAGGTTGAGTTTTGTGCTGACAGTATTGGCCCATCGCGAGCAGGCTCGCTCCCACGTTTGATTTGTGGCGTGTGGGAGCGAGCCTGCTCGCGATGGCATCACCTCGGAATCGGATAGTCGCAGCTCATCTGCATCGCTACCCCATGCTGCTGTAAGCAACCTCATCACAGGAGTGACCCATGCGCGTTCTAGCCCGTAACGATCAGGACGATTTCCGCGTCAAAGCCTACGCTGGCACCAACGGCGTGTTGCTGGCGATCGATCTGGCCGAACCCCGCCGCAAGGGCCTGCTGGGGTTCGCCATCGAAAAACAGCAAGGCAGCAAACCGTGGCTGTTTCTGTTCAACAGCCTGACCTTCCCCGGCAAGGCTCATACGTTCCCCCAGTTCCACGCCACCCCCAGCGATGCCGCGCCATTGCAGAAATTTCGCTGGGCCGATTACGCGGTCAATCCGGGCGTGACAATCCATTATCGGGTTCACCTGGCCTACGGCACCGCCGATGCGCCGCAGCTGGGTGAGTTCCTGGAACTGACGCTCACCACCGACAATGGCCTTCCAGCGGGCCAGAACGTTATCTTCAACCGGGCGGTGGCCGCGAGTCAGGCCTTCCAGCGCAAATTCGCCGACCTCGATGCGCTGCTCAGCGCCAACAAGAAACTGCCCATCGAAGAATGGCCCGATGCCCCGCGACAATGGCTGGAAAACGGTCTGCTCGCACGCTTGCTCGGGTTCATTGAACGGGCCGAGGATGGCCGGTGGGCGCTGGACGTCGCGATCTATGAGTACCAGTTGCAGGTGATCGTCGATGCGGTGAACGCCGCTTTCGAGCGCGGCGTAAAGGTTCGGATTCTGTACCACGCCCAACCGGACGAGGACACCACGGCGCTGAACGAAGCCAGCCTGGAAAAAATCCCGGCGGCGAACAAGCGCGGGCGGGTCACTCACAACATTTTTCACAACAAGTTCATGGTCCTGAGCCGGGTCGACGCAGCGGGGCAGCATCAGCCCGAAGCGGTACTGTGCGGCAGCACCAATTTCACCGCCAACGGCGTTTATCGTCAGGCCAACGTGGTGCATGTGCTGGACGACGCCCGGATCGCTGCCAGTTATCTGCAAACCTTCGAACAGGTCTGGGCCGTGCCCGCAGACGTCGGCGCCACCCGGGAATGGCTCACGGAAAACAATCCGATGCAGCCGGCGCAGGCACTGTTCGCCGGCTTCTCACCGCGCTCGGGCCAAGGCGACCTGCGTGAGTTCGTCGACATCATCAACGCCGCCAAAAAAGACCTGCTGTTCGTCACGGCGTTTGCCTTGCCAGACGAAGTGCTCAACGCCTTGCTCGGCCTGCCTCACGACGACATCTTGCGTTATGGCTTGCAAAACACCGTCAGCCGCATCACCGGTTTCCACGCTGATCGCACCGCTCAATTTGCCGCCACTGCGCTGCTCAATACCGGCCTGGAAGGCTGGCTCAAGGAAAACATGAAAGGCCAGAAGGGCAGACTGCTGGTGCACACCAAAGTCATCGTCGTCGACTTTACCAGTGACACACCGACGATCATCAGCGGCAGCCACAACTTGAGTGAGGCAGCCAGCAACGGCAATGATGAGAACTACCTGATCATCCGTGGCGACACCGACCTGGCCGATCGTTATGGGCTGGAACTGCTGCGCTTTTACGAGCATTACCGGTTCCGCTACTTCGCAAAAAAACTGGCCCTCAAGCAGGTCCGACCGTTGGCTGCGGACGACAGCTGGACCGATGATTATTACCTCGAAGGCGATCTGCGCATGTTGTCGCGGTTGCGTTTTGCCGGACGATAAACAGCCTGGCGGGCTCCCTGTGGGAGCGGGGCTCACGATAGCGGCAGATCAGTCAACATAGATGTTGAATGTAAGGCCCTCATCGCGAGCAGGCTCCCACAGAGCGAGCCCTGCTCGCGACAGCAATCTGTCAGCCGCCTCAAACATGACTCGACAGCCGTACATTCAACAGCTCCCGTGCCCGAGGTGCAGTGCGTAGAGTGCTGAGGGTTTTCTGCAACCACGGCAAGTCGTGGCGGGGTGTGCGGGTAATCGGTTGTTTGGGCCTGAGCTTGCCGATGTGCTTTTTGAAATTTTCTTCCAGGGTTTGCCGGGTGCCAATACCCTTGAGTTTCTTCAGCAGTCTCCCTTCCTTGTAGAACAACACAGTCGGTGTGCCGGTGACATCCGGATGCCTGGGGGACTCGCTCGTGTTCAGCATGTAGACCTGCGCGTGATCCCTGTACTGCTCGGCAATGGTGCGGAAAAGCGGCTCGGCCATTTCGCAGGCGGGACAGTGTTGGTTGCCGAAATACAGGATCACCGGGCGCCAGGTTTTCAGGGCTTTGCGATAGGCCGGAGCCAGCGTTGATGGGTGAGTCATCGAACTCATTGAAATCTCCTTTTCAAAGACTATCGAAGGCCTGTTGACGTTAAAGGAGGCAAGCAGGTGGGTCTACTATCAGAAATTACAGGTGAGGCTCTGTTTCATTTTGAATCGTTATGGCTTCCATCGACAGCGTCGCTGACACGTTTACCCATTGCTTCGCCGTCCCGGTCAAAGACCCGAACGGCGTGGCCATTGCGACTTTGTGCATCGTTGCTCCACGGGTCGATGCGAAGAACAATTACAACGACTATCGTCGAGTATTGATCAACAGCGCCAAAGCCTGGCCCGGCGTATCAACGAATAACGGTGGCTGCCTGCGGCCGCGAGAGTGAGGGGATCGACCATGTATTCCGCCAAACATACAGCTGCCGTGGAGAAGGGCTTTGCCCACACCGGTGCCAATCTTGTGCGCGACGTCAGCCTGCCAGCGTTGGTGCTGCACCGTGACGCGCTGGAGCACAACATTCGCTGGATGCAGGATTTTGTCAGCAACAGCGGCGCGGAACTGGCGCCCCACGGCAAAACCAGCATGACCCCAGCGCTGTTTCGCCGCCAACTGGACGCCGGTGCCTGGGGCATCACCCTGGCCAGCGCCACGCAAACCCGCGCGGCGTACGCCCATGGTGTGCATCGGGTGCTGATGGCCAACCAATTGGTCGGCACGCCGAACATGGCGCTGATCGCCGATCTGTTGGCAGACCCGACCTTCGATTTCTATTGCATGGTCGATCATCCGGATAATGTCGCGGACCTCGGCGGCTATTTCGCTTCGCGCGGTCTGCGCTTGAACGTGATGATCGAGTACGGCGTGGTCGGCGGTCGTTGCGGTTGCCGTACCGAAGCCGAAGTGCTGGCGCTGGCCAAGGCGATTGCGGCGCAACCGGCATTGGCGCTGACCGGCATCGAGGGTTACGAAGGGGTGATCCACGGCGATCACGCCGTAAGTAGCATCCGTGCGTTCGCTGATTCTTTGGTACGCCTGGCGGTGCAATTGCAGGACAGCGGCGCGTTCGCCATTGCCAAGCCGATCATCACGGCGTCGGGTTCGGCCTGGTACGACTTGATCGCTGAATCCTTCGAAGCGCAGAACGCCGGCAGACGTTTCCTCAGCGTGCTGCGTCCTGGCTGCTACGTGGCCCACGACCATGGCATCTACAAGGAAGCGCAATGCTGCGTGCTCGATCGTCGCAGCGACCTGCACGAAGGTTTGCGCCCGGCGCTGGAAGTCTGGGCCCATGTGCAGTCGTTGCCGGAACCGGGTTTTGCGGTGATCGCCCTGGGCAAACGCGACGTCGCCTATGACGCCGGTTTGCCGGTGCCGTTGCGGCGTTACAAGGCTGGTGTGGTGCCAGCAATCGGCGAGGATGTGAGCGCCTGCAAGGTGACCGCGGTGATGGACCAGCACGCGTTCATGACCGTGGCGCCGGGGGTTGAGTTGCGGGTGGGCGATATCATTTCGTTCGGTACTTCGCACCCGTGCCTGACATTCGACAAATGGCGCATCGGGTGTCTGGTCGATGAGCAGTTGAATGTCATCGAAACCATGGAAACCTGTTTTTAAGGTTCCAGACCGAGGTGCGGTGATCGCGAGCAGGCTCGCACCCACCTGATTCGCTGTGACGGTGAGTCATTTGAAGTGCCGGCGCAGAAGGTCGAACGGGGAGTCGATACCATGGTGGCGAGGGGGCTTGTCGGAATACCGCATCACCCCGTTCGGCTGCGAAGCAGTCGTAAATCCTGCGCACTCGGTGTGTCAGGTCGGTCAAGGTCACAGGTTTTGGGGCGGCTGCGCCACCCAACGGGGGCAAGCCCCCTCGCCACAGGGCCCTGAAGCCAAGCCCATCAATCCCGGTAAAACACCTGCACCAGGTGATAACCGAACTTGCTCTTGATCGGCCCATGCACCACCCGCAGTGGTTTTTTGAAGATCACTGCATCGATCGCACCGACCATCTGCCCGGGCCGTACTTCGCCCAGGTCGCCGCCGCGTTTGCCGGACGGGCACGTGGAGTATTTCTTGGCCAGCACATCGAAGGCTTCGCCCTTGGCGATGCGTTGTTTGAGCTGCTCGGCTTCTTCCGAGGTTTTCACCAGAATATGGCGGGCTTGGGCTTTCATTGGCAGTACCTTGCAACGGTGGTGGCTATGTTGGTGCCAGCGTGGGGCGCGCGATTATGCCTTAACTCAGTCCGCTTGGCCGATCATCGTGCGAATCTTGTTGGCCAACAGGTCCATTGAAAAAGGTTTGGCCACCATGTCCATGCCTTCCTCCAGGAAACCCTGGCGTTCGGCGGCTTTCTCCGCATAACCGGTCATGAACAGCACCTTCAGGCCCGGACGATGCTGACGCGCGATTTCCGCCAGTTGCCGACCGTTCATGCCCGGCAACCCGACATCGGTCACCAGCAGATCGACCCGCAGGTCGGATTCCAGCAAGGGCAGGGCGGCCTTCGCGTCTTCGGCTTCATGGGCGTGATAACCCAGTTCATTGAGCAGGTCGAGCACCAGCATACGCACCGCCGGATCGTCTTCCACCAACACCACCGTTTCACCGGCCACCGCTGCTGGAGTTTCGCCAGTGAGCGGCTCCAGAGCATGCTCCGACACCGCGACGTGCAGGCGTGGCAAATACAGGTGAACGCTGGTGCCCTGGCCCGGCAAACTGTGAAGGCTGACATGCCCGCCCGACTGTTGGGCGAAACCATAGATCATCGACAGCCCCAGGCCGGTGCCCTGGCCGATGGGTTTAGTGGTGAAGAACGGGTCGAAGGCCTTGGCCAACACTGAGGGTGTCATGCCGGCGCCGTTGTCACTGACGGCAATCATCAGGTAATCCCCGGCCCTGACCGGTTCCAAAGGGGGGACATCACGCCCGTCAAGATGAACGTTGGCGGTTTCGATCAGCAGCTCGCCACCTTCGGGCATCGCATCCCGGGCGTTGATCACGAGGTTGAGCAAGGCGTTTTCCAGTTGGCTGACGTCGGTGCTGACGGGCCAGACTTCATCGGCCAGCTTTATTTTTAGCTCGATAGAATCGCCCTTGGTGCGGCGGAACAAATCTTCCAGGGAATGCACCAGCTGATTGGCATTGAGCGGCTTGCGATCCAGCGACTGACGCCGGGAGAACGCCAGCAGGCGATGGGTCAGGGCAGCGGCGCGGTGAGCCGAGGACACCGCGGCTTCGGTAAAGCGACCGATCTCGGCGGCGCGCCCGTCGGCGATGTAGCGTTGCATCAGATCGAGGCTGCCGATGATGCCGGTGAGCATGTTGTTGAAGTCATGGGCGATGCCACCGGTGAGCTGTCCCACCGCTTCCATTTTCTGCGCATGGCGCAAGGCGTCTTCGGCGCGCTCGCGTTCGAGCATCTCGTTCTGCAACCGCTGGTTGGCTTCGGCCAATTGCTGAGTGCGAGCGCTGACGCGTTCTTCAAGGGTTTCGTTGAGGTTGCGCAGGGCTTCTTCGGTCTGTTTGCGCTCGGTTTCGTCGATCACGAAGATGTAAAAACCGTTGACCGCACCGTCCGCGCCATGACGTGGCAGGTAGTTCATCAGGGCCTGGCGGGTGCTGCCATCGCGGTGCGCGGCGCTGATGCTGAAACTGCAGGCCTTGCCTTTCAGCGCCTCGGCAATGTATTCGGCGCGCAGGGCATAGGCTTCGTCGCCCAGCACTTCACGCACGGTACGGCCGTAAAGCTCTTGGGGCGTCAGGCCGTACCATTCCAGGTAGGCGGCATTGTTGAGGCGAAAGCGCTCCTCACTGTCGACGTAACTGATCAGGATCGGCATGGCGTTGATGATCAGTTGCAGCTCGGTCTGGCTCTGGCGCAAGGCCTGCTCGATGTGTTTGCGTTCGGTCAGGTCGAGTGCCGCGCCGAGGAAACGAATCGGTCGGCCATGGTGATCCTTGTAGCAACGACCCCGGGCAAACACCCAGCGCAATTGGCCGTCGGCTTGCAGCAAGCGATATTCCTCGGCGTACTCGCTGCCATGGGTAATGCAGTGCTTGATGCTGCGGGCAATCATCGCCCGATCTTCCGGATGCACGCCGTGAAGGTATTCGCTGATCGGCAATTGGTTCGCCAGGTTTGCGTCAACGCCATGCAGTTGGGCGAAGTGGGCATCGGCGATGAAACGGTCTTCGCCGATGTCCCAGTCCCAGGTGCCGACGGCATCGGTGGCGGCCAGTGCCAGTTGCAGACGCTGCTCGGTTTCGTGCTGGGCCTTGAGGCTGGCGGCGGAGCGTTGTTCAAGTTCCAGGGCGATGCGGCGGCGTTCGTTGGTTTCGATGGCCGTGACCAGAATACCGGCGACTTCGGCACTTTCATTGCGAATGGGGCTGTAGGTCAAATCCAGCCAGAAGTCGGAATCTCGCCCATCGCGCTGCAAGGTAAAGCGTTGTTCGCTGTAGGTCCGCACCTGGCCTTGTAGGACGGCGCTGTAAATCGGGTCGGTGAAGTCTTTCAGTTCTGGCCAGATCAGGTGCGTTGGTTGTCCGAAAGCGTGTGGGTGCTTGCTGCCGGCGAGGAACGCGAAGCCATCGTTGTAGATCTGGGTGAGCTGCGGGCCCCACAGCAACAGCATCGGCATTGGCGAGTGAATCACAATGTCCACGGCGGTGCGCAGGCTCTGCGGCCAGTGATCGGCGGCGCCCAGCGGGTTGTTTGTCCAGTCCAGTCGGGCAATCAGGGCCTGGGCGTCGCTGGCGGTCGGTGGTGCGTTCATTACATTGTCCTGCGTGTCAGTCGGTGTGGCGGCGTCTACTATCCTTGCAGGGCGGTAGACGCGGGATGACCCGTAGGGGGTCATGTTTTCAATTGAATGCTTCGCGGGTGTTTTTTGCCATGGAAATCGATGCACTGTTGCAAATGCTGTCCAGCCGCAATGGCTCCGATCTTTACCTGTCCACGGGCGCGCCACCCAGCGCGAAATTTGACGGTGTGCTCAAAGCCCTGGCCGAACAACCGTTCAAGCCCGGGGAAATTGCGGCCATTGCCGCGTCCATCATGGACGCCGAACAGCGCCTGGAGTTCGATCGCGAACTGGAAATGAACCTGGCGGTTTCCCTGGCCGGGGTCGGGCGCTTTCGGCTCAATATCTTCAAGCAGCGCAACGATGTGTCGATCGTGGCGCGCAATATCAAACTCGATATTCCACGCTTTGAAGACCTCAAGCTGCCTCCGGTGCTGCTCGAGACCGTGATGCTCAAACAGGGGCTGATCCTGTTCGTCGGCTCGACCGGCTCGGGCAAGTCGACCTCGCTGGCGGCGCTGATCGATTACCGCAACCGTCACAGCAGCGGCCATATCATCACCATCGAAGACCCGGTCGAGTTTGTTCATCGGCACAAGAAGTCGATCATTAACCAGCGTGAGGTCGGCGTCGATACCCGCAGTTTTCATGCGGCGTTGAAAAACACCCTGCGCCAGGCGCCGGACGTGGTGCTGATCGGCGAGATCCGCGATCGAGAGACTATGGAGCACGCGCTGGCGTTTGCCGATACCGGTCATCTGGTGATTTCCACGTTGCATGCCCACAACGCCAATCAGGCGCTGGACCGCGTAATCAACTTTTTTCCGGAGGAGCGCAGGACGCAACTGCTTCATGACCTGGGCAATAACCTCAAGGCCTTTGTTTCCCAGCGATTGGTACGTACCCGCGACGGGCAGCGCCGGGCGGCGGTGGAAGTGATGCTGGGAACGCCGACCATCGGCGACCTGATCCGGCGCAACGAACTTGGCGAGCTCAAGGGGATTATGGAGAAATCGTCAGAAGCGGGAATGCAGACCTTCGATGGTGCGCTGTTCGGTCTGTTTGCCGAGGGCGCGATTGATGAGGCAGAGGCGTTGAAACATGCGGACTCGGTGAACAACTTGCGTCTGCGCCTGAAAATGCACGCCGAGGCTACGCCTGGGCCCCATACACCGCCAGGTGAGTGGAATTTGATGGACTGAAGAGGTGCCGACACTGATCAAAATGTCCAAACAGGCTCGTGTGGCGAGGGGGCTTGTCGGAATGCCGCATCACCCCGTTCGGCTGCGAAGCAGTCGCAAACCGGACGGATGCGGTTCCACTGAGGCACCCTATCTGCTGGCTTTGGGAGCGCTTCGCACTCCAACGGGGGCAAGCCCCCTCGCCACATAAGCCGCACAGTGGATCTACGGTTCAATCATTCAATTCAGGGCGGTCGCGAAACTGCTCCAATGCCTCGGGATTGGCCAGTGCATCGGTGTTCTTCACCTTCTGGCCATGCACTACATTCCTCACCGCCAGTTCGACCACTTTGCCGCTGATGGTCCGCGGAATATCGGTCACCGCAACAATCTTCGCCGGCACATGCCGTGGCGTGGTGTTGGCGCGTATGACCTGGCGAATCTGTTGCTGCAGCGTTTCATCCAGCTCGACACCGTCGCGCAACTTCACGAACAGCACCACCCGCACGTCATCCTGCCATTGCTGGCCGATGGCGACGCTGTCCAGCACCTGCGGGACTTTCTCCACCTGACGATAGATTTCCGCTGTGCCGATGCGCACGCCACCGGGGTTGAGCACGGCATCGGAACGCCCGTGGATCAACAGGCCACCGTGGGGCAGTTGTTCGGCGTAATCGCCTTGGGCCCAGACGCCGGGGAACAGGCTGAAATAGGACTTTCGCAACTTCTCCCCGTCAGGGTCATGCCATAAACCGATGGGCATCGCCGGAAAATGTCGGGTGCACACCAGCTCGCCTTTTTCCCCGACCACTGGCGTACCGGCGTCGTTCCAGACTTCGACCGCCATGCCCAGGCCCTTGCACTGTATTTCGCCACGGCGCACCGGCAGGACCGGATTGCCAATCACAAAGCACGAAACGATGTCGGTGCCGCCGGACATTGAAGACAGACACAAATCGGACTTGAACGCGCGGTAGACGTAATCGAAGCTTTGCGGCGACAACGCGGAACCGGTGGACAGCACGGTTCTCAGGCTGCTCAGGTCATGGCTGTCGCAGGGCTTCAGGCCAATGCTTTGCAATGCGGTGAGGAACTTGGGGCTGGTGCCGAAGACGTTGATGCGTTCGTCGTCGATCAGGTCGATCAAACGCTCCGGGCCTGGATGAAACGGCGAGCCGTCGTACAGCACCACGGCGCTGTCGACGGCCAGGGCCGAGACCAGCCAGTTCCACATCATCCAGCCGCACGTGGTGTAGTAGAACAAACGGTCGCCGGCGCCGAGATCGGTATGCAGCCCATGTTCCTTGACGTGTTGCAGCAGTACGCCGCCGGTGCTGTGAATAATGCACTTCGGCACGCCGGTGGTGCCGCTGGAATAAAGGATGTACAGCGGATGAGCGAAGGGCACGGGAACGAATTGCGGCTCGCCGCCCGGGTCGTAGAAATCGTCCCAGAGCGTCACATTGGCCTGGCTGTGGAAGTCTGCGATGCGCGCCTGGGGCCGTGCATAAGGCACAACGATCAACTGCTGCAAGGACGGCAGTTGCCCGAGGATTTCATTGACCTTGGCGGTCTGGTCAATCTCTTTGCCGGCGTAGCGATAACCGGCGCAGGTGATCAGCACCTTTGGTTCGATCTGGCCGAAGCGGTCGATCACCCCATGCGTACCGAAATCTGGCGAGGAACAAGACCAGATCGCCCCCAGACTGGTGGTGGCAAGCATCGCCACCAATGTTTGCCAGGTGTTCGGCATGCACGCGGCCACGCGATCGCCCAGGCCGACGCCGGCGGCTTTCAGGCCGTTTTGGAAACCGGCGACCAGGCTTGCCAGTTCGGCCCAGGTCAGCTGTTCCCGTTGGCCGTTTTCGCCGATGGCCACCACCGCCACGGCATCGTCGCGACGGCGCAGCAGGTGTTCGGCGAAGTTCAGCGTGGCGCCGGGGAACCACTGGGCGCTGGGCATTTGTGCGCCCTCAATCAGCACCGCGTCTGGCTGATCGTGAAAACGGATGTCGAAGAAATCGACGATGGCCTGCCAGAACGCTTCCCGCTGATCGATGCTCCATTGGTGCAGGGCAGGGTAGTCGGCGATCTTGAGGTTGTGTCGCTGATTGATCGAGCGCCGAAAGGCCTCCATGCGGGACTTGCCGATGCGCTCGGTGCCGGGTTGCCAGAGGATGTCGGACATGGCTTGGCCTCTCTCGTTCCCACGCTCTGCGTGGGAATGCCTCAATGGACGCTCCGCGTCCGCTTTGGGACGCAGAGCGTCCCGGGCTGCATTCCCACGCAGAGCGTGGGAACGATCAGTGTCAGGGGGGCTAGCGGCGGCTTACTGCGCCAACCACCCACCATCAATATTCCACGCGGCCCCACGCACCTGGCTACCGGCTTCGCTGCATAAAAACAGCACCAACTCGCCCAGCTGCGGCGGCGTCACGAATTCCAGCGACGGCTGCTTCTCGGCCAGCAAATCATGTTGCGCCTGCTGCGGGTCGATCCCGGTCGCGGCGCGATCATCGATCTGCTTCTGCACCAGCGGCGTCAGCACCCAACCCGGGCAGATGGCGTTGCAGGTGACATTCGTCGTTGCGGTTTCCAGACCGACCACCTTGGTCAAGCCGATCACACCATGCTTGGCCGCGACGTACGCCGCCTTGCCCACCGAACCGACCTGGCCATGCACGGACGCGATGTTGATGATCCGCCCCCAGCCCTTGCTGCGCATCCCTGGCAAGCTCAAACGGGTGCTGTGAAACACCGACGACAGGTTGATCGCCATAATCGAGTCCCAGCGCTCCACCGGAAAATCTTCCACCGACGCCACGTGCTGGATGCCCGCATTGTTGACCAGGATATCCACGCCGCCGAACTCACGCTCGGCGTATTCGATCATGTCAGCGATTTGCGCCGGGTCGCTGACGTCGGCGGGGTGATGGCCGACCTTGCCGCCGCTTTTATTATTGAGCTGTTCCACCTCGGCGATCACCCTGGACGCATCGCCGAAACCGTTGAGGATCAGGTTGGCGCCGGCCTTGGCCAGGCTCAGGGCGATCCCCAGGCCGATGCCGCTGGTGGAACCGGTGACCAGTGCGGTCTTGCCCGAAAGAGTCGTCATGAATACCTCACACAATGCCAGTGGCGTAGAAAGTACCGATCACCACAAAAACAGCGAGTGTCTTGATCAGCGTAATACAGAAAATGTCTTTGTAGGCCTCGCGGTGGGTCAAACCGGTGACCGCCAGCAACGTAATCACTGCGCCGTTGTGCGGCAGGGTGTCCATGCCGCCACTGGCCATCGCGGCGACCCGGTGCAGCACTTCCAATGGAATGTTGGCAGCGTGGGCGGCGCTGATGAACGTCTCGGACATCGCCGCCAACGCAATACTCATGCCGCCCGACGCCGAACCGGTGATGCCGGCCAGCAGGGTCACGGTAACCGCTTCGTTGACCAGCGGGTCGGGAATGCTCTTGAGCCAGCCGGACAGCACCAGAAAACCTGGCAGCGAGGCGATCACTGCACCGAAACCGTATTCGGACGCGGTGTTCATGGCTGCCAGCAGTGCGCCGCTGACCGCACTTTTACTGCCTTCGGCCAACTTTCTGCGAATCGTCTGAAAGCTGAACACCAGCACCATGACGATGCCCACCAGCAAGGCCGCTTGCACCGCCCAGATCGCCGTCAACTTGGCGATGTCGGTGGTCACGGGGGTTGCCATGCCTGGCAGTGCGACGCTGTGGGTTTTGCCGTACCACAGCGGAATCCAGCGGGTGAACAGCAGGTTCATCAGCCCCACCATCAACAGCGGCGACAAGGCGATCCATGGGTTGGGCAGCTTGATGTCCGGCGCGGTTTCCGGTTCGTTGCGCAGTGCTGAGCCATACCCTTCACCGCTGCGTTGAGCTTTATTGCGCTGACTCTGCAGGAACAGCATGCCGGCGCAGAACACGAAAATCGTGCCGATCACACCCAGCCACGGTGCGGCCCAGGCGGTGGTGTTGAAGAAGGTGCTGGGGATGATGTTCTGGATCTGCGGCGTGCCGGGCAGGGCATCCATGGTGAAGGAGAATGCGCCAAGGGCGATGGTCGCCGGGATCAGGCGCTTGGGAATATTGCTCTGACGGAACATCTCGGCGGCGAACGGATAAACCGCAAACACCACCACAAACAGCGATACGCCGCCATAAGTGAGCAGGGCGCAGACCAATACGATCACCAGCATGGCTTGGCGAGTGCCAAGCACGCGAATGGCCGCCGCGACGATGGAGCGCGAGTAACCCGACAACTCGATCAGCTTGCCGAACACGGCGCCGAGCAGGAACACCGGGAAATACAGTTTGACGAAGCCGACCATTTTTTCCATGAACACCCCGGTGAAGACGGGGGCAACGGCGGAAGGGTCGGTGAGCAGGACGGCGCCGAGGGCGGCGATCGGAGCAAAGAGGATAACGCTGTAGCCACGGTAAGCAGCCACCATCAGCAGCGTGAGAGCTGCCAAGGCAATGATCACACTCATGGTGTGTCTCCTTCGATTGTTATTTTTGTAGGGTGGATCTTTTGTAGGAGAGGGCTTTAGCGAGTTTCGTGCCAGAAGATAAGTTATTGAAATTTAAGTAAATTATTTGTTGGTGAGACAGTTGCGTGGGTTTTTGTCTCTGTATTGAGATTTTTGGTGGCTGGGCTGATGCTTCCGCGGACAAGCCTCGCTCCTACAGGATTGGGGATTTTCGCGCCATTTGCCTTACCCGTTGGAGCGAGGCTTGCCCGCGAAGAGGCCTGTCTACCAATGGAGATCAGTGTCTCTTTATGGAGACTCGGCAATCCCCAACGCCACCATCTTCTTGTACAACGTCGACCGCCCCAGCCCCAATCGCGCCGCCGCTTCGATAACCTTCCCATCGCATTGCGCGAGGGCAGATTCAATCAACTGTCGATCAAACCGTTCGCGAGCCTCACTGAAGGTTTCATGGGTCACCGGTTCGATGGCCAAGGGCGCCACACGTTGCACCGGGATAAAACTGCCAATCGCCGCGCGGATATCCGCCACGTTCAGCATCAAATCATCACTGAGCAACGCCGCGCGCTCCAGCACATTGCGCAGTTCGCGGATGTTCCCCGGCCAGGCATGTTGGCCCAACAAATCCAGGGCTTCGCGGTCCAGTTCGTGCTGACTGCGCAACTCTTCGAGAATCGCTTCACTGAGGGCCGGCACGTCGTCGAGGCGATCGCGCAGGGGCGGGACCTGAATCGGCAGCACATTCAGGCGGTAATACAAATCGGCACGAAACTCGCCGCGTTTGATCGCCGCTTCCAGGTCGGTGGAGGTCGCCGCGATTACCCGCACATCGCTCTGAATCACTTCATTGGAACCCACGGGCTCGAATTCCTTTTCCTGCAACACCCGTAGCAATTTGCTTTGCAGCGGCAGCGGCATGTCGCCGATCTCATCGAGAAACAGCGTGCCGCCCTGAGCAATTTGCAATTTGCCGGTGCGGCCCTTGCGATCGGCGCCGGTGAATGCGCCGGGGGCGGTGCCAAAGAACTCGGCTTCCAGCAGCGACTCAGGGATCGCCGCGCTGTTGATGCTGACGAAGGCTTTGTGTGCCCGAGGCGAGGCGTCGTGAATCGCCTGGGCCAGCAACTCTTTGCCGGTACCGGTTTCGCCCAGCAGCAACACCGGTGACTCGGCGCTGGCGCTACGCCGGGCGCGGCGTTTGACTTCCAGGCTGGCGGCGCTGGTGCCGATGAAATGGGCGAAGTTGTATTTGGTCTGCCGTGCCCGCAGCAGCGAGCGGGTGGAGGCGAGTTCTTCCTGCATGCTCAGGTAGCGCTTGAGCATCGGCGACAGGCTGCGCAACTCATCAAACAGGGCAAAGCCGATGGCGCCAATCACTGCGCCGGCATCGTCATGAATCGGCAGACGCATCACCACCAGCGGTTCCTTGGGGGTGTCTTGCATGTCCAGCAGGATGGGCCGTCCGGTGCGCACCACCTCTCGCAACAGGCTGCCAGGGATCACGCTTTCACAGGCCCGGCCAATCGCACCTGCGGCCGACTCGAGACCGAAACGCCGGGCATAACGCTCGTTCATCCAGACGATGTTCGCATCGCGGTCGACAATCACCGTGCCTTCGCTCGATTGCTCGATGATTTCGAACAGCGAGCGGATCGCCAGGGTACGAACGCGCTGGTAGTCCTTGAGGCTTTCGGTGGTGTTCATCGGGCTTCACTGTCCAGGATGTGTGGTGTTTGTTCGGGTGCCTTCGCGGGCAAGCCTCGCTCCTACGATCACCTCGACCTGTAGGAGCGAGGCTTGCCCGCGAAGGCCGCGACGCGGTCCAACGATATGACGCAGATTATGCCCACCCCGGACGCGCCGCCGCCAACAGCTCTTTGGTATACGGGTGCTGCGGCGAGTCGAACACCGTGTGGCTGGCGCCGCTTTCCACTACTTTGCCATCCTTGATCACGATCATGTCGTGGGCCAGTGCGCGTATCACCGCCAGGTCATGACTGATGAACAGGTAGGTCAGGCCGTATTTTTCCTGAAGCTGACGGAGCAGGGCGACCACTTGTTTTTGCACCGTGCGGTCCAGCGCCGAGGTCGGCTCGTCGAGCAGGATCAGCGCTGGTTTCAGCACCAGTGCGCGGGCAATGGCAATGCGTTGGCGTTGGCCGCCGGAGAATTCGTGAGGGTAGCGATGACGACTTTGCGGGTCGAGGCCGACTTCTTCCAGCACCCGGATCACCTGGGCTTCGCATTCGTGCGGGGTGGATTGGCTATGAACTTCAAGGCCTTCACTGATGATCTGCGCCACGGACATTCGTGGGCTGAGGCTGCCGAAGGGGTCCTGGAACACGACCTGCATTTTTTTGCGCCACGGCCGTAGCTGCTTTTGCGTCAGGCCATCAAGGGCCTCGCCCTGAAAGCGAATGCTGCCTTGCGAATCGAGCAAGCGCAGGATCGCCTGACCGAGGGTGGATTTGCCCGAACCGGATTCACCGACGATGCCCAGCGTCTTGCCATGCTGAACATTCAGACTGATGCCATCCACCGCGCATAGATAGGTTTTACGCTGGAACAGGCCGCCGCCGATGGTGAACCGTACGTGCAGATTATCCACTTCCAGCACGTTTTCACGTTCGCCCCGGGGCAGCGCTTCACCTTCCGGCTCGGCGTTCAGCAGCATGCTGCTGTAAGGGTGTTTCGGTTCGGTGAACAGCGTTTCGCAAGGTGCCTGCTCGACGATTTCCCCGGCGTGCATCACGCACACCCGCTGGGCCATGCTGCGCACCAGATTGAGGTCGTGGCTGATCAGCAGCAGCGACATGCCAAGCCGCTGCTGCAGGGATTTGAGCAGCGACAGGATCTTGCGCTGCACCGTCACATCCAGCGCGGTGGTCGGCTCGTCGGCGATCAGCAATTGCGGCTCGCAAGCCAGGGCCATGGCGATCATCACTCGTTGCCGTTGACCGCCAGACAATTGATGGGGATACGCCTTGAGCCGTTCTTCGGGCTTCTGGATGCCTACCAGTTGCAACAACTCCAGAATCCTTGCTTGTGCCGCTTTGCCACCCAACCCTCGGTGCAGCAGCAGGGTTTCGCCGATCTGTTTTTCAACGCTGTGCAGCGGGTTTAGTGAGCTCATCGGCTCCTGGAAGATCATCGCAATCCGGTTGCCGCGCAGCTCGCGCAAGGTCTTGATATCGGCGCCGATCAACTCCTGACCTCGATAGCGAATGCTGCCGGTGGTTGTCGTGCCGTTTTCAGGCAGCAGTTGCAGGATCGAGTGGGCAGTCACCGACTTGCCGCAACCCGACTCGCCGACCAGCGCCAGGCACTCGCCGGGGCGGATGTCCAGGCACAGATTGTGTACCACGGTCTGGCCGCTGAAGGCCACGTTGAGGTCACGGATTTCGATCAGGTTGTCGCTCATATCAATAATCCGCTTCAAGACCGAGGATCAAAGGCATCACGTAATGCCTCCCCGATAAACACCAATAAAGAAAGAATCAGCGCCAGGGTGAAAAACGCCGTCAGCCCCAGCCACGGCGCTTGCAGGTTCTGCTTGCCTTGACTGATCAATTCGCCCAGCGATGCACTGCCGGCCGGCATGCCGAAGCCGAGAAAGTCCAGTGCCGTGAGGGTGGAAATCGCCCCGGTCAAAATGAACGGCAAATAACTCAGGGTCGCATTCATCGCGTTGGGCAGGATGTGCCGCACGATCACTTTGCGGTCGGTCAGGCCCAGTGCACGGGCGGCCTTGACGTATTCCAGGTTGCGCCCGCGCAGGAATTCGGCGCGCACCACATCCACCAAAGCCAGCCAGGAAAACAGCGCCATGATCCCCAGCAGCCACCAGAAATTCGGCTCGACGAAGCCGGACAGAATGATCAACAGGTACAGCACCGGCAGCCCCGACCAGACCTCCTGCAAGCGCTGGCCCAGCAGGTCGACCCAGCCACCGTAATAGCCTTGCAGCGCCCCGGCGGTGATGCCGATCAAGGCGCTGATGAAGGTCAGCGCCAACGCGAACAGAATCGACACCCGCGCCCCGAAAATCACCCGGGCCAGTACGTCGCGGGCCTGATCGTCAGTGCCCAGCCAGTTGACCTTCGACGGCGGGCTCGGCGCCGGTTGGTTGAGGTCGTAATTGGGCGTGTCGTCGCTGAACGGGATCGGAGGAAACAGCATCCAGCCGCCGTCCTTATGAATCAGCTTCTGTACGTAATCGCTGCGGAAATCGGCCTGGAACGGCAGTTGCCCACCAAACTCCTGCTCGGTGTGGCGTTTGAACGCCGGAAAGTACAGCGAGCCCTGATAACTGACCACCAGCGGTTGGTCGTTGGCGATCAGCTCGCCGCCCAGGGTCAGCAGAAACAGGCCGACAAACAACCACAGCGACCACCAGCCACGGCGGTTTTTCTTGAAACGCTCGAAACGGCGACGGCCCAGCGGCGAGAGCTTGAACATCAGGCATTCCTCGCGGCGAAGTCGATGCGCGGGTCGACCAGGGTGTAGCACAGGTCGCCGATGAGTTTTATCAGCAGGCCGAACAAGGTAAAGATGAACAGCGAGCCGAAGACCACCGGATAGTCCCGTGACACCGCCGCTTCGTAACTCATGCGACCCAGGCCATCGAGGGAGAAAATCACCTCGATCAGCAGCGAGCCGGCAAAAAATACGCTGATGAACGCCTGCGGAATCCCCGACACTACCAGCAGCATGGCGTTGCGAAACACATGGCCGTAAAGCACCTGGCGCTCGCTCAAACCCTTGGCGCGGGCGGTGACCACGTATTGGCGGGTGATTTCATTGAGGAAGGAGTTCTTGGTGAGGATCGTCAGGGTGGCGAAACCGCCCACCACCAGCGCCGTCACCGGCAGCACCAGGTGCCAGAAGTAATCGGCGATTTTGCCCAGGGTCGACAGCGACTCGAAGTTGTCCGAGACCAGCCCGCGCACCGGGAACCAGTTCAATGAGGTACCGCCGGCGAACACCACGATCAGGAACATCGCGAACAGGAAGGCCGGCATTGCATAACCGATGATGATCGCGGTGCTGCTCCAGATATCGAAATGGCTGCCATGGTGCACGGCTTTGCGGATGCCCAAGGGAATCGATACCAGATAAGTGATCAGCGTGGCCCAAAGCCCGAGGGAAATGGTCACCGGCATTTTTTCCAGAATCAGGTCAGTAACCGTGGCACCGCGAAAAAAGCTCTTGCCGAAGTCGAGGTGGGCGTAGCTCTTGAGCATCAGCCACAGACGCTCCGGGGCCGGTTTGTCGAAGCCATATTGCTTTTCAATCTCTTTGATCAGCTGCGGGTCGAGCCCTCGGCTGGCCCGTGAGCTGCCGTGCATGGTTTCGCTGGAACCGCCACCGACACTCGCAGCGCCAATGCCCTGCAATTGCGCGATGGCCTGTTCCACCGGGCCACCGGGCGCGGCCTGGACGATGACAAAATTGACCAGAAGAATGATCACCAGCGTCGGAATGATCAGCAGCAAGCGCCGCAGTATGTAAGCCCACATCAACGCGGCCCTCCGGGTTGGCCGCGTCTGATCAGTTCGGCGGTCATCTGTTCATTGGTCAGGGGCGTGGTGCTCACTTCCCACCAACTCTCGATAGCTTCGTCATTGCTTGCCTGTACAGAGGGGATGCCAAAGCGGTTCCACCACACGGTCGAGCTGCCTGGCGGGTAATAATTGGGAATCCAATAGAAGTTCCATTGCAGGACACGGTCCAGGGCATGGGCGTAGCGCAGCATGTCAGCCTGGGTAGTGGCGCGGACCAGGCCGTTGACCAGCGTATCGACCGCCGGGTTCTTCAGCACCATGTAGTTGTTGGAACCGGGATCGTTGGCGGCCGCCGAGCCAAAGTAGTTGTACAACTCGTTGCCCGGCGATGTGGTAACCGGGTAGCCGGTGACGATCATGTCGTAGTCCCGGGACATCAGGCGGTTGACGTACTGGGAGGCGTCGATGCGGCGAATATTCAGGTCGATGCCGATTTGTTTCAGGGTGCGCTTATAAGGCAGCAGTAAACGCTCCATGCCGTTCTGGCTGATCAGGAATGTGAAGCTCAGCGGCTGATCTTGGGCGTTGACCAGTTGATCGCCATCGGGTTTCCACCCGGCTTGTTGGAGCAACCCCAGGGCTTGCAACTGTTTGTCGCGAATCAGGCCGCTGCCGTCGGTTTTCGGCGCTTCGAAGACCTGGGTGAAGACTTCATCGGGGATCTGCCCGCGCAGCGGTTCGAGAATGGCGAGTTCGCCAGCATCGGGCAGTTTTCGGGCAGCGAGGTTGGTATTGGAAAAGTAGCTCTGCTGGCGGATGTACATCTCGCGCATCATCTGCCGGTTGCTCCACTCGAAATCCCAGAGCATGGCCAGCGCCTGGCGCACTCGACGGTCCTGGAACATCGGGTTTTGCAGATTGAACACAAAACCCTGGGCCGCTTGCGGTGCCTCTTTGGCCAAGTGCGCCTTTTGCAGACGACCGTCGCTCAGGGCCGGGCTCTCATAGCCAATGGAGTAGGCGGTGGCGGAGAATTCGCGGTTGTAATCGTAGGCGCCCCCTCGCAAGACCTGACGGGCGACGTCGGTATCGCCGAAATACTCGATGCTGAAATGATCGAAATTGTAGAGGCCGCGGCTGACCGGTAAATCCTTGGCCCACCAATCGGCGTTACGCTCGAAGGTGATGCTGCGCCCGGAGTCGACCTTGCTCACGCGGTACGGCCCGCTGCCCAGTGGCAGCTCGTAACCACCGCCGTTGGCAAAGTCGCGGGTTTTCCACCAATGTTCGGGAAGCACCGGCAAGGTTGCAAGGTCGAGGGGCAGGGTACGGTTTTCGTTGCTCTTGAAGTCAAACCGAATGGTGAGTGGCGACTCTATTTCGACGCCTTTGACGTCGGCGAATTGCGTGCGATAGCGCAGGCTGCCCTGAGTCATCAGCAAGTCGAAGGTATAGCGCACGTCTTCGGCGGTGATCGGCTTGCCGTCGGCGAAACGGGCCTTCGGGTTCAGGTAGAAACGCAGAGACAAGCCATCGTCCGAGCGTTCTATCTGCTGCGCCACCAGGCCGTATACGGTATAGGGTTCGTCCAGCGAGCGCTGGGCCAAGGGCGAGTAGATCAAGCCGTCGATTTGCGTGACCCCGATGCCCTTGTCGATGTACGGCAGGATATGGTCGAAATGACCGATTTCCACCGCTGAGCGACGCATCGTTCCGCCCTTGGGCGCTTGCGGGTTGGTGTAGGCGAAATGGCTGAAGCCAGCAGGGTATTTCGCCGGTTCACCGTACACGGTCAACGCATGTTGCGGTGCAGCATTCACACCCGCGGCACTTAATAGCAGCGCCACGGCAGTGAACAACAAAGTGGGGAAAGCCAGTCGCATTGTCAGCCTTGGAGCCGGGGAGTGGAAAATCACAATTTGTACGCTAGCGGCGCGTCCCTCGCCAGCCGTATCACGTAACGAAAACACAACGGCCCGCCAAAAGGCGGGCCGTTATGGAGCAAACTCAAAGCGTTAATCAGTCCTGACGACTGGTCACTTCCAGCAGGTGGTAACCAAACTGGGTCTTGACCGGGCCTTGCACTACGTTGATCGGTGCGCTGAAGACCACGGTGTCGAATTCCTTGACCATCTGGCCCGGGCCGAACGAACCCAGGTCACCGCCCTGGCGGCTGGAAGGGCAAGATGAGTTGGCTTTGGCGACTTCGGCGAAATCGGCGCCAGCCTCGATCTGGGCCTTGAGTTCGTTGCACTTTTCTTCGCTGGAAACCAGGATGTGACGGGCAGTGGCTTTTGCCATGGGAAAATACTCCATTCAATGTTTAATAAAATGCGGAGCCTACCGGATTCAGTGGGCTATTTCTTCCTCAAAGTTCCGTCTGTTTCATGCAGCGTTTTATAGGCCGGCATTTCGCAAGCGTTCGGCATGTTGCACGTACAAGGAGATCGGGTCGATACCCCGGCGCACCTGACCGGTTGTCTGGCCGAGGCTGTCCAGATGATCCAGCGAATAATCCGAACGGATCACTTTGCCCAGATGGGAACTGAATCGACCGACCATGCCGTCATTCTGCTCGGCTTCGGTGGTGAAATAGTGAGAGAAGGCCCGCAGAAACCCATGCAGCGGATTGAGTGCGTGGAGTCCCTCATCGAGGGTGTTTCCCTGCAAAGTGCCGCTCCAGGAATAGTAGCGCACGCCATTGACCTGATCGCGCCCCTTGCCGCCCCAGGTTTTCGGCAACCCTTGTGGGTACTTGTCATTGAAGGTGCCGACGCCTTCGGTGGTCAATGCATTGAGCGCGGCAACGGCGTTTTGCGGCAGATGCCGATTGCCACTGAGCAATGACAGGAAATCGGCGAACAGCGTGGCCACCGCTGCGGCAACGTGCTCCGGCAGGCGCCCGGGGATCAACGCCTTACGCAGGAAGTCGGCCAGTTCCGAGCCATGATTCGGCCCGCTGACCGAGGTCACCGAGGCGACCATCTCGGGTGCTTGTGCCCCCGCATACCGTACCGCCAGTGCCCCCTGACTGTGACCGATCAGGTTGACTTTGCTTGCACCGGTTCCCCGTAGTACCCGATCGATCTGCGCTAACAGTTGCTCGCCGCGGGTTTCATTGTTGTGGGTCGCCGACAGATGCGGGATGAAGACCCTGGCGCCGGCGCTCCTGAGGGCCAGTTTGACGTCATGGAACAGTTCCAGGTTGCCGATGCGATCGAAGCCGAAAAGCCCGTGAACCAGCAGGATCGGATAGTGAGTGGTTGCATTCCGTAGCATGTGGATTCCTTTTTCGCAGTAGATCAGGTGTGTGCTCGAGGGGGCACTCTAAAGCACACCAGCTGCTCGGCGATGTATGAAAAAGCCGCTGTAACCCGATGAAAACGGAATAGAAAAAGTACGAAAGTTCAGATGAACACGAGGCCTTGGTCGGAATATCCGGACATCTTTTTGACGATGGTTGATCGCTTCCTCGCAATGACCTACTTGTGAGACGTCGTTTTTCCGCGCAAACCGACGCCTTTGCCCTGCATCACGAATCAGCGTCGTGGGGTTCAATAGGTTTCGTTCGATGCTGACCTTCAAGGCGGCATCTATTCCAAGGACCGGAGCGTATGAATGACTATTTACGAAGCGGCAAACGTGAACGTTGTAGAGCAATGCATGGCGCCACCACGGCTGGAGCAGGCGGAAAATGCCATGCTGGATCCATCCGAAAGGAAAGCCATTGTCACTGTTGCGCCCTATCAGGCCATGGCCTGCGGCGACAAGCTGGTCTTGTCCTGGTCAGGTATCGATGCCGAGGGTCAGGGGTATCGGCATGAAGTAACGCGGTTTGTCAGCGAAGCCCAGGTGGACAGGATCATTGTCTTTAAGGTGTCGGACGTACACATCGCCGCACTGGACGGCGGATCGCTCGAGGTTTACTACACCTTGTACAGTGCGCTTCATCGTAAGCCTTTGGAGTCCAGGCGTTTACAGTTGAATGTCGGTGATGTCCGGCCGGATTTGCTGCCTGTGATTGTGAACGATGCGGTGGGCGGCGCACTCGATCCCGACAGGGGCGCCGAGGGCGCGCGCGTTACGATCAGGCCGTATTCCCGGATGGCGGCTGGAGATCGGGTCTTGCTGTCCTGGGCTGGCGGTACGCCACAATCGAGCTTCAAAGACGCATTGAAAATCGAGTCTTTTGCAGTGGGTGGCGAACTGTCGTTTTGGGTCAGGCCCGAATCGATTGCCCCTGACCTTGGTGCAACCGTTACGATCAGCTATTGCGTCGAGCAAGAAGGCCAAGCGCCTCGCTTCTCGGAGCCTGCACAGTTATTGATCGGCCCTCTGGAGCGAGGACCGCTGTTGCCGCCCTCGGTGCTGGAGGCTGATGAGGGGTGGCTGGATCTGCAAGATGCAATCGATGGTGTCACCGTCGTGATCGACAATGCCCAGGCAGAAGAGGGTGAACTGGTTTATCTGAAATGTGACGGGGAGTATTTCAATCATCGCGATGATCGTGAGATCTCCAAAGAAATGGCCGGTCAACCGCTGGTATTTATCGTTCCTTACAGGTTTTGGCGCGAGCATCGGGATTTGACGGTCCGGGTAGCCTATTCGGTCGAACGTCTCGATGATGTGAGCCAACAGTCCGAAGTCACGTTGGTACACGTGCAGTCGTAACCGGTTCAAGGCAACCGCCATCCCGTTTTCGCTTGGAGAACTGGATGGCGGCAACGACTGGTCATTTCGATTGTTGGGTACAACGCTGCGCACGAAGTTGCTCGGCTGCCTGCTGCAACAATTGTTCTGTACCGGTCCAGCCGAGGCAGCCATCCGTTACCGACACCCCGTAACGCAGCGACGGGCTCAGCGCTTGGCAACCTTCGAACAGATGGCTTTCGATCATCATGCCAATCAACGATCGATCACCCTGCAAGCGCTGTTCAAGCACGTCGTTGAATACCGCTGGCTGACGCAATGGGTCTTTGCCGCTGTTGGCGTGGCTGCAGTCGACCATGATCCGCGCCGGAATCTTGAGCCGGGTCAAATCGCTGTGCACTTGAGCGATGCTGTCACGGTCGTAGTTCGGCCCGCGATGGCCGCCACGCAATACCAAGTGGGTATCTGGGTTGCCCTGTGTCTGGATAATTGCAGGGTGCCCTTGGCTATCGACGCCGAAATGACGATGCGGATGGGCGGCCGAGCGCATGGCGTCGCTGGCGACAGCCACACCGCCGTCGGTACCATTCTTGAACCCTACCGGCATGCTCAGGCCGCTGGCCATTTCCCGGTGGATCTGTGATTCGGTGGTGCGGGCGCCAATGGCGACCCAGCTCAGCAGGTCGTCGAAGTAGCCGGCGGCCATCGGTTGCAGCAGCTCGGTGGCAACGGGTAAGCCCAACTGGAGCATTTCGCGCATCAATTCCCGGGACAGCGTCAAACCGCCGGCCATGTCGTCGCTGCCATCCAGGTGCGGGTCGTAGGCCAGGCCTTTCCATCCCACCGTGGTGCGCGGTTTTTCGACGTAGGCGCGCATCACTAGCAGCATCTCGTCGCTGACTTCGGCGGCCAGGCGGGCAAGGTGAGTGGCGTATTCGAGGGCGGAACGGGGATCGTGAATCGAGCACGGACCGACGATGACCAGCAGACGGGAGTCTTCACCGTTGAGGATCGCGCGAACCGCTTGGCGGTGGGCGGCGACTTGCCGGGTCAGGGCGTTACTGAGGGGTAATTGCTGTTTGAGCTGCAATGAGCTGGGCAGACGCAACGTCAGCGCTTCATTGGCGGGGTTCAGAGTGGACAGCGGCAGAGCAGAGACGGACGAGTTCATATTCGGGCTTCCTGGGCTGGCGGCGGGTTCGTTCCCGCGTGCTCGGCCCTATTGGGGTGTTCGACAATTGGCCGGATTGGCTGCGTGTGTGTGCTTGCCACCTGTGGGTGACCGATCGGAGGCGGCAGGCTGTCCCGAGCGGAGGCTGGTAAATCGCCAGGCGGAAAAACTGTCGTAACGGTAATAAGTGGCGTAGTTCATGTCGTGAATCCTCAAATTGTCGGGTGTGACGCAAAAATGTTCAGGGCTGAAAAAACAAAACCCCCGGTCGGGAGGCCGACCGGGGGTTGAGAATTCTCTGGTGGCGACCCGTTTGAAGTGGGCGCCGTGTGGGTATCAGGCGCGCCAGTGGCTAAACCAATACCCAAAATAAAAGCTGACCGAAGTACAAACGTCATTCGCCCGGGCAGCCGCAACCGAGCGCGGGGCGCTGGCGGTACGAAGCTGTGAGAGGGCGTTGAGCATGGTCTGTCTCCGATGAATGCGCCGAGCTTACTAGAGGCTGGTACGCGGATTCAATCAGAAAATGCTATCGATGATCATGGGCTTGTCTATCGCTTGAGTACATCGGTGGGTGCTGATCAAAAAAACGGTTACGCTCCTGATACAGCATCGATCGATGACGGTCTAACGACTATCATGGCGGGGTTACGCAGAAGCCTGATGGTTATTGCTCGCCGCAATGCTGACGGCTGGAAAGAGCAAATCGTGGCTGTGGCGGAGGCTTGAATGGGTTTCGAATTGCGTCCGGCAACGTCCAGGGACCTGGACTTTGCCCGTGACCTGACTTGTCGAAATATGCTTCGTTACTACATTCAACATCAGCTGTTGTGGCTGGACGAGGCCTTTGATGTCGCCTGGGAGGGGCGGGAAAACTGGTTGATCGTGCGTGATGACACACTGATGGGTTATGTCAGCCTGAGCCGTGACGCCAACGCCTTGTATATCCGCGAATTGCATGTATCAGCAGCGTACCAGGGGCAGGGCGCCGGTTCCTGGGCGATCGATCAAGTATTCGCCATGGCATGCAAGGAACGACGTCCGGCATTGCGTCTGACGGTCTTTGAAAATAATCCGGCAAAAAAGCTTTACGAAAGAAAAGGCCTGAAGGTGGTCGGCAAAGACCAGTGTTTCCTGAGAATGCAGCGTGATATCAATGGACTGCATCGCTGAAACACACTGGTGGCAAGCCTCGCAAGAAGATTTGACACTTTTTATATGCTGCTTTCCGCTAGGTCTGCCAGTTGCTTTTTGCTAAGGTGTCCGACAACCAATAAGACCAATTCGCGAGGTGTCTGCTTGATTAGGGTGCTAGTAGTCGATGACCATGATCTCGTTCGTACAGGCATTACACGAATGCTGGCTGACATCGATGGCCTGCAAGTAGTCGGCCAGGCTGAGTCAGGGGAGGAATCCCTGCTTAAAGCGCGCGAGTTGAAACCTGATGTAGTGCTGATGGACGTCAAGATGCCCGGGATCGGCGGTCTTGAAGCCACGCGCAAGTTATTGCGCAGTCATCCGGACATCAAGGTCGTCGCGGTCACCGTGTGTGAAGAAGATCCGTTTCCTACCCGGCTGTTGCAGGCCGGTGCCGCAGGTTACCTGACCAAGGGCGCCGGATTACCGGAAATGGTCCAGGCCATTCGCCTGGTGTTTGCCGGGCAACGCTATATCAGCCCGCAGATTGCCCAGCAACTGGCGATCAAGTCGTTCCAGCCAACCAATGATTCGCCCTTCGACGCCTTGTCGGAGCGGGAAATCCAGATTGCGTTGATGATTGTCGGTTGTCAGAAGGTGCAGATCATTTCCGACAAACTGTGTCTGTCGCCAAAAACAGTGAATACCTACCGTTACCGTATTTTCGAGAAGCTTTCGATCAGCAGCGATGTCGAATTGACGCTGTTGGCGGTTCGTCACGGCATGGTTGATGCCAGCCTCTGAAAATGACTGAAATCTTCGATCCAAGTGCTTTTCTGTCGACGGTCAGTGGTCGGCCGGGCGTCTATCGCATGCTCGATAGCGAGGCGCGCCTGCTGTATGTCGGCAAAGCGAAAAATCTCAAGAAGCGTTTGGCGAGCTATTTCCGCAAAACAGGTCTTGCCCCCAAGACCGCTGCGCTGGTAGGCCGTATCGCCCAGGTCGAAACCACCATCACGGCCAACGAAACCGAAGCCTTGCTGCTTGAGCAGACGCTGATCAAGGAATGGCGTCCGCCGTACAACATCCTGCTGCGCGACGACAAATCCTACCCTTATGTCTTTCTTTCGGATGGCCAGTTCCCACGCTTGAGCATTCATCGCGGGGCGAAAAAGGCCAAGGGCAAATATTTCGGTCCTTATCCCAGCGCCGGGGCGATTCGCGAAAGCCTGAGCCTGCTGCAAAAGGCGTTTTTTGTTCGTCAGTGTGAAGACAGCTTCTACAAGAACCGGGCGCGTCCTTGTCTGCAATACCAGATCAAACGCTGCAAGGCGCCGTGTGTGGGGCTGGTGGAACCCGAGGTGTATGCCGAAGACGTACGCCATTCGGTGATGTTTCTTGAAGGACGCAGCAACGCTCTGGCGGACGAGTTGTCTGCGGCCATGGAGGAAGCGGCGGTCAATCTCGAATTCGAGCGCGCCGCCGAATTGCGTGATCAGATCTCATTGCTGCGTCGGGTCCAGGACCAGCAAAGCATGGAAGGCGGAACAGGCGATGTCGATGTGATCGCGGCGTTCGTCAACCCAGGCGGCGCCTGCGTACACTTGATCAGCGTGCGCGGTGGTCGGGTGTTGGGGAGTAAGAACTTCTTTCCGCAGGTGGGTATTGAGGAAGACGTTTCTGAAGTCATGGCAGCGTTTCTTGGCCAATACTTCATCAGCAGTCCTGAGCGGGACTTGCCAAGCGAGCTGATCGTCAACGTGGTTCACGAAGATTTTCCGACCCTGATCGCAGCCATCGAAGCGCTGCGCGGTCGTGAATTGACCATCAGCCATCGAGTCCGCGGCACCCGGGCGCGCTGGCAGCAATTGGCAGTCACCAATGCCGAACAAGCGTTGGGCGCACGTCTGGCTAACCGCCAACACGTTTCGGCACGTTTCGATGCCTTGGCCGAAGTGCTGAAACTGGACGAGCCACCGCAACGTCTTGAGTGCTATGACATCAGCCATTCCAGCGGCGAGGCCACTGTGGCGTCCTGCGTGGTGTTCGGCCCGGAAGGCCCGATCAAGTCCGACTACCGCCGCTACAACATCGAAGGGGTTACGCCGGGCGATGACTATGCCGCGATGCACCAGGCCTTGACCCGACGCTTCAGTAAACTGAAGGAGGGCGAGGGCAAGTTGCCAGACATCCTGCTGGTCGACGGCGGTAAAGGCCAGCTGTCAATGGCTCGTGATGTGCTTAACGAACTGGCTGTACCCGACCTGATTTTGCTGGGTGTTGCCAAGGGCGCAACGCGCAAGGCCGGTTTTGAAACCCTGTACCTCAATGACGCGGCGCATGAATTCACCTTGCGTGGCGATTCCCCCGCGCTGCATTTGATCCAGCAGATCCGCGACGAAGCCCACCGTTTCGCCATTACGGGGCACCGCGCACGTCGTGGCAAAACTCGCCGCACGTCTACACTTGAGGGCGTTGCCGGTGTCGGACCGACGCGTCGGCGCGATTTGTTAAAACATTTTGGTGGATTGCAGGAGCTGTCTCGTGCCAGCATCGAAGAGATCGCCAAAGCACCCGGAATCAGCAAAAAGCTCGCAGAGTTGATTTATGCAAATCTGCACAGCGAGTAGAATGCCCAACTCACCTCGTAGCCAGTTGTGCCGATGAATATCCCTAATCTGATTACCGTTCTACGCGTTCTGCTCATCCCGATCTTCATTTTGCTGTTTTACTTGCCTTACCACTGGAGCTATCTGGCGTCTGCCTCGGTTTTCGCCTTTGCCGCCGCGACCGACTGGCTCGACGGGTATCTGGCCCGTCGTCTGGAACAAAGCACACCGTTCGGGGCCTTCCTCGATCCTGTTGCAGACAAGTTGATGGTCGCCGTTGCACTGGTTCTGCTGGTGCAAGAACATGGCAACCTGTGGCTCACACTGCCGGCCGCCGTTATCATCGGTCGCGAAATTGTTGTCTCGGCGCTGCGCGAGTGGATGGCCGAACTCGGTGCCCGTGCCCATGTAGCGGTGTCGAACCTGGGCAAATGGAAAACCGCCGCGCAGATGCTGGCGCTGGTGATCCTGCTGGCCAACCCTTCGGACTTCAGCTTCTGGGTCCTGATGGGGTACGCCTTGTTGCTGGTGTCCGCCGGCCTGACGTTGTGGTCCATGGTCCAATACTTGCGGGCTGCCTGGCCGCATCTGAAGACGGACGTGGAAAAGAAATAAACTTTTTTTGAATCAAGGGGTTGACGGGGGATGTGGATTCTATAGAATGCGCCTCACCAAGACGCGGGAATAGCTCAGTTGGTAGAGCACGACCTTGCCAAGGTCGGGGTCGCGAGTTCGAGTCTCGTTTCCCGCTCCAATTATTTTTCTATAGACTTCCATTGAAGTATGTAGAAGTTGAAATCAGGACCTTCGGGTCCTTTTTTCGTTCCGGCGTGAACCACTGAAATCCAGCGCCATCCAGTGCTTTTAAGTCCTGAATTGAGTCTCGAATGAGAGTCTTGAATTCGGACAAGCACCGTCGCCGTGATGAGGCGCGTGCTTTGGTTGCTCAGGGCGTCACCCTTATGAGCATCGTAAACAGCAGCGTCGCGCAGTTCGTAGCGCAGCGGAGCACACTTTTGAAGCAGTGTTTGATCAGTGGGCCGAGTTCCGCAGACTGAGCCTGAAGAAAGGTCGCCAGAGCACGCTTTCGCAGATCTTGAGAATCTTCAAAAAAGAACCCCTGCCAACGCATGGCCGGCTGTCCATCTACGACAAATTGCCACGACCAGTTCGACTTTCTAAGCGGAATCGAACAACGCGAGGCGTTAACGACAGCGGAAAAATGTCGGACTTGGTTCAAGCAATTATTCCGATACGCCTTGGTGAAGGTTGGGGGCTTGACCAAAATCCACGTCGGATCTTGATGTGGTAGCGCTTCCCAAGCTTCCCCCCCACACACAATCCCTTTCTCCATATGAACGAGTTGCCTGCGCCCAGGGTTTTCCCGAAACATTGCGCAACCTCAAAGAGGTATCGCCCGCCGCCTACCTGACAGCTGCTCATTGGCCCTCGAATCATGTCTCCGAGCACCCGGTCGGCATCGATATGTGCCTTGCGATCCAGCTCAAATCCTTCGGCAAAGTTTTTGACGCATAGGCAAGCGTCTCGGCCAGAAATCCATGTTATGGCACTTTCAAGTAAGGATGGCGCCGCATTGCAATCACCAGCGGCGACGTTCCGAGAGACTGCGGGCTCAAAAAACTTCCCTCGGAGACAAAAAAATGCCCGTCATTATTTGCGAGTGCAAAGTCGGAATCGAAGCTAGCGTTAAGGCCGAGCTCGCGAGCGAGTTCACTAAGGCGATTAGAGAGATCATCCTTTCGCCGCTCGACTTAATCAGCGTCGTATTCCATGAAAGCACTTCCGAAAACACCTACCGTTCGGGAGAGCCCACTTCCGAAACACTGCTCTTCTGCCACATACGTGATGGCCGCAGCGACGGAGCCATCCTGTCTCTGGCCAAAAAGGTGAGTTTGATTTGGAGCACATCCACCGGACAGCCGGAAGATGAGGTCGAGGTTCTCGTCACACAGTATCCCGCCAAATTTGTCGTGCGCGATGGTGAGCGCCTGCCCGAGGCCCCTCGCGTGTGAGGGTCGTGCGGCTTGCTCGGACTAAGGGGAGCGCCCTTGTCTATGTAAGGGCTGTCGTTGGCCGTGAGGTCTCGGCCTCGAATGTGGTTACCTGCGCCACATGCTGAACCTCATACCGAAAATAAAAATAAAAGGAGACAAGGCAATGAAGTCAATCTGCCCCGAGCTGGCAACAGCACATTCAAGCCTGCACCGGATAGATATTCACAAACTGGCCGACGAGGCCAAGTTCAACAACTTTCACTGGTCCGTGCTGATCTGGTGTTTCGTGATCCTGGTGCTTGACGGCTACGACCTGGCGGTCTCCGGCATCGCGCTTCCGTCGATCATGGAGGCGATGAATGTCGAGGCCGCGACTGCGGGCTTCATGGCCAGTTCGGCGCTGTTCGGCATGATGTTCGGTGCGATCGGGCTCGGCGCGCTGGCCGACAAGATCGGCCGCCGCTGGGCGATCGCGATCTGCGTGTTCTTCTTCAGCGTCTTCACCGCGGCCGCCGGGTTCACCAACGACCCGATTACCTTCAGCGTGATGCGCTTCCTCGCCGGGCTCGGCATCGGCGGCGCGATCCCGAATGCGGCCGCGCAGATGACCGAATACTCGCCGAAGAAGGTGCGCAGCGTGATGGTCGCGCTGATGTGCTGCGGCTACGCGGTCGGCAGCATCCTCGCCGCGCTGCTCGGCAAGCAGTTCATCGAGACCTACGGCTGGCAATCGGTGTTCATCGCCGCGGGCGCCCCAGTGGTGCTGATCCCGTTTCTCCTGAAGTACATGCCTGAGTCGCTGCCGTTCCTGATCAAGAAGCACGACGACACGCATCTGCGCGAAGTGGTCCGGAAGATCCGGCCGGACATGCGGCTCGAGCCGCACGAGGAGTTCCTCGTTCCGGTCGAGGACAAGGCCGAAGGTCCGACCGTAGGCAGGCTGTTCCTGGACGGCCGCGGCTTCAGTTCGGTGATGTTCTGGGTCGCTTTCATGAGCTGCCTGTTTATGCTCTATGCGCTCAGTTCGTGGCTGGTCAAGCTGATGGGCATGGCCGGCTACAGCCTCGGTTCCGCGCTGAACTTCCTGCTCGCCTACAACGCCGGTGCAGTCGTCGGCGCCGTCGGTGGCGGATGGCTCGCCGACAAGCTGAACATCAAGTTGGTGACGAGTGCATTCTTCGCGGTCGCCGCGCTCTCGCTGACGCTGCTCGGCTACGGCGCGCAGCCGCTGTACCTGATTGTTGCCGTCGTCGGCGCGTCGACGCTGGGCACGCAGATCATGCTGTACGCGTATGCCGGGCAGTTTTACCCGACGTCGATCCGTTCGACGGGGCTCGGCTTTGCGTCCGGGGTCGGGCGCATCGGCGCGATCGCGGCGCCGATCGTGATCGGGCAGTTGGTCTCAATGAAGCTGCCGTTGGAGCAGAACTTCCTCGCCATTGCAATGGCCGCGATGATCGGCTGTGTCGCGACTGCTCTCATCAAGTACAAGTCGTCGGCCTCTTCGCACAGCCACGACCCGAGCGCGGTCGGGCAACGGCCTTGATGCTCGAGACCTACTCGCTGATCTGCCCGCTGGGAAGCGGTGCGGCAGCGGGCCGGCGCTGATGAATCGGGTTTCATCTGACGACCAACCACGGAGATCTCCATGTCACGCAAACTTGAAGGCAAGATCGCAATTGTTACCGGTGGATCTACCGGAATCGGGCTCGCTACGGCTAAGCGGTTCGCTAGTGAAGGAGCGCATGTCATCGTCACCGGCCGACGACAGTTCGAACTCGACGCCGCGGTGTCCGAGATTGGTAACGCCACCGGCATCCGGGTCGACTCATCGAATATGGCTGAACTGGACACACTGTTTGATTGGGTGAGATCAGAAATCGGTCGGATCGACGTATTGTTCGTCAACGCCGGCGGCGGCTCGCTGCTGCCGCTTGGGAAGATTACCGAGGAGCAGTATGACGACACGTTTGGCCGTAACGTCAAGGGCGTACTGTTTACTGTTCAGAAGGCTTTGCCATTACTTGCGGACGGCGCATCAGTGATCTTGATTGGCTCCACTGCCGCCAGCGGCGGCACCGAGGCATTTAGTGTCTATGCCGCCTCAAAGGCCGCCGTACGCTCATTCGCCCGTAACTGGATTCTCGATCTCAAGGGTCGCGGCATCCGGGTCAATACGCTCAGCCCCCGGGCCCACCAAGACACCGGGTTTCTTTGGCTTGATCGGCCCCGACGCTGCACGGCAGCAGGGAATGCTTGATGCTCTGGCCTCGCGGATCCCAATGGGCCGCGTCGGCGATCCGGACGAAATTGCCCAGGCGGCAGTCTTTCTTGCGTCCGACGATTCAAGCTTTGTCAACGGTATCGAATTGTTCGTCGACGGCGGTAAGGCCCAGATATGAGTATTGCAGCAGGCGGGCGGGGGCACGGCCCATTTCCAAAGGAGCCGCTTCATGTCCCAGCTTTGCCCCTTTGCTGCATTGGAGGTGACTGAGGAAAACTGGCTGAAGCCAAACTGCACTTCGCCTTCGCTGGTATGGCGCAAATCGGAGGGGGCGCACCACACCAGCCGTCGCACTGAACGTGTGCAGCCGGGTATGTGTTCTGGGGCACAGTAGCGTGTGTTCGACGGCATCCCCTCAGCAATTGGCAGCCGACGGAAAGCCTCTTTCCGAGAGGTTGGCGGTCGAGCGCCAGACGCTCATCTTCCTTCATACTGAGAGGCAACCATGGGCAAGACACAAGACAAAGTCATCATCACCTGCGCCGTGACGGACGCCATCCACGCTCCGAGCATGTCGTCATACCTGCCGCTGATACCCGACCAGATCGTCGAGCAGTCGATCGGAGCCGCCCAAGCAGGCGCAGCCATCCTGCACCTGCATGCACGCAAACCATCGGACGGGCAGCCGACCCCGGCCCCGGCGATCTTCGACAATCCGCGTCAGGTTTGGCCACCTTTCTTTACATAGCTAGATTTCCGTCAGTTCGAGGCCGGACATCGCCATGAAGGAGGGAGTCCTCAGGTAGAACAGCGAGGTGTAGTTGCTAAATCGAAACGATGCAGCGGAACCGCGCATCCCTGCGTTTTTGCACGACTTCACCCTGGAGCGGTTCAACCGCTACCCGCATGCGCACAGAAACTGTACGCGTATTGAGATCATGAACCAGTGCCTTCAGCGCCCGTAGTGCGCCCGGTAACGATAGTGACGCTGAGCGTTTCATGCCGCTTCCAGCGCACCGATTCTTTCATGCACCTCGCCTACCCGTGCCAGCAATTTGTAAATGGTCCTCGTCTTGAGTCGGTTTGCGTAGCGGAAATCAATGCCCCTTGAATTCGAGCTCCAGACGCGGCGTACCGGCCTTCAGGGCCTTGATGGCCGAAGCAAGCCCGTTCTTCACGTCTTCTGTCTCGAACAAGGGCATGGCAATGTTGAACATCACATCGTCGGCCGCCTGGATACCGCCGTTCGCCCAGGCTCGCAGCAAGGCTTTGTGAGCTGCGTGGGCGCGTGTGGGGCCATGCACAAACTTCGCGGCGAACGCATGCGCCGTTGCAAACAGTTCGGCATCGGCGACGACGCGGTTGATTACGCCGAAGCGCTCCATCGTCGCGGCGGGGACACGCTCGGAAGTCAGCGCCCATTCCATGGCTCGTACGCGTCCTGCACGTTCGGCGACGCGGTAGATGCCGCCCAACAGGGTTACTAGGGCAAGCGACTGTTCCGGATGGCAGAATGTTGCGCTTTCGGCGGCAAAGATTACATCGGCACGCAACGCCAGTTCGAAACCACCGCCTGCGCACAAGCCTTGCACCACGGCGATGACAGGCAAGGGCAGACGCTCGAAGCGATTGAAGACATCCATGTAACCCTCGAAGCGTGCACGCAACTGGCGGGGGGTGTCATCGGGCCAGGACGTGATGTCGCCACCAAAGCTGAAGCTCTCGCCTTCGGCGCGCACCAGCACGACGCGTGCGTCACTGCGTTCGATCGCGCTGATTGCCGTAGCCAGTTCGTCAACCATCTGGTCGTCGATGCGGTTTTGCGGCGAGCGATCAAGAATGATCGTTGCTATGCCGTTCTCGATGGTATGGGTGAGATGAGACATGTCGGGCTCCTGCGTTGTCGCAAGTTGAGGTTAGGAGAGGTGTTCCTTGAACCAGCCCAGCGCGGCGGTACTTGATTGATCGAATCTGGTGATGTACGGATCGAAGTGGCCGCCGGGAATCGTCACGAGGCGCTTTGGCTCAACGGCACGCTCGTAGGCGGCCAGCTCAAGATCGGTCAGTGTGATCGTGTCCTGCAGCGCGACGATCATCAGCAGCGGCGTGGGGGACACACGCGCAATCCACGTGCCCGGTTCGTACATGCGCGCAGCGCGCGTCGAGCGCATCGTGACGCTGTTCTCCCAGGCCCCGTCGGGTACGGGTTGCAGATAGAAGTCGATGGCTTCCTTGGTGCGGTACGAAGCAGGGACGGCCGGATCGGCGCTGACGATTGTCTGTCTACGCGGCGACTCGCCGCGTGCTTGCGCGCGCTCGTCCGCCGTGAAGGCATCCTCGATGGCAGCGACAGCATCGGGCGGAATGCGGCGCAATCCTTGCTCGAAGCCGCTGATCGTCGGCACCTGCGCGACGACCGCACGCAAGCGGCGTTCGGTTGCGCCAAGCACGAGTGCGTGACCGCCGGAATAGCTCGTGCCCCACAAGCCGATGCGCTTCGCGTCGACGGCGTCCTGGTCTTCGAGGAAGCTGATCGCGCGCCGCCAATCAGCGATCTGACACCATGGGTCGATATCCTGGCGCGGCGTGCCTTCGCTGGCGCCGAAGTTGCGGTGATCGTGCAGGAGGACGACAAAGCCGTTGGAGGCAAATTTCTCTGCGAATGGCTCCAGGCCGTGCTCCTTCACGCCGGCATAACCATGCGCCATCGTGATGGCAGGATAGGGGGCGGTGCCGCCGGTGGGAATATAGAGCCAGCCGCGCAGCGTGACGCCGCCCTCGGCTTCGAACGCGATATCGGTACGTCGAAACATGAAAGTTCTCCTTGTAGAAAGAGGTCAGGAGGCGCCGTAAACCCTATGCGCAGCGGCAGTTCATGCCTTCCACCCTTTTGCCTCGGTCACTCGATGCCAGGTCAATTGCCTGGTCGTTCAAGCGAGAAGAGCTGCTCCGCGCCGATTTCGAAGTAGTCGGCCGGCCCACCTCCGCGCAGGATCGGGCGCGCATGCGCAGTTTGATACACGCCGTCTTTGATCAGTTGCTGGTCAATGTGGATCGCTACTACTTCGCCCAACACCAGCCACGCTGGGAGCGCAGCACCGCTTTGCGCCTCAAGCTGCACGATCTGGGTGACCACGCACTCGAACTGCACCGGGCTAGCCGCAACGCGCGATGGCCGTACTTTTGCGGAGGGCAGCGTCTCCAACTTGGCCAACTCGAATTCATCGACGTCCGCTGGCGCCATCGCCGCAGAGGCGTTCATCGCCTCGGCGAGTGCTCGCGTCGCCAGATTCCATACGAACTCGCCGGTCGCACGCGCATTGGCGAGTGAGTCCTTCGCGCCAAGCGAGCAAAAGCCGATAATCGGCGGCTTGTAGCTGAATAGGTTAAAAAAGCTGTAGGGAGCAAGGTTACGTACGCCGTCGTTGGAGACAGTACTGATCCAGCCGATCGGGCGCGGAGCGACGATGGCGTTGAGCGGATCGTGCCGCAGGGAATGTCCCTGTGCCGGTTCGTAGAAATGCCAATCGGTCATAGCTTACCTCTTTTGGGACGAGCGCAAGGACTGCCGCCTACAGTGCCTCCGGCTCGGTGCGCGTGCGCAACACCATGGTCGAAGTGATGGCTGCATTCATCCCGATACCCGTCCAGAACATGGTGTCGGATCGGAGCCACATGAGCCCCACGCCTGAGAAACGAACGAGACATTCGTTTCGAGTCAATTCTGCTGCGCCGTTTCTAAAGAACGGGGCGGCTTTCGTATTTCTTACTTGTTTACCCAAGGCATGGAGAGGTCAATGTCAGAGACCAGCTTGCCACCGCCGAAGCTCATGTTCTCCAAGGGAACGGCATACATGATCAGGCTGATATCGTCCTGGCTGACGCCCACCTTTTCTACCGCGTAACGGGTGACCAACTCCGCGAGCTTGCGTTTCTGCTCCACTGTCCTGCTCGTGCCTATAGTCACCGTTACGACCATGCGCTTGTCAGATCTTTTCATGTCAGGAAAAGTCGGATGGATGAAAAGCTCATCGTCCTTGTGCTCACTGATGATGACGAAACGGTCATCCTTGGGTGTATCCATGGCTTCATGAAGAGCGAGATTCAAGGCATCCGCCAGCGCGCGTTTCTCTTCGCTAGAGAATTTTTGAGCTGGAATGTAGGCGTGAAAAACTGGCATGAGTGTTTCCTCAGTTGTGTTGTTCAGCTAATACGCGGCGACGAATTGGCCCCGACTTAGCTAAAGAAATCTTGACCGAGTGTTTCTTCGAGTCGCTCTTTCAGGCCAGCCGAGAACTCATGAACGACGGTGAACGGGCTTTGAAAGAGCTTGATATTGTGGACGAGGTCAGACTCATTCCGAGTGATGATGGTGGTGCCGGCGACCGGCTTACCACCGTGGATGGCATCCCACTCAAGGTAAGTCTTCGCACCGTCAACCGTCTCCGCAGTGAACACGAAGTCTTCGTACATCGTACTCGTCGCGGCAAAGAATGCCCCGATGGATGTTGGGCCGACCACGGCTTTGCTTAGGGCTGAGGTCTGAAGGCTGGCGTCAGCAGTGAACGACTTCGCGAAGTCGCTCGTTCCTTTCTTCTTGACGATTTGCATCCATGCTGTTCCCGGTGGGTTGGTGTCAGTAGTCATTACAATCTCCTATCTAGTGTCTGCAGTTTTTGCAGTGTGCGTGCGCGTGCTAGTCAGCGAGGTGCCCGATGAGAAACTCGCCGGCTCTCTGGAGCGCGTCGTGGGCCTGAGGCAAAGAGGCTGTCTGAATGTGCCAGACGTGCAGCATCTCCGGCCAGACCTCAAGGTGCGATTCGCCGCCGGCCGCGCGCACCTTTCTGTCAATTTCAAGCGCGTCGTCGAGAAGTACTTCGTCGCTTCCGACATGTATGAGCAGCGGAGGAAAACCGTGCATGTCGGTGAACATGGGTGAGATGCGCGGATCCTTCAAATCGTGGTTGCCAGCGTAAGCCTCTACCATCTCCCGCATCGCGCTCGCGTTGACCATTGGGTCGCGGTGAGCCAGTTGCGTTAACGAGGGCAGCGTTAGCGTTAAGTCTGCCCATGGGCTAATTAGTAGCGCTGCTCGCACGTCCTTGTGGCCTTTCGAGGCTGCATAGGCCAGAACGTTGAGAGCCATGCCACCGCCACTGGAGTCACCTGTCACGGCGAATGGCTTGCCAAGCGCACGCACTGCTTCGTAGCCGCGGATGGACTCGTCGTAGGACGCCGGAAATGGGTGCTCGGGTGCCTTGGAGTGGTCCAGAACGATGACCTGGGACTTTGCCGCTCGAGACAGCTCTCCGAGCATGCCCAAATGCGAGGCAGGAGAGCCAGCCACCCAGCCACCACCATGGAAATGGTAGATGACTCGGTCCTTAGATGCGCCAGGAGCCGTAATCGCCACTGCGGCTACGCCACCGAGTTGGATCGTCTCGACGGTTAGGTCGGCCGCCGGCGGGTTCGCTTGTGAAATTGCCTCCATGCCGACGCGGAGCGTCTCGATGGTGCGTACGGGATGCGCAAAGTCGAAGGCGAACATCGCATCCCGAAGCTCACGGGCGGAAGATGAATCGTAAGTCATGGTCAGTTCACTCCAGGTTGAGGAAAGTCGCCGGTACCCAGTCGTAGCCCTCGCCGTTGTCGGCTTTGCGAAGACGGCCCAGGCCAGGGAACGGCATGTGGGCTGCGGCAATCATCGTCTTGTCCGCAGCGAGTTTCACCAGCAGGTCTTCACGCGTTTTGACGGCCGACGCGCTGTCTGAGTCGAAGACGATGCTGATTTCCGGATGCGGCATTTGGACGGCGCCAACATGAGCTACGTCGCCCCAGACCAGCAGCGACTGACCCTTTGAGGAAATCATGTAGCCGGTGTGACCGGGCGTGTGGCCGGGGATGGCATACGGTGCAATACCGGGGACGATTTCGGCCATGCCTTCGTACGGCTTCCATTTGCCTGCAGCGATGTAAGGCGCGGCGCCATCCTGTGCGACTTTGAAGAAGATTTTTGCGTCTTCCGGGGCCTTGGCCATGATTTCCTTCGACAGCCAGAAGTCGGCGTCGGCCTTCGTCATCATCACGGTCGCGTTCGGAAAGACGCGTTTCCCGTTTTGGTAAATACCGCCAGCATGGTCAGCGTGAAGATGAGTCAGTAGAACCAGGTCGATCTGCTCCGGTTTATAGCCGGAGGCCTTCAAGTTCTGCACGAGCTTGCCCAAAGTAGGAGGGCCCCAGTGGCCGCCTGCACCGGTATCGATGAGAACGAGTTTGGAGCCAGTGTTGACGAGGAAGCCTTGGACGGTTGCCGAAACATGCTTGGGATCGTTTTGGAAGGAGCGCGCCAAGAGGGACTGAATGAGCGCGGGATCACCGTGTAGGAGGCTGGAGTCGATACTACCGCCGCCGTCATAGAGCGCGGTGACTTCATAGTCGCCAATCATAGTGCGATAGAAGCCCGGAACCTGCTTGTGCTGCATCGGCGCTGCAGCTTGGACCGGTGCCACAGCTGCGAAGGTGCCAGCGAATGCTAACGACACCGCGAGCAGGGTACGCGAAGTGATGGTGGAGAATTTCATAGTGTTTCCTAAACATTGTGTGTGTTGGGGTATATAGGTACGTACAACCGTAATGATCTTCAGCGAAACGCCAGCTCATCGTGCCATGTCGCTGTTACCGTCATTTCGGCCATACGCAGCACCGAATTGCCGCTGTTACCCGTCTTGAAAAGTCCCGATGTTCGATTCTTTTAGCACTTGCAAAGTGCAAGTGGTTGAATAATATTCGCGCTACTTGCATAATGCAAGTGGAAATTTAAGGGGAATAGCAGTGCAGCAAACAAGACGATCGGGCTGCCCGATCAACCTGACGCTTGAGCAGACCGGCGACCGCTGGAGCCTGATCGTTATCCGCGATGTTATGTTTGAGAACAGACGCACTTATGGCGCCCTGCTGGAGAAAAATCAGGAAGGCATCGCCACGAACATCCTTGCAAGTCGGCTGAAACGCTTGACCGCGTCTGGCCTGCTGACACGATGTCCGGATCCGAATCATCAGCAGAAAGGAATTTACAGCCTCACGGAAGCGGCAATACAGCTTGTACCTCTGCTCGCACATATGGCTGCCTGGGGTGTTAGGCATACGCATCCGAGCAAGGAAGCTTCTTTGCGCGCGGAGGTGCTGGAAAAGGGCGGCCCTTCACTTTGGAGTGCCTTGATGGATGAGCTACGTTACCTGCATCTCGGTGCACCACGTCCGGCACGCTCAGTTTTGGACAAGCTCCGGGCCGACGACGAGCAGGCAATTGCTACTTAGTACCAATCTGTGGCGTCATGACATCCACCATGTGGTGCAAAGCTAGCCACGCCTGAATAGCCTTAGCCCTGTGCGAGATGGGGCGCATCGAGCGCACGCTGTTCATTTTGAACTGGCTTCAAAGTGTGGAACTCCGCCGTCAAGCGAATGCAGGGTCTGCCTTTTTTTCTGCGCTTGGCGGTGCGGCTCCTGCCCTTGTAGGTCTGTGCGTGCTGGGCACTTGCCTTAGGCAGGTGTGTGAGTGATGGCGTGAGGCGGTCTTGATGTTCCCTTTACCGTACACGGCATTCTCGCCGTCAAGGGCTGCGCACGCCTTGCGTTCTGGCGGCCGTCACTACTCCCTTAACGCTTGCGCTGCTCCGCGATCCTAGAGTGCTTTCTTCCTGCTTCGGTTGAGTCCAGTATGAGATCGACAAGCGCACCAATGACGTTCAAGTAGTTTGCTTTACTTTGATCGTTGAGTTGTTGTTTGCTTTCGGCAAGCATGCGCAGCTTTCTGGACTTTGCCAGTGCTGCGTTTGGCCGAAACCCATGATCGATGAATCAACGGGTGATTTTACCTTCGAGCCTTTGAGCCTGATATCGCTTACTCCATTTCGAGCAAGTGCTCCAGGAACAATCCCGCCGCGACCGACAACGCCGCTCGCGATCTCACGCACACGCTGAGTTCGCGGGAGGCCCATGGCTCATCCAGCCTGATCGCCTTCGCACCGTCCATTTTGTAAATAGCCGCACTCCCCTCGGGCATGATGCCAATGCCCAACCCGGCCTGAACCATCAGGCACAGCGCGTCGTAACTGGAGACTTCCATACGTATTTTCAGCGAGCGTCCGAGGTCGTTGGCCGCCTTGATCAACTGAAAATTTAGGTGAGTGCCGCTGCGCAAGGCGATGTATTCGTGTTCCAGGGTTTCGCTGAATTTGACCGATTGGCGGTTGGCCAGCGGATCGCCGTTGGGCACCAGCAACACCAGCCGATCGGTGCGAAACGGGAAGACCTCGATGTCGGCGCCATGAGGTAGACGCGTGAAAATACCGATCTCGGCGCGGTTTTCAGCCACAGCCTTGGTGACCGCCAGACTTTGCTTTTCTTCGAGGCTGATGTTGATCAACGGGTACAGCTGCATGAACGACTTGATCAAGCCGGGCAGGAATTGGGTGATCGCGGAGATGTTGGCCAGGACCTGCACCGAGCCACGACGGCCGTAGGAGTATTCGCGCATCTGCACGACAATTTCGTTGAGGTTGTTCAGGGCGCTGCGAGCCATGAACAGCAGAGACAGACCGGCGTCGGTTGGCGAATGCCCTTGTTGGTGCGGTTGAGCAGTTTCGAGTCGAACAGCTCTTCCAGCTCACTGAGCCGCTTGCTGACCGCCGCCGCGGCGATGTGTTCGCGCTTGGCGGCGGCCGCAATGGTGCCTTCTTCAACGACACTGACGAAAGGTCGCAAAGAGACCGGGTCGAGTTTCATGTGAGGTTCCGGATGTCTGATCTGAATGGCCAGCATAGTACCTCCTCCGTCACTGGCTCAGAACGCCCCGGACAACAGATGGCCGGCGTTCGGTACTTTGGCCTCGAGGCCGAGGGTTTTCAGCATCTGGTAAACGGTGGCGACCGACGCCGACAGCACCGGTTTGTCGAGGCGATCCTGTACCACTTGAATCGCAGGCAGCGAAGGCATCTGCACACAGCACGACAGCACCACACCGTCGGCCTGGCCGATATTCAGCTTGTAGGCGTGGGCCACCAGGTTCATAGGGTCCAGACGACCGACTTCAAGGTTGTCGGACACTTCCAGGCTGATGGAGTCAACCACTTCGATGCCGGCCGCCTCGATGTAGTCGATGACCTGCTGGGTCAGCGGTTTCATGTACGGCGTAATGATCGAGATTTTCTTGTAGTCGAGCATGTGCAGGCTATCGATCAGCGCACCGGCGGAGCTGAGTACCGGCGCGTTCGACCGGTTAGAGGCCACGGTCTTGCCCAGGCGTTCTTGCGAGACGCTGTGATAGCCCGGGCCCTGGCACATGATCGCCACCAGGCACGCGTAGGCCATGACATCCACCCGTGCGTCGCTCAGCTCCAGCGCGCAGCGGTCACTGTCGATGTCCATTTTTTCAGCTCTTCGGGGCTGACGTGCATCATGCGCATGCGTGAAGAGTGAAAGGTGAAATGTTCTTCTGGAAACAGCCCGTAGCGCGAGGTCAACATCGCCGGGATTTCGGTTTCCATCGTGGTGTTGGAGCTGGGTACGATTTGGCCGATGCGAAAATTTTTCATGGGTTTCCCTCTGAAGAGTGCAGATCAGTTGCCGCTGGTGAGTTGAACGCCTTTGGTTTCCTGCAACGTGAACACCATGACAGCGGCGATGACGTAGGAAACGGAGGCAAGAGAAATGGTCGCGGTGAAGCCGATTAGCGGGATCAGCACTGGTACCAGCTTGATGCCGGCGATGGCGCCGCCCCGGCCGAAGTTGAAGCAGAAACCTGAGGCGGTCGAACGGATGCTGGTCGGGAATAACTCCGAATACCAAGCGCCGAAGCCGCTGAAATAGCCGGTGAAGAAGCCCAACAGTGCCGCCAGCGAACCGAGGGTGATGACGTTCTGGGTGGTGAACAGCAACTTGCCGTCCGTCAATGGCATCAGGGTCGCCGAGTAGGCAAACACCGGAACCATGATGGCCATGCCGCCAAAAAACACCGCGAACGACAAGCGACGGCCGATGCTTTCAGCCATATAGCCGTAGGCCAGGTAACCAATGGTGGCGCCGATGCCGATCCAGATGACAAATACCGGGGCCTGATCGATACGCACGTTCAGAATTCTTTGCAGGTAAGCCGCATGAAGGTTGTGATGATCCAGTAGCCGTACATGCCCAGTACTGAAATGCTCAGGCCCAGCAGGGTCACTTTCAGGTATTGCGGACGGAAGATTTCCATCAGCTGGCCCTTGTCGCTGTTATTACGCATGAATTCACGGTTGGCCAGCCAGACGGGCGATTCCTTGACGAACAACCAGATGAACACCAGTGTGAAATAGGCCGGGATCGAGGCATAGATGAACAGTCTTCTCCAGGATTCAGGATTACCGCCCTCGAGGAACGTCCAGGCGAAAATCGCCGCCAGCAGACCACCACCCGACCAGCCGGTCTGCATCACCGCAAAGGCCTTGGCGCGACCGGCCACAGGCCAGATCTCCGAAACCAGCGCCGCCGCGGCGGACCACAATCCACCCACGGCGATGCCCACACAAAAGCGGAACACATTGAGCTGCCACAGGCTGTCGGCAAACGCACAGAGCAAGGTGCCGGTTCCATAGACGAACACGGACAGCATCATGGTTTTCTTGCGGCCGATCTTGTCGGAAATGTTGCCGAGGAAGAAACCACCGATCCCGGTGGCCAGCAAAAACCAGGCAACCGTGGAGACCACGTCACCCAGGCCGACGGCGAAGGTCTTGGCGACCGCCAAAAGTACAAAACCAAAGACAGTGGCATCCAGCGCATCAAACAGCCAGGCGGCCCAGGAGCCCCCCAGAGTCACGTAACGCTGGTTGGCGGTCAGTTGGCCGACCCCGTCGACGACAGGAGCTTGCGCCGTGGAGCTGGCGATTAGGGTTTTCATGGTTCAACCTCGCGGGTTTGCGTTTTTATTCTTGGAACCCGTGTACCGAAAGGTGATCGACATCCGGGTGGTCATGTGCAATCGATGTTAGGAGAGGCAAAAGCAGTTCGTATATCAGCCATTCGCGAGCCTGCCATCGCGGATAACGATGGCGGTGAGGGCGGATCGCCGAGAGCAGGGGAGGGCTGGTTGATTACTGTGGTCGGTGCATTTGAAGTAGATCGCAGTCGCTTCGGCCGGTTTTTTTCTTTTTTGGTACCGCACAATCGAAGAGTTGTTGGGCGCCTAGCATCGGAGACACGATCGATTGATTCGCGCAGATGCTCGGCGTAGTGAAGCCCGTCGTTCCCGCGCTCCAGAGACCCGCGAGGCTGCCGGCGCGCCTCTAAGATCCCACCCCTGCAATAATCGAATATCGCGGTTGTCACCTACATATCCCATGATTTAACGAGTTGAAGGGAGTTCGCAGGTCCCAAGGGTGCGTTCGAATTACCGCTGAAATTGCAGCCACTTCGTCGTTAAGCGCCGCCACATCGACAACATGCTTAGCCGCATATAACGGGCAAACAATTACACGGAGAGATTGCGACAAGTTCCTAAATTGCCACAAGCGGGCCATACGCTACGTTGCTGCCATCCAACTGGCCACCGGGGAACCCTCGTATGCCATTTGGCCATGGGCATGGCAACGACTAGATTCCCTCTAACGCTTTTTCATGTCACTTCCATGTAAACGTTGGCGCTGCGCTGCAATCGCCAGCGGCGAAGTTCCGAGAGACTGAGGGCTCAAAAAACTTCCCTCGGAGACAAAAAAATGCCCGTCATTATTTGCGAGTGCAAAGTCGGAATTGAAGCTAGCGTCAAGGCCGAGCTCGCGAGCGAGTTCACGAAGGCGATTAGGGAGATCATCCTTTCGCCACTCGACTTAATCAGCGTCGTGTTCCATGAAAGCACTTCCGAAAACACCTACCGTTCGGGAGAGCCCACTTCCGAAACACTGCTCTTCTGCCACATACGTGATGGCCGCAGCGACGGAGCCATCCTGTCTCTGGCCAAAAAGGTGAGTTTGATTTGGAGCACATCCACCGGACAGCCGGAAGATGAGGTCGAGGTTCTCGTCACACAGTATCCCGCCAAATTTGTCGTGCGCGATGGTGAGCGCCTGCCCGAGGCCCCTCGCGTATGAGTGGTGAATATCGAATTTAGAAAGCTGCTCCTCGCCGGCTGATCTCCAGGACCCAAGAGGTTCAGGCGACCACAGCCGACAACAGGGAGTCTCATTGTGAATGAGCAATTTCCTGCAGATCGCGAGGAACAAGCAGCATTTCTATGCGCTTTCGGGACTTGTTAAATACCGGTCGTGCTTGAGTTTTCTTTGTAACGCCGCGGGGGATGTAGTCATCAATGCTCTCGGCGAGTGTGTGCTCCACAACTACCGCTAGCTAAGGGCGGTCGGGGGCGGTGAAGTTTCGGCTCCGACCGTAGTGACAGGCACAGGATGCTGGAACTCGAATAAAAATAATATGCGGAGATACATTAATGAAATCGACTCACTCTGAGTTGGCGACAACAGAGCTCTCGGTTCTACGCCAACTCCTCGTCGTTCTAGGTGCCGGCTTCGGCGTCATGCTGGGCTGCGGTCCCATCCTCTTCTATTCGTTCGGCGTGATGGTGAGACCTATTACGGAGGCCACAGGATGGGACCGCGCTCACATCGCATCTGCAGGGGGCATGGCAGCGATAGTCTTTGGCGTGATGTCGCCGATGATTGGCGCACTGCTGGACAAGATCAAACCTCGACGCATGGCCTTGCTCGGGATTCCTACGTTTGGTATCGGATTGATGCTCCTGGGGGTGCTCCCCCAAAGCTCGAGTACCTTTGTAGCCACAATGGTGGTCGCCGCAGCGCTCAGCACGCTTCAGTTGCCGCATGCCTATAACTACGTAATTGTCGGCACATTCGAAAAACAGCGTGGGCTGGCGTTGGGCCTTGTCCTGTCGTTTGCGGGCATCGGTATTGCCTTGGCCGCGCCATATGCCGCGTACCTGATCCGAACATTCGATTGGCGCGTCGCTTACATGCTCATGGGCGTGACGGTGATCCTAATCGGGTTACCCAACGCTTTTTGGCTGGTTCGGGACCCACCGGCGCGTGACCCGGTCGCTCACACCGAAACTGGTGGCCACACGCTGCAACAGGCTATGAAGGATCGTCGCTTCTGGGTCCTCATGACCGCGTTTGCACTGATTGCGGCGGCCGTAGGCGCTGCCACTGTGCATTTGCCCGTCGTGCTTGGTGATCGTGGCATAAGTGGCGAAACGGCGGCGACCGTGGTCAGCCTTGTGGGTATTGCCACCATCGTCTCTCGTGTACTTTTCGGGTTTATTCTCGATCAAGCGAACCCAGTGATAGTCACCTCGCTGGTTTTCCTCGCACCAACGGTTGGGTTACTGCTGCTGTCGTTGAACGGTGAACCAGCGTTGGCCTTTGTTGCTGCCGTGCTCATTGGGATTGGGCTAGGTGTGGAGGTGGACGCAGTGTCTTTCCTCGGCGCTCGAGCATTCGGCCTTGAGCACTTCGGTAAAATCTTTGGGGTGCTGTTTCTGGCAATCTGTCTCGGCCTGGGACTGGGCCCAGTCATCCTGGCATTCGTTGCTCGAGAGTGGGGCTATTCGCCAGCACTCCAGTTGGTCTCATTCATGTCGTTCGCCGCCTCACTGTTAGTGCTGACACTGTATTCGAGCTTTCAAGCATCGAAACATAGTTCGCCAGGTGTATCTAGGCTGCTGCCAATTTCAAGACACCTAGTTAGGGTTTCAGATTAAACCGGCTGAAGCTGCCAACGCGAAGTGGTCTGTTGGCCAGAATGAATGGCACATCGCAGTGTTCGCGAAGCGGCGCTGGTGACCTTCCTCACCACCGCGTCGGGCATGTTGCTGTGGAGTTTGCCCGCAACTTTCTGGGGGCTGATTTTCGGCATGGTCACTCACCTTTTATTAAACGCCCGTCGCGACAGCGCTGCGGCTGAAGCACTTCAACCTGTCGATCAATAAAAATAAGAGAAAAAACAATGAAACAGATTCTTCCAACAACCGGTTCAGTGTTGTCCATGGCGGTCGTCTCGAGTTTCTCCGCTGGTGCGATGGCGGCCGAGAGTGGCTTCATCGAAGACACCACCGCCACCTTGCAAGCACGCAATTACTACTTCAGCCGAGACTTTTCCGACATCGTCGGGGCCAACCAGCAATCGAAGGCTGAAGAGTGGGCGCAGGGCTTCATCCTCAACGTCAAATCCGGTTACACCCAGGGCCCCGTCGGTTTTGGTGTGGATGTTATTGGCCTGCTCGGCCTCAAGCTCGACAGCAGCCCGGATCGGGTCAATACCGGTTTGCTACCGGTGCAGGGTGACGGGCGCGCGGCGAATGAATACAGCCGTCTGGAAGGCGCGTTGAAGGTGCGTGTCTCCAAAACCGAACTGAAGGTGGGCGAGCTGCAACCGAACGTGCCAGTGCTGGCTTTCAGCGATATCCGTCTGCTGCCGCCCAGTTATCAAGGCGCGAGCATCAGCTCGAGCGAGATCAATGGCCTGACTGTGCAGGGCGGCCACTTGAGTTCCACCAGCCTGCGCAACGAGGCCGGCGACGAAAAAATGCAAGCCATGCTCGGTCATGTACCACAGCGTCAGGTCAGCAGTGATGGCTTCAACTATGCCGGTGCCGATTACGCCTTCAACGATAAACGCAGCTCGGTCAGCGCCTGGTTCGGGCAACTGGAAGATATCTACAACCAGCGCTTTCTCGGGCTCAAGCATAACGAGCCGTTGGGCAACTGGATCCTGGGCGCCAACCTTGGGTATTACGATTCGCGCGAAGACGGCAAAAAGCTGCTGGGCAACATCGACAACCAGGCGTTCTTCTCCTTGCTATCGGCCAAGCGTGGCGGCCACACGTTTTATGTCGGCTATCAGGGCATGTACGGCGACAGCCCCTTTCCGCGAGTCTTCGCCAACATCTCCCCGCTGGGCAACGAGGTGCCGACCTACGAGTTCGCCTACACCGACGAGCGCTCCTGGCAGGCGCGTTACGACTACGATTTCGCAGCCCTCGGTGTGCCGGGGCTGACCAGTACCGTGCGCTACATCACCGGCAACAACGTCGACACCGGCAAGGGGTTTGAAGGCAAGGATCGCGAGCGTGATCTGGACATCGGCTATGTGCTGCAGAGCGGCAGCCTCAAAGGCCTCGGGATCCGTGTGCGCAACGCGATGGCTCGCTCCAACTACCGCAGTGATATCGACGAGAACCGTCTGATCCTCAGTTACACCTGGACTCTGCTGTGACAATTGAAAAAGAACAGTCACCGTACAAAATCGGCTTGCACGTCAAGCTTGAGCAATTGACCGAGTCCGTGAGTGGCGTTGGACTCGATGGATGAAATGCAAAGCGGTGCGGTGGCTAGGGGGAGGTGGTCGAACGGGTCCTGGCGCGCTTGGCCGACTTGCATGATTTGGCGTTGCAGGTGAAACGGTTGATCGTGTGAGGCGTGCGGTGCCTGGTGTCACTGTTGCTGGTGCAGTTGCCCATGACTTTGGTACGTCACTTTGTGCGTCTGGCCTTGATGATCGATGTAGACCATGGTCGTCCCGAGAACCGCTTGATTTTGAATGACCCCCATTAGGTTCCTTTAGCCGTGACTAGCCCGTGACGCTTATCTGGTTACAGCTTTACGAAAATCAGACGGCGTCACGCCGGTTGCCTTCTTGAATGCGGTGCAGAAGTGCTGAGCATGGCTGAAGCCGCAATCCAGTGCGACTTCAGTTGTGGTACGACTGGGATCCAAGAGGAACAACTTAGCCTGATTGAGACGCAGACTGTAAATAAAGCGCAACGGTGTCTGCCCGGTACTTTCCCTAAAAGCCCGCATGAAATGACGGGGACTGATACCTGCGACTTGCGCCAAGCCCTCAATCGTGAACGGATTTGATAAGTCGGTTTGGATGTAGTCGATAACGTGCCGCAAGCTCGCAGGAGCGAGTCCGCCGCGCGGCTGAATACGAACTGTCTGACTACCGTCAGCCCTCGCCAGTTGGACGAGTGCCTGCATTGCCCAACCTTCGGCGAACAATTCGTAAAGGTTGTCTGCATTGCACGCTTCGCGGCAGAGGGCCGAAAGGCTATGTTGCAGGTCTTCGTTCCCAAAGGAAATTAGCGGTCGATTAAAGTGGTAACCAGCATCAGACGCAACGGTTGGGTCGAGAAAGACCACCATGTAGTCGAAATACGGAGCAACATCGAACTCGCCTTCGATTGATGTGGAGGCTGGAAAAAGCGCAAGATTAGTTCTCTGTTGAATTCCGGAATGTGTGCGCTGCCCGTCGAGCTCCAGATGCAATTCTTTGAGGCCGTTCCGAAACCAAAAGAGCGCCAGCCGCGGTTGGCGAAAACGCCAGGTGATGGGCCCATTCGCCCGGCGCGCAAGGACTTCGACATGCGTCGTGCGAGAGTCAACAATTACGCCGGAAACAAGTTCCCCCCCGACCTCGCGATATTGAGCTTGTGAGTCTAGGCGATCATGCATTGCTTGCCTCCGCTTCAGACCTCCCGTGGTCATTTTTATACGTACGTTGCTGGATAAAGGTATCGCTGATGGATGGGCTTCATCGCCTTCGCTTTGCCTCCAAACATTGTACACCTTGGTGTGCTGGCTGGACCGAGTAGCCGTTCTCGTTCGTGGCGAGGTCTCTTCGATCGGCATATGCCAATCGGCCGGATCTCTTAGGGATGGTTCGTTGGCTACTTGGCGTGGTGAGAATGCCGTGGGGATTAACTAGGGTTTCACGCCTTAAAAGCGCACGAACCAAGAGGGTAGGTCGTGGAAGTTAATCTGCCCTACGTCTATCACATGCGGAAACCGGACGAAATGAGGGACTCACAGGTCATGATGCATCGAACAGATATGGGCATGAACAGGCACTCTTATTCTGTGATTGGACTGGTTGTCGGGTAGCTCCTCCACGTGGACCTACGTGCTCCATAGTACGAACCCCGACTACTGAATACGAGGTCGTGAGCGGCCTCATAAAGGTCATAATCGGACACTGCACAACCCGATCTATTAGTTTATTTCATCGCGTATTTGACGGGGAGTTTTGCCAGTCCAGCGTTTAAATGCGCGCCGAAAATTGGCGTTGTCACTGAATCCAATTTTCGCCGCAATGTCTTCAGTACTCATTTTTGTTGTTTGCAGGTATTCGATTGCCAAGCTGCTCCTGACATCGTCGAGAATCGCGCCGTAGTCTGTATTTTCAGCTTCCAGTTTTCTGCGCAGCGTCCTGGTGGTCAAACGCATGCACTGCGAGACCTTTTCCATTGTTGGGAACTGGTTCGGAGTCAGCATCATTAGCTGATATACCTCTCCCGCTACCCCAGACGAAGTCTTGGCCTTACCTATCAATCGATCACATGTTTCCTGGAGCATGATTCTCGACAGTCGATTGGCCAAGTGTGGTGCATGGGACAGGATTTTCTGGGGGTAATGGAGTTCGGTGACAGGACAGTCAAATATGCACTCACAGCCGAGAAATCGCTCATACCTGGCCTTATCTGAGGGTAAAGGAAACGCGAAAAGCGCCTTGATGGGCTTACAATCCGGACCTGCAGCGTCTTTTAGATGAGTGACATGCTGCGCCATCTGTTGCCGTATCAAAAATTCGCGAGTCTGCGCGCTCATCAAATGGCTATAGACATCGGAGAACTCCCAGATAGCAGCCTCAGCTTCCTCGCGCCAACTGATATGAAGCGTAGGCGTAGCAAGGACGTGGTATTTCACTCCAAATTCGAAAAAGTCGCGAAGCGTCAAACTGCACATCAACGCATACCCGTACATTCCATATGCCGAGAGGTGCATGCGGGAGCCAACTTGGAAAGCTGTTGAGGAGTCGGCGGATGCTCTTATCACATTGTCACAAGCGTCGATGTACTGACGAATGGAAGTCAACGTATTTGGGTCACTGATCTGGGAGGCGTCGAGTTGGGTTCGCTGGAGTACCACGTCAGAGGTAATGCCTTGCTCCGCAACGGTTTCGACCAGCGTTGCAATCTTGTAGGGAGCGAAGATTTTCTGATTTAGAAAACCCTGAATCGGTGCAGGCATGGCAGGCGATCTCCTGAGATGTCCGAATGGGACTAGAAGCTGTCTCAATGGAACCTTACCAACTAAATCGCACACTCGTAATATGGCTCTAACAAAAAAAGCCCAATGGGCTTAATAAGATTGGAGTCAGCATGCAAAAGATTCTTCATGCTTGCATCATCGGTGCTGGCCTCATGGGCCATGGTATCGCCCAGGTGTTCGCTCAAGCTGGCCATAAGGTCACCATATTTGACCCTGACGCGGCGACCCTCGACGTCGCGCCGCAACGAGTTGCCCACAACCTTGAACAGATGGGACTCACTTCAGGCCCAGTGCTCGCCAATATCTTCCTCGCTACAGATTTGCAGATAGCTGTGGCTGACGCCGACATCGTCGTTGAGGCAGTGTCCGAGCGCCTGGAACTTAAGCAGCAATTGTTTGCTGATGTCGCCAGGTTCGCTCCCCGTCACACTGTTTTGGCCAGTAACACCTCGGTTATTCCTATTACAGCCATTGGTGAACTGCTTGATGCGGATGCGCGGGGACGCTTGGTCGGGACGCATTGGTGGAATCCGCCTCATCTTGTTCCCTTGGTTGAGGTGGTGCGTACCGAATACACCTCTGAAAAGGTATTTGATTCGACGTTCGAGTTGCTGCTGAGTTTGGGCAAATCCCCCGTCAAAGTTCATCGAGACGTCGCGGGGTTTATCGGCAACCGTCTTCAGCATGCGATGTGGCGCGAGGCTATTTCGTTGGTATCAAAAGGGGTCTGCGATGCCGAGACCATCGATACCGTTGTAAAGCAAAGCTTCGGTATGCGACTGCCCTTTTTAGGACCGATGGAGAACGCGGATCTGGTGGGCCTTCAGCTTACCAAACTCGTCCATCAGGTCATTTTTCCTGACCTGTGTAACGACCTTGAACCAAACCCTTTGCTTAATGCGTTATTGGAGCAGGGGCATGAGGGCATGCGCACAGGCCAAGGACTGCGCGCATGGACACAAGAACAGGCCGATGAGGTTCGTACGCAACTGGCGTTGCGACTGATTACTTCAGTGCAAAAACCAGCTATTTGATTGCCCTAGTCGAGAAGATGACTATGAATAATAAAAATCGCAAAATCATCATTACATGTGCTGTCACAGGCGCAATGCACACGCCGACAATGTCGGAGTATCTGCCAATCACTCCGGAGCAAATTGCACAGCAAGCGATTGAGGCTGTTGAGGCAGGTGCATCGATTGTTCACCTGCATGCTCGTGATCCTATCGATGGGCGACCATCTCCGGATCCCGCACTGTTTGATCAGTTTGTGCCGGAGATTGCCCGCCAGACAGGCGCGGTTATCAACATCACCACTGGCGGCAGCACGCGGATGACGTTGAAAGAACGACTTGCATATCCACTACGTGCCAGACCAGAAATGTGCTCACTGAACATGGGCTCGATGAACTTTTCCATCCACCCAATCGCTCGGAAAATCGATCATTGGCAGCATGATTGGGAAAAGCCCTATGTTGAGGGGATGGAAGATTTGATCTTCCGGAACACGTTCAAAGACATCAAACACATCATGCAAGAACTGGGTGAGTCTGGTACGCGCTTCGAGTTGGAGTGCTATGACGTCGGGCACTTATACAATCTTGCGTACTTTGTGGACGAAGGGCTGATCAAGCCGCCGTTCTTCATTCAGTCCATATACGGAGTTCTCGGAGGACTTGGCCCTGACCCTGAGAACTTGGCAATGATGCGCGGTGTCGCCGACCGTCTTTTCGGTCGAAGCAGCTATGAGTTTTCCATCCTCGGGGCAGGTCGTCACCAGATGCCGCTTTTGACTGTGGGTGCAGTTATGGGTGCGCACGTTCGTGTCGGCCTAGAGGACAGCATCTACCTTGAAAAAGGAGTGATGGCCAAAACCAACGCGGATCAAGTCAGAAAAATCCGCCGAATCCTCGAGGAGTTGTCATATGAAATTGCGACTCCCGACGAAGCTCGTCAGATTCTGGGCTTGAAAGGCGCAAATAACGTGGGTTTCTAAGCATTTTGGAGAGGGCTTGTTCAACGCCTTCGTACTATTGGCCGGCGGGAAGGACGTTGTAATCGGCGCCCACGACTGAGGTGTGTCTATACCCGCAGGTGCCGCCTAGGATGAAGTATCCGCTCACGCCTATCGGCCATGCACTTGGGGCGTCAATCCGGGCGTTGATTGAATGGGCAGAGATGAGGCGCGATCACGTCTAAGCACTATCGAATCCCTAGTCTTCAAGTGGAACGCGGCGTTCGAGATGCGATTGCCGAGCGCTCACTCTGATCGAGTAAGGTGTCGTGGCCGACGCCAAACGTGATCCACGTGCCGACGCACGGCTACCTCATTTAGCCGCTCGTTCACACCTATAGTAACCGTCCGGTCAGTACCCACTCCTGACCGACTCCAAAATTAGCAAAAATAGTGTCCATCATTTTTTAATGGACACTATCTTGGATACGGCTCCCGCTCGTCGCCACGGTCGCCGCCCGAACTTCCCAACCGTATTTAAACGCCAGGTCGTCGAAGCTTCATACCAACCCGGCACCTCAGTGTCGATGATCGCAAGCTTATTCCTTTATGAAATAAGCATAATAAAATATATTCCTTGATCACAGTGGTCACCATGCTACCTTGCTGTCACCGGACCGCCGGATATGTTCAATCCTATTCTTATGGTACGACTATGTCCGGCGCCCGAATCTTCCAAATCAGCCTTGAGGCTCTGTCTTATGACAGAGCTCATGTCGCGATTTCTCACGCCGGCAGTATCCGCATCAGTCCTTGTGCCTCCATTGCCGTTCCATTCGTTACCGGCAAACCTCTCCCTTGTCAGGCCAACAGCGAAGCCTGCAGTGCAATCAGCGAAGGCTTGGCATTTCTGCTCTACGCCATGTGAATCATCGCTGTTGGGCACTTCCATACCGTTAGTCCAGCCAATCATCTTCAGATAATGCCCGGTGTATGGGGTTGCAGCTTGAAGTGTGAGTGATTGGACGCTTGTTCCGAGCAAGATCTATCACGACTAACAACAATGCCAAACTATTTGAGAGTACACAGGTAGGTTTTTGATTTCTTGCTCGGGGCTGATGGCCGACCGCGTTGTGAAAATGCTTGGGATAGAACCGGACTTCACAATCTGTCCGTTCAGGGGTGAATACTATCTTTTGCCTAAGCAGCACAACAAAATTGTCAATCACCTGATCTACCCAATACCTGATCCTTCGATGCCGTTCCTAGGCGTTCATCTGACACGCATGATTGACGGTACAGTGACTGTCGGGCCAAACGCGGTATTAGCACTCAAGCGCGAGGGGTACAAGAAATCGGATGTTTCGCTCCGAGATGTGGCCGAGATGCTCACAAACCCTGGGATTTTGAAGGTGCTGAAGAATAACCTGAAGCCGGGCTTGGTTGAGATGCGGAACTCGCTATTCAAGGGCGGTTACTTGAAGCTGGTACAAAAATACTGCCCTTCGATCACAAAGACGGATCTGATGCCTTATCCTGCTGGAGTTCGAGCACAAGCTGTATCTCGGGATGGTAAGCTGATTGACGACTTTTTGTTCGTTACAACTCCACGAAGCATTAATGTGTGCAATGCTCCTTCTCCTGCTGCGACTTCCGCCATCCCTATCGGTGCGCACATCGTTAGTAAGGTAAAGGAGCAGGTTGGCTCTAAATCGTTCTTTCCTCTTCGGGGTGAATTATCCGCGAAGCAAACTAGCTAGGTCGTAAGCGTCCAGTGGACACACTTTCAGAATTCAAGAGTTAAGGGCGATGGCGTCCGCCTATGTTTGATCTGACCCCGAAAAGTTGGACGCCTTCTATGCCCGCCGTGCTTGAGTCCTGTATTCCACAGGGCTCAGGCCGCTTAGCTTTAGCCTGATTCGCGAATGATTGTAGTAGTGTATGTAGTCCCCCAGCCCCGCTTCAAGCTCATCGAGATTGTTGAATTTGTTCAGATAAAAGAACTCGGATTTCAACGTACCGAAAAAACTTTCCATAGCTGCATTGTCATAGCAATTTCCTTTGCGGGACATGCTTGGCTTTACTGCACGCTCGTTCAGCACGCGGCGGTAAATAGGCATCCGGTACTGCCATCCCTGGTCGGAATGCAAGATTGGTTTATCGCGCGGCCGCAGCCGCTCAAAAGCTTGCCGTAGCATCGCACCGACCATGTCGAACAGCGGGCGCCTGGCGGTCTTGAAGGCGATGACTTCGCCGTTGTACAGGTCAAGTATCGGTGAGAGGTAAAGCTTCTGCCCGCCGACCCGAAACTCCGTCACATCGGTTACCCATTTCTGATTCGGTCGTTTGGCATCGAACTTCCGCTTCAGCAGGTTCGGCGCTACCTGACCCTCTTCGCCTCTGTAGGCGCGGTATTTCTTTATGCGCACACGGCTTTTCAACTGAAGTTCGCCCATGAGGCGCTGAACAGTCTTGTGGTTCACGAGGTGGCCAGCTCGTCGAACGGCAGCAGTGATACGGCGATAGCCATATCGGCCCTTGTGCTCGTCGAAAATTGAGCAAATTCTGGTCTTCAACACCGCGTATTTATCAACAGCTTGCTGCACCTTTTGTTGATAGTAAAACGTGCTACGGGCCAGGCCCGCCAGCTTCAGAAGGCCTTCCAGAGGGTGCTGTTGCCTCAGTTCAATCACGATTTGCGCTTTTTCCGCTGCGCTGCTCGTTCCTTCGCTTGAACCAAGGCATCGAGCTTTTTTAAATAAGCATTTTCCATCTGCAACTGGTTCAATTCGGCCAGCAAATCATCACGCGTACGAGCTTCGTCGTCCGAAGATTCAAGCTGGGTGGACGGGTTGGGTTTTGTCATTTTTTTGTGAAGTCCGCTTCCTGGCTGCCGAGACAAGGCCTCCAAACCGCCTTCATCATACCGGCGCTCCCATTCGCCAATGATGTCGGATTTCCGGATATCAAACAGTGAGGCGACTTGGCGATAGGACAGCTCTTCCTCTCGCATGCGCTGCAATACACTCAGCTTGAATTCAGGGCTGTAGTTCTTCTTTCTCTTACTTTTGAGACCTGCGGCACCAAGCGCCTGATATGCCGCGATCCACTTTCGAAGCGATGAAGCATCTACCCCGTGACGATGCGCGACCTCTCTGTGACCTGCGCTGCCCGAGCAGTAATCCTCAACAACCGACAATTTCGTCTGCTCTGTGTATTTTTTCATGACACCCCCCGATGGTGATGTCCAACTTTTCGGGGTCAGATCAGTTTTAGCGGACGCGATTACTCTAATTGCTAGGATTTCCATGCCCCAACGATGCTCTTAGTCTAAACCCGTTAAAATCCAAGTTGTGCAGGAATGCCTCCAACTTGGCGCCACGTTTCGAGCGTCGCCATCAGCCACGGCATCAACGCCAACGTCTTCCGCAAGTGGCTGCTTATTTACCGCGACAAACGCGCAGCATCGCTGCCAGCATTCGTGCCACTGCAACCGATGCGCAAGCGTCACGCTGATGAGGTGATAGTTATCACGCCGCCGCTGGACGACAATTCCAACACGGTCAGATGGCCCGTCTCCGACCCGTACGGCTGCGCCCGCTTCACTCGCAGTCTTTTTCGATGATGCGTATCGGCGCCATATAGTTCGCCACCGAGCCCATGGGCGTGCGCGCAGGTACTGATACGGCGCTGGCCCGGGTGATGGCGGTAGTTGGTGTGGCGAAGCCGCACTGCGCCTATCTGTTTGCCAACCAACGCGCCAATCGGATGAAAGTACTGGTGCATGATGGTGTAGGCATCTGGCTTGCAGCACGGCGATTGAACCAGGGAGCATTCCATAGGCCTGGCACTGACCGTGGGCTGGAAGTCGAACTCGACGCTGAACAACTGCAACCGCTGATGCTCGGGTAGGTGCTGCGGCGGTCGGTCTTAAGACCGCGCAGGGTGACTATGCCGTCGACGTTGTAGGCCCTGTCTGGGGAGGATGGAAAAGTCGATGCCTGGGATCAGAGCTGCGCTATTGGATTGCCAAAAGAACTTGAGCAAAGCGCTTCGAGTTGTGTCCTGACGCATGCAGGAACTGCCGATGCCGACGGCGATCGGGTCTTGATCGCCGCCGGCATACCTGTTGCCGCTCGTGTGGAGTCAGGCGAGTTGATACGCCGTTTTCACACGGGTGAAAAATTGCCTAGCGTGCGTGCCTTGCTCTCGAGAGCCTAGGCTCGAAGCACCATTGCCACCAAATGGCACATGGTAGTCCACGCCTGCCGTAGCCAGGTTTACCATCACCATGCCAGCTGAGCTGTTACGTTTGAAGTGCTCGGAATGCTTCAGCGACGTGGTGATGATCCCGGCAGACAGGCCAAAAGGTGTATCTTCCGCTGCGGCAAATGCCTCCTCATAGTTTTTTACTTTCAGCACGCTGAGAACGGGGCCGAAAATCTCCTCCCGGTAGATCCGCATCTTTGGGCTGACGTCAGTGAAAAGCGCTGGTGAGAAGAAGAAACCTCCAGATTCATGATGTAGGTGCTCGCCACCGCACACCAGTTTGGCACCTTCCTCGAGGCCAAAGCGGACATAGGAAAGGTTCTGTTCTAGCTGTCGGCCGTCTACGACAGGACCAACATTTGTGCTTGCGTTCAGCGCATCACCGATTGTCAGTGCACGGGTTTTTTCGGCTAGAGCTGCTACGAGACGGTCATGAATTTGCTCGGTGACGATCAGTCTGGAGCTTGCGGTACAGCGTTGACCCGTGCTGTAGAACGAACCATTGAGCGCTGCTTCAACTGCTACGTCCAGGTCAGCATCGTCCAATACAACCAGCGGGTTTTTTCCCCCCATTTCTAGTTGCACTTTCTTCATTCCCTCTGCGGCCAGCTGGGCGATTTGTCGGCCAGTGTGCTCGGAGCCAGTGAAGCTGATGCCATCGATCTCTGGAGAGCGAATGATGGTGTCTCCCACGCTGCGTCCTGGGCCTATCAGCATGTTGAACACGCCCGCTGGCACGCCGGAACGAGAGATGATCTCCGCAAGAGCCCAGGCGGACGAGGGCACGAGTTCCGCTGGCTTGAAAACCACGCAGTTGCCGTAACACAGGGCGGGAGCAATCTTCCAGGCCGGAATTGCGATAGGAAAATTCCAGGGCGCGATGATCCCGATTACGCCAAGTGGTTGGGTAAAAACGTCAATCCCAACATCGTCCCGGACGGATGGGTACTTTTCACCTTCGGCTCTCAGCGCTTCTTGAGCGTAAAACTTGAAGGATCGACCAGCACGCTCTGCTTCGCCGATAGCCTCGCGCAGAACTTTGCCTTCTTCTCGAGCCAGAAGGGCGCCCAGCTCTTCCTTGCGTTGGAGGATCTCGCTCCCGATAAAGTCAAGAGCGTCCGCTCGCAGTTGCGGGTTACTCCGAGCCCAGGCGGGAGCGGCACTTCGGGCCGCTTGAATTGCCCGCTCTGTAAGCAATTTGTCTGCTCTTGCAAAACGTTCAACAACTTCACTAGGGTTGGATGGATTCCGATTTTCCAGCAGATCAGTGCCGTGGTCGTACGAAACAAACGAGCCGTCTACAAAGCTGCTTTTAATTTTTGATGTCACAGAATGATGTCCTTTACCTGCTGGTTTAGGTCGATCTAGATGGAGGCGGTGGTGGAGAGACAACGCTTGCCCCAGACGTTTCACGCGCCGCAGCCGGTGGCTCACTTGTGTGGCGTGAGAAAATGGGAGCAGCCTGCTATCGCATTTAGGCCTCGTGGCATCCGATCATTACGAAGAGAGCCCTAGCTATCTTGTCGCTCTTGTTACGCCAAGCATGTCGAGTGGCTTGTTGTACTACCACATCACCAGGCAAGACCCGTCGAGATTCACCATCGTCTAGCTCCAGCCACAGCTCACCCTCGAGAAGAATGCCGTAGTCAATAGTTGGGGTTGTATGCATTCCAGGGTTGCTCGAGTCGAAAGTGTCGAAAAGGCCGGGGAGATGCTGACCTAACTCCGCTGCTGCGCTCTGACCATCAAGGGGATTTGCCATGACTGAGTCGGGAGGGAAGTCGAAGATTGCGATGCTTGTGCCACCTAGCGGTGGAAGCAGTGAAGGCGAGTTGAAGGTTGGGTCACTCTGGAGTGAAACTGGCACTGGGCGCGGAGGAGTGGTCCAGAGCTGAGCCATAGCGTGCCCTGGAATCGAAGCAAACGAGTGAGCGCGTGGAGCCTCACCGTCCGATAGGAACACTGACTTTCCCGATTGATCGTGACCCGTAACGATGCGCCTAATTTTCATTAGTTTTCTCGCGATGAAGGCTGCGTATGGCTTGAAGAAGCGAGGGGAAGCCCTCGCTGCTTAATCTCAAGGGCAGATGACGTAGTTGCTGAAGCCACCGTGGCGATTCTCGATGCCGGAAATCGCGTTGTTGACCTGATCCAGGGAGAAGGATTGGTTCTCGAAGAAAGAGAGGTCCAGCACACCTGAACCAACCATGTCAGCCATAGCTTGACCCTGGCCAGTGGTGAACCAGGCGGACCCACTGATCTGAATGTCGTTGTCCATGATCCAGTGCAGATCGATGGGCACTTCTCCCGCGACAGCGCCAATGTTCACGAGGTGCCCACCCCGGCGCAGCGATTTGAGCGCATGAACCAAGCTTTCGTGTGGAGCACCAGGGCCGAGAGCGTCGATTGCGACGTCAACCCCTTCGCCTTGAGTAACTTCGTTGACCCACTCGTTGGTTGGTAAACTACCCAGGGTGTGGATCTCGATACGTCCAGGGGCGGCAAGATCTTTCACCTTCTGGAAAAGCTCAACATTTCGAGCCGTGCCGAGGATCTTGCGAGCACCCATCGCTAACGCCAATGCAACTGCGCCGAGGCCCAGAGTCCCACTGATGCCGTTGATCAACACCGTCGAGCTTGGCCCTACGTTGGCTTTGAGCAGTGCTTTGTACGCAGTACCCAAGTAACCCAGCCTGGCGGCCGTTTCAAAGCCCAGGTTGTCTGGGAGTTTTACGAGGCTGTACTGAGGGGCTGGAATAAATTCGCACAGACCGCCGTATGGGTAGTCCTCGAACATCCGTGGGCTCCGTGGCGTGAAGCCGAAGTACCCATTGAACGTGTAGGCATTACAGGCGACGAAATTCCCTGACCGGCAGGCGCGGCAGGACCCGCAATAGCGGCCAGGGTTTACGTAAACTCGGTCACCTACTTTGAAGTCGTAGACCTGGTCGCCCACTTGTTCGACAACCCCGGAAGGGTCGAGACCAAAAATGGCTGGCAGCTTTGGCAGAGGGTTTTGTGGGAACCACTTGACCCAGTTTGTAAGGATGTTGTGGAGGTTCGGGACGATCCCGCAGGCCTTCACTTTTACCAAGACCTCGGTCGGACGGATCGAGGGGACAGGCAGGTTTTCCACAACCATAGGCTGACCGCCTTCGTAAAGGCGCGCGGCACGCATTGTTGTTGTCATTTCACATCTCCAGCTTCTGTTGTTTTTGTAATAAGCGTGCGTCGTCGAGGACGCGCTTAGAAACGTGCAGCAGGGTTATCGCAGGCCGTCTTCTCCTTTGACTTGGCTCACTTCCAAGCCGCCCAGGCGAGCATGTATACGACCACCGGTTGCCATTGCTAGACCGAAAGCAATTTCCCCGCGGCGTGGACCGTCCCAGACAGTCATCTCTGCTACCCCGAAGTGGCTTCGAACGTAGGCGGCTTGAATGTGGCCAAGCGGAATCATGATGCGGGTGCCGATCCCGCCGATCGTTTTTGCAGCAGGTACGATCGCAAGGGGATTTCCGAGCGCTTCTCGCATCGCCCAACCGCCGGCTTCATGCCATACAGCGCCGTGTTCCAACTCACCGTCCTCACCTACCACTGCACCTTTTCCGTAGGCCTGGACGTGCTTGGCACCTCCTAGTGCAGCGATAAGACGCTCCGACAGATCTGCCCCGAGCGCACGCAGCTCTTGCATGAACGGGAGCAGGTTCTCTTCGTATCCACCAGCGTAGGGGTTAGCTACCACTGCGGTGGCTACGGCAATTGTCAGCGGCTGGGCTACGGCAGGCCCACCCTCGTGGTAGACCGTTTCGACATCCAGCTTAACCTTCCGAACCTTCACTAACGACATCTCTCAATACTCCATACCTTGAGCCTTTGGTGCTCATTTGGTTAACAGGTCTATTCCATTATGCATCTTATGGTGTATGGTGCAAGAAATAACGTTTTGTGCACAAAAGTGGAGAAAGCCATATGAAGCTGATTTCTTATTACAAAGAGGGTAAAGCCCACTACGGCGCTATCGTTGAGGGTGGGGTGGTCGAGCTGACTAAGCGCTTCCCGGCGACACCTGATCTTGCCTCGCTGGTTGCTGATCCAGGACTTGTGCAGCAAGCGGGCTTGCAGGTACAGAGCGCCAAGGCGGATTACCCAGTCTCCAGCATCGTTTTTGCCCCTGTCATTCCAAATCCTGGAAAAGTGATTTGCGTGGGCATCAACTATGTTGCGCACGCTGAGGAAGCTGGCCGTAAAGTGGGTCAGTACCCGGTTATCTTCCAGCGGTTTGCTGAGACGTTGTTGGCCCATGATGAGCCTCTGGTGCGACCCAAGGTTTCGAATGAGTTCGACTTTGAGGCCGAGTTGGCTGTCGTGATCGGCAAGGGCGGTGCTCACATCGATCCATCGAATGCGATGGATCACGTAGCGGGTTACACCTGCTTCAACGATGCGAGCGTGCGTGACTGGCAATTCCATACTCACCAGTACGGAATGGGGAAAACCTTCCGTAAGACCGGTGCGCTTGGCCCGTGGCTTGTTCCGGCTGCTGAAGTTCCTGATTACCGCCAGCTTGTTGTGCGCGGCATTCTGAATGGTGAGCAACTACAAGAGGGCTCGCTGTCGGAGCTTGCCTTTGACATCCCGCACCTGATTTCTTACGTCTCGAAGGCTCTTACTTGGAATCCGGGTGACATCCTGGCAACTGGTACCCCAAGCGGCATCGGCTTCAAGCGAACCCCACCAATTTTCCTCAAGCCAGGTGATGTCTTTGAGGTAGTCATTTCTGAGATCGGTACGCTGTCCAACAGTGTCATTGACGAAGCTTGATGGCTCCTTTTAGACAATCATAAGAACCGGAGAAATAAGATGACGGCATTACCTACCATCAACTTTACCCACACTGGCGTTTTCTGCGCTGATCTGGACAACATGGTTGATTTCTACTGCCGAGTGTTGGGCTTTGTAGTGAGTGACAAAGGGGTTGCCTCCACTGGGCATCGTTTGTTTTTCATGACCCAGAACCCCGAGCTTCACCACCAAGTCGTTCTGTTTGATGGCAAGCCTACCGATCTGCCTTTCAACCCGATCAATCAGTTGTCGTTTTTGTTGGATTCCCTTGAGGATCTAAAGACCTATTACCAGTTCGCCCAGAAGAACGGTATCACTGGGTTGGTACAGGTCGACCATGGCAATGCCTGGTCGCTGTACTTCAAAGACCCCGAAGACAACCCGATCGAAGTGTATGTTGATGCGCCGTTCTACACGGCTCAACCTTGCCGTGAGCCACTAGATCTGGATCAGCCTGTGGAGGCGATTTTGGCCCAAACTGAGGCAATGTGCCGACGCCGTCCCGGCTTCCAAACCCGCGAGGAATGGATGCAATCGATTCGTGAGCGAATAGAGGCGCAACGCGTCAAGCTCAGTTCATCTCTGAGCTAACCGCGATACTGCGGTAACTGAATATGGCTGACGCCTAGTGTTGCGCTCAAGCTTGCTGACCTAGGTGTCACTCTCAATAACAATAAAATTCGGAGTACGTCATGCACTACGATGTCGTAATTGTTGGGATGGGCCCGGTAGGCGCACTCTGTGCAAACCTGGCCGGGATGTGGGGGCTCAAAGCCCTCATCATTGATAAGTCAGAAGACGTCTATGCAAATCCCCGAGCAATCGGGTTTGACCACGAAGTGATGCGAGTTCTCGGCAACATTCATCTGGCCGATGAGCTTGCAGACCACATCATGCCCTACCGGCCGTCGGAATACAGGACGACTGGTTCCCATCTGATCAAGCGAATCGACTCGTCCAAGCCCCCGCATCCACTGGGCTGGGCGCCGAACTATGTGTTCTCACAACCCCCGCTGGAAAAAGCTCTCCGAAGCAAACTGATGCACCTCGAAGGCGTAACGGTTGAGTTGGGGGGGGAAGTTTTGCAGGTAGACGATAGCGATAAGCTGGCTACTCTCAAGATCCGAAGCAAAGACGGACGGGAGCGCGAAGTCACTACGGATTACGTGCTTGCTTGCGATGGAGGCACAAGCCCGATTCGCATGGACCGCAATCTTGAAATGGAAGATCTCGACTTTGACGAGCCGTGGCTAGTCGTCGACGTCCTCCTGGACGAAGGTGCTGGTCAGGATCTGCCGCAGACTAACGTCCAATTCTGTGAGCTTTCACGCCCCTGCACATTCGTGGTGGGTCCTGGTCAGCACCGTCGCTGGGAGTTCATGATCAACCCGGACGAGTTGCCTGCTGAAGTCGTTAAAGAAGAAGCTATCAAGAAGTTGCTTGATCGGTGGCTGCCAGATGGCGGCTACAAGATTTGGCGGGCTTCAGCCTATCGGTTCCACGCATTGATCCTCAAGAAATGGAAGGTAGGGAATATCTTCTTCCTTGGGGATGCTGCGCATATGACCCCTCCATTCTTGGCGCAAGGCATGTGCCAAGGGATCAGAGATGCGCTGAACCTCGTCTGGAAGCTTGCTTTCGTAAAGAAAGGTCTTGCTTCAGCGAGCCTGCTTGACACCTATCAGGCTGAGCGAATTCCTCACGTGCAAAAAACGACGTTGGCCGCAAAGGAATTTGGGAAGGTGATCTGTGAACGTGACAGTGTGCGGGCGGCAGCTCGGGATGCTGAGTTGCTCAAACTGATGGTTGAAAACCCAGGTGGCACAATCCGTCAATCGCTGATTCCTGGCCTCACGACAGGTTTGATTAGCGACGAACACTCGCCGGCTGGCGAGCTTTTCCCTCAGCCTATGGTCATTGATAGCACCGGATCGAAAGCGCTTCTGGATGTGTTCACCGGTCAGTCGCTGCGGCTAGTATTCGCACCAGGTTTCGAGCCTTCCCGTGTGCTCAAGCAGATGAGCGAAAGTGAGGCCATCAACCGCTTGCCATTCAAGGTTGTCCGTCTTGTCACTGAAGCTGCCAAGGGGCTTCGCACCGCTGACGACTTCCAGGAAGTTGACGGAGTGCTATCGAGTTGGATGGAAGCTCGAGGCTGTGAAGTAGTCGTCGTGCGACCGGATCACTACGTTTACGGTGGGGCAGTGACGGCGCAAGGTGCGGTCAAGCTGCTGGAGTCGCTGGCTAACGCACTTACCCCCGCAGCGGCGTCAGCCGAGCATCCGTCTAAGAACCTCTCGTGCGCATGAGCCTTAGCTGGTGAACTTCTGATTTCGCTGTACTGTAAAAGGCAATAACCCCTTCGTTTCACACTATCCACGCAATAGTGAAGAAGCGGAGGGTCCTTTTGCATCACTGGAGGGTGGCATCCTGCCGATCAATAGCCTCCACAACGCGGTCCAGGGTACTTGTGATGTGATTGCGAAGCAGCACCACAGCCTTCTCGGAATCCCGCTCCAGCGCTGCGTTCATAAGCGCTTGATGCTCTCCCGACTTATCTCTTGATTTGACGCGCTGGTGCGCAGAGAAGCGACGGTAACGCTCGGCCCTGTCGAAGAGCGAGTCCACCATGCGCAGTAGCAAGTGCGAGCTACACCCACCGAATAGCGAAAAATGGAAGGCTTTGTGCCGCGCGGACCACTCATCATCCAGCGCCAGGGTGCTGCCTGTGAGCTTCTTTTCAATAAGATTAAGTCTGTGAAAGGCTCCAAGTACTGCTGCCTCCCATTCATCGTCACCGTGCTGAATTGATTCGCTCAGGGCCTCTGTCTCAAGAAGGCATCTCAGTCTGGAGATCTCCTTGTAGTCCTCTTTGGAGATAGGGGCGACCTTAAACCCCTTGTTTTCGCTGGCTTCAACAATCCCATCTTGAGTAAGCCGATTGAGCGCTTCTCGGATGGGTGAGCTGCTTAAGCCATAGGCTTTAGATAACTCCGCAACCTTCAGCTTCTCGCCCGGAGCTAATTCGCAGCAGACGATAGCTTTCTTCATTTTCATCAATGCGACGTCGATGAGTGGCGCACTGGCGGGGGCGTTCATGAGAGGTTATCCAAAAAAATATGCATGAAGAGTATTTTATGCGCAAAACACTTGTTGATGCAAAGCATGATTATCAAAATTGGGCATAGTTTTTCGCCATTGGCAAGCATTTACGATTGAAGCGTGAGATTTGTCACGTTTTATTTGTTATTAACGGCGGCTCGCTTGATTTGGACAAGAGCCTGAGAACGCCCACCCTTATAGGTGCGTGCCGGAAACGCCTGGATATGAGATTTGTGCGCAAAGTATATTTTTATGCACTAAAATTGTTTGTGGCTAATTTCATTCAGAAGGAGAGACGTATGCGGAGCGTTGAGCGGCTTCAGTTGGCAGAGGCAGAAATCATCACCCTAGGCGCATTTGATAAGGCCGATTTAGAGAGCTGGAAGGTATCGATTGCCGTCGTGGACGACGCAGGCGTACTGCTGTCCTTCAGGAAAATGGATGGGTCTTCGAACTCGTCAGTGCAGACAGCGATCGATAAGGCGCGAAGCTCAGCAGTGACCAGGCGTCCTACCAAGTTTTTCGAGGAGATGGTTGCCCAAGGCCGTCTTGGAGCATCAATGATCGACGGAGTGTTCCCGATAGAGGGGGGGCTTCCAATAGTGGTAAATGGCGAGGTGGTAGGCGGGGTCGGCGTTAGCGGGCTCAAGTCTGAGCTGGACATCGAAGTCGTCCAAGCCGGGCTCGACGCCCTGAGTAAAATTCATGCCTCTTGGGCGTGATGTTTTGCGCTGAGAGCCCAGGACCTTCGATCGATGATCAAAGGTGTGCGACGAAATTTTAATGCGGGAGTGGCCAGCTTTTCCTTTATAAGCTGGCTCGCTGCGAGACAAGGTTGGAGACGTTGCGTGGTCCAATTTTCTGCTAGTTTGACATTGATGTTCCAGGAATGGGTATTCGCGGATAGATTTGCAGCTGCCCGTGACGCCGGATTTGAGGCTGTCGAGTTTAGCCACCCACAAGGCATGTCAGCTGAACGCGTGGCAGGCCTTCTGCGTCAAAACGATCTCATCCAGGTACTGGCGACTGCTCCTGTCATCGCCGGCACAAAAGGCGTTGCGGCTGTAATCGGTCGCGAGGCTGACTTTCGAGACGCGCTCGAGCAGGGGCTGGAATTCGCGTCTATCGCCACGGCTCCTCTTCTGCATGTGCTTACAGGTGTGGTCGATCAAACCCACTATGCATCCTCCTGCGGGCGTTTCGTGGACAACATGCAGTGGGCTGTAGAAGAAGCGCGGCGGTACGATGTGAAGATAGTGATCGAGGCCATTAACCAGATGGCGGTGCCTGGATATTTCATCCGTTCGCTCTCAAGCGCTGCGCACTGGGCCCAGCAAATTCATGGGTTAGGTCTGATTTTGGATTTGTACCACGCCGCGGTAGAAGGGTTGCCTGCGGAGTCCTGTCTAGCGCAGTACGCTGACCAAGCGTCGCATGTGCAAATAGCGAACCTCCACGGTCGAAGTGAGCCAGACAGTACTTTACTCGCAGCTGTTGCGAGGGCTGGCTACAAGGGGTGGGTCGGAGCTGAATACGTGCCTAAAGCAGGAACAGTGGAAGGCCTGACGTGGATGAACGGGGGGACACAGCCTTCCTTGGCTAACTGCTGATCTGGATAGTTGCGGCGAGGAGATCTCGCCGCTATTACGGCACAGTGATGCGTTAGAACCGGTAATTCAATTGCATCCCAAATCCATGCCCAGCGGCGGCGTAGTCACCTTGGAAGCTGTTGCCGATTTCATCTTGCTGAACTAGCGTGAAGTCCTTTTGCTTCACGTAAGCGTAAGCCACATCGACAGTAATCTGATCACTTGCTTTCCAGCCAGCGCCGAGACTGAAGCTCTTGCGATCAGCAATTGGGAAGCGAACGTTCTGAGTGCTACCTGCTGGCGAGTCATCCAGCGCTACGCCTGCCCGGAGCACCAATTCAGGAGTCAGCTGGTAGCTTGCACCTAGCGCGTAGGACCAGCTGTCGTGCCAGTTCATCGGTTGGTCCAGCGTTTCGAACAGAGCGGACGGCGAGCCGGGGTTCTTCACGGTAAGCGCTTTGAATCTGCTCCACCTAGTCCAGGTGGTACCTGCGTAAACGGTCCATCGATCATCAATCTCGTGGGTGATTGAGAAGTCGACAGATTCAGGCATCGTTGAGCTGAGGCTCCCATTGATGTCCATGTTCTGCGGGCCAAGCGACGGCGCGAGATCTCTGATTTCCGTCTTTGTATTGAAGTCGTATTTCACTTTTGAGCGGTACACCAAGCCAGCTCTGGTTTGAGGCGTGAGCTGGTAGAGAAGGCCAATGGCGTAGCCAAAGCCCCAGTCGTCGCCGGTGATCTCTAGTTTTCCGTCAGTGCCTGGGAGCCGTGCGCTCATCAGTGTCTCGCTGTAGCTCGCGATCACACCCAATCCGATCGAAAAATCTTCATTGACGGCATAGCTCACGGAGGGCTGGAAGTGAATTACCGTTAGCTCCGACTTGTCCGCAAGGTACCGAACTGCTGAGTCATTGTCGTAGTTAGAGCTAAGGCCACTCGGTGAGAACACTCCAAAACCGAAGTGCCATTTGTCATTCAGGGGTTTGACGTAGTAGTTAAACGGGATTGGGGTGGGTGGGGTGATATCGTTGTTAACTCTTCCGGAAACCGGACCGGCCGCATTCGTGGCCGAGTAGTTGCTAATATCGACGTCGGGTACTATAAGAACAAAGCCAAACGAGGCTTGCTCTTCCTTGAGTTTAGACATGCCCGCAGGGTTCCCGTAAACCGTGGAGGCATCTAGGGCCGCAGAGGAACGCCCAGCAAACGAGGTTCCCATGCTGCTCACACTTTGTTCGTTGAGAGCGAAACCGTTGGCAAGAGTTTGCTCGCTAAGCAGAAGGCATGCGGCGGTGAGAGGAGCGAAGAAGACTATTTTGTTCATTATTATTTTCCACTTGCTTGGTGATGTGCAACTAAGTCGCTAGTAATTGGGCGATGCGTTCAAATGGGTGATTGCATTTCCATCTCCTGCGAATTTCTTATTTTTAGGGTGCAGCAAGTCGTGACGCTATCGAGCGTCAGACTTGCTGTTGTGTTGCGGGCGTTACCTAAGTGTCGGAAGCTATTAACTACCGAGCGTTAATGGCGCTTCACATGTTCCATGTCGGTGGTTTCATGACGATGCGAGCTATCGTGTGTCGTGGTAAGAACAAGTGTTAAACCTATTGCAGCAACCAAGAAACTTCCGCACAACAATGTTCTGTGCTGTTTCACGAATCGGTAAAGAACCAGCAGCTGAGACATCATTATTGCACCAAGCACGCAACAGACCATGGTTAGCTCCCCGAGAGTACAAATCGAACAGGCGTACGGCCGCTGAGGTATACGGCAATTTTCAGGCGGCCATTCTCGTCAGAGACGCAAGTGTCAATCGAGGCACCTTCGACGCTGTAAGAGCTATTTGGTTGCAGGCGCTCGATAGTCAGCGTCTGCTCACCTGGTTCTGAACCGTTGTAAAGGACCAGATCCAAATCATTTCCATCGCTTACTGCTCGGGCAACAAGCACTTGGGGGTAGGAGCAGTCTGACAAAATGGGACCAGTGAAAGCTCCACGTCTAGGACCCTCGTTAATGAGCCGTTGCCAGTCACCGCGTTTGGACCACGTAGCTGTCGCAAGCTTAATGTTCGAAGAGGTGGAAATTTCTTCGTAATAGAATTTTTGCTCATCTTTGCCACGAGGCAGCAGATCCTCCGCAGTAGCAAGAGTTGCCTTGAGAACGACCTCATCACCCTGTTCGGCAGCTGCTTGAGCAATGTTCGCCAGGGTGTAACTTGGGTTTTTCTTGTAGTTGCCGATGTCCATCTCTTTCGACCAAGGCGTTTTCAGCTTAATTCGACCACCGGCCACCTCAAGCAACTCACGCTTGGCAATAGCGTAGGTTTGTCGAGCGTAAGCTGGACTGACTGCGCTCCCATGGAAAGCGACCGCGAACTGGCTCAGGAGCTGAATAGCAGGCATCGGTCTAGAGAACCTGTTCAACCCTGTCATTGCGGAAACGATAGGAATCATCTCTCCGTTAGCAGCTATAAATTCATTATCAAACTTGTTCATGAACTCGTCGTAGTGCTTGCCCGCCACATCTGTGTTGTTGGTCCTGTCGTATGGGAACAGACCACACATTGCGTAGATGTTGCAGATGCCAAAAGTCCAGTGTGGTTCGCATGGGTAAAGAAACAGGCTGTTGCGATTCCAATTATTGACTATTGATTCAACAAAAGTGTGCGCGCTGTGCGAAAAGCGACGTTCATTATTTTTTGAAGGCTGGAATTTGAGGCTGCCTTCTTGCTGATAGCGTGTGTCACCAGTGTTCGCGGCGTAGGTGGTCAATGGGATTAGCGACCAGCCCGTCAGCATCACGTTGTCTTTTGTGCCAATAGGATCGAGGGTCCAGGTGAAATTTCCCACCAGGCTTTCGTATTTCCAGTAGCCGCAGACCTCTGGGAGGGCCAAGCTTTCGATCGCGAAACGCTGGGCTTGGTTGAGGTAGCCGTGGAAGTTAGGCGTGATGTTGCATTGCATTTGAGCCAGGCCGTAGCTGAGCCAGTTCAACTGGTAGCGCAGCGCTGCACCCTGAATGTTGTCAATCCGCACGAAACCGTCAAATTTTCCCACGGGTTGCAATGCAAGGTCGAACAAATACCTTGCAGCGCGGACTGACTCCGGGCTCAACTCCCGGTCCTTTTCTAGTGCAAGAGGGGATGAGGACTGATCGAGCTGCGACAGCTCGTATTCCAACCACTCGTTTCGCGCGAGCCGTGATTTTTCGACCTTTCGCTGATCTGACTTTGTCACCAGCAACTGGTAGCACCAGAAAACCGGGACGCACAGAGCAACAGCCAAGCGCCCGTATTCCGTGGAGCTGCTTTCACCTATCAGGCTCGCGACTGCTGCGGAGCCGATCCAGATGGTGAGCGGCAGGATCAATGCGCCGGTCATTAGCCAAACAAAAACAGTGAACCGGAACAGCAGGATGGTAAAAATAAACCCCGCGATACCCCATCCTCCCATAGCTAAGAAACTTCCACCTGGAGCCCATAAGGTCCAGCCGAGAAGTTCAAGCTTCGGTGAGACTTCAGTCAGGCCGAAGTGGCTGGCAATGAAGGGCAGGGCGCCGACAAGGCAAATGATGATATGGATCAGGATAGTTCGGCGTCTCAAGCCTCGGGTTATCGGCCCCACAAACGTTGCTGGCCGGTCAAGCGGGCGATATTGATCGCGAGTCAACCACCGTGAAGCTTTGACCTGCGCCGCGAATCGGGCGACCTGTTCATTCATCAGTTTTCTCCTGCTGTCTGTTGCCCTTCGCCGCGGGGCCTTTGGAGGCCGGCGGGCGGTTCTTATGGTTGGTGTAGCTGTATGGGCTTCGAGTGACCTTATGGAAGCTTGCGTTCCTCGGCAGGGTTCTAAAGGCTCGAAATCGCCGCTCAAATCATTTTATGCACAAAGACGATCTATTTGCACTCATATATTTTTTGTGCAGCTTTGGTAGTGCTACGCCTAAATTCGGCAGGCGCGTGTCGCTTGGTGAGCGATCGAGAAAGCGAGGGGGTATCGGGAGCAAGCCTGATCGTTGACGGTGGGTGGGCGCTCACGGGTTACCCTGACTTGAGCACACTGCCAGGCAATTGAAGCAAGTTTTTGCACAGCTGTGGAAAGCCGCAGTCGGTGAGTTTCAGCTGACTGCGGCTTAGCCCGATTAGGTGCAGTTCCAGGTACGCAAGCCAGTTAGGCCGGACTCGATCACTCCGGTGGAGCCTACGGCTTCTACTTCCCCCGATGTCAGCAGGCGAATTGCCGCTTGGTCTCCCGCGGAGACTATAGCGAGCGTCCTGGCACCTTCAGGAGTCCTTGCGACCACTACACCCGAGCGTGCAGATCCATCACGGTTGTACAGAACGGTGTACGTCTCCAGGGTTGCCGGGCCCACGTACTCTTCAATGACCACCGGAATTTTGCCGCGTTTACTGTCGGCTTGGGCTTGGTAGTCGTAGTCCTGTGGAAACTCGGCGCCTTCAACAGGTGAATTGGAGAGAATGATTGTGTGATTGTGGGTGGCGAGGCCGCCATTAGCGAAGAGCAGGCCGTGCCTCCCTTCAATCCGCAATTTTTCCACCATAGAAGCAACTGTGTGGGACATGTAGTTGCCGATTGGCCCTCCGCCGAAGGTCAGGCCGCCGCTGACAGTTGCTGGCTCAGACGCGGGCCAGCTCAGTATCCGGCGAGCCATCTTGGGAACGCAGGGAAAGCAGCTGTAAAGCTCTATAAAGCTCAGATCCTGGGGCTGAAGGTCGTTAAGCCTTAGAGCGGTATTGATTGAGGTCTCCATCGAGACAGAATGGAAGAACCGATCTCGTGCCAAGACGTCTTCTGGCTCGTGCGCAGAAGCGCCGAGACCTACGTAGATGATCTTGCTCTCGGCCACGCCACGCCGTCTGGCTTCGGCAAGGCTCGTCACGATGAAGCCAGCTCCCTGATTCACTGAGCTGTTAGCGACCATAAGCTTGGTGTAAGGATGCGCAATCGGTCGGTTTGAAAGCGATGGGGTAAAAATCTCCTCGGCAGCCGCCCCCTTGCGTAGCCAAGCTGCGGGATTATGCTTCGCAACCTCGGCAAAATTTGACCAGATGGTGGCGCTCTCTGCCTGACCTTCTGCCAGCGTCTGGCCGTAGAATTTTCGTCCTGCGTTTTCGTACAACGGGTAGACGTCAGTAGGGACCGCCAGGCCGTACTTTTCACGATACCCAGGAGCATACACTTCGGCTGAAGCATCTCTGAGCGGATCGTAGTCAGCGGCTTCACCCACAGCCGCAGCTGCTTTGGCCAATTGCGCGGCTGTGCGCAGCGCCTCTCCGCCGACGATGGCTGCAACCTTGATACTTCCGCAGCCAATTAGGTTAGCCGCATCGTTGAGAAGCCGAATAGGGCTGTCACCGGACGCTTCGGGCGTAGTTGTAGAAAACCGAGGGTGAGCTTGAAAGCGGCTGGAAAGATCAGTTGCGATGTCGCCAAGGTTCGGCCACGAGATCTGTTTCACAACAGCTAGCGAATCGATGTCGGCAAGCCAGCCTCGACCTGCATCAATATCAGCCAAGCGGAGAGCTTTCTCCATCAATCCGGTGGAGTTCAGTCCTTCTTGAAGGTTGGCAGGTCGGTCATTGCACTGACCCACTCCCACAATTACTGGGATCAACTCAGGATTAGTGGTTGTCATCACTTTCCCCTCCAAATTGGTGCGCGTTTCTCCGCGAACGCAGTGGTGCCCTCAAGCGCATCAGCTGAAGCCATCAATCTTGAGTTTTCTTCCTCGGTTCGTTCCCAGTGATGCGCGTCTGATGCAATTACACCATTCGAAATTCCTAACGCGATTCGCTTGCTGGCCTGTACAGATAGGGGAGCGTTCTCGCTGATCCGCTTCGCCAGGCGCAAAGCTGCTGCGAGCAAATCTTGCTGGGGGACAACCTGGTTGACCAGTCCCAGTTCTTTGGCGCGTTCAGCGGTTATTGGGTCTCCTGTCAGCAACAACTCCATGCCGATTTTCTTTGGGAGCTGTTCGACTATCCGGAATGCGCCGCCGGCTGCGGCAGCGATCCCGCGCTTGACCTCCGGAAGCCCAAATGCAGAATTCTCGGAGGCTACGATGAGATCCGATGCAAGCGCGATTTCAGTTCCCCCACCCAACGCAAATCCGTTGACGGCAGCGATAACTGGCTTGCTGATAGGATGAGAAACAAAGCCGGCGAAGCCCCACGCTCTTTGCGTGGTGTCCTCTGGGTAGATGCTTTCACCTTTGGCGACTGCCTTAAGATCGGCGCCGGCGCAGAAGGCTTTGTCCCCAGCCCCAGTAATTATCACTACTCGTACATCTGGATCGGCCTCGGCTTCTTCGAGTGCTAAGCCGATTGCTGTATGAACTTCGGCGTTGATGGCATTTCGTGCCTCTGGCCTATTTATTGTGATGACAAAAGCGCTGCCTAGCTTTTCAGCTAGAACATTTTTTTCAGCATTCATTGATTTGATCCTCAAGCTATTGCAGCTTTCTAGGAACTAACGAACTTCCACAATGGCATCAGCGACCAGCCTGTCAATCTCACACAAAGAGATGCTCAGCCAATCTGACAGGACTTCTCTGGTGTTCTCTCCCATCAACGGCGCTGGGACTTCCGCAGGGTCAGATATCTCTTCGCACTGCATCGAAGCACGCTCAGTCAAGAAGCATTCATCGAGTGAAGGGTGGGATTCCTTTCGGAAGAAATTCCGTTCCTTGAAATAAGCGAAATCCGGCATGTCAGAAACTCGGAGCATGGCGCCTGCCGGCACACCTACCTCTTGCAATGCCGTCATGGCCTCAAGGGGCGTCCTGCTAGCAAGCCAGGAGAGGAGCTTTGACTCGATAGAACTGCGATTTTCCGCGCGGTGCTGCTTGGAGTTGAGGTCGCGTGCAGACGCGGGGCTGAACCCAATAGCAGTTGCAAGTGAGAACCACTGCTTAGAGTTCTCAACAGTGACAGCGCACCATTCATCGTCACCTTTGCAGGGATATACGCCCCAAGGTGTATCAATTGTCTTTCCTTCATTTGAGGCTGAGAGCAGAGCTACTTCAGCGGCCATCTGGCTCAGCATGACCTCTGTCTGCGCTACGCTGGCAGTGCCTCCCAGCTTCGTGCGGAGCCTGCGAATTAGGAGGGAAGTGACTCCGATTGCGCTGTAGCGCGCCGCAGTATGATCGGGATAGATGGTGACGGAGTCTGAGAAACCATCGCTTTCGTCCGGGTAGCTCCAAAGCTCAGTTAATCCGGCAGATGCGCGAACGAGTGGGCCGTACCCCATCCGGCGGCTCCACGGCCCTGTAGGGCCAAACGCGGAGCTATCTACCATGATGATGGCTGGGTTGTGCTGCACAACTGTCGAGTAGTCCAAGCCCAAAGAGACCAGAGTGCCGGGCTTGAAGTTGGACAGAATCACATCTGCCTGTTGAGCTAAGCGCAGGAACAGCGCTTTCCCTTCGGGACTTTTGAGGTCTAGAGCTAGGCTGCGCTTGTTTCGATGTCCCGCGGCGAAACTGGCTGACATCAGCTCTTCATTCAGGGCCTGTCGGCTTCCGTCCGGGAAGGCGCTGCTCTCGATCTTGACTACGTCTGCGCCTAAATCACCGAGCAGCCTGCCAGCTTCCGCTCCGGCGACGATCACACCGAGATCCAGTACCTTGAGTCCAGCGAATGGTAGGGCGTCCGTTTCGCGCGTAGCCAGTGCCCTAGGGATGCTCTTCCCAACGGATGATTCAGTGCTGATTCCAGGCCCCATGCGCTGCCCATCGATCACCAGCACGCCGTTTGGTACTTGGATAGGTTGGCTGCCAGGCATCGCAAGCTCTACTACGGCCTCGCGTGATATAACGTGATCCGATTTGATGAATTCGGAGAGGGACCTGACAGCTGTGATTGGCACGCCGTGGTCTCGACCACCTGCTTCCAGCTCTTCGCGAGTTTGCGCGGAGAAGAAACGCTCAATGGCTGGAGTCAGGTCAGGGCTGTCGAAGCGCTCGTTCAACTTTTCAAATTTCGGATCAGCAAACTGTGCAGGGCTGCCCATCCACTTGAACATCCCATGCCACTGTCTGCTGGAAAGTACGCACAGACGCACTTTCCCGTCAGCACAACGGAGCACTGGGTAAAAGCGGCCTTTCGGCGGGCGGCTTCTTGGGAGGTCAGAAGCACGTGCACCTTGCGCGGCGCTCCCACCGATGCCGTAACCAGGGTCTAGCGTTTGGCAGACGCCATCGAGCGTCGAAAAGTCGAGCAGGCATCCACTTCCAGTGGTCAGGGCTCTATACAGTGCCACCACAACGTTGTAGGTCGCTTGAGACGACGACGCGGCCGTTGCCAGGCTGGCAGGAGGAAGTAGGGGGGCTCGTCCCTCAAGTCCCGACCGCGCTAACTCACCGGAAAGGGCATAGAAGACTGGATCAGTGCCGATCCAGCTTGAGAACGATGTGCCTCTGCCAAAGTCGCTGATTGTCATCACGACTTTTGCAGGGAAATCCCGGCTAATCGTTCGTGCACCGGCTAGATCTTCAAAGCCTGTTGAAGGCGACGTCAGAATAACGTCGGCCCGTTCAAGATACTTGCTAAGCTGCAAAACTCCTTCGGCGCTCAGTGGGTTCAACCGTACCAAATTTTTCCCTACATGCCGAGTGTGCTCAATGACTTGAGCCTCGCGATCAGTCTCTTCTACTTCATCGCTGACGGCAGTGATATGAAAGACCTCAGCTCCAAGCTCGGCCAATGTTCTTCCGACTGCGGCCATTGGCCTATTCACGAGGTCAAGCACAAAGATGCCATCAAGTGGCCTTGCGTCTAAAGAAGCCATGACGTCAGCCACCTATTAAAGAGGGATCTTGTTGCGAACGATGGTCTTGGGATTGGTGTATTCAAGGAGACCAGCCAAGCCGTTCTCTACGCCCAAGCCAGACTGTTTGTGACCGCCGAAAGCGAAATTCGGACCCAGTTCATGAATCGTGTTGATCCAAACAGTTCCGGCTTCAAGCTGGTCCGCGACCTCTTGAGCTTTCTCGAGATCTTTACCCCAGACCGATGCGCCCAAGCCATAGATGGAGGCGTTTGCTCGTTGAATGGCTTCTTCAGTCGAGTAGTAGCGCAGGAGTGGCAGGACTGGGCCAAACGCTTCCTCCGCCACCACACGGCTATCCTCTGGCGGGTTGTCGGCGATCGCTATCGGAACGAAGTAGCCTTTGGTTTCTGGTACATCACCGCCGAGAATGAAGCTGACACCTTGAGATTTTGCTTCGCTGAGCAGTGCTTTGACGCTCTCAAACTGTGGCTTGTTTTGGATTGGCCCGATTTGAGTACCTTCCAAGGTGCCGTCACCTACCTTGACAGTTTTGGCGTAGGCGACGAAGGCTTCCTTGAAGCGCTCGTAGATGCTTTCGTGCACGTACATCCGCTTGGAGGCCAAGCAGAACTGGGCATTGTTCCGGAAAGCAGCCCAGAAGAGTTGTGGTACAACCTTTTCGATATCCACATCAGGCAGAACGATGGCCGGGTCGTTGCCCCCAAGCTCAAGTGTGATTCGCTTCAAATTAAGCGAAGCGCTGCGCATGATTGCTTTACCCGTTGCTGTCGACCCGGTAAACGCTACCTTGTCGATGCCAGGGTGCTCAGTGATCCATGGACCCAGTCGATCACCGCCAGTCACAATGTTCAAAACACCTGGTGGCAGTACATCTCGCAGAAGCTCGCCCAATTTGAGCGACGTGAGGGGAGTGAAGGGGGAAGGCTTCAAGACTAGGGTGTTGCCGGCGACCAGGGCTGGAGCGATCTTCCAAACCGACAAGGTCATAGGGAAGTTCCAGGGGGCGATGCCCCCGACCACGCCAATCGGGACGTGGTGAGTCTCGATTCGGCGATCAGCTGTTTCGCTGACAAGCTCCACCGTAGGGGCCTGCTTAGCGACTTCCGTCAGCCAGTGAATGCACGCCGACATTTCAAAACGTGCGTCTGCCAGCGGCTTGCCTTGTTCACGAGTCAGAAGTTGAGCGAATTCTTCTGCATGTTCAGCAATTTTGTCAGCTATTTGCTTAACCCGGCCTTGACGGACTTCGAGTGGTTGCGCGCGCCACGGGCCGAATGCTTCTCGGGCTGACTGAACTGCTTGGTCGAGTTGCTCGCGGGAAATATCTGGGACTTCAGCGATGACTTCTTCAGTGGCAGGGTTGATAACTTGCAGGAATTCCGAGGCACTAGCTGCCCGGCCAGCGATCGTCATGGTGTAATCTTTAAAAAAATTCAAAACGCATCTCCTATTATTATGGGCGCATTACTGCTTTGAGAACTCCACCATGTTCGGAGTCATCAATGGCCTTATTAATGTCAGCTAGGGGGTAAAACTTGATAAGGCGATCGAAAGGGAATTTCCCTTGACGCCAGAATTCAATCAATTGAGGGATAAACAGCTCAGGAATGCTGTCCCCCTCCATCACACCTTTGACCGTGCGGCCCATCAATACCGAGTTGATGTCTAAGGCGACCTCAGCACCGGCTGGTGCAGCGCCTACGACCCCGCAGACGCCTCCAATTGCGAGTGCATCAACAGCTTGGCGGACCACCTTAGGGACGCCAGTGCACTCCACGCTGAAGTCGGCACCCTGTTCGTTGGTGATGGTGCGGATTGCAGCAACTGCGTCTACTGCGCCGCCATTCACTGTGTGTGTGCCGCCAAGCTCGATGGCCAACTCAAGCCGCGAAGGTTGGAGATCAACGACGATAATCGGGTAGCAGCCGCGAATCGCCGCAGCCAGGACGGCTGCCAGGCCCACCGAGCCCGCGCCGAAAATCACTACGCTTGAGCCTGCCTTAGGCTGCAACGCGTTCAAGATGGCTCCAGCGCCTGTCTGAATGCCGCAGCCTAGCGGCCCCATCAGCTCAAGAGGAACATCCCTCGGTATTTTTACGACATTTCGTTCATGAGCCAACGCGTGGCTGGCGAAGGAAGATTGCCCGAAAAAGCATCCGCAAACTCGTTCTCCGGACTCGTCCTTCAGCGTAGCTTCCCCGTTAGGTCTACTTCCGCTTACGTTGAGCTTTCCGAACTCAAGGCAATACGAGGGCTTGCCTTGCAGGCAGCTTTTACACTGCCCGCAGGAGGAGAACGTAAGAACAACGTGATCGCCAGGAGCTATCTTTGTCACGGCTTTGCCAACACGCTCAACTACTCCCGAGCCTTCGTGCCCGTAAACCGCGGGAAGAGGATGTGGCACCGCTTGATCTCGGAACACGACGTCCGTGTGGCACAAACCGACGCCAACGATTCTGACGAGCACCTCATTGTCTAGAGGATCATCAAGTTCCAAAGCTTCTAAATTGAAGGGTTGCTTGCTCTGGCGGCTTACAGCGGCATGGATTTTCATTTCAAGGATGTCCTTGCTAGAGCGGTCTTAGGAGTGTGCCGCTTGGTCTCGCCTCAATATCTTACGAGCGCTTCTAGATGTCTAAGACGAATCAGTAGATTATCTAGACGGTTTTCGTATAAATTGCGCGAGCACTCCATCCACTAAGCGTTACTAAAACCGGTAGAATTACCGATCAGCAGCAGCTCTTGAGGAAATCAGTTGAGCATCGATCCCAGAACGCTTGTGCAGTTCGTGGTCATCGCGGAGGAAGTATCCTTTAGTCGAGCTGCCATGAGGCTTGGCATCGCCCAGCCTTGGTTGTCTAGCCGGATACGCAAGCTAGAAGAGCAACTAGGCTTTGCTTTGTTCGCCCGTACCACTCGGCATGTCTCACTTACTGAGCAAGGGGCTCAGTTCCTCGAAGGCGCGAAACAGGTAGCTTTGTCTCTTGATTCTGCATCCATGCTGGCTAGCCAGATCCGCAGGAAGACCGAACGAAGACTAGCTATCGGAGCGCCGCCGTATAGCAATCAGATTGGGGAGCGGCGAGCTTTAATCGACCGGTTTTCGTCAGCGCACTCGGACGTACGTGTAGAGCTAGAGATCGGGTGGTCGCCGACCTTGGTTGAGCGTGTTGCATCAGGTCGGCTCGACTTGGCGTTCGTAATGGGCGTGATTCCCCCTCATCTAGAGATCCTCACGCTGTGCAACTTTTCTCTCGATATCATCGTCGGCAGCTCAGACCCACTCGCCGCCCGTTCCACTATCAATCCAGTTGAACTAACAAATCGCTCAGTCGCGATTTTCACGCGAGGACTTCACCCAGCGCTTTATGACCTGATCGCTAATCCACTCATTGAAGCGGGCGCTAATATGATTCCTGTGACTGAGCTTGATGATGCGCACTGGGAACGGCTGAAGGTCGACAGTCGCTTAGTCTCAGTGCAGCCACACTTCAGTGAAGTAGTCCCACTTCCAGGGCTCGTGAGCATTCAGTTGCAGGGCATGCCCACCGTGCCTTTTTCTTTGGTGAGAAGGCCTAGCGGCAGCACACCGCTCAGCAGAGCTTTTTGGAGTTTTGCATCCCAGACCTCAGAATAGAGTGCTAATGGTCCGGGGGGCCAGTCTTCATCTGCTGAAGCAGTTGCTTTCAATGTTCATTGCCAATGGGCGGTGCTCAGTGAGCATTCGGCTTCACCTTGCTTTAAAAACCGGATTGTCATGGCGCCGATGACTAGGCAATTTTCGCCGGAGGGCATCCCCCGGCGAAGCGAGCGCTGCATACTACCGGCGGCGCGCGGAAGGTCGTGCCGGATTAATCTTGTCAGAAGGGACCGTTATCGATCGTCCCGCTTCACGTAACGGTTCCGGTATTCCTTTTTTCCACGGTGAAGCAGCGCTGGCCGGATGGAAGAACGTGATCGATTCTGTCCACAATGCGGGTGGCCTGTACTTCAGGTGTGAGCTCCGGCGATAACGCGTAAAACACACAATGTAGGTCGAAGCCGCATGTCACACCAAGCCCGTACGGCCTCGCCTACACTCAAGGCAGTGTGTCTCACGCTGTGCCATTGACACACCTTCCGACCTGAGTGCTGAACCCACGGTAAAGCAATCGTGCTTAGGATTTTGAGCTTGGTCGGCCCGGGATATGACTCAGTATCGATTTGGAGAAGCCACCATCGACACAGATATCCTGTCCCGTGACATATCCGGATAAAGGGCTAACGAGAAATTCGATCACGTTCGCGATATCCACGGGCTCGCCGATTCTCGCCAGCGGGATGATTGCTTCCCGTGCTTTCTTGATCTGGGGATCGGCGTACATTTTTTCGGACATCGGCGTGTGGGTCATGCCCGGAGACACCACGTTTACACGGACTCCGTCAGGTGCCCACTCCAGCGCGAGTGTCTGGGCGAGCATTGTCAATGCCGCTTTAGTGGGGCTGTACGCGCCTGAGCCGGCATGCGGAAGCTGGCCAGACATCGACGAGGTAAAGCACGCCGAGCCTCTGCTCTCGCGTAAATACGGGTAGCTGGCTTTGGCAAGCAACCAAGCGCCGCGAAGATTGACCGAGAACATATCGTCCCAGTCCTCGATGGACAAATCACAGATCGCGCCAGGACTGGCGATGCCGGCATTCGCAACCAACGCGTCGAGCCCGCCGAACTCCGCCACTGCAGCCGCCACCAGCTGGCTCGGCACCTCAGGGTTGCCGATATCTCCGGACAATGCGATGGCGATACCGCCCATGGCCTTGATGGATTGAACGACTTCTTCCTGCGTAGTAGTGAGTGTGTGTCCGCATACCGCAATTTTCGGCTGCGAGCCCCGGGCAAGGGCCGCCTCCGCGATCCTCAGGCATGTAGACGCACCGATACCGCTACTACCACCACTGACCAAAGCTCTCATTGGACACTCCTTTTTATAGTTAGACATTGAGGTAAAAGAGGTTTGTAAAATACAAAAATTGGATTCGATATGCAATCAAATTGACAATGGAAATTGATTCCGATATCTTTTTTTTCGCGGTCGGATACCCTTGCCAGTGCAGTGGCTATCGCTACCCAGATCTATCCATCCATCGTCGCGTCTTCCCGCTATCGATAGTGCTCCAGGTACAAAATCCACAATACGAATGGCCCTTTTCACTCCAGCGAATACTCAACTGAAAGGATGTTTCGATATGATCATCAGCACGTTCTCCTATCTATGGTCATCCACGGCAATTGATGCAATTGCGCAACTGGCCGAGCACGGGCATCGTGTGTTTGAGGTGCCCGTCAGCTCGCCACATTGCTGGCCGGTAGAAATCTCGACGGCGGAACGTTCTGCCGTAAGCCTGCGTCTTCATGAGTACGGCGCAAAGATCAGGTCTCTCAACGCCGGCGGCTATGACATCAATCTGGCCAGTCCCGCCGCAAATATGCGTCACAAGAGCATCGAGCACATCAAATCGGTGATTGACCTGGCTGCAGTTTGGGGTACCCAGGAAGTGGTGATATCCCCCGGCACCAGGCGTCCCATGATTTCCCCGCCGCTCGAGAAAACCTATGATTGGATGTACGAGAGTCTGGCGGTCCTGATTCCAATGGCCAAACAGGCGGGCGTGCGCTTACTGCTGGAAAACACCCCGTACTGCTTTACCCCCACCATGCCGGAACTGGCGGAGGTTGTAAGCACCCTCAACGACGAGGTGGTCAGGGTCGTCTACGACATCGCCAATGCCGCTTACATCGGTGAAGATCCGGTGGCGAGTCTGCTGGCTTATCACGCCAGCATCGACTTTGTGCATGTGTCCGATACGGGTACGGACGTGTGGGGGCATGATCCAGTCGGCACCGGTGTAGTGGACTTTATCGGGTTGGGCGAGGCCGTTCACGCAACCTGCGGTATTGAAAACTGCGTACTGGAAATCATCCGCGAAGAAAATGCTTTGTATGAGCTGAACAAGGGCGTGCAGGATCTGCGTGCGAAGGGCTGGAAAATTCCGTAATCGGCTACCGGTCGCTTGTCGCTACCGCCTGCGACCGGATGTCAAGGAGCCTTGAGGCACGCAACGGGTCCAGGTGACAGCGTTTACACCAGCAATACACGCTCGCGATCATAGGGGTTTCGCAGGCTTCGGCCTGCTGGAGCCAGTCATGATCGCGACGGTGTGCGCGGTACTACCGCAGAGGTAGCGAATCACCACCACTGACCGAAGTCCAGAGCGACCAGCATTCGCCTACCCTGATCGCCGAGCGCTTCAAATGTTCGATATGAGCACTCAGGGTTTCCTCCCGCATGCGTGCGATGGGACCGGCGACGCTCAGGGTGGCGACCGGGCCGGAGTTATCTGGCCGCGAGGTATCGAATACAGCAACCGCCACGACGCACACACCCACTTCACCTTCTTCTCGAACTAACGCGTGCCCCTCTTTGCGGATCTGAGCGAGGTCATCAAAGATGTCGCGAATCGAAACGCGCGCATTGGGCCCCGCGTAGTCTCGGCTGTTCTCGATGTTCCATGCGGCGAGAATTCGCATGGCGCGTTCATCGCGCATAGTGGAAAGCCATACTTTGCCCGCCGCTGTTGTGTGGGGAATGATTTTTTCATCCAGGGCTCGGCGGTACTGAAGCCCTCTGGTGTTTTGCGTGGCTTGCAGCACCCAGGTCAGATGATCTTCTGCAACTGCCGCCAACCGGACGTGCTCACCGGTTTCGCTGGCCAGCTCGTTGAGCAAGGGTTGCATGATCCTGGCGAAGCCCGTTTCAGAGATGAAGTTCACGCCCATGCTGGGGATTTTTAGCGTCAGGCGGTAATGATCCTGTTCGTCCTGGTAAACGTAGCCTCTTTCTCGCAGCGCGCTCAATATGCGGTGGGCCGTGGCCATGGCAACTTGGGTCTGCTCGCCGATTTCAGACAGGGAGAGACCGTCCGGATGGGACAGCAGCAGTTCCAAGGTGTTGAAGTAGCGGCCAATGTGTGACAATTTTTAAGTCCTCTTTTTTGCCGGCAATGGCCAGCCAACGTCGTGTCAGGGGTGCTGGAGCGTGATGGGAATGCCACCGAGGCGGTCTGACTCATAGGCCGCCTCGATGATGCGCATGACGTGGTGCATGGTTGCAAGTCCGGCACCGGTGTAGGCTGTCTCTCGGTCAGGGGAGAGGACATCGGTTACGAAGTTTTCGTAATACACATCAGAGTTCAGGCTCATGGTCAGGTCGCTTGCCCCTCCAACCGCATCGATCAGCCGCAAGCCATCCGGGGTCGAGCGCACGTAGAACTGATCGGTTGATAATGAAAACGAGTACTCCCGTTGCTCTGGCGTGTTAGCCGGGTAATTGTAGCCAGTTTCGATGGTGCAGATGCAGCCGCTCTCGGTCACCAGGGTCATCATTGAGGCGATCTCTACGGCGGTCAGCTGCGGGTCGCGATGCATTACGGCGGACACGCTGTATATGCGCTCTCCGGACATTTCCTGCGCCAGATCGACGAAATGAGGGGCAAGGTTGATCGTGCATCCGCCACCCGAGCGTTTCGGATCAAGCATCCAGGAGCAACTGTTCGTCAAGTAGCGTCCGGGCGGGCCGGCGTTGAATCGAAACGACTGGGTTCTCCATTTGGCGCCACTCTGCAACGCCGCATGCTTGACGCGGTTCAGTAATTCACTGTGCCTCCAAACCAACGGCACCGCCGCGAACACGCCGGCGGCTTCGGCGCGTCGGTGCAGGTCCAGTACTTCATGCTGGGTAAGCCCGCAGGGCTTCTCCATCGCGAACGGAATGTTGCGTTCGATCAATGCTTTGCCCATGGCATACAGCTCATCGTGCGGACCAAAAGCGAACGCAAAATCAGCTTCTTCGTTATCCAGTAGGTTTTTCCAGTGATCGTAGCGCTGCGCTCCAAAGCGCTGAGCGAGGGCAGGAGCACGCGATCCCGTGGCGTCGGATACCGCCGTGACGGTCACATCAGGCAAACGCTCAAGGGCGTCAAGGTAGAGCGGGGTGTGCCAGTGGCTTACTTCCAGAAGAACGACTTTCAAACATTCATTCCTTATAAACAAGTGTGTTTGACGAACTTGCCGGTGCCCTCGGGATTGCGGGTTAGGTACAAAAATAACAGCGCGCGAGCCACGATTGCGAGGTTGCACAATAGGCTAGCACGAGCCGATTATGAACGGAAGTCAGTTTCGTTTTGCTGCCGAGCAGTGCGTGACAGCTAAGCTGAGATGCAATTTCAACAGGCACACAAAAATGTGCACATACGGGGGTATGTGCACATCGTACTGGTTCTATAGAGGTTATGAAGAGGTGGGGCAGGGTGACAGTCGGGGGGGGCGGGATCGTTACAATCCGCTCGAGTAGCGACGCTCTATATCTTCGAAACCTAGAAAGCTTAATGCCAGCAGGGCTTGGCCTACGTGCATAGGGTGGCCATCAAGGGTTCGGCAGCCACGCGATTGCGCTTCGAGCAGCAAGGCGGTCGGCTCGGACCTGGTGATGATGTCGACCACCACCGTAGTTGGGGCCAACTGCTTTGCGTCTATCGGCATCGGGTCATTAGGGTTCATGCCGAGCGGGGTGGCATTGATCACGATGTCATGGCCTGCAGCATCTGCTGGGCCTACATGCACAGCGCACGGACCCTCTTTGGCAACACATTGCGCTAGGTCCAGGGCGCGGTGCGGATCTAGGTCTGAAATGATCAACGAACGGGCGCCAGCGGCGGCAACGGCAAACGCGATTGCCCTTCCCGAGCCGCCCGCACCGATGAGCAGAACGGATTTCCCCAGCAGGGTAATGCCTTCGCGCTGCATGCCCAGCACGCAGCCAAGCCCGTCGAACACGGCTCCCACCCAGCGCCCGTCGTTATCACAACGAATGACATTGATTGCGCCGATCTGACGCGCGGTAGGGTGAAGAACGTCCACAACGTCAAGCATGCTCTGCTTGTGCGGCATGGTGACCAGAAGCCCGGCAAGGTTGCTCACGGCTCGTATGCCTCTCACAAAGTCAGCCAGGTCGCCGGGACCGACCTCCAGTGGAATGCAGACGGCGTCGGACTGCGCTTCGGCAAATAACTTGTTCAACAGCATTGGGGACTTGGCGCTCTTGAGGGGGGCGCCAATTAATCCATATATACGAGTGCTGCCGGTAATACGTGGATGCATGTCAACCTACTGGCGTTGGCAGTGGCACCCAATTGTCAGTAGGGGGATGTCGGAACCCACTACTGACAACGTGTGCATTATCACTGCCGTATTACTCTAAGCGCTGTGCAGAGAAATTGAACAGCGCGGTGGTGGTAACAGAACAGGCTGTCAGGAGCGTGTCGCTGGCACTGATGGGACTGCATTGGGTTGCGATTTGGAATTGGACTGTTCCTGCACCCGTTCGTATTCCTCTTTGGACATCGGGACCGCATTAGGGTCACCGAGGTCCTTCAGGCGAATCCGGTATGTTTCGCGGGTAGTAAAAGCCGCGATCGCAGAGATTACGCAGATGCCAAAAGTCAACGCTCCGATTTTCAGCGGGATATTCTCGGTCCCGGGAGGCGCAATCGATACGAAAAGGGCTGGCAGAAATGCTGTGCATGCTACGCCGATATTCTGACCAATAGCCATGCCGGTAACACGTACGCGTGTACGGAACAGTTCTGGGAACAGGCTTGGGAAGACGCCATTGAAACCCTGGTAAGCCACACCCCACATGAGGAGCGAGAGAATCAACGAAAGCCATAGGTTGTGGATGCTGATCGCATAGAGATACGCAAATGACAGAAGTCCGCCGCTAAGAACACCCACAATTACCGGAGGCCGGCGACCAATCCTGTCAGAGAGCTTGCCTACGAAGGGGATAAGTATCACGGCGCACAGATTGCCTAACACCGGTATCCACATGAACACGCCGGAAGGAAAGCCAATGCCGTAGGCCGGTTGGACTGCATAGGTTGCTCCGAATACGGAGGCGACGATTGCAAGGACCGCAGACAGCGCCATGCAAATCACTCGTAACACATCTCGCCAGCTCTGCGTGAACACTTCGACCACAGGTAATTTGCGTGTCTCGCCTTCGGTCTGCGCCTCGGTGAATACTGGAGCTTCATGAACTTCACGCCGAATGATCCATCCGGCGACTAGCACCAGGGCGCTGAGCAGAAATGGAATTCGCCAGCCCCAAGCAGCAAATTGATCAGCTGGCATGAACTGGGCGAGAGGCAGGAAAACCCCAGCCGCTAGTAGTTGTCCGGCTTGTACGCCTTGAAGCGTAAAGCTTGCGAAATAACCTCGACGTCCATCGGGCGCGTGTTCCAGGGTCATGGAGCTGGCACATGACACCTCTCCAGCGACTGCAAATCCTTGAATCAGACGCAAAAAAATCAACAGTGCAGGAGCCCAGACACCGATCTGCTGATAGGTAGGAAGCAGTCCGATGCTCACGGTCGAAAAGCCCATCAAGAACATGCAGTAGACCAGTACGGTCTTGCGTCCATGTCGGTCGCCCAGGTGCCCTAATACCACTGCTCCGATTGGACGAGCGATGTACCCTACGCCGAAGCTGGCCAGCGAAACGATGATGCCTACGGTCGGATTGTCTGTCGGGAAAAACAGCTGCGGGAAAAGCAAGGCCGCCGCAGTGGCGTAGATGAAAAAGTCGTAATACTCCAAAGCCGAACCGATCCAGCCGCTGGCAGCGGCCTTCCTTGACTGTCGTTTGGAATGAGACTCAACCAGTGTGCTTTGATTCATGACGTGTCTCCGTCTTTCGGATTTTTATTGTTGTAACCGTGTTCCATTAGTAATGTTGTTACTTTTGAGAAACGATTGTCAAGGGGCAGTTGACTGGATCAGCCAGTGATAAATTCGGCCATGATTTATGCGACGAAATTCTCAATGCTGGCTTCGTCACGGTGCGAAAGCAGTGGGTATCAGCCGTGCACAGCAACCCGACGGGAGGACAAAACTTGTCCGCCCGTCAGGTGCCTTTGAGGTTGTCTACAGGTCTCTTAGCAAGCCTGTAGGTTTACAAGCTGTCTCGAGAAAGATGCCCGTCGACCAGTCTGAAAATGTTTAACGGATTGGCGTTCTTGAGAGCATCGGGCAGCAATGTGTCAGGGTAGTTTTGAAAGCAGACGGGTCTCAGGAAGCGATCGATGGCCAAAGTGCCGACCGAGGTGCCGCGACTGTCGGACGTCGCAGGATAAGGGCCGCCGTGCACCATTGAATCGCAGACCTCGACACCCGTTGGGTAGCCATTAATGAGGATGCGACCAACCTTCACCTCCAGCAAAGCAGTCAACTCTGCGAATTGGGTAAGGTCTTCTGGCTCACCAATCAACGTTGCGGTCAATTGTCCGTGAAGGGCATTGATGGCCGCGTTGAGTTGCTCCTGGTCAGTGACCTCGATGAAGATAGACGTGGGGCCGAAGATTTCTTCTTGAAGAACTTTGTCGCCGTTAAGCAACAACTCTACGTCGGCCTTGAACAACTGTGGCTGGGCCTGGTGACCCTGTTGGTTGCTGCCAGCCAGGTGCGCGATGCCGGGGTGCGCGTGCAGGTTCTGCAAGCCAGCCGCATAGCTACGCAGGGTGCCTGCGTTGAGCATTGTTTGTGCAGGTTGGTCGCTGATCAACGCGGCCACGCTATTCTGAAAGGCACTGAATGCAGCCGAACGAATACCAACCACCAGCCCGGGATTGGTGCAGAACTGCCCACAACCTTGAACCACCGAGGCGGCAAGATCGTGAGCGATACTGTCGGCTCGACGCGAGAGTGCCTCGGGCAGGATCGCTACCGGGTTGATGCTCGACATCTCGGCGAAGACTGGGATGGGCTCGGGGCGAGCGGCGGCCATGTCGCACAATGCTCGGCCACCTTTGAGCGAACCGGTAAAACCAACTCCCTTGATGAGCGGGTGTTTTACCAAGGCTTCGCCTACGCCGCTGCCATAAATCATGTTGAAGACACCGGCGGGCATGCCGCTGCGCTCGGCCGCCCGGATGATCGCGTTGGCGACCTGTTCTGCAGTGGCCATATGGCCGCTGTGGGCTTTGAATATCACCGGACAACCCGCCGCGAGTGCCGAGGCGGTATCGCCGCCGGCCGTGGAGAAAGCCAACGGAAAATTACTGGCACCAAACACAGCAACCGGACCGATTGCGGTGCGGTACTGGCGAAGGTCAGGGCGCGGCAACGGTTTGCGAAGGGGTAACGCTTGGTCGATGCGAGCTCCATAGAAGTCACCACGGCGCAGTACGTTTGCAAACAGGCGCATTTGACTGCTGGTACGTGCGCGTTCGCCCTGGATGCGAGCTGCAGGCAATGCTGTTTCACGGCAAACCAGCGCAATAAACTCATCGTCCAAAGCCTCTAGCTCTTCAGCAATGGCATCAAGAAATTCAGCCCGTTTGCTCGCGCTCAGGGTGCGGTAGCTGGAAAAGGCGTTGTTGGCTGCATGAGCCGCGTCCTCGATTTCTTGCGGAGTCGCCTGGTGGAAGGCATAGGGTAAGGTTTCCCCCGTGCTGGCATCCACACTCTTGACGATAATACTGCCGGCGGCGCTGCGCTGACCGCCGATAAAATTCTGGCCGGTGATGAGGGACATGGTTGTCTCCAGGTTGAATGTGCAAGAGATAGGTGGGCGAGGTATTCCCAGGACTGAAAATCAGGTGACGGCGCCGATCTGCCACGGCACGAACTCATTTTGTCCGTATCCGTGTTGTTCGCTCATGCTGCGTTCGCCCGAGGCAATGCGCAGCATGGTTTCAAAGATCGCTGCACCGCACGCCTCGATGGTCAAAGTGTCTTCGGCTATTTCGCCGCAGTTGATGTCCATGTCTTCTCGTTGACGAGCCCATAAGGCGCTATTGGTCGCCAGCTTGATTGATGGGGCAGGGGCACAGCCATAGGCCGATCCGCGACCGGTGGTAAACGCAATCAGGTTCGCACCACCGGCGACCTGACCGGTTGCGGAGACGGGGTCATAGCCAGGGGTGTCCATAAAAACCAGCCCGTTGGCCGTGACGGTCTGGGCGTATTCGTAGACATCCATCAGGTTGCTCGAGCCAGCCTTTGCCACAGCGCCCAGCGACTTTTCCAGAATGGTGGTCAAGCCACCGGCCTTGTTGCCGGCAGAGGGGTTATTGTTCAACTCGGCCCCCATACGCTCGCAGTAGCGTTCCCACCAATGAATTCGAGCGATAAGTTTTTCGCCAACCTCTCGGCTGACAGCCCGCCGTGTCAGCAAGTGTTCGGCACCGTATATTTCAGGGGTTTCGGAAAGAATCGCGGTACCGCCGCAGGCGACCAGACGATCTACCGCATTGCCCAGCGCAGGGTTGGCAGTGATACCGGAGTAGCCATCCGAGCCGCCGCACTGAAGCCCTACGATCAGATGGCGAGCGCTGACCGATTCACGCTGAATCCGATTGGCCTCGCCAAGTAATTCCTTCACATGGCCAATGCCACTGGCGATGGCCTTGGACGTACCACCACTGTCCTGAATGTTGAACGTGCGCAGCGTATTACTACGGGTGAGTCCTTGCGTCGTGAGTAATGAGTCGATTTGGTTCGTTTCGCAGCCCAACCCGATCACCAACACGGCCGCAAAGTTGGCATGGGTCGCATATCCCGCCAATGTCCGGCGCAACATGCTCAAACCGTCGCCCGCGGGATCAACGGCGCAGCCGGCGGAATGCGTCAGAGCAACAACACCGTCGACGTTTGGATACGCTTGCAGTGCGGCGGGATTGATGTCCCGACGAAAATGGTCTGCGATGGCCCGGGCTACTGTGGCAGAGCAATTCACTGACGTAAGAATGCCGATGTAGTTGCGCGTCGCGACACGTCCATCCGGGCGTACGATACCCATGAACGACGGGGCTTCACTCGGCTTGACGTTGGGCTTCGCGTCGACGCTGAAAGCATAATCTCGAGTGAATTCCCCCATCGCCAAGTTGTGCACATGGATGTGCTCGCCTGCTTCTATGTCGACAACAGCAAAACCAATGATTTGCCCATAGCGCCTCACCGGTTGACCGGCTTTGATACGCCGGGAGGCAACTTTATGGCCCGGGACGATCGCTTGCCGGATGGTCACGCCTTCTTGCTCAAGGATTTCGCCCGCGAGTAGAGGTCGGCGTGCAATCAGCACATCGTCCAGCGGATTCAAACGCAGCACAGCTGCTGCGCCGGTTTTCATGATCAGTTCCATCGCATCCTCACGGGCTGCTGGGGGGGGGCGCGATCGCTAATAGCGCCGCACTTGTGTGCCGGCACTATAGGATTCATAGAAATGGCTGCCTAATGAGAGCTTTCGATTGCTCGATAACTTTGCCTCATCGACTTTTACTGGGATCGCTGCAGTGCCTCTTCTCTGTAGCCGTTTGCCGCAGTCTGGCGAACTCTAATAAGGTCGCAACAAACATCCGCGTTGGCTCTGACAGGGGCTCATCCTTGCGAGTGATAACCCCGTAATCCTGAGATTCAACTTTGAAGGGCGTATTGAGGATTTGAAGCTGCCCATTTTGCAGTTGCGACTGGACCATGGACTCGGGGAGCATGGCGAGCATTGGCCCAGACTGCAGCAACTGCAGGAAGGTTTGCATCGAAATGGTCTCAACGGTGTTGGTTGGCGGGGCGATCTTGAACAGTGTGAATGCGCACTCCATGCGTTGTCGGATCGGCGTATTGAAGGGATACATGACCCATGGCCATTCGCTGAGTGCTTCGGTGGGGACTTCCTTCAGTCGGCACAGAGGGTGTGTGCTGTTCACGACAAGACAAAAGGGCTCAGGTCCCAGCGATGTAAATTCGAAAGGCTGACAATCCTCATCCGTGAAGCGCGCGATGATCAAATCAAGTTTTTTTTGTTCGAGCATTTCCAGCAGTTGGTTACTGGTTTGTTCGATCACCTCAATAGAAAGCAGGGGGCGATCGCGTTTTATGCTGGCGATCGCTTCAGGCAGCACCACTGATGTTGCGGCGAAAATGGTGCCGATTTTTAAATGGCCATGCCCGCCTTTTCGCAGCTTGTTGACTTGGTCGACGAACGATTCCGCGTCTTCCAAGGTAATACGCGCATAACGGGCCACGAACTCTCCTAGTTCAGTAAGGACCAGGTTGCGCGTTTGACGCTCAAACAGTGGGAAACCCAGGAGTACTTCCAGATCGCGAAGCAATTTACTGATGGCCGGTTGCGTAACATTCATCTGTTCTGCGGTCGTGTGCATATTGCGGGTCTTGGCCAAGCTATTGACCAGTACCAAATGTTTGATCTTCAGCCATCGGGTGACACTGCCAAAAGTAATTTGATCGTTTTCCATCGGATAAGGCCTTGTCTGTCGATAACGAAACAGCATTGATTAGTGAGATTCTTTCATTGGGATTTACGGGGGCGGTCCATTACTTTTACGGCTCTCATGGCTGACTGATCTGGAAGCTCTATGTCGAATCTGAAACTGACGCGCGAAAACACACTGCCATCGGATGGCTTGGCCGGAACGCTGATCGGCCGCGCCTGGATTCCGGGTGCGATTGCAGGCCCCTCGCCGGTGCTGCTGCGTGAAGACGGTGTGTTTGACCTTTCTGAAGTCTTTTCGACAATAAGCGAACTGCTGGAACACGCCTCGCCGCTGTTGGCTGTTCGTCAGGCGCCTGGCAGGTACATCGGGACCGTCGAGGAGCTGCTTTGGAACACCGGCAACCATTCGGATCCCGGCAAGGCATCTCTGTTGCCCCCAGCGGATTTGCAAGTCATCAAGGCGGCTGGGGTGACCTTCGCGTCCAGCATGATTGAGCGGGTAATTGAGGAGCAGGCCCGAGGTGATGCTGCCAAAGCTGAAAGTGTTCGCCGCTTGGTGCAAGAAGCAATAGGCGATAACTTGCGGGCAATCAAACCGGGCTCGCCAGAAGCGATGCGCCTTAAAGCTGTGCTGATCAAGCAGGGCATGTGGTCGCAATACCTGGAGGTCGGTATCGGCCCGGACGCGGAGATCTTCACGAAGGCACCGGTTCTGGCCGCAGTGGGCAGTGGCAGCGAAATCGGCATCCATCACAAGTCTGAATGGAACAATCCAGAGCCGGAAATCGTGCTCGCGGTAAACAGTCGAGGCCAAGTGCATGGCGTCACCTTGGGTAATGACGTCAATTTGCGTGATTTCGAAGGCCGCAGCGCACTGCTGTTGAGCAAGGCCAAGGACAACAATGCGTCCTGTGCGATCGGCCCGTTCATTCGTCTGTTCGATGAAACGTTTACCCTCGATGACGTGCGCAACTGCGTCGTGGATTTGCAGGTTCAGGGCGACGACGGCTTCATCCTTAAAGGCAGCAGCTCCATGGCACTGATCAGTCGTGACCCGTTGGATCTCGTGGCCCAGACTGTCGGCGGCGATCACCAATACCCTGATGGCTTCATGCTTTTTCTCGGGACATTGTTTGCGCCTACCCAGGATCGTGAGGCGCCGGGAAGCGGCTTTACGCATAAGCAGGGTGATGAAGTCAGCATAGGGAGCCCTTTGCTGGGCACGCTGCGCAACACAGTTACCTACAGCCATGAGGCTGCGCCCTGGACTTTCGGCTTGCGAGCGATGATGCACAATCTTGCTGCCCGCGGACTTCTGTAGGTAAGGCGGGATGGTGAAATGCATTGGGCGTTCTTCCGCAAAGATTGAACAAACACAGGTGCACGTCTATTGATAAAAGAGCCGAATCCGAAGAGTTCGGTTTTTTTATCCGTCAGGCGTTCCCACATCCTGGAGACCCGGCTGCGTTGCCAGCTCCGTCTCGATAATGCCAACCCGGTACAAGCAGGTTTGACTTATCGGGTGACGCCTGCATACTATTGGAACGTCGTTCCAGTACGAACAATGTTGCTCACATTCACCTCATTGTCAAAGATAAGTCGAGAAAAATATGAGAGTCGTCAAAGGTGCTGTTGACCGTTGTCTGGAGGCTATTGAGCTGCTGGCACGTGAAGCTCGCTGGATGCGGATGTCCGATATCGCAGCTGAGTTGGGCTTGGAAAAGGGGCCCGCTCATCGAGTGCTTGCTCAGTTGGTCGAGCAAGGGTGGGCAGAGCAGGATGAGGCCACCTCGCAATACCGCTTGACTCTCAAGCTGGCACTGCTGGGGCAGCGTTATTTACATGGGATTGGCTTGCCTGAATTGGTCCAGCCGATCCTTGAGCAAGTGGCTGTTCAGTGCCATGAGTTGGTGCGGCTGACGGTGGTCAACGAGGGCACCTTGTCCTGGCTGTCTTCGGCCCAAGGCGCCGCGCCGGGGCTCATGTATTCGCCGGCCATGGATCAACCGATCAATCTCTACGCCACCGCCAATGGCAAAGCCTGGCTGGCATCAATGTCTGATGAACTGGCCATTGAGCATGCGCTGCGTAGCGGACTGGGGAAAGCTGACGCCGGGATGGGGCAGGGGCCGAAAGCGATCAACAGCATCGAAGGTTTGTTGGCCGAGCTGGCACTGACCCGAAAGCGCGGGTATGGCTTGGTCATTGAAGAAGCCGAGGCGGGTGTTTGGGCGATTGCCGTACCGGTCAAGCTGATTCCGTCCGGCACTGTGGTCGGCACGATGAGTATCGCCGGCCCGGTGTTGCGCATGCAGCCCGAACGTTATGACGAATTGCATGCTCTGCTGGAAGAGGCAGCCAACAAGCTGGGTACGGTATGGCCGCGCCAGAACAACGTGCATCCGGAGAGCGTATGAGCCAACTCGCACCTGCATCGATTGAGGCGGGGTCAGGGCTGGAAGTCGCCGCTGCCGCTCTGGTCCGTGCACGGCTAGAGGGGGTTCGGCTGGCATCCTTGCCTGGCCCGAACCTGCCAAGCAGCCTCGCACAAGGTTTTGCCATCCAGCAGCATGTGGGGCCATTGGCTGGAAAAACCGTGGGGGGGTGGAAGTGTGCGTTACCCCCGGCTGGCAAGTGGATCGTCGCCCCGATCTACAGCGACAGCATTGTAAAAGGCGAACGTTACCGACTGGCCGCCGACGCCGATAAGGCGCGCATCGAGCCTGAACTGGCGTGCGTCCTGGCCCATGATTTGCCGGCTCGTGTCGAGCCTTATACAACTGAACAGATTGTTGCTGCGATCAGCGACGTGCATTTGGCATTGGAAGTGATCGACTGCCGTTACACCGATCCACACACACTGCCGTTCGAGCAATTGCTCGCGGATGGTCTATTCAATCACGGCCTGGTACTTGGGGCGCCAATCACGCTGTCGAACTCTGCCAGCATGCCCTCTGAACTGGATATCACCCTGAGCGATGCAACGGCAGAACTTCTGAATATCAAGGGCCGCCATCCGGACGGGGATCCGTTGTTGCCGATCGTATGGCTGGCCAATTTTCTGTCTACACAAGGGATAGGGCTGCAAGCAGGGCAGGTGGTTATCACCGGGTCCTATGCAGGTGTTCTCGATGTGCCCGTTAATCAGCCACTGCATGTTCAGTTCGGCGAAGCAGGCTCATTGTCTGTCCATTTCTCAACGCTGGAGGAGTAACAAATGCGCTTAGTTCGTTTTGGTTTACCGGGGCAGGAACAGCCGGGAGTTTTGGATTCGCAAGGGATCGTGCGAGACCTTTCGGGCATTGTCGACGACATCGATGCGTCGGCCCTGAGCCCGACAGTGCTGGAAAAACTGCGTGCTGTTGACGTTGAAAAGCTGCCGGTGGTGGCGCCTGGCACACGTCTTGGTCCATGCGTAGGCAGCGTACCGAACCTGATTTGCATCGGTCTGAACTACTCCGATCACGCGGCTGAAACAAATACACCTATCCCGAGCCAGCCGGTGGTTTTCAACAAACACACCGCGTCCATCAGCGGATCCAATGACCCGGTCATTTTACCAACGGGCGCTCAGAAGCTGGATTGGGAAGTCGAACTGGCCATCGTCATCGGTACGCCTGCCTGGCAGATTGATGAGTCGCAGGCTTTGGATCACATTGCCGGTTATTGCCTGGCCAATGATGTTTCCGAGCGGGCTTATCAGCTTGAGTACGAAGGCCAGTGGGCCAAGGGGAAAAGCAGTTTTTCTTTCGCACCACTGGGACCTTGGCTGGTCACCCGTGACGAAATTGCCGACCCGCAGGCACTTGACCTCTGGCTCGACGTGAACGGCAAACGTCTTCAGACCGGCAATACCCGCACGATGATTTTCAGCGTTGCACATATTGTCGCGTACCTCAGTCGCTTCATGCCGCTAATGCCGGGTGACGTCATCATTACAGGTACGCCACCAGGTGTGGGGCTCGGGCAGAAGCCGCCGGTATTCCTCAAGGCGGGTGACACCATGCGGGTCGGTGGCCAAGGCCTGGGTGAACAATTTCAGACCGTGGTTCCGTACGTTGCTGAAATGGGGGCTGCATGGGTCGCCGGTCGCCATCCCAATGTTGACTGACTATCACTAGAGGAAAACGCTATGAGCTTTGCTGGAACAGGTGTAGTCGCAATCTGGCACGATCTTTTGCCCGAAGCGCGGGATGAGTTCTATGAGTGGCATAACCGTGAACACATGCCTGAGCGGGCCGGCATTCCGGGTTTTTTGCGGGGACGCCGATACATCGCTTTGGATGCAGGGCCAACCTATTTCAACCTCTATGAGGCTGACACTGTGCAGGTGTTGGGAGGACAGGACTATTTGTCGCGTCTCAACAGTCCGACGGCCTGGACCCAACAGTCGGTGCAGTCCTATCGCAACGTCGCGCGATCCATCTGCGAGGTCACTTACACCAGCGGTGTAGGGCAGGGCGCGTATTTGTTAACCGTCCGTTTCGATGTTGTCGAAGGGCGACATAAATCGGTTTCAGACGCATTGCGCCAACGCGTGCTTCCTCCCCTTGCGGATAAACAAGGTATTACCGGCGTGCATTTGTGTGTGGCTGATGAGGCCGTGAGCAAAGTTGAAACCGCAGAGAAAAAGGCCCGTTCCGAAGGGACCCAGATACCGGCCTGGATCGTCATGATCGAAGGTTGTGCGCCTGACTACGTTCGCGTCGCCGGCGAGTCTTTTGTAGCCGAGCTGCAACGGCTGTTGGAGGGGCAATCGATGGGACCAGAAACCACGCTTTATCAATTGGAATACACACGTTGCAAAACGCCGGGGAGTGCGGGTTGATCGCCGGGCGTTAGAGCACGTTTTAACTTCCAGTCATTGTTACTACGCAATTCCCCACGAGCGTGCCAATACAGGCATTGAGTTAGGCTCGCGTTTGCGCACGCTCGGGTTTTGCTTAAGGCGATATTAAATAATTATCAAATTGTTCAATAAGGGGTTGTTACAAGAGAGATAAGGGACGCCCGCAGTCGCTCGGTAGTTAGCTTTTCTAGCTGCGTGCATAAGTTGAATGACGAGATAAAAATCGCAACAAAAACAATAATAACTCATTGTGAGAAAACATCATGCGCTACCCTGTTATTTCCCGCAGCGTGCCTGCACACCAATCTCTGATCAGTCTGACTCTTGTGGTCTGCGCAGGGTCATCAGTGGCTGTTCAAGCCGATCAGAGTAGCGGCTTTGTCGATGGCGCTACGGCCACGCTCAATTTGCGCAACGCTTACATCAATCGTAACTTCATCAATCCTGCCTATCCCAACAGCGCTGCACCACAGAACAAAGCCGAGGAGTGGACACAGAGCTTCATCCTTGACGCTCGCTCTGGTTATACCGCCGGGCCGATAGGATTTGGTGTTGATGTATTGGGTCTTTATTCTCAAAAGCTTGATGGTGGCAAAGGCACCGGCGGTACCCAACTGTTGCCAATCCACGATGACGGCCGACCAGCCGATAATTTCGGCCGCCTCGGGGTGGCTCTGAAAACCAAACTGTCAAAAACCGAGTTGAAGGTGGGTGAATGGATGCCCGTGCTGCCGATCCTGCGCTCTGACGATGGCCGTTCTCTGCCGCAGACCTTTCGTGGCGGCCAGGTGACCTCCAGTGAAATCGCCGGCCTGACCCTCTACGGCGGCCAGTTCCGTGCCAACAGCCCACGTAACGACGCGAGCATGGAAGACATGTTCATGAACGGCAAGGCCGCGTTCACCTCCGACCGTTTCAACTTCGGCGGCGGCGAATACAGCTTCAACGACAAGCGCACCCAGGTCGGCCTGTGGTACGCCGAACTCACCGACATCTACCAGCAACAATACGTCAACCTCACACACAGCCAGCCCGTGGGCGACTGGACCCTGGGGGCCAACCTCGGTTTCTTCAACGGCAAGGAAGACGGCAGCGCCATGGCCGGTGACCTCGACAACAAAACCACATTCGCCCTGCTCTCGGCCAAATACGGCGGCAACACCTTTTACGTGGGCCTGCAAAAACTCACCGGCGACAGCGCGTGGATGCGGGTCAACGGCACCAGTGGCGGAACGTTGGCCAACGATAGTTATAACGCCAGTTTTGATAACGCTCAGGAGCGCTCATGGCAGGTACGCCATGACTTTAACTTCGTTGTGTTCGGTATCCCGGGACTGACATTAATGAACCGATATATCAGCGGTGATAATGTCCATACAGGTTCGATCACAGATGGTAAAGAATGGGGCCGAGAATCAGAATTGGCCTACGTCGTGCAGTCCGGCGTGCTGAAAAATCTCAGCGTTAAATGGCGAAATTCGAGTGTTCGCAGGGATTTTAGCGCCAATGAGTTTGATGAGAACCGGATTTTTATTAATTATCCTATATCGTTATTGTGACGAATATTCTGCACGCTCAATACTTGGCAGTGTTGCGTCTGCGATCGCCTGAGCCAGCAATAACCTCATCAGGCGGTTGCAGATAAACCTAGAGTCAATTAGGCACTTAATGTAGCGTTGGTAGGTTTAGGGGATCTGCGGATAAACCTACGAAGTAATGCGTTGCAGATGGGCAGTGGCGGCGAGTCATTAAAAAATCATTCCGTCAGGCTTACCTGCGCCGCCTCGTCAAACTTCAACCGGGCCGCTTCAACCTCGGGCAATTTATCGAGCGTCCATTTATGCAATTCGCGAAATGGCTGCTGCAATGTTCGCCCCAGTTGGGTGACCTCATACTGGACTGCCACAGGCGAGAACGAAATGACCTTGCGCGAGACAAGACCATTTCGTTCCAGCCGTCGCAGGCACTGTGTCAGTGCCTTCTGAGTGACGCCCTCCAGGCGGCGTCTGATGGCATTAAAGCGATGCGGTCCGTCATCAAGTACTGCCAGAACCATCATTGACCACTTATCTGCGATTTGGTCGAACAGCGCCCGGCTTGGGCACTCCGACGAAAAACATTGCGGCTTTAATTCCAGCATCGAAGTTTCCTCATGTATACCTAGGCGACTCTAGGTGCCTAATTGACATTTGGTTTACAAAATATACTTATATGGCTTCCAAAAGCAAATGGAGTCCATCCGATGTCAAACCCTGATACCAGCATTTTATTTCGTCCTTTTTCCATCCGGTCGCTTGAACTGAAAAACCGGATTGTCATGGCGCCGATGACGCGTCTGTTCTCACCCGAAGGGATCCCGGGTGAGGCGAGCTCTGCCTATTACCGGCGGCGGGCAGAGGGAGGTGTCGGGCTGATTTTGTCGGAAGGCACCGTGATTAATCGCCCAGCATCACGCAATGATGCCGGCATCCCTTTTTTCCATGGCGAAGCGGCGCTGGCTGGGTGGAAAAACGTGATCGATGCGGTCCACAACGCTGGTGGGCGCATGGCACCGCAAATCTGGCACACTGGCTCCACGCGTTACATCAACGACTGGGAGCCAGATGCGCCAGTGGAAAGCCCGTCGGGCCTTGTTTCGCCAGGGGACCTGCGTGGCGTGGCGATGACTGAAGAAGACATTGCCGACACCGTAGCAGCGTTCGCCAAGGCCGCCGCAGATGCCAAACGACTGGGCTTTGATACCGTTGAGATCCACGGAGCCCATGGTTATTTGATCGATCAGTTTTTCTGGTCTGGTAGCAATCTGCGCACCGACCGCTACGGCGGCCCGACAATCAAGGAGCGCTCGCGTTTTGCCAGTGAGATCGTATCTGCTGTTCGTCAGGCTGTTGGCCCTGAATTTCCGATCATCATGCGCGTCAGCCAGTGGAAGCAACAGGACTACGGCGTACGCGTCGCTGAAACGCCAGCTGTGATGGAAGACTGGCTGCTGCCACTGGTCGAGGCCGGTGTGGATGTCCTGCACTGTTCGCAACGACGCTTCTGGGAACCTGAGTTTCCCGAAATAGATGGTGAGAACGGGTTGAACTGCGCGGGCTGGGCGAAGAAAGTCACTGGAGCCACAACCATTAGCGTCGGTTCGGTTGGGCTGGATAATGATGTCACTCACGCCTTCGCCGGCAAGGGATCAACCCCTGCGAGTCTGGATCGGCTCGTGGAGCGTATGGAGCGCGAAGAGTTTGATCTGATCGCAGTAGGGCGTGTTCTGCTGAGTGACAAGGATTGGGTCGCCAAAGTGGAAAAAGGCGAGTACGCGGATCTGAAGGGCTTCAATCCGGCATCTTTAGCTGAATTGGTTTGAAGCAAGTGTTGGCCAGCTTATTACCGGGGAAGCGCTAACAAATAGCGAACGCCTGGGAACCTGTGTAGCCAAAGCTGGAATGCCGTTTGTCTGCGTTGCTCTACATCAGAGGGAGGGCGATCTGGCTCGACGCCCTCACTTCCAAGTAGAGACCAGGGACTTCGCCGTCGGCGGTTTGCCGGTTTTGGTCAGCGAGCGTCGAAGGCTATCAAGGGTTTCTGAAAATGGCTGGAATTCTGTTGCAGGCTATCGAGCTCCCCACCTAACCATACAATCGCTGTTCAATCTCCTCGAGCGTGCTGCCTCGTGTCTCCGGTACCCATACCGCGACGAAGGTCAGAGACAGGAGTCCTGCTCCCACAAACACAAAGAAGGTTTGGCCGATCCCGATCGTTGCAACCAAAGATGGAAAGAACATGCCGATCATCACGTTGGTCAACCAGAACGCTGCGATCGCCATACCCATGCATCCGCCGCGGATGCGCATTGGGAAAATTTCCGCCAAAAGTACCCAAAAAGCAGGCCCGATCAGCCCTTGCATGGAGGCAAGGAACATCGCCATGGCGCCGAGGATGAGCATGGCGCGGGTGACGGAGGGATCGACAAAAACTGAAACCAGGCCAATCAACAGTAAAGACAATGTGGTGCCAGTGAAGCCGAGCAGCATCATTGGGCGACGGCCGACGCGGTCCAGCAGAGCAATGCCCACGAACGTTGCGCCAATCGAGATAACGCCGTTTACGACATTGGCGATCAGTGCACTACGTTGCTCCAGGCCTGCTTCTGTGAGGATCTGGGTGCCGAAGTACATGATTGAATTGACTCCGGTCAGCTGCGACGTAACAGCGATACCGATGCCAATCAAAAAAATTCGTCGCGCGCCCTTTTGAGACAGGTCACGCCAGCCGCCTTTTTTGATGAATCGTTCGTTGCTGATCTGCTGGGTGATGGCCTCGATCTCAGCCTTGGCGTAGTACTCCTCCCGTACCAGTTTCAGCACCTCCAGGCCCTCTCTGAAGCGCCCTTTGGTGGCTAGCCAGCGCGGGCTTTCCGGCATGTAGAGCATGCCCAACCAGAGTGCCACTGCTGGCAGGGTTGCCAAGGCAAGCATCCATCTCCAAACACCGTCGAGATCGCTAAATAAATTGCCCAGTGTGGCGTTGGTGGTGAAGGCCAGGAATTGCCCGGTGACGATCATCAGCTCGTTGCGAGTAATGATGCGACCGCGGATGCTGGATGGCGCCATCTCTGCAAGATACGCTGGCACGACGACCGATGCGCCGCCCACCGCTAACCCCAGCGTGAAGCGGGCCGCCACCATGACGTTGAGGGTGGGCGCCAGCGCACAAGCCAAGGCGCCAAGAAAAAACACTACGGCGAGGAAAAGAATGATACGGCGGCGACCCTTGAGGTCCGATAGGCGACCGCTGAGCAGCGCCCCCATCATTGCGCCGATCAATAGGGCGCTGGCAACCAAACCTTCCGTGAAGGGTGTCAGGCCCAGGTCATCTTTCATGTAGAGCAAGGCGCCATTGATGACGCCGGTATCGAAGCCGAATAGCAGGCCGCCAAACGTGGCAATCCAAGTGATTTTTTGCAGGTAGCGCTGTGCCTGGTGTTTTTCAGGACTTACATAGGCGGCTGAAGTGTCTGCCGTATTTCCGTAGGAATTAATTGTCATTGTGATATTCCTGACTGAAACTCATGGGATGCTCACTCGCCATCGCGGTGAGCGTTTTTATATGCAATTACATTGGTTTTTCTCGTGGTGCGATTCAGATGGGTTGGGGTTTGAAATCGCTGGTGGCTACCGGCATGACGCTCTGTAGCAGTCTTACGGACTTTTCCAAACCCTCGAGGCTGTTGAGTAAAACGTCCTCATGCTCGATCGATAGCCAGCCATCGTAGCCAGCCATCTTCAAGCGGTAGCAGAACTGTCGCCACCATTGCTCACCGTGGCCGAATCCAAGCGTGATGTAGGACCAGCTTCGGGATGAGATATCCATCAACGAGCCATTTTCCAGGAGTGAATCCACAGCCTGGACTGGCGCATTAAGCAAAGTGTCTTTGGCGTGCACATGGTAAATGGCGTCGCCCAGCGCCTCGGCGGCGACCAGTGGATCAGCGCCCATCCAGAACAGATGAGAGGGATCAAGGTTGGCGCCAATCACCGGTCCGATTGCGTTGCGTAGCTTCAGCAGCGAACGGACGTTGTAGACGCACTGGTTACCGTGCAATTCCAAAGCGATGCGCTCCACACCATTTTCCTTGGCCAGATCAGCTATCTCGCTCCAGAAGGGCAGCAGGCGTTCTTCCCATTGATAGCGCAGCATTGCCTGGGTTTCGGGAGGCCATGAGGCAACCACCCAGTTCGGCATCTTGTCGCCGGCCTGACCTTCAGGTAAGCCAGACATGGTGCAGACGGTCTTGACTCCCAACTCACCGGCTACGCGTATCGTGTCCTTAAGACACTGGCCTTGTGCAGGCTGCGTGGGATGCAAAGGGTTGCCGTTGGCGTTCAAGGAAATGATTTCCAGACTGTGTTCCTGGAAGCTGCGTTTGAGGGCTTTTCGTTCATCGGCGCTGGCGAGCATCTGCGCCAAGTCAAAGTGCGGCGCGGTCGACCATCCACCGGTGTTGATCTCCAGGCCCGACACTCCCAACCGTTCAGCCTGCTTGAGCATCTCCCGCAGGGGCAAGTTGCCGAGGCTATCGGTGACGAATCCCAGCTTCATGACGTAGCTCCTTCTCGCGATCGGTAGAGGGGCGGTGCCTCCAGCGTCGGCAAAACTACCCGGCGACGCTGATTGAGTGCCTCGATGCCGGCTTGAGCGACAATGGCTGCGCAATAGCCGTCCCAGGCACTTGCGGCATAGACGGGGAAACTACCTGTGGTGATGAACTCCACGAATGCTTTGTTCTGCAGACGGTAGGCGTCGGCGAAACGCGGCCGCCAATCGGCAGCGTACCTTTCAAAACCCTGAAGACGGGTGTTGAAACGAGCATGTACAGGTGTGGCCAGTTGCACGGAACCTAGCTCACCCACCAACTCGCCACGGACGTCGTACCCGTAATGGGCGTTGTTGTTGATTTCAATGTTCACCAGATGGCCTTCCCGGGTTTCCAGCACCATGAATACCGGGGCGCCGACGCCGTCCTTAGACGTGTGGGTGGGTTGGAACACCGAGATGGCAACGTATTCAGTGTCGAGCACGTGACGTGCCACATCGAACTCATGCGGCGCGGAGTTACTGATCGCCATTTGCCCGCTGAAGTTGGCGGGGGCTTCTACGTTGCGGTGGAAGTTGTGCATCATCACAGCCCGACCTATCAGGCCGTCGCTCAAAGCGCTTTTCATTTCCCTGTACGAAGGGTCAAACCGGCGCATGAAGCCCAGTTGCACGAATTGGCGACCCCGGGAGGCCTCTTTGTCGATGACCGCCAGGCACTGGTCCGGGCTTTGAGACAACGGCTTTTCACACAGTGCGGGCTTCCCTGCATCAATGGCTGCCATGGTCAGGACCGCATGGGTTTCGTCCGGGCTGGCGATGATGACTGCATCTACATCGGATCTTGAAAGGGTGAACAGTGGATCAGTGGAAACGTCAGCGGCCCCATAACGGTCAGCTATCAGCTTTGCTCGCTCTGGCGACGCATCACACACCACATGCAGATTGGCCCCCGGAAGGTCCTGGGCAATGATGCGGGCGTGATCCTCCCCCATAATTCCCGCGCCGATAACGGCGATTCGTATGCTCATATTCAACTACCTATCAATGGGCGAAAGTCATCTACGCAGCGTCGAACGCGCGAGCACGTTGACTGAGAAGGGAGGTTCAAAGTGGGCCACGAGCGGCGTGGCCGTGGCGGTCGAAACCAACCGATGAGGCGAGTTATTCATGGGGCTATCCTGGCGGTTTGTTGTGTTTGTTATGCCTCGATTATTAGCGCCGAAAAAGCAAGCATCAAGGAGCACCATAGGCGGTTTATGATGTGAAAAACCTCAAATTTAAGAGTGCAGTACCGTTTTTCATTGCTCTTGAAGCTGACCATCGGGAATGTTTATATGGTGTAAATAACATCAAAAGAGGGTATGCCATATGACCACGCAAACATCAGCGCGCTTATGGAAGGGCCCCACCGTTCAACAGGTCGCCAAGGTGGCCAGGGTCGGGCCTGCGACCGTCGATCGCGTGCTGAACAACCGTCCCGGCGTTCGGGAAAACACCCGTCTGAAAGTCCTGGCTGCACTGGATAAGCTAAAGAAAGACTTGGCTGACGGCATGGCAACGTTGCAGATCAAGCTCTTTTGCGATTCGGGCGAAACCTTCAATGCAACGTTGGCCGACGCCGAGGCATTGGTGAACGCTTCGACACCAGGCGTCGTCGTGCATGGCTACTATGAACCGACTAACCAGGTCGATCCCGCCACTTTTGCTGATCAGGTTCAGGCTGAGGGCGCTTCAGCGGATGGTGTGATCGTCGTATCGCGCGAGCATCCGGCGATCAACCGAGCGATTCGCAAACTCTGCAGCCTGGGTATTCCAGTTGTGTGCCTGACCACCGACCTGCCTAACTCCGGGCGTAGTGCTTATGTTGGCAATGATCAATATGCGGCGGGCAGTGTCGCCGGGTTGCTGATCGGCAATGCGTTACCCAAAGCGCCCGCGAAAATCCTGCTGGTGACCAGTGTGCCGTTTCGCTGTCAGCAGGAACGGGAGATGGGATTTCGCAGGGTGCTCCGCTCCGAGTTTCCGTATCTGAAAATCGACGAACGAGTGATGTCCGACGATCGCCCTCAGACCACGACTGAACAATTGACGCGTTATTTTTCCAAGCACGACTACCCGGCAGCCATCTACAACGTGGCCGGCGCCAATCGGGGCGTTGCTCAGGCAATAGAGACTATTGCGGCTGAGGATCGGCCTATTTTCGTCGGTCATGAGCTTACGATTCATACGCGGGCGATGCTTGAGTCCGGCGTCATGGATTATGTTATCTCTCATGATTTCGTTGGCGAGACTGCCGCAGCGGTGCGCTGGATACGAGGAGCGATTGAGCGAGCGGCGACCACGCCACCCTCAACACAGATCTTGATTCACACACGATATAACTGTGGTGCGTAAGGCCACGTTGCGGTCGCTTTCTCATTTTTACTTTGAACATTGTTTTGAATGCAGCTCAGGATACTGAAAGGGGACAAAGAAGGCTTACTGCATTTGATACGGACTGAGCCTGGCTATGGAAACCCTGTTCTGACGGAGGGCATACAAGCTCTCGCTCGGAACTGGATCAGCGGAGGCCTATGTCTGCCAATAACGCCTACCTGAGGTCGTAGCTGAAAGTACGATTTCTGGCCGGCAAGCTTTCGGGAGTGGGACTTGGTGGTCGTTCTCGGAGTGACTCCTTCCTGGCCCTTGATACACTCCAAAAACAAGTCCAGAATTGAGTCTTTTCCTGCTCTGGGAAGAAAAGAAACCCCTTAAATTTCAATGAGTCGGACGCTAGATACGAGTCTCGTTTCCCGCTCCAAATATTGCTCCATGGAGTTCCACTGAATTCCATGGAGAAAGAAAAAAGGACCTTAGGGTCCTTTTTTTGTTTGTGTTGTATTCCGCTAACGTCTACTGCGTTCCAGCAGCATCCAGTGGTTTTAAGTCCATTTTCCTTTCTATTTTTCGGCGTTTCTTAGGTCAAGACTTCTTCGCGAGGAAGCAACGGCCTGAAACTTACTGTCATCAATGGCCACCAAGTCGCCTACTATCGAACGAGATGATCCTCGGGGATCAACTCTTCCAGCGAAACCGGAAACAGACTGCTCTGGTTCCGAGACTCGCCTTGGATGTAAGCCATTACGAAAAATGCTCCGTATCTTTCGACACGGAGCATTTTCTTTGAGCGCCCCTCGCAGATTGCTAGGTTTTCACACAGTCTGCGAGGCCTCTTTTTTCATTAATGCGGTCAGGGTTTGTGCGCAAGCGGGTTCGCCGTCCTGAGCTCGGGCTCGGTCAGCGGTGTCGAACGGACAATCACACTGATGATAGTTAACGCCGCAATCACCAACCCCGGTGAGGTCGCCAGCAACACCCCTGTGGTACCGGCCCCGGCCGCCAGAATCTGCCCCGCGGCCAAGGGGCCGGCCACCGACCCCAGGCGCCCGATGGCCACCGCTGCGCCGACGCCGGTGGCACGCACCGAGGTCGGGTACGACGGCGGTGCCAGGGCGTAAAGCACCAGTTGCGCAGCCATCACAAACAACCCCGCGGCAAACCCGGCGATGGCCATTGGAACGATGCCCACCGACAGGCCGACCCCGGCCAGCGCCGCCAGTAACCCGGCGTATACAAACATCACCACCTTGATGCCGTTACAGCGGTCCAGCAGCAGCCCGCCGAGCAGGGAACCGAGGGCGCCGCCGATATTGAACAGCATCTGCACCAGGCTTGCCTCGGGTTTGCTGAAACCCTGTTCCAGCAGCAGCGATGGCAGCCAGTTGAGCAACATGTACATCACGGTCAGGGTGAAGAAATAGCTTAGCCACAACGCCAGGGTGACACGGCCCCGGCCTTCGCCGAACAGCGCCTGGCCGGTTGAGGTGCGCGCCACGTTGGCGGTGCCTTGTTGCTGGCGAAAGGCACAGGACTCGGGCAGTAGCAAGATCATCAATGGCACCACCAGCAAGGGCGCGAGACCGCCGATGATGAAGGTCGTTTGCCAATGCTCGGTGAAGAGCATGGCGACCACCGCCGCCAGTGCGCCACCCAACGGCACGCCGGCATACATGATGCTGATGGCGGTACCACGGCGTTGTTCACCCACGGCTTCGGCGCACAGGGCGATCAGGTTGGGCAGGGCGGCGCCCAGGCCCAGTCCCGTCATGAAGCGCGCCAGCAGTAGGGCGGAGAAAGTGCTGACATAGGCAGTGCTGAGGGAGAACACGCCGAACAGCAGCACGGCGCCGATGAGGATTTTTTTGCGGCCGATGCGATCGGCGATCCAGCCGCCGAAGAAGGCGCCCGGCAGCAAACCGATGATGCCAGCACTGAATACCCAGCCCATCAGTTTCGGGTCCAAGGCAAAGGTCTGGCGCAGGCCAGCAGCGGCAGTGCCGGCTGCTTGCAGGTCGAAGCCTTCGATCAGTGCAACGATAAAACACAGGGCGATGGTCAGCGTCGTGCGACGTGATGGGATGTCCATGGCGAACCTCATTATTGTTTTTGTTGGGGCTGACGGGTGAATGCGAGCCTGATTGCAGCGATAACAGGCTGAAATTAAGATTAACAAAGATAACTAAAAAATGAACAGTCAAGTTTTTCGGCTTAAAAATGTAATTAATTTCATGTAAATCAATGTGATGTCATACAGATGATGATGAGTTTAAAAAATAGATAATAATATTAATGTTCGGTTATCGGTCATTGTGGGTTGACGCCACCCTCAAGCGTTTCCATTCTCTGACCGGAGATCCTTGGGGCAACCCCCGACGATCCCGTTCAAAAAACAACAACAATAAGTGGACATCGAACATGCCAAATCTCCCTCGGGGCGCCCTTGTGGCGACCTCAGTCTTACCTGTTCGCGCACGTCGTCTGGCCCTGTTGGGTTTGAGTGTGATTGCCACTCCGGCGCTGGCCGAAGGCTTTATCGATGACAGTCAAGGCACCTTGACCCTGCGCAATTACTACCTGGATCGGGACTACAAGGACGACGGTGCGAAAACCGCAGCCCGGGAGTGGGCCCAGGGTTTCATCATGAATGTGGAATCGGGATTTACCCCGGGGACCGTCGGCTTCGGCCTCGACACCCGCGGCTTGATGGGGGTCAAGCTGGACTCGTCGCCGGACCGCAGCGGCACCGAGTTGCTGCCGGTGTCCAGGAGCGACAAGCGCGCGGCGGACGAATATTCGCGCCTGGCCATGACCGCCAAGATGCGTTTTGCCCAGACCACGGTGAAGACCGGTGATGTGTCGATCTTCCTGCCGTTCGCTTTCGCCAGCCCGTCGCGACTGTTGCCGCAGACTTTTCGCGGTACCACCCTCAGTTCCAAGGACATCGACGGACTGACCCTCAACACCGGCTACATCGATCGCATCAACAAGCGTGATTCCACGGACTATCAGCCGATGAGCATCGCCTCGCCGAACCGGCGTTTCAACGGCGCGGCCACTTCATCGCACATGGCCTATGTTGGCGGCGATTATCAGGTAAACAAGGACCTCAGTCTGCGTGCCTATCACGCCGAAGTGGCGGACCTGTACCAGCAGAACACCCTGGCCTTGCTGCACAATCTGCAGGTGGGCGAGGGCACGCTGACCACCGATCTGCGCAGTTTTTTCAGCGACGAAGATGGCAGCGCCAAGGCCGGCAAGGTGGACAACCGCAACTTGTCGGCGCTGTTCGGCTATCGCTTCGGCGGTCATCGCCTGAGCCTGGGCTATATGCACGCCAGTGGCGACACAGCAACGCCTTATGTGTCGGGCACCGAGTTGATGGGCATGAGTGAGCTGACCATGAGTTCGGACTTCCTCAATGCCAAGGAGCGGACCTGGCAAGCGATGTACGACTATGACTTCACTGCCGTCGGGGTGCCCGGACTGAAGAGCCGGCTACGCTATGTGCGCGGTGACCACATCGAGCTGACGGCGCTGAATGCCGACGATCGCAAGGAGCGAGAATTCCAGATGGAGCTGGGGTATGTCATCCAGAGCGGTCCGCTTAAGAACGTCGGGCTGATGGCACGCAAGTCGATCTATCGCAATGACTTCCCCGCTGGCGCAGCGTTTCGCGATGAAAACCAGACCCGCTTTCTGGTGCTCTACACCGTGCCGATCTGGTAAGTCGTTTTACCTGCCAAGTAGCCGGCCGTTCCCCAGGAACGCGCCGGCGTTGGCGTTTCAGGCCTGGTAGACCTTTTTCAACAACCTGAGCAATTCTTCGCGCTCCTGGCTGTCGAGGTTGGACGTTGCATCCAGGTCGCTCTCGGCCGCGATCAGTTTCAGCTCCTTGAGCAGGGCTTCACCGGTCTTGCTGAGAAAAATCCCGTAGGAGCGCTTGTCCGGTTTGCAGCGCACCCGCACCGCCAGTGCCCGGCTTTCCAGTTTGTTCAGCAGCGGCACCACTTGCGGTGGCTCGATGGTCAAGGCCTTGGCCAGGTCGGCCTGCATCAGCCCGGGATTCTGGTCGATGATCGCCAGGGCCGAGAACTGCGCCGGTCGCAAGTCATGGACCGAGAGCCGGCCAATGAGGTTCTGGAACAGTTTCAGCTGCGCCCGGCGCATGGCGTATCCGATCAGATCGTCCAGGGCGGAATCCAGCGGCACCTGGGTTTCGGCGCTGTCGGCAGGGGCCTCGGGGGCGGCGGCAATCTTGGAAGACTTGGCCATTGCAGGGTGAATCCTCAGGCTGGCGGTTAAGAAGACTATCTAGTTTGCCGAGATTGGTCGGGGATAGCCACGACCTCTTTCAGATATCTGGGCGTTGCGCTTGTTTTCGGGACAAAAAATATTCGGTTAATTTCATTAATAGTTAATTGACATAACTAATATTGGGGTTTAGTTTTTACCCATCGTCAAGCCAAGAACAAGAGAGCATCGCCATGAGCAATTACGAAGGTCGCTGGACAACGATCAAAGTGGAAATCGAGGAAGGCATTGCCTGGGTCATCCTCAACCGCCCGGAAAAACGCAACGCCATGAGCCCGACCCTGAACCGCGAGATGATCGACGTTCTGGAAACCCTGGAGCAGGATCCAGACGCCGGTGTACTGGTGCTGACGGGGGCGGGTGAAGCCTGGACCGCGGGCATGGACCTCAAGGAGTACTTCCGCGAAGTGGACGCCGGTCCGGAAATTCTTCAGGAAAAAATCCGCCGCGAAGCCTCTCAATGGCAATGGAAACTGCTGCGCATGTACGCCAAGCCGACCATCGCCATGGTCAACGGCTGGTGCTTCGGTGGCGGTTTCAGCCCGCTGGTGGCCTGCGATTTGGCGATCTGCGCCGATGAAGCGACTTTCGGCCTCTCGGAAATCAACTGGGGCATCCCACCAGGCAACCTGGTGAGCAAAGCCATGGCCGACACCGTGGGCCATCGTCAGTCGCTGTACTACATCATGACCGGCAAGACCTTCGGCGGGCAGAAAGCCGCCGAGATGGGCCTGGTCAACGAAAGCGTACCCTTGGCGCAACTGCGCGAAGTGACGATCGAGCTGGCGCGTAACCTGCTGGAAAAAAACCCGGTGGTGCTGCGGGCGGCCAAGCACGGCTTCAAGCGTTGCCGCGAACTCACTTGGGAGCAGAACGAAGACTACCTGTACGCCAAGCTCGATCAGTCGCGCCTGCTGGATACCGAAGGTGGCCGCGAGCAGGGCATGAAGCAGTTCCTCGACGACAAGAGCATCAAGCCCGGTTTGCAGGCTTACAAACGCTGAACCCCGCGTTGAGATCAAGGCGAGCTGGCCGGGCGATCGAGCGTCCGCCAGCTGTTCGCCCCGGCGCCCAAGGCGCTACTGTGAACCCTCGACTGTATTCCCGATAAAGACAATAAAGAGGAATCACCATGCTGGACGTGCCCCTGCTGATTGGCGGCCAGTCGTGCCCCGCCCAAGACGGTCGAACCTTCGAACGGCGTAATCCGGTGACCGGCGAAATCGTGTCGCGGGTTGCCGCTGCCACCCTGGAAGATGCCGACGCCGCGGTGGCTGCGGCCAAAGCGGCATTCCCCACCTGGGCGGCCCTGGCCCCCAATGAACGACGCACCCGGTTGCTGCGTGCGGCCGAGCAGTTGCAGGCCCGCAGTGCGGAATTCATCGCCGCCGCCGGCGAGACCGGTGCCATGGCCAACTGGTACGGTTTCAATGTGCAGCTGGCGTCGAACATGCTGCGTGAAGCGGCATCCATGACCACCCAGATCACCGGCGAAGTCATTCCCTCCGATGTACCCGGCAGCTTCGCCATGGCCCTGCGTCAACCGTGCGGCGTGGTGCTGGGCATCGCGCCCTGGAACGCCCCAGTCATCCTCGCTACCCGCGCTATCGCCATGCCGTTGGCCTGCGGCAACACCGTGGTGCTCAAGGCGTCGGAATTGAGCCCGGCGGTGCACCGGCTGATCGGCCAGGTGTTGCAGGACGCCGGCCTCGGTGACGGCGTAGTGAACGTCATCAGCAACGCGCCCCAGGATGCCGCGGCGATTGTCGAGCGGTTGATCGCCAACCCGGCGGTGCGACGGGTCAACTTCACCGGCTCGACCCATGTCGGGCGCATCGTTGGTGAATTGTCGGCGCGTCATCTCAAACCGGCGTTGCTGGAACTGGGCGGCAAGGCGCCGTTCCTGGTGCTGGAGGATGCCGACCTGGATGCAGCTGTGGAGGCCGCAGCCTTCGGTGCCTTCTTCAATCAGGGGCAGATTTGCATGTCCACCGAGCGCCTGATCGTCGATGCCAAGGTGGCCGATGCCTTTGTCGCCAAACTGGCGGCGAAGATCGCCACCTTGCCCGCCGGTAACCCCAACGCCGAAGGTTCGGTGCTGGGTTCCCTGGTGAACAGCAACGCTGGCGAACGGATCAAACTGCTGATCGACGATGCCCTCGACAAGGGGGCAACCCTGGTCACCGGAGGCCAGCTTGAGGGCAGCATTCTGCAGCCGACCTTGCTCGATGGCGTCACCGATGCCATGCGCCTGTATCGCGAAGAGTCCTTCGGCCCGGTGGCGGTGGTGCTGCGCGGTGAGGGCGACGAAGATCTGCTGCGCCTGGCCAACGATTCCGAATTCGGCCTGTCGGCGGCGATATTCAGTCGCGACACCGGCCGCGCGTTGGCCCTGTCCCAGCGGGTCGAGTCGGGTATCTGCCATATCAACGGCCCGACCGTGCACGATGAGGCGCAGATGCCTTTCGGCGGGGTCAAGTCCAGCGGTTATGGCAGTTTTGGCGGCAAGGCGTCCATCGAGCACTTCACCCAATTGCGCTGGGTGACCTTGCAGAATGGCCCGCGGCATTACCCGATCTGAGCATCCGCCGCACCGTCGGGCGACGAATGCTTGAGGGCAATCGCTGCCCGCGTGCAGGCAGACATAACAATAAAGAGGCTGCAGCCACGCATTTGTGCGAGCCGGTGGTATGCCTTGATGGAGAGCAAGCACGTGAGTTCCGAATTCAGATCGCCACCCCAGACCGAAGCCAACACGCCGCGCTATCGCCAGGTGTCCATCGGCAATCCTGCGATCGAGGTCAGCGAAGAGCAAGGCATCCTGCATATGCGCTCCCTGGAACCCTTGGCCAAGTTGCCCGTACGTTTGCTCGACCGCCTGGTGCATTGGGCCCGGGTGCGCCCGCAACAGACCTTTATCGCGGCTCGTCAGGAAGGCGGTGATTGGCGCCGGGTGAGTTACGCCGAGATGCTGACCAGCGTCCGCGCCATTGCCCAAAGCCTGCTTTGTTATGGCTTGTCGGCCGAGCGACCGCTGGCGATCCTCTCGGGCAACGACATCGAGCATTTGCAGATTGCACTAGGCGCGATGTACGCCGGCATTCCCTATAGCCCGATTTCCCCGGCCTATTCGTTGTTGTCCCAGGATTTCGCCAAGCTGCGGCATGTCTGTGACCTGCTGCAACCGGGCCTGGTGTTCGTCAGCGACGCCGCGACCTATCAGCGGGCAATCGATGCGGTGCTGCCGGCCGAAACGCCGCTGATCACCGTGCGCGGTCAAATTCCTGGTCGCAATCAGGCGAGCTTTGCCAGCCTGCTGGAACAACCCGGCAGTGCCGAGGCCGATTGTGCTTTCACGGCTACCGGGCCGGACAGCATCGCCAAATTTCTGTTTACCTCAGGTTCGACCAAATTGCCCAAGGCGGTGGTCACCACCCAGCGCATGCTCTGCGCCAACCAGCAGATGTTGTTGCAAACCTTCCCGGTGTTCGGCGAAGAACCTCCGGTGCTGGTGGACTGGCTGCCGTGGAATCACACCTTCGGCGGCAGCCACAACGTCGGCATCGTGCTTTACAACGGTGGCACTTTTTACCTGGACGACGGCAAGCCGACCGTACAGGGTTTTGCTGAAACACTGAGCAACCTCAAGGAAATATCGCCCACCGCCTACCTGACCGTGCCCAAGGGCTGGGAAGAACTGGTCAACGCCCTGGAGCAGGATGGCGAGTTGCGCGAGCGTTTCTTCTCGCGCATGAAGCTGTTCTTTTTCGCTGCCGCCGGTTTGTCGCAACGGGTCTGGGATCGCCTGGACCGGGTCGCCGAACAGCATTGTGGCGAACGCATTCGCATGATGGCCGGACTCGGCATGACCGAGGCGGCCCCGTCCTGCACGTTCACCACCGGGCCACTGTCCATGGCCGGTTACATTGGCCTGCCGGCTCCCGGTTGCGAAGTGCGGCTGGTACCGGTGGACGGCAAGCTGGAAGGACGTTTTCGCGGGCCGCATATCATGCCGGGCTACTGGCGTGCGCCGCAGCAGACCGCCGAGGTGTTCGACGAACATGGCTTCTACTGTTCCGGCGATGCGCTGAAACTGGCTGACGCCCGTGATCCGCAACTGGGACTGATGTTCGACGGGCGCATTGCCGAGGACTTCAAACTCAGTTCCGGCGTGTTTGTCAGCGTCGGCCCGCTGCGCAATCGCGCGGTGCTCGAAGGTTCTCCTTATGTTCAGGACCTGGTGGTGGCCGCGCCGGACCGCGAGTGCCTGGGGGCGCTGGTCTTTCCCCGGTTGTTTGAATGCCGACGTCTGGCCGGTTTGAGTGTCCACGCCAGCGATGCCGAGGTTCTGGCCAGCGCGCCGGTGCGTCAGTGGTTCAGCGATTGGCTGCAACGGCTCAACCGCGACGCCACCGGGAATGCCAGCCGTCTGGAATGGATCGCGCTGCTCGACGAACCCGCCTCCATCGACCGCGGTGAAATCACCGACAAGGGCTCGATCAACCAGCGCGCGGTGTTGCAGTGGCGCGCCGACAAGGTCGAGGCGCTGTATCGCGGCGAAGAACCTTCCATCTTGCGTGCCGGACCTTTGCCGTGAGCGGTGCGGGGCAGTATTCGAGCTTTGGTGATGTCGCCATTTACGAAGCCCTGCGCACGCCTTGGGTCGACCTCGGCGGGGCCTTGGCTCAAGTCTCGCCGATCGATCTGGGGATCAAGGTCGGGCGCGAGGTATTGGCCCGCGCCGCTGTCGATCCGTCCTCGGTGGACAGCGTGCTCGCCGGCTCCGTGGCTCAGGCCAGTTTCGATGCTTACCTGCTGCCTCGACATATCGGCCTTTACAGTGGCGTGCCGCAAGAGACTCCGGCGCTGGGGGTGCAGCGCATCTGCGCCACCGGTTTCGAACTCTTGCGGCAGGCCGCCAGGCAGCTGGATGACGGCGTGCAGCTGGCCCTGTGTGTGGCGGCCGAATCGATGTCGCGCAACCCGATTGCCGCCTACACCCACCGCTGTGGTTTCCGGCTCGGTGCCGAGGTGGCGTTCAAGGACTTTCTCTGGGAAGCCCTTTACGATCCGGCCCCAGGCGTAGACATGATCACCACCGCCGACAACCTGGCCCGGCGGCATGGCCTGAGCCGTGAAGAGGTGGATCGCTACGCGCTCGGCAGTCATCAACTGGCGTTGCAGGCGCAAACCGACGGTTGGTTCGAACCGGAATTGGTGGCGGTCGACAATGAGTGTTTTGATCTGGCCGGCTATCAGCCACGAAGAATTCAGTTGCCACGGGGCGTGGACCGCGTGACGTGCGACAGCCATCCACGGCCTACAGATCTGGACGCCTTGCGCCGATTGCGGGCGGTGCATGCCGGCGGTGTGCAAACGGCCGGCAACAGTTGCGCGGTGGTCGATGGCGCGGCTGCCGCGCTGGTGGGGCGAGCTTCTGCGGCGCGGCGTCCGGTGTTGGCTCATTTGCTGGCCAGTTCCGAGGTGGGCGTGGCACCGGAGTTCATGGGCATAGGGCCGGTGCCAGCCATCCAGTTGCTGCTGCAACGCCGCGGGCTGGCTCTTGGCGACATCGGCTTGCTGGAAATCAACGAAGCCCAGGCGGCGCAGGTGCTGGCCGTAGCGCAGGTGCTGGAACTGGACGGCGACCGGCTCAACCGGCGGGGCGGCTCAATCGCCCTGGGGCATCCCTTGGCCGCCAGTGGATTGCGTCTGGTGCTGACCTTGGCCAGGCAACTGCGCGAGGGCAATCTGCGTTATGGCATTGCCGCCGCCTGTGTCGGCGGCGGGCAGGGCATGGCGCTGCTGATCGAGAACCCGGCCTATCAAGGCTGAGGCAGGAACACCGCGGCTTCTGCCCAAGCCTGGCGTCACTATCTTGCGTTACTATGCAGGCCCACCTTTCTGGAAGTTGCCTGGATGAGTAAGCCCGGTCAAACGGTGCTGGTCGCATTGCGCAAGATGATCGCCTCGGGCGAGCTGGCGGCGGGCGAGCGGTTGATGGAAATCCCCACGGCGCAGCTGTTTGGCGTCTCGCGGATGCCGGTGCGCATGGCGTTCCGCACGCTGGAGCAGGAAGGCTTGCTGGTGCGCTTTGGCGGGCGTGGGTTTCAGGTGCGTTCGGTCAGCCCCGATGACATTGCCGGTGCGGTCGAAGTGCGGGGCGTACTCGAAGGCCTGGCGGCGCGCCAGACCGCCGAGCACGGGCTCTCGGACGAAGCCCGGGCGACCCTCGAACAATGCCTGGTGCAGGGTGATCAGCTGTTCGACAAAGGGTACGTGACCATAGAGGACCTGGAGGTCTATCACGACCTCAACATGCGTTTTCACGAGGTGATCGTCGAAGGCAGCCACAACCCCGCGATCGCCGACGCCTTGGCACGCAACGATCATTTACCCTTCGCTTCGGTGAGCGCCCTGGCTGTGGACCGCAACGACATGGTCCGGGAATACCGACGCTTCAACTATGCCCACATGCAACACCATTCGGTGTTCGATGCCTTGGTCAATCGCCAAGGCGCGCGTGCCGAAGCGATCATGCGCGAACACGCCAATGCCACGTTGCGCTATGCCGAGGTCTTCGGCTCAGCGAAGGCTGACGAGCGGATGAAGGTCATTCTCCGCTCGGAATAAGCGCGGTTCATCAGATATCCAGCACCAGCAGCGGCGTTTTCGAGCGCGAGCAGCAAGGGGTGAACTGGTCGTTGCAAGCCTGTTCATCCTCGGTGAGGAACAGGTCGCGATGTTCCGGCACGCCCTCCAGAACCCGAGTCAGGCAAGTGCCACAAATGCCCTGTTCGCAGGAAATGGCGATCTCGATGCCCTGGTCTTGTAGCACTTGCACCACGCTCTTGTCGGCCGGCACCTCGAAGACCTGACCGCTGCTGGCGACTTTGATCGAGAAACTGCCATCGGCGCCAGTGTCGACGGGCACAGCGGCGAAGTACTCGCGGTGCAGGCATTGCTCGTGCCAGCCCTGCTTCTTGGCCGTGTCCAACACGTGCCGCATGAAGCCGCCGGGGCCACACACATATAAATGAACGTCGCTCTGAGGCGTGGCCAGAACCTTGGCCGCGTCCAGCGCGGTGTCGGGTTCCTGATCGAAATGCAGGAATACCCTGTGGGCAAAAGGCGAGTGCTGCAGGCGTTCGACAAAGGCTGCACGGTCCCGTGATCGGGCGCAGTAATGCAGCTCGAAATCCGCGCCGCTGTGGGCCAGTCGCTCGGCCATGCACAGGATCGGCGTGATTCCGATACCGCCCGCAAACAGCAGACTGCGCCTGGCCTCATGGACCAGCGGGAACAGGTTGCGCGGTTCACTGATCGGCAGGCGCATGCCGGGGTGGATCTGCTCGTGCATGGCCAGTGAACCACCGCGAGAGGCCGGATCCTTGAGCACGCCAATCAGGTAGCGATGGCGTTCTTCGGGGTGGTTGCACAGGGAATATTGCCGGATCAAGCCGCCGGGCAGGTGCACATCGATATGCGCACCGGCGCTGAAGGTCGGTAGCGGTCGATCATCGACACTGGCCAGCTCGTAGCTGCAGATGTCTTGGGCTTCGTTGTTGCGCGATATCACCAGTACTTCGATCATGCCATTGACTCCTGCGTGGCCCGTTCCTCGGCGATCAGGCGCTCCAGAATGCGACGCGACTGCACGCCGCCAGCGTCGATATTGAGCTTGAGCAAGTTGCGCGCGGGATGGCTGAGCAGGTTCTGTTGCTGGCGTTCGAGCATCTCCAGGTCCTCGCTGAAAATCTTGCCCTGTCCCTCGCGAATGCTCGCGGTCAAGGCTTCATCCTGCGGATTGAAATTGCGCGCCATGCCCCAGAAGTACCAGATCGAGGTCTCGGTTTGCGGCGTGATGAAGTCGACGACGATGCTCGACGCCTTGAACTGCCGGGGAGCGTGATAACCGCCATGGCCGGCATGGGCCACGCCGACTTCGATCAGCACATGGCTGGGTGGGGTGAAGCGGCAGATCTGCCAGCGGTCCACCGGCACATCGTCGGCCAGGTTGTTGCCGCGCAGGGCCATGCGCCAGAAGGGCGGGGGCATGATGTTTTCCATGTGGCGGGCAGTGACCACCTCGTCGCCGTCGACCGTGGTCACCGGCGGCGCTTCGTCGATTTCCTTTTGGCCGATGCTGGACGCATGAACGTAGGTTTCATGAGTCAGGTCCATCAGGTTGTCGATCATCAGGCGGTAGTCGCACTGGATGTGGAACAGGCCGCCGCCATAGGCCCACTCGTCACTGACCGCCCATTCCAGATGATGGATCAGCGCCGGGTCGGCCAACGCCTGATTGCCGGGCCAGACCCAGATAAAGCCGTAGCGCTCGACCACGGCGAATGTCTTGTTGCACGGGAAACCGCGAACCCGCTGCCCGGGCATTTCCACGGTCTTGCCGTCGCACCCCATCACCAGTCCGTGATAGCCGCACACCAGATTGCCGTTTTCCACGTAGCCCAAGGACAGCGGCGCGCCGCGATGAGGACAGAAGTCCTCGACAGCCGCCACCTTGCCCTCGAGCCCGCGGTAAAAAACCATCTTTTCACCACAGATCTGGCGGCCCAGCGGCTTTTCGGCGATTTCATCGGGCGTGCAGGCGACGTACCAGGTGTTCTTGGGGTACATGGAGATTCTCCAAGGTTGTTTGTTGTTATTTAGTGGATCCATTAGTGGTGATTTTTGGTGGTATTGTCAAATTAATTCTGGCTTGTTAATGATTTAATGGATCCATTGACGGTTTGTTAGCGCTCCCGGATCAGTTGCGGCGGGAATCTCTGAAATTCCGCACCATCCGGTCGCCAGGAAATTGAGTGCACGCTAAGATCGCCTGCAAACGCTTCGACGCCATCGAGGCACTTTCACGGGGCTCTGTAGTGAACATCGACACCCGCATCAAATTCCGTCACCTCGTGTGCTTTCTTGAAATGGCTCGTCAGGGCAGCCTGGCGCGGGCGGCGGATACCTTGGCAGTGAGTCAGCCAGCGATGTCGAAGACGCTCAAGGAACTGGAGGAGCTGCTGGCGGCAAGCCTGTTTATACGCAGTAAAAGTGGTGTCAACCTGACCGAAGCCGGGGTTGCCTTTTTGCGTTATGCCGGGCCTTCGGTGCAGGCGCTGCGTGATGGGGTGAATACCTTGCGCGGTGGCGAATACGCGGCGGGCAAGGTTCGACTCGGCGTGTTGTCGACAGTGGAAAGCTTGCTGGTGCCTGAGGTTGTACGGCGCTTGCACGAGCGCCATTCGGCGCTGGTGGTAAGTGTGGTGACCGGGCCAAGCGCCTATTTGTTGTCGCAGTTGCGGGTGGGCGACGTGGACCTGGTGGTCGGTCGTATGACCGATAGCCCGGAGATTCAGGGATTGACCTTCGAGCATCTTTACAGTGAATCCATGACGCTGGTGGTGCGCCCTGATCATCCCTTGCTGGCCGAGCCACTGGAGCGTAGCGCCCTGGAAGATTTCCCGCTGGTGCTGCCACTGGCAGGGACGACGATTCGCAAATATGCCGACAGCCTGTTCGTGCAATGCGGCATCAGCCAGTCGCGGCAGCGTCTGGAAACCTTGTCCGTGGCCCTGAGCCGTCGTTATGTGTTGTCCAGCGAGGCGATCTGGATCGCGCCACTGGATGCAGTGCGCCTGGATCTGGCAAGCGGCGAACTGTTTGAGATCAATCTGGGGCAGCGCGAGCCGGGTGGTTCGGTGGGGATTTCCAGTAACGCCAGCTTGCCCTTGTCACTGGCGGCCCAGTGGTGTGTCGAGGTGCTGCGCGAGGTAGGGCAGGCGTATCGCGAAGGGTTTTATCCATAACCGTTTGGTTATGTATTGAAGGTGACTTTTCAATATTCCCCAGCCTTCTGTTGTTTGAAACTGCGCAGGCAGTGCTCCATAAATCAAACAACAGGAGATCGACATGTCTGATGCAGACAGCAGTCGTTTCGTTATACGTGACCGTAATTGGCACCCCAAAGCCCTGACCCCTGATTACAAAACCTCTGTCGCCCGTTCTCCACGCCAAGCCTTGGTGAGCATTCCCCAGTCGGCCAGCGAAACCAGTGGCCCTGATTTCTCTCACCTGAAGATGGGGCGGTTCGATAACGACTTGCTGCTAAATTTCAACAACGGCGGTTTGCCGGTGGGCGAGCGCATCATCGTTTCCGGCCGGGTCTGTGATCAATATGGCAAGCCAATCCCACATACCCTGGTGGAGATGTGGCAGGCCAACGCCGGTGGTCGCTACCGGCACAAGAATGATCGCTACCTGGCACCACTGGACCCGAATTTCGGCGGTGTCGGCCGGGCTCTGACTGACCGCGATGGCTACTACAGCTTCCGCACCATCAAGCCGGGTCCTTACCCATGGCGTAACGGCCCGAATGAGTGGCGTCCGGCGCACATCCACTTCTCTATCAGTGGGCCATCGATCGCCACGCGCCTGATCACCCAGCTGTATTTCGAAGGCGATCCGCTGATCCCTATGTGCCCGATCGTCAAGTCGATCGCCAATCCAGAGGCGGTACAGAGCCTGATCGCCCGGCTCGACATGGGTAATGCCAATCCGATGGATTGCCTGGCCTATCGCTTCGACATCGTGCTGCGCGGCCAGCGCAAGACCCACTTCGAAAACTGCTGAGGAGTCCGTCCATGCCTATCGAACTGCTACCCGAAACCCCTTCGCAAACAGCCGGCCCTTACGTACATATCGGTCTGGCCCTGGCGGCTGCCGGCAACCCGACACGGCCGGAGGAAATCTGGAATCAGATGGCCCAGCCGGGTGCCGAGGGCGAACAGATTTTGCTGATCGGTCATGTCTATGACGGCAACGGTCACCTGGTGCGAGACTCATTTCTGGAGTTTTGGCAGGCCAATCATGAAGGGGTTTACGACCCGGTCTTCGACTCGGAAAAAACCTTCAACAGCTTTGGCCGAACCGCCACCACCTTCGATGCAGGAGAGTGGACACTCAATACCATCAAGCCTGGCGTGGTGAAGAATGCCGCCGGGGTGCCGATGGCGCCGCACATCAATGTGTCGCTGTTTGCCCGCGGGATCAATATTCACCTGCAAACCCGGCTGTACTTTGCCGATGAGCCACAAGCCAACGCGAAGTGCCCGGTGCTTAATCTGATCGAGCAACCGCAGCGTCGAGAAACGCTGATAGCGCAACGTTGCGAGGTGGATGGCAAGGCGGCTTATCGTTTTGACATACGTATTCAGGGGGAGGGTGAAACGGTGTTCTTCGATTTTTAAATCCGCTTAGTGCCGAGTCAGTGAGTTCAACGAGCCAAGCATGCAGACAACAAAAAGCCGCTGCCACCCTCACAGGGCGGCAGCGGCTTTTCAGGTGTTACGGGGTTACTGGCTATCAGGCAGCGCGTAAGCGATCACATAATCGCCGCGATCGGGCGACTGACGCGCACCACCTGCGGTGATGACAACGTACTGCTTGCCTGTTTTCGGCGACACATACGTCATCGGGCCACCCTGGCTACCCACGGGTAGCCGGGCTTTCCAGGCCTCTTTTCCGTTGGCGGAGTTGAAGGCGCGCAGGTAGTAGTCCTGTGTACCGGCGATGAACACCAGGCCGCCCTGGGTGGAGAGCGTACCACCCAGCGTCGGCATGCCGATCGGCAACGGCAGATGCATCTTGATACCCAATGGGCCAGTATCCTGGACGGTGCCAACCGGCACTTGCCACGCGATTTTCTGGGTTTTCATGTCGATCGCGGTCAGTGTGCCAAAGGGCGGTGCCTGGCAAGGGATACCGGCGACCGACAGGAAGCGGTTCTTGTTCACTGCATACGGGGTGCCTTTGAGCGGTACCGCGCCCATGCCGGTGTTCAGTGCTTCACCACCGGAAGAAGCCTTGGCATCTTTCTTCGCCGCAACCATCTGGATCCACAGGCCCAGACGCATGTCGTTGACGAAGATAAAACCGTGTACCGGGTCAGTCGAGATACCGCCCCAGTTCATCCCTCCCAGCGAACCCGGGAAGCTCAGCGAGATATCGGTGCCTGGTGCGGTGTACAGCCCGTCGTAACGCATTTTCTTGAACGAGATACGGCAGAGCAGTTGATCGAACGGCGTCGCCCCCCACATGTCCGACTCGGTCAGCGTCTGTGCGCCGATCTCTGGCATGCCCACCGATTTCGGCTGAGTCAGCGAGTAAGGTTCGTTCGGGATGTTCGACGTTTTGACCGGAACCTCTTCCACCTTGGTCAGCGGTTTGCCGGTGGCGCGGTCAAGCACGAAGATCTGCCCGGCTTTGGTGCCGATCACGACGGCGGGCACCTTGCTGCCGTCAGCTTTGGTGAAGTCGATCAGGCTTGGCTGCATGGGCAGATCGAAGTCCCACAGGTCGTTGTGGACGGTTTGGTAGACCCACTTTTCTTCGCCAGTGGTTGCGTTCAGTGCAAGGACGGAAGCGCCGTACTTGTGGTTCAGTGCCGTACGTTCCACACCGTAGATGTCGGTGGACGAACTACCCATCGGCAAGAACACGGTGTTCATCGCCGGGTCGTAAGACATCGGTGCCCAACTGTTGGGGGTGCTGCGCACGTACGTGCTGCCGGCAGCCGGAGCTTGCTTGTCTTCGGTGTTGCCCGGGTCGAATGCCCAGCGCATCTCGCCGGTGACGACGTCGAAACCACGGATCACGCCACCTGGCATGTCGGTCTGGACGTTGTCGGCGACACGGCCGCCTACGACTACGGTGGTCCCGGCCATCAGCGGTGCCGACGACAGCTGGTAATAGGAGTCAGGGACGTCGCCGAGACCGGCTTTCAGATCAACCTGGCCATTGTTACCGAAGCCCTGGCAGAACTCCCCTGTGTCGGCGTCCACTGCGATCAGGCGCGCATCGATGGTGTTGGTCAGCAGACGGCGCTGGCAGTTGGCGCCGGCCGGTATCGACACTGGCTTTACAGGTGTGCTGCCGTCAGCAGGCTGGGCGAGCGCGGCGGTAGCGTCGAAGTAGGCGATACCGCGGCAACGTTGCCAAACACGGGTCTTGGCGTTGATCTCATTTTTCCACAGCTGTTTACCGGTGTCGGCATCCAGTGCGATGAGGTTGTTGTGCGGGGTGCAGATGAACACCTTGTCGCCAACCTGCAGCGGAGTCATCTGATCTTCGGCGCCATTGCCGTCGCTGATCGCGATGTCCCCGGTATTGTAGGTCCATGCCGGCACCAGCTTCGAGACGTTGCTACGGTTGATCTGGTCCAGAGCGGCGAAGCGGCCGCCACCTTCGTCGTTACCGTAGTGTTCCCAGTTTTTCTGGGCCTTGGCAGGGTCGACCGTTGTCAGGCCTGGGCCGTCACCGGTCGGCGAGACAGGGGCATGGGGGACGAACATACCGGCTCCACCTGCCACCACGGCGATTGCCAGCACACCGCTCAGAGCGTAGCCACTGCGACCGCTGGCCAGGCTATTGGCCTTGCGCAGGTGGGGGTAGATCAGTGCCACAAACAGGCTCAGCACGCCCAAGGCGAACAAGCGAGAGATCAGTGGCCAGAAGTTCAGTCCGACATCGGCCAGCGCCCAAATCACGGTAAGCACCATCACCGCCGCGAACAGCCAGGCACCCTGCAGACGCTGCTTGAACAGCAGTATGGCAGACACGATCAAACCGAAACCGGCGAGCAGGAAGTACCAGCTACCGCCAAGCGTGGCGAGGTAGCCACCACCTGCTGCGAAGAATAATCCAAATACCAGCACGCCGAAGGCGACGACCCAGATGGGCCAGCGACTGATGGATGCCGAAGGTCGAAACTTAGTCATGTTGCATGATCCTACTGGCGCATGAACGTTTGTGGGGAGGGTTAAGAGTAGTGAAGGCAAGTTTGAAAATAGTTGTTAACTATTTGGTTAATTGCGCAAAGATATCAAAAAAAGCGAGCCCTGCGACAAATTGTCATTTACCGGAAAGGAGAAACACTGTTGCGGCGATGGTAACAATCGAGAGGGATGACTCTAAATATGCGGGGCGAGCTTGCGAAGATTGCCTTCAGCCAGGTGTGATTGGCCTACCGCAACGAGCGATAGGCAATGGGGTCCGTCTGCAGGTCCCGCACCGGGATCTCCCAAATGATTTGCTTGGGTGGCGTTTCTTTGTAGGCCCGGGATGGAAATTACCGACGTCGGTCGGGAAGTGCTGGCCCATGCCACCCGAATCATGGAGGAAATGGAATCGATCAGAAGCTCGGTTGCCGGTGGCCGATCGTCTTTTCGTGGAACGGTGGTCATCGGTACGACGCCGACGGTTGCCGAGATTGTCACCGTACCGTTGGTGCGCAAGATCCGCGAGGCGCATCCCAATCTGGCTGTCCGTTTTTCCTCGGCCTACAGCGGGTATCTGCTGGATTGGGTGCAGCGCGGTGAATTGGAACTGGCCATTTCCTATGATCCGCAACCCCTGCATACGCTCAGGATTGTGCCGGTGATGATGGAAAACCTGCTGCTGGTCGGCCCCGCCAGCGCCAACCTGCGCATCGACACGCCGGTAACCTTTGCCTCCCTGGCCGAGCAGCAACTGGTATTGCCAAGTGCCCGACATGGCCTTCGGGTCATTCTGGATAACTGTGCCAGAGAAGCCGGAATCAAGCTCAAGACCAGCGTTGAAGCCGACTCGTTCGGTGCAATGATCGATCTGGTCCGCAATGGCTTCGGTATGACGGCGTTGCCACTGGCGTCGATTTACGCCCAAGTCGAAGCCGGGGTGCTGTGTGCGGCGCCGCTGATCGATCCGGTGCCCATGCGCAAACTGGTTCAGGTTTTTCCGGCGGACAGGCGCGTCAGCCCGGCTGCTAAATTCGTCGGAGACGCCTTCATCGAAATTGCTGCCGACCTGGTCAATCGCAAGATCTGGGCTGGACACCTGCTTTGAGCCATCGGCCAATCGGTTAGCCCCTGCCCTTAGTTGCGCAACTGCTCACGACTTCTGCTTTTTCTCACCACTGATGACACTGTCTTAAACCATCAAATGCAACAGCATTTTTATATTGGGGATGCTGCAAGTACTGGTCTGGGGAGGTTCGTTCTTCCTGATGGCCATCATGGCCGATCCGATCATGAGAGAGACCGGCCGGGCCAGCCAATGGGTGTATGGCGCGCTGTCGCTTGGCGGCATTGACCAGCCGGCTTATTGCTCGCTATGGCGATCGCCCCATCCTCGCCAGTAGCGGCCTGGGCGTCGCCATCGGGCTGTTTCTGATGGCTAGCTCGACCTCATTGCCGATGTTTCTTTTGTGCAGCCCTCAGGCCTCGACGGCGTTACTCAAGCCTTGCACAAAATCCAGGAAGCCATCCTGCGACCGATTCAGCTCAGCGGACATACACTCCACGTCACCGGCAGCATGGGGTTGGCCACCTATCCCACCGACGGCAGCGATACCGACACGTTGCTCAGCAACGCGGACGCCGCCATGTACCGGGAGATTTTCAGTCAGGTCAATAATCGGCGTAGAGGCAGTTGCCCCTGCGGTGACTCAATAGTACCGTCGCGGGTCGGAATCGATCAGGCTGGCCAGTTTGGTCAAGGCGAAGCGCAGTTCGTCTTGGCTCGTGGGTGACATCAATACCAGCCGCACACAACGGGTAATCCCGGAGCGTTCAGCCTGGAACTGGGTGCCACTGAGTACAAGCACACCATTGGCTCGGGCGAGCATGGTGAACTCGTCACTGGTCCATGGCTCGGGCAGCGTCAACCAGACGTGGTACGAATAGGGTTGGGTCTTGAGCTCGAAATTGGCAAAGATTTCCTGGGCAATCGCTTGCCGCCCGGCGGCTTCGTTGCGCTGGATACGGATCAGTTTTTTGTCCAGGCCTTCGGTGATCACGTTGCTGGCCAGTTGCGCTGTCAACGGCGACGGCATCCAGACGCTGCTGCGCACCATCGAGGTCAGGCGTGACAGCAGTTTCGGCGGGCTATAGATGTAACCGACACGCAGCGCCGGCATGACCGACTTCGACAGGCTGGTCAGGTACACCGAACGGTCTGGTGCAAACGCCGACAGCGGCTTGATCGATGGATCGGTGGCGAGGAAGCCATAAATGTCATCGTCGAGGATGATGAAGTCGAACTCTTCGGCCAATGCCGCGATTTGGGCCCGGCGCTTTTGCGACATGATCGCCGCCGTCGGGTTCTGGCAGGTTGCCACGCACACCAGCATCGCCGGTTTCTCTCGCTCGCACAGTTCGCGCAACGCTTCGGGAATGATCCCTTCGTCGTCCATCGGTACGCCACGCAGGCGGCGCTCAAGGCCATGGGCCAGGGAAATAATGCCGGGGTAGCAAAGTGCTTCGCAGAGCACGAGGTCACCGGCGTTGGTCAGAGCGCTCATCGCGACCATCAAGCCATGCTGGGCCCCGGCGGTGATCACCACTTGCTGCCATTGCGCATCAGGCAACGAATGGCGCAACCACTGCGCGCCCGCTTCGCGATGCGCCGGGTGACCGCCGTCCGGTGCGTAATCCAGGGCTCGGGCAAAATCGGTGCTCTTGGCCATCCCCACCAGGGCGCCGCGCAACCAGTACTCCAGGGTTTCGCTGTAAGGCTTGATGATCGAAAGATCGAGTAACTCGGATTGCCCCAGATTCAGCGGCGCGGCGCTGTTGCTCGCCGGCAGTTCCAGCTGCTTCTGGTTGAGCACATAAGTACCACGCCCCACTTCCCCCCGCACCAGACGACGCCGATGGGCTTCGCTATAAGCCCGGCTGATGGTACCCGGCGTGACATTCAGAGTAGTGGCCAGCTCCCGCAGGGTCGGTAGGCGATCGCCTTCATTCAACACGCCGTTGCTGATATCGCGCGCCAACGCATCGGCAATCGACAAGTACATCGGCTGGCTGAACTCGCTTAGCTGGGGAACCCACATGGATGATTACTGCCCATCGTAGAAATGATGAATATCCGAGCATATCACATGGAGGTTAGGCAACTAATAAATCGACCCAATCGATAAATTGATTCGATTGATTTGGTGATTGAGTCGATTTCCATTGTTCGAAAAAGATATTTTTCACGAAATTAATTTTCTTATAAATCAATTAAATAAACGGACAATCATCGAAAAACAGGCACTGATAGCAAAAAAACATCTCGTAACAACCCTGCCGTCTATTGAATCAACTAAATTCATTCAAATACACTCATATCGAATCGAGTCAATCGACTCAATCCACCCCGGTCACTGCGCGACTCTGCCGCGCCAAGTCGAGACATCATGGACACACTCAGAAAGGATCTATCCCTGTCAGCCGTCATTGCGGGCTTTATTGCCGTAATCATTTCCTACGCCGGCCCCTTGATCATCGTGTTTCAGGCAGCCAAGGAAGCGCACCTGCCCAACGACGTGGTGTCTTCGTGGATCTGGGCCATTTCCATTGGCAGCGGTATTACCGGCCTGTTCCTGAGCTGGCGCCTGCGAGTTCCGGTGATCACCGCGTGGTCGACGCCGGGCGCGGCGTTGCTGGTGTCAATGCTGCCCACTGTTACTCTGCCTCAAGCCATCGGCGCCTATCTGGTGGCATCGGTGATCATTGCCGTAGTCGGTTTGTCCGGGGCGTTCGACAAACTGATGAGTCGCCTGCCCAAAGCCATCGCCGCCGCCATGCTCGCTGGCATTTTGTTCCGCTTCGGTGCCGAGCTGTTCACTTCGATCAAGCTACAACCGGAACTGGTGCTGGCGATGATCGCGGCCTACCTGATCTTCAAACGCTTTTCGCCGCGCTACGCGATTCTGTCGGTACTGATTGTCGGCTGTGCTGTGGCCGCCTCGTTCGGTGAACTGAACAGCAACTCGATCACCATCGCCGTGGCCCATCCGGTCTTCATTACCCCCGAATGGAGCTGGCACGCGATCATCAATATTGGCCTGCCACTGGCATTGGTGACCCTGACCGGCCAGTACGTGCCGGGCATGGCGGTATTGCGCACCTCGGGTTACAACACCCCGGCGCGCTCGATCATTTCGGTCACCGCGATCGGCTCGATCCTGATGGCGCCGTTCGGCTCCCATGGCTTTAACCTGGCAGCTATTACAGCGGCGATCTGCACCGGCCGCGAAGCTCACGAAGACCGCGACAAACGCTACATCGCCGGGATCGCCTGCGGGGTGTTCTACATTCTGATGGGCACTTTCGGCGCGACCCTGGCCTCGGTATTTTCCGCCCTGCCCAAAGAGTTGATTGCCTCCCTTGCCGGCCTGGCCTTGTTCGGTGCAATCAGCGCCGGGCTGACCGGTGCCATGGCGGACGAGAAACAACGGGAAGCGGCATTGATTACCTTCCTGGTGACGGCCTCGGGCATGAGCTTCCTCGGTTTGGCCGCTGCGTTCTGGGGTTTGATCTTCGGCCTTGCGGCGCACTTCGTACTGACCTACACCCGGGAAAGCAAAGCCGCTGCCCTGGCTGAGGGCAGCCGATCATGACTGCTCGTTACGACTTCATTGTGGTGGGTGGCGGCATCGCCGGTGTGTCCGCAGCGTATGAACTGGCGGCCCACGGCAGCGTCTGCCTGCTCGAACAGGAACGGCAACTGGCCTACCACACCACCGGCCGTTCGGCGGCTATCTCGATGGAAAGCTACGGCAATCAGCAGATCCGCTCGCTGACCTGTGCCTCTCGGCAGTTTTTCGAGAACCCGCCCGAGGGCCTGGCGGAGCATCCGCTGTGGGCGCCACGGGGCGCGTTGATCGTGGCCCAGGCCGCGCGGGTGGACAAACTGACGAAGCGCTTTACCGCGGTGCTCGGGCAAGTGCCAACGGCTATGTTTCTCGACGATAAACAGGTGTTGGAACTGGTGCCGTACCTGGCCGAAACTGCCTGGAGCGCCGGGATCTACGAGCCCAGCGCCTTCGATCTTGACGTGCATGGCATTCATGGCGCCTACCTCGGTGGCCTGCGTGCCCGTGGCGGTGTGGTCAAACGAGAGACCGAGGTGCTGCGCGGTGAACACCGCTCCGGGCACTGGACCTTGCATACCCGGAACGATCAGCGACTGGAGGCCGCCATCGTGGTCAACGCCGCTGGTGCCTGGGCCGACGAATTCGCTGAACGCTGCGGTGTGCCCAAGGTCGGCGTGCGACCGTTACGGCGCACGATTCTGGCGGTCGATCCGACGTGCACCACACGCGGTGGCGAGTTCATCTGCGTCAGTGACTCGAGCATCGTCGCCGCCGCATCTCGATTGGCTGCCAGCACCGGCGTGTTTCCCGAAGCCGGTGCCGCCAGTGCCTTCGCAGGCCTGCTCAAGTACGCCGAAGAACACCCCGATACCGCGCAGACCGCCGTGATCCTGATCACCGGCAGCGGTCTGAAAGACACCTCCATTTTTCTATCCGACTCAACCAGAGGCCAGTCGCGGGTGCCGTCGCATCACGTGACTGCACCGCTGGCCGAAGCGCTTACCTAAGGAATCACACCATGAGCCTGCAAAATTTCGACCCCGCCATTGCCCGCCTGATCGACCGCGAACGCAATCGCCAGGAAACACATCTGGAGCTGATCGCTTCAGAAAACTATGTCAGCGAAGAAGTACTCCAGGCCCAGGGGTCGGTGCTCACCAACAAGTACGCCGAAGGCTATCCGGGCAAGCGCTATTACGGCGGTTGCAAGGTGGTCGACGAGATCGAAAACCTGGCCGTCGAACGCGCACGCAAACTGTTCAACTGCGAATACGTTAACGTCCAGCCGCACTCCGGATCTCAGGCCAACCAGGCGGTTTTTCTGGCGGTGCTCGAACCCGGCGACACGATTCTGGGGATGTCCCTGGCCCACGGTGGGCACCTGACTCACGGCTCCTCGGTGAATTTTTCCGGCAAGTTTTACCGGGCGTTTTCCTACGGGCTGGAGAAAGAAACCGAAACCCTCGACTACGCCGAAATGGAAGCGCTGGCCCGGGAACACCGGCCGAAAATGATCATCGCCGGGGCCTCGGCGTATTCCCGGACCATCGACTTCCAGCGATTTCGCAACATCTGCGATGAGATAGGCGCTTACCTGATGGTCGACATGGCGCACTATGCCGGGCTCATCGCGGCGGGCGCGTACCCGTCGCCGGTCGGCATTGCTGACTTCATCACCTCCACCACCCACAAAACATTGCGGGGCCCACGCGGCGGTTTGATCCTGGCCAAGGCGAAATACGCTGCGCTACTCGATAAGACGATTTTCCCGGTGTACCAGGGCGGGCCGCTGATGCACGTCATCGCCGCGAAGGCCGTGGCGTTCAACGAAGCCTTGAGCGATGGGTTCAAGCATTACCAGCAACGGGTGATCAGCAACGCCAGGATCATGGCCGACATTCTCACCCGCCGGGGTTTGCGGGTGGTGTCCGGTGGCACCGATTGCCATATGTTCCTGCTTGATCTGCGTTCGATGAACATCACCGGCAAAGATGCCGAAGCGCTGCTGGAAAGTGCTCATATCACGCTGAACAAAAATGCGATCCCCGACGATCCGCAAAAACCGGCGATCACCAGTGGCATTCGCATCGGCACGTCGGCGTTGACCACCCGTGGTTTCGGTGAAGCGGAATGCGCGGAAGTGGCGAACCTGATCGCCGACCTGCTGGAACAACCGAATAACGCGGCGCTGCTGGATAACATCCGGTGCCGGGTGATGCATTTGTGTGAATGTTTTCCGGTGTATCTGCTGGTTTGATTGCTGGAGGCAATTAATCCGTCTGCTTTTGGCCCGGAGCGTGTAAAAAACGCTCATGGGTGCCTTGATCGCCGCACTACGTCTGGGAGGCCTGAGGGTGTCGACAATGCGCGCGCAGCGTTGGAAATCAGATACTGCGGCATGCTCAGTGTCCTCCCTCGCGGGGATACCTCCAGGCTCAACCCCTCGACGTAGTGCTCCAGATCCCCTTCACAGCGGTTCGACCGAATGCGATTGGCCTACCGCAACGAGCGATAGGCAATAGGGTCGATGTAAGCCGACTGCAGGTCCCGCTCCGGGATCTCCCAGATGATTTGCTTTGGCGGCGTTTCTTTGTAGGCCGGGTTGTTGAGGTAGCTGTTTGCCGCCCCAGAGAACGCTCCGCCGTCTTTGGCAAAGTTACCCACGGGGGCGCCCAGTGCCTGCTGCAGAAACCCTGCGAAGTTGGAGTTGCGCGAGAATGAGGTGCCGATGAGCGCTGTGTTGGGCAGGTCGGCATCGCCAAAGAGGTCGGCCTCAGTATCAGGGCTGTCGGCTGATGCAACGGGAAGTTCGTGGGTGCTGGTATGGGCGACCATTTCGGGTGCGGGTTGCCAGTCGAGCGGCAGCCAGTCGATGCCTGCCAGATGGACCAGATCGCCAGGTCGCACCGCGAGCGGGGCATGACTTTCGTTGAACGACCTGCGTGGCGTTGCGCTGATGCCCAGGGTCTTCAGGCGCTGGGTGATGGCGTCGGCCGCCGCCTTTGCACCGGATTCGCTCCAGTGCGTATCGGTACGCAACCAGGCACTGGCCCCCAGTGGCGTCAGCGCACCGGTGAGGTCCAGATTCGATACGCCAGCCACCTCCAGTTTCGCGATCCAGGCCTGGATGCGCCCTTCGAGAACGGCGGGACGGTGCAGTGCGCAACGCTGCCCGGAAGCGATGCGGCTTTTGTCTGGGACGATGACCACCAGCAGGTTGATGTCGCGTTGGGAGAGCTGCTGCTTCAAATCAATCACCGCCTGGACTTTGGCGTCGGCATTGCGCTGCGCTTGATCATTGACCTTGAGCTCATCGGCCAAAAACAACCAGTCAGGACAACCCGAGCGAACCCTCGGCCCGGTGTCACCGAGGAGCAGCCAACTGGCACCGCGCTCCAGCTCGGCGAAGGTCGTGGGGAGTTGAGCGTTCGACAGTTCCTTGGCGATTCGATGCGTGATATCGCCGTCAAGCATCTGCGGGGGCAGCATGTTATCGGGTAGCGAGATCTGCCCTGAAACGATCAGACGGCCAGAGGACAGCAGCCCCACGAACAGGAATACCAGCAGCGCCACGCCTGCCAACCGACTGCTGCGTATTGCCAGATCATCTGATTGAGTGGGCATAGGTATCTCCACAACATTGAAACACGGTGTAGTGCTGTGCCCGTAGCAGCTGCCGAGCCCGCGAGGCTGCGTTCGACTGCGAAGCGGTCGTTAATTTCTTCCACGCAAACGGTGTGCGCAGGATTTGCGAGGACTTCGACCTCGAACGCAGCCTCGCGGGCTCGGCAGCTGCTACGGGGGCTGGAGTGCGTGTTGGGGGCGTCATCAGAATTGGAAGTACAGGAAGGGGACGGTTTCGCGGCTGGCGATCAGTGCGAACGACAGCATGAAACCGGCGATGGGCCAAAGGGCGGCGGTGAAGAGAAAAAAGCCGCCCAGTTGTTTCTCACAGGAAGGGCGCAGCAGCGGTGCGACGATTCCCATCACACCCAGCAAGCCCGCAAGGCCGTGTACCGGGCGCAGGGTCACGGACAGTTCATCACCGAGGGCGATGCCCTGCAGGCCGAACTGTCCGGCATACAGGTTCAGCGCGCTATGAAAGTCGGGGGCGCGGAACAGCGTCCAGGCCAGGCAGACAAACAGCAGTGTCAGCCCATGGGAAAGCACCGGTGGTACCGGGGGCAGGGTAGAGCGGTTCCAGGCACGATTCACGCACAACGCAATGCCATGGGCGCTGCCCCACAGCAGATAATTCCAGCTATCGCCACCGTGCCAGAGGCCGGCGATGGCCATGATCAGGAACAGGTTGCGATAGGTTTTCCAAATGCCATGGCGATTGCCGCCCAGCGAAATATACAGATAGTCCCGTAACCAACTGGACAGCGACAGGTGCCAACGACGCCAGAAGTCCTGGATGCTGTTAGCCAGATAGGGACGGTCGAAGTTCTCGGGAAAGTGAAAACCCAGCATCAGCCCCAGCCCGATCGCCATGGCACTGTAGCCGGCGAAGTCGAAGAACAGCTGCAGGGAATAGGCAAGGCAGCCAATCCAGGCGTCGGAGAAGCTGGGGTTTGGCAAACTGAACGCCACATCGACCACCGGCGACAGAGTGTCGGCCACCAGCACCTTCATGCTCATCCCGACCATGAACCGGCGTGCGCCCAGTGAAAAATTCTGCAGGTTGAAGTAACGCTGATTCAGCTCACGCCGAACCCAGTCATAGCGAATGATGGGGCCGGCGACCGAGTGGCCGAACATCGAGATATAGGTGGCGTAATCAATGAAGCTGCGTTCCACCAGCACGGTGCGGCGGTTTACATCCACCAGATAGGAAATCGCCTGCAATACGATAAACGATAGCCCGGCCGGCATGATGACCCGCTGCCAGTCCAGCGGCATGGCGCCATGCCAGTTGACGACATCGATCAACGTGCCGGCGACGATGTTGGCGTACTTGTACCAGCACAGCACTGCCGTGTTGAGCACGATCAGCATCACCAGTAGCCGCACGCGGCCCTTGCCTTTTTCCCGCAAGGCGTCAATCAGCAAGCCGCCGGCCCATGCTGTGATCGTCAGCACCACATGCACGGCGAGGAACCGGGGGCTCAACCAGCCATAAAACAGCCAGCTGCCGATCAGTAACGTGGCGTTGCGCCAGGCGGCCGGGCCCACTGCATACGTGCACAAGAACAGCGGCAGGAACAACGTCAGAAACTCGAGAGAGGCAAAAACCATGTTGGTGGCGCGATCCGATCAGTGGGCCAGGACGTCAGTCGCGAGCAACAGGTGCGGACCCTTTGCGCCAGGTAGCAGCACAACGCTGTAGCGCTCGCCGGCCTTGAGCTGGCCCAAGTCAAGCGGGGCGCCGACGTTGGTTTGAGCGCAGACCAATTGAACCGACAGGCTCACCGGATTGATCGCGCGACGTTGCACGCCGCCGTCGGCGACCTCCTTGAACAGGTCGGCGTTCTTGCCCGCCGCGCGCAAACCGGCGTGGGCGCACGCTGGGTCGGCGCTGATAAACGCCAGCGAGGCTCTCAGGCTATTGAAGTCGTCGGGTTGCTCGCGGATGACAACCTGGCGGATACCTTGAGCGTTGTCTGGCAAAGCGATCACGCTGGCGAATTCGCCTGCTGCCACCTGAATGTCCAGCGGCTGGCTTTTGCCGTTGCGTTCCAGGGTGCCCTTGATCGGCTGATTGGCGGGCACGGCCAGGTAGTCGGACACGGCATTCGAACCCTCGAGTCTGAGGCTGGCCTGCGAACCTTCGGCCAGCAGCTGCAACGGTTGGTCAGCGGCGTTGATAAAGCGCAGAAAGGCCGAGTCCTGATCCGGGCCGGTCGGGTACAAGGCGATGTCGGCGGCCTGGGCGTGCAGACTCAGCATCAAGGGCGCGAACAGCGCCCAGCCACATGCGAATCGGGTCATTTGCCGGCTCCTGTGCTGCTGACCCGGTCGGCGGGCAGTTTGGCCAATGCACCCGCTATTGCAGTGCCCCATGCTTGATAACCGGCGACAGTGAAGTGCTGCCCATCAGTGGTGATCCACTGCCCGGGTTTGGAGAGCGTCAGCGAATCGATGTAGGTGCAAGGCGCCACGTTCGCGGCCAGAAACTGCGACATCAACTGGGTGCGGGCATCATTCTTCTGGTACATGCCACCGGCCTTGCCCCAGGCTGGGCCCACCCAGGCGCAACGGGTGCCGGTGGCCGCGATGGCCTTGGCCAGTCCGGTGACGCTTTGCCATGCCCAGGCCTTCGGAAACACTGGCTTGTCATAGGACGCCATGGTGTCGCCGATGACCAGTACCACCAGGTCGGGTTTGTCGGCGGCGATCAGGTCCTGGATGGGTGTGGTGGTTGCCTCGCGCCCTTTGATCACGATCTTGTCGTTAGCTTTGCGCTCGGCGCCGCAGTCCACCTTTTTGCTGATCAGCCAATCGCCGGCGCTGGCACCGCAGGCACCGATAGAATGAACCAGGGCGCCTTGGCGAGTCAGGTTGTCGTGCAGCGGCTCCAGCAAATGGTCCGCGAGGCTCATATGGCTTTCCCCAAGAACAAGGAGAGTCAGGCCGGCAAGGGCAGAAGTGGGCATCGAAAGCTCCAGAATGATCAGTTGGAATAAGGCGAGGTGTAAGGGCTGACCGGCAGGCTCATGGGGCCGCTGATGTCTTCGAACTGGTAGCGCAAAGACAGGGCACCGCTGAGTTGTTGGTAGTCGTGGGCGTTGTCCAGGCCCAGATTGGCGCCCAGCAGGAAGTTCGAAGCGACCTTGTATTCAGCCGCCGCGGCGACGCTGTAGCCGATCCCGGTTTTGTTTTGCCCTTCGTAGCGCAGGCCCGAGGCCGCTTGCAGGGCTTTGTCGTTAGGGAAATAGTCGGCGCTGTCTTGCTCGAAATGCTGCACGCCGACCGAGCCCTTGACTTGATACGTCAAGCGTCCGGTGCGTTGTGCCCAAGTCACCGGGATACCCAGGGCGAAGAACGTCTGCGGGCTGAAATAGCCGCCGTGGCCATAGGTGAAATAGTCCTGATTGTTGGCATAGCTGATGCCAGTCATGCTCAGGCCGACGGTCAGCTTGCTGTCCGTTGCATTTTGCAAGTACCAGTAGACACCGCTGCCCAGCTCACCGCGGCTGTTGGACTCGACATGGTTGCCCAATAGCTGGTGCCAGGAGGCGTAGCCATAGGCGCCGACTTCGTTGTCGTCAAAGCTCAACTGACCACGCCCGCCGTTGGCGGTCACGCCGCCCCAGGACTGCCCGCTGCGTTTGTCCGTGGTGCCGGCAAACGAGGTGACGCTGTCAGTCACCGGCCGCCGGGAAACGCTCACGCCGTAACGGACGTTAGAGGTGTCGCTCACGGGGCGATCAATGCTGATCCCGCCAGTGGCGGTGGTGTATTTGAAGCCGAGCGGGGTGGTGCCGAGATCAGCTTTTAACCCATCCGCGGGCCGTTGAATGGCAACGGAAAGGCCGACACCCTCGGCTTTTTGCGACCCGGTGCCGTCGCGTTGCGCACCGCTACCAAAGCGCGACAGCGCATCGTCGCTGACACTGCCGGCGTTCAGCGAGACGGGCGTCACGCGCAGGGCGACGCGGCTTTCGTCCAGCGGGATATTGATTTCCAACGGTGTTTCAACATCGGTCAGTTTGCTCAACCCCGACTCACTGTTGTTGCTGCGAATGCTCACGCCTTGAGTGATGTAGGCACTGCGCTCTTGAAGAATTTTATTCAGCGCCAGTTGCGCCGGACTGATGTCCTCGCTCACCCGTGCTGCGCGCGGCAGCTGCGACTCGAATTGATTGCTCGCTTGTTGCGGCCGTGGCGGGGCGTCGATGCCAAACGGGGTGTGAGACGTCAGGCTGCCCGGCATCTGCTGAACCGGTGGCGGGATCGCTGCCAGCAAGGTGTCGCGACTGACCTCGCTACGGTGACCCGAAATCCCGGCAAAAGGGTTGGGCGCCACCGTCGACCCGGTCAGTTGGCCGCTCTGGCTTCTGCGTTTCTCGTTCTGTTCAATGGCCACCGCTTTGCGCAACAGATCGGTCGCCGTGCCGGTCTGGCCCATGTTCTGATAGCGGCGGGCGGCCTCTGTCAGCGTTTGAGGGTTACCGGATTCAGTCTTGAGCAACTGTTGCAGTGCCTGTTCGGCAAAGGCCGTGTCCTGTGCCAATACCGCCGCATCGGCGGCACCCAACAGCAGTTGCGGGTCATTTGGCTGACGCTGTAACAGCGGTTTGTAGAGTTCGAGGGCTTTGGCCGTGTCGCCGTTGGCCGAGTACATCCGCGCCAGGGCCGCGACGGCAGCGCTGTCACCGGGGCGTTGCGCCAGGGCCGGCGCTAGCGTGTCATAAGCGCTGGCCAGATTGCCTCGTTCACGCAACTGGTCCGCCTGGCGGATGCGATAGAGATAGAGCAGGTCGTCGAAACGCTTGCGCGCCGGCGCGTTCAAGGGCCTGTTTTGAAGGTCGCGCAGAATCTCGTTGACCTGTACGTCTTCTCCGGCTTTAAGCAGGACAGCCGCGTATTGCAGGATGAAGTCCGCCGAGGGCGCCGTGGTGTTTTGCAATTGGCCGCGCATGAGGGCCAGCGCACGGGTTGGCTCACCGATGTCGACATACGCCGAAGCCAGGCTCGCTGTGCGATCCGGACTGTTGTTGGCCGTCGGCTGAATACGATCGAGCAAGGTCAGGGCTTCCTGGCGCTGTCCGCGCTTGCCCAACTCGATCGCCTGGCTGAGTTGCAGGTTGAGGCTGACATCAGCGGCCAGCGCGTCCATGTCCGGGGTGCGCTGGTCGGGGCGCAAGCGTCCTAACGTGGTCTGAGCGGCTTTCCACTCACCCATCTGCACTGACAGCAAGGCGCTGACGTACAGCGCATCGGCATTGTCAGGGCGGGCCTGGAGCATGGCGTTGATCAAATCCCGAGCCTTTTGCGGTTCGCCCATCGCCAGGTTCAGACGGGCCAGGGCGAAACGTGTCCAGATGTTGTCCGGCTCAACGCGCAGCGCGTCTTGCAAGGCGTTGCGCGCAGCGGGCAAGTCGTTGCGTTGTTCGGCGAGGGCGGCCAATTGCGTCGCGCGCAAGGCTTGCAGGCGCGCGGACTGGCCGATCTTCGCCTGCCCGGTGGCGGGCAGGCTGTTGATCAGTTGCAGGGCTTCATCGTTCTTGCCGCTCTTGAGCAGCACATTCACCAGCCCCTCCTGTGCGTGAGGGTCGTCGCGGCGCTGGTTCAAAATCTGCCGGTAGTTGCGCTGAGCGTCATCGAACTGGCCCGCGCTGGCCTGAATATCCGCCAGAGTGAGGCGAGCATCGACCCCGTTTGGATTCAGCCGCAGCGCCTGGTTGACCAAGACCTGCGCCTGGGCTGTCTGGCCTTTGGCCCGGGCGTCGCGAGCCTGCTGCAACGCAGACCAGTAGCGCACTTCGTTCAGCGCCACTTGCCAGTGGCTGCCATCGTGTTGTCGCGTGGCCCGCCCCAAGAGCTGTTCCGCTTCGGCCAGTCGGTGTTGCTGCTGGCGAATAACCCCAAGGCCACCCAGCGCGTCAGCATCGTCGGGCCGGGTTTTCAAGCGTGCTTGAAAAGCCTGTTCGGCGGTGGCCTGATCGCCTTCTTTGAGCGCCTTCAGGCCGCGTGCGACTTCGGCAGGCGGTTGCCACTCCTTGCTGGCCGTCGTTGCCGCCTGGTGCTTGCCCTTGTTCATCTGCGCCCGGATTTCCACGTCATCCGGATGCGTCTTGAGGTACGCCTCGAACAACGGCACGTGTGCCGGATCGGGTGGGCCGATCCAGGTCAGCGCCAGGCGCCAGCTTTCGTCGGCATCACCGGCAATGTCGGCACGCTGGGTCAGTGCCGCCAAGGCGCGAATGCCCTCGGCACGGCTGTCTTCACGGCGGACCAGATGCTTGGCGTAAAACAGCGCGACGATCGAATCGTTGGGCATCTCTCGTTGCAGGCGCTCAAATCCGCCGCGTGCTTCAGCCCAATCCGCCTGATTGAAGGCTAGGTTGTTGTAATACTCGCGACCGATCGTACCTTGAGGTGGACGGCCATCGAACAGTGAGCGAAACACGGCAGTCGCCTTGTCCCGCTCACCGGCATCGACGAGGCGCCGAGCCTCTTCCAGACGCTGCTGATTCTGCGGTTGGGCCACGCTGATGTCCTGCGCCAATTGCAGTGCCTGCCGAGGCGGTGGCTGGATAGCCTGCAAGCGGGCGAGGTATTGCTGCGCCTGGTGTGGCTTGCCCTGTTGCACGCCAATCAAGCCCAGGCCATACAGTGCGTCAACCTGGGCCGGGTCCAGCAGCAGGACCTTCTGCCAGACTTCCGCCGCGCGTTGAGGGTTTTTGTGCACCTGCCAGTATCGCCCTTGCTCAACGAGTAATGCCTGTGGTGTTGGACTTTGCGCGTGGGCAGCAGCGGCCGTCCATGTGCTCATGACGATGATGGCTAGCGTGCGGTGGTGCGCGTGCATGCGGTCTCCCAGGAAAGTTTCAGCGTTCCGTCTTCCCGGAATCGGTAATGTTTATCTGCCCATCCGAGGGCGAACAGGCTGAGCATGAAGTTGTAGTAACGCGGCGCACCGGCTTCGCCATCAGGCCTGGCCAGCGCTTCGTGCAAGGCGAGCTCCACGCGACGTCGCTGCTGATCGGCCAACCCGGGGTACCCTTTCGCCTGAAGGTAGGGAATCAGTGCGGCCCAGAATCCGAACGGGCTCTGACCCTGAACAGTGCCATGGCGAACCTGGACTGTTTCTGGCGCAGACCCCGTTGCGACAGTGCTGCGGGCCATGCCGTCCAGCCGTTTGAGCAGGCGCGCGGCCAGCGGTCCAGAGCTCTCACTCATGCCCAGCCAGAGGTACACGCGAATGGCATCGTAGCTGCCCGTGTCGCCATGGATCGGGTCACTTGTGAAGGCACCCGATTGCGCCGAAGTGCCTTGATAACCGACCCAGTCAGCGACGAAACCATGGCGGCTTGATTGGGTAATCATCGTCGCGGTGTTGTGGGCAATCGCTTGCCAAGGCCCCGAGGGTGCTTCCTTGGCCAGCCGTCGTAACAGTGGCAGTGGCAGGTAGCTGGGGTTCAGGCGCCAGAGAGCGTCCGGCTGGACGAAGCCCTGTGGTCCAGGCAACACCATCGGGCCCAGCCCGGGGAGCTTGACGACCAATTGCGCTTCAATCGTCGCCATCAGGTGCAGGGCGTCCTGGTGATAGTCCGGCCGATGCCACAGGCGTGCGGCTTCAAGCAAGGCATAGGTGATCCACAGGTCGGCGTCGGCCGCCGAATTGGCGTCTTGCAGGCGCCACTGACCGTCCGTGCCTTGCCCCCATAACCAGCCCGGCAGGCGTGTGGTGGTGGCGGAGCCTGCGAGGTTGGCTGAGGTCCAGCGCCAGAGTTTGTCAAAGCGTGGCTGATCGTTGCCGATCAGTGCGAAGAGCATGCCGTAGGACTGCCCTTCAGAGGTGCTGTGATTGTTCTGCTGGCTCGATTCCAGAACCCGGCCGTCGGCCTGGACGAAGCGTGTTGCATAGGTTTGCCACAATGGCCAGGCCGGCAGCTCACAGGAGTTTGCGGCCGCTATCGCAGGCGCCAGCAGGGCAAGCACAAGCGCAGCGCTCAACCTGCGCGTGTTACCACGCAGGCACTGGCGAAGTGAAACACCTCGGCGGCTCATGGACGACACAGGCATGCGCGACTCATTGACCAAGACGACGTCTGGCCTGTACCCGCAGGGCCAGGTAGGCCATCGAAGCAAGCAGCAGGATCCCCAGGAGCGTGAACAGCATGAGCGCCATTACGTTTTGCGAGAGGTACCACTGCAGATAGCGCAATGGGCCCAAGCTCCCGACGTAGTAATCCTGCTCGGCGACCAGCGACTCGACATGCTTGCCCCTGACCACCACCAGACTGCCTTGCAACTCGCGGGCGTTTTCTTCGTTGCTGAGCAGGGCGTTGGTCACGTCTGCCAAGCCGTTGGGCCTTGCGCTGGCGATAAACACCACACTGCGTCCACTCTTGAGCGGCGATTCGAATCCAGTCAGATACGCACTGCCATCGTCCGCGGTAAACCTGAAGCTGCTGCGCGCTTCACGCAGATTGGTTTTCGTATCCGGGCTGATCCAGTTGCGCAGGCGCAAGGGCAGGTCAGACAGTTCAACGTACTGCGCAGCGTCTTCGCCCTTGGCCGGCAGCAGGCTTTGCCATTGCTCAAGCAGTGGCTGATTGTTGCCAGAGGCGAGCACCAGCAAATCCCGGTCGCTTTGCTCAGCCACCTGGTCGGCGTGGACCACCTTCACGCCGGTGGCCGGGTAACCGGTGGAGTCGCCGAAGCGGCCCAGCAGGGTCAGGTAGGCACTCAGATCGGCTGCGCCTGGCTCGTTCGGCAGGATCACCGAGGTTTCAGAAAGGTCAGCCATGCGAGTGAACGGGAAGCCACTGTCCTTGAACACCCCAAGATTGGGCATGGCCATGAAATGTTCGTATTGGCTGAGGTCCAGGGTCGAGTCCGGGTCGATCACACCGCGCATGTTGTCGATGATGATGTCGCGGCATTCGCCCTGTTTGATGTAGTCATACATGAAGCGAAATTGCAGGCGTGATTGCAGCGCAACGGAATTGAGCGGCAACAGCATGCGCGACGTGCGGGCCAGGCTGTCGTCGGTTTTGAGCATCGCCAGCAGGCTGTCGCTGTTGCCGAGTTTCTCGATCGAGGGCAGATCGATCGACTTGATGAAGGTGTCGTTGAAGTTGACCAGCAACGAGGAGTTGGTGGAGACCGGTTGCGGCGTATAGCGGTATTTCAAGTCCAGTTGCGCACCGGGCTCACGCCAGTTGAACAGGTCCGGTGGCAAGCGCAGCGCAACCGTCATTTGCCCCGGGTTATAACCCGACACATTGAGTTCTGCGGGCTTGGCCAGTTCACCCAGGCGAACCGGGCGATCGGAGGGCAGCCAGTTAGGCGCGTCGTACGGTTGGCGTGGCTTGAGCGAATCGATCCGGTCAATCACTACACTCTGCCCGGAAAAGGCCGAGCCACCAAGGGCCAGCGCTGTCGCGGCAATCTTGAGATCGGCGCCATCGCGCCCGGAGACGATCAACAGTTTGCCCTGAGCATCATTGGGGTTGCTCACAAGCGTCAATGTCGGCCCCGTGACCTCTTTGATCGGTAAGCCACTCACGGTCGTTGTTTCGCTGCCGCTGACAAACACCACGGCGTTGCCTTTGGCCGGCAGGCTGGTGAGGCTGGCGGGGAAGGTTGCGCCGCGGTAGCTGGCCAGGGCGCCAAACCAGGACGACAGGATACCGGCGGCCTCAAGCTCAGGGCCGGCCGGGCGCGTGGCGAACACGAAGGGCAGCTTCAGGGGCGAGGCGTCTCGACGATCGAACAAGGGTAGCGGCAGGGCGGACAGGTCGTTGGGCTGTTTAATCGAGGACACCTGGAGGCTCAGCTGGCTCTCGTTGCTGATCCGGGCCCAAAGGCTGGAGTGCAAAGGGTCTTCACATTGCATCGTGTAGTGACCGATGAACTGCAAGCTGAGCCGGTTGAATTCGGTGATGGTCTGCGGCGGAATCTGCACGGTCCGGGTCTGCAATTTACCGGCCTCTTCCTTCGGGAGGGGCAGGCTGGCGGCCACTTGATCGTTGACCAGCACATTGATCTGCGAAAGGTCGGCCAGCAGGGCTGGTGAGTAGCTGTACTGCAGCGTGACCTGCGCCGCCGTGACGACTTCATCGGCGCGCACATCGAAGTTCACACTGTCGGTAGCCTCCACGCCTTTAAGAGTCATCGAATAGCTTTTGCCCAGCTCCTTGAGGGTGCGGGTATAGCTGTTGCCCGGGGCATCGGCCACGGGCAACGAGGCCACCGGCATCATCGCCGGGTCTGTGGCGTTGAGTGGGGCGGCAGCGCTCAAAGCCCAGCCGCTCCAGCCCATTAACGAGCAGGTGATCAGCATGAGTGAGCGACGAGGAAGAAAGGTCCGGCGAGTGGAAGGCTTCAAGATCGTTGCGTGTCCGCGGTGGAGTCGATAGGTGATGGAGTGTCCGGGCGTTTGCGCAGCAGCGCCTGGCTGTCTTTCAGGGCTGCAACGAACAAGCGCAGGATGGCGCGAAAGCCAATGCTGCTGACCTCGCGCAACGCCGACATGGGCGCGTCGAGGCGGCCGTTACCCCACGTGTTGGCCCAGGTGTCGGCCCGTGAAAAGGTCAGTCGCACCAGTTCGCTTTGCTGGCGCAGGGTCAACGCCTCGAATTGCACGCCCGCCACGTTGTCGTTGCTGAAGACCGTTTTTGCGGGAAAGAGGCTGGAGGGCGGTGTGCGCAGAATGCACAGCTGCAGCTTCTCATTGACGTTGAGCAGAACCTGCGGTGGCAGTGCCAGACCCACGCCGTTTTGTGAAAAGTCCCGGGTTACGCAATCGAACCAAGTGCCGTCTTCGCGATAGATGCGCACGGGCAGGTCCGCGGGCACCCGGGGTTCGTTGCGCACCTGAGAGGACTCAGTGGCAACCGCCACAGCGGTGCTGACGATGACGATGTTGTACACGGTCCAGGCCAGGTTGATCAGCAGGGTCGTGGCCTCGGCAGAATCACTCCCGATGAGTTTCACCACGCCGATCGCCAGACCGATCATGTTCAAGGCCAGCAGGACGATATAAGGCCGCGCGAGCTTCCAGTTGAAATAGTCCTTTTCGATGGTGCCGCCCTTGTCGGTCACGTTGAATTTGCCCAGCGAAGGGCTGATCAGGGCCAACAGCACCGGTCGCATGATGTACCAGGCCAATACCGACTCATACACTTCGTTCCAGAAGGAATGACGGAATCGCCCCTGGATGCTGGAGTTGGTCAGGCTGGAATGGAAAATATGCGGCAGTACATAAACCGTGACCATCAACGCCGAGGCATGGAAAATCTGCGCGTCAAAAAACAGATAGGCCAAGGGGGCGGTCAAGAACACCAGGCGGGGCAGGCTGTAGAAGAAGTGCATCATGGCGTTGAGGTAGCAAATGCGCTGCCCCAGGTTCAGTCCTTTGCCAAACAACGGATTGTCGGTCCGAAAAATCTGCGCCATGCCCCGCGCCCAGCGTATGCGCTGGCTGATGTGTCGGGAAAGGCTTTCGGTGGCCAGTCCCGCCGCTTGTGGAACGGCGAGGTAAGCGGTATTGAAACCACGGCGATTGAGCTTGAGTGCCGTGTGCGCATCCTCGGTCACGGTTTCGGTGGCGATCCCGCCGACTTCCAGCAAATGAGACCGCCGGATGACCGCGCACGAGCCACAGAAGAATGCCGCGTTCCACAGGTCGTTGCCGTCCTGCACCAGGCCGTAGAACAGTTCACCTTCATTGGGGACCGAGCGAAAGGTATCGAGGTTTTTTTCGAACGGATCGGGTGAATAGAAAAAGTGCGGCGTTTGCAGCAACGCCAGGTTCGGGTCCTTTAAAAACCAGCCCATGGTGATCTGCAGGAAGGAGCGGGTGGGCACGTGGTCGGCGTCGAATATGGCAATGAATTCGCCATCGGTGACTTTGAGTGCCTCGTTGAGGTTGCCGGCCTTGGCATGTCGATTGTTGTCGCGGGTGATGTAGTTGACACCAATCTGCTGACAGAAAACCTTGAATTCTTCCCGGCGTCCGTCATCGAGCATGTGCACCCGCAGTTTGCCCTCGGGCCAGTCAATGGCTTGAGCTGCGAGCACCACCAGTTTGACGATACCCAATGATTCGTTATAGGTCGGAATGAAGACGTCTACCGTCGGCCATTCTGCGGGTGGCTGTTGCAGAAACTGCGGTTTGCGGTGCAACGGCCAGGCGGTCTGTACATAGCCGAAGATCAGGACGAGCAAGGCATACAGTTCGGCCAGCACCAGACCGTAACCAAATACGGCATCCTGCCAATTGTCGAAATTCAAGGTGTCAGTCAGACGCCAATACATGTAACGCAACGAGGCGATCAGCGAGAGGGTGATCAGGGTCAGGATCGCCAGACGCCCGGCCTGCTTGCGGATGAACAGGCTGGCCACAAAACAGACGGCAGCGAACACGGCCTGGGAATACAGATTCAGCGGCGCAGTGAGAATACCCAGCACCAATAATGCGGCGATCAGCCCGGCAGATATCTTCAGGCCCTGGCGCCAACGCAGGGGCCATCGACTGACGCGAGCCTGGAAAGTATCCAGCAGCCCCTGCAACCACCATGTCTTTGCAGGTAGCTGGTTCAGTTGGGCGGTCATGGCGTGCCCTGCTGGCTGCAAGTGTCCGCGAAAAGCAGGGCATGGACCGCGCCGGACAGCGAAAGAATGTCGTGACAGCCAATGCTCTCAGGTGCGTATTGGAGGAGGTCCCGACCATAGGCCAGCGACTCGTTGAACTGGTGATCGAGGCGAATCGTCCCGATCAGGTCCGCGCCGAGCCGCCGCACAAACAGCACGCCCATGTCCCTGCTGAACGTACGCGAGTCATCCCGTTGATTGAGCACATAGCGGTGCCGTTGCCCACGTCGACGGGTGGTTTCCAGCCACTGGGTCATGGTGTCCAGTGCCAGGTAGGAGGCCGCATCGGCCACCGTCATCACCAGCACCAGATCGGCGGCGTCGAGCGCCTGTTGCGAATAGACGGTCGCACCGGAAGGTGTGTCCAGGATCACGGTATCGTTTTCGCTGAGGTTCATGGACGCAAGGTGCTGATTCAACCAGTCAGAATCTTCAAGCATCAACTGCCTGAGCAAATGGCGGTCATCCATCTCGCCAGTGCCGAAGGGCAGGCACTCACTGTCGCTAAAGCCTGGCAGGCGATGAGCGCCCCAGTCTGCATCCTGCTCTTTGAGCTGGATCAGTCCGGGAACCTGCCGGGTGATACCCAAGTGGCTGGACAGCGCATTCTGAGGGTCCAGATCAATCGCGATGGTGCGCCCGCCAGGGCGCCGAAGTGTTTTTGCCAGGCCAGCGGCGACGGTGCTTTTACCCACTCCGCCATTCGCCGAAACGATAGCAATGACCTTTGCCTTGGTCCGCTTGCGAGTCGTTTCTGGCAGACCGTCTCGACGAACCTGGTTGAGTTCACGCAACAGATCGCTCAATCGCTGACGGTCACCCGTACCAGAACTCGCAGGTGGCTCGGTCAGAAGAGGGAACCTGGGCGCGCCAATCAATAGGGAAGGCTGTGGCTCGTCCGGTAAAAACGCAGCGGGCGTTGGCGTTGATGTGGGGGAAGGCAAGACTACCGACGGTTCTGGCTTAGGCAGTACAGGTGTAATCGGATCGTCTTTGAAATCTTTATAGTTCGGTTGTATTTCCTGGTAGGTCTCTGTATTGGCGCCAAAACGTGTAAAGAGTTTCGTAATATCGTCTACATATTTCATGCGTTGTACCAGGAATGAAATAACTCTCAGAAACTCAGCATTCCATTAACTTAACAAAGTTGATGTGTCGTCTTGGCGTTGGCAGAGTGCCATTAATCTAGGATGCCGGCGTCTGGGTGTCAATGATTGTTATAAAAAGTCAGCGAGGTCTGTTAGTGTTAATTTGAGTGTTATTAAGATGTTATGTTATTCGGGAAAAGTATGGAGTGCTGGAATGGGTCTAATAATGACGGTTGGGCGGGGGCAGTGTGATGATGGGTAATGGAGGTGCTTCGTTCAGGGGCTTTCGGCGCAATGGCGTGTTGATCGCCTTCAATGATCTGATGCCGGGTTATGCATTAAATAAGTTGACTGATGTATTAAAAATGGGAGTGGCGATTTCAGCGGAGTTTATACAGCTTGAAAATAAATCCATTCCTGCTTCAGTAATAATAGAAACCTTGGGTTTTACACTCTCGGGCGCTAGAGGGAATTTCGTTTCCCGCTCCAAGCATTAAAAATGGACCGTTGAAAAGAGGCCCATTTTTTTTCGACTGAAGAACAGTCTTTCTTGGCTGTTTGCGCGACGTTCCATCGGGGTTGGCGTGAAAAGCCGGTCGCTGGATTGAATAACTGGCACTTGGCCGGGCTTGACGAACACGCATCAATCTCCTTGCGAGGGCGTTTCCTCCAGCGCAATCACATCCAGCATCACGCCCGTGCGCGCCACCACCCGGACCTGTTGGCCCAGGCGCAGGGGCGAGCGACTCTGTACTTGCCATCTTTCACCCTGCAATTGCACCCAGCCGCTCATCGGCATACCCGGCAGCAGTCCCGTCACCGTGGCCTGGCTGCCGACCAAACCCGCATCGCCGCTGACCAAAACACGGCGTCTGGCCTTGAGCGCCATGCCGACCAGCGTCATCAGCAACAAGGCGCTGATCAGTGCGACGCCGATGATCAGTGCCAATGGAATTCCGAAGCCCGGTACATCGGTGTCGATCAAAATCACTGCGCCCACTACAAAAGCAACCACCCCACCGAAGCCGATTACACCGAAACTCGGTAGAAACGCCTCGGCGATCATGAAAGCGATTCCTAGCAGAATCAGTCCGACCCCGGCGTAGTTCACGGGCAACAGTTGCAGGGCATACAGCCCCAGCAACAGGCAGATGCCACCGAGCACTCCACCAATGCCCGACCCTGGGTTCATGAATTCGAAGATCAAGCCATAGACCCCCAGCATGATCAGCAGCAACGCCACGCTGGGGTTGGTGATCACCGCCAGCAGTTGTGTGCGCCAATCAGGCGCATGGTCGATGAGCGCAGCCCCGGCGGTGTTCAGCTTCAACGTCTGACCAGCGACATTCAGGCTCTTGCCGTCCAGTTGCTTGAGCAGGTCTGCCACATCATTGGCCACATAATCGACCACCTTGAGTTTGAGCGCTTCGTGGGCGGACAGGCTGAGCGACTCACGTACCGCTTGTTCGGCCCAGTCGGCATTGCGTCCACGTAGGTGCGCAAGGCCACGGATATAAGCCGCCGCATCGTTTATCTGTTTTCGAGTCAAGGTGTCCTGCTGTTCACGCGCAGGATTCTTGTCGGTGCCGGGTGGGCCCGGCGGCTCAGGCGCGGTCCCGGGCAGGCCGCCGATCTGCACCGGTGTAGCAGCGCCTAGGTTGGTGCCGGGGGTCATTGCGGCAATGTGACTGGCATACAAAATATAGGTGCCGGCGCTGGCCGCCCGTGCGCCACTGGGGGTGACGAAACTTGCCACTGGCAATGGGCTGGCCAGAATCGCCTTAATAATCAGGCGCATCGAGGTATCCAGCCCGCCAGGGGTGTCGAGGCGGATGACCACCAACTGCGCGCCCTCGGTCACCGCACGCGTCAAGCCGCGCTCGACGTAGTCGGCACTGGCCGGGCCAATAGCATCGTTGACGGTCAGGACCACGACACTGCCTGCAGCCGTTGTTGAACCCATCGGTAACCCGATCAGCATTATCAGCAACAGCAGGCGGCACCACCAGTGACTGTTCACGGGACCTCCAGTTGCGTGTATTACGGCCTGCAATCCTCACTTAAAGCGTAGTTGAGTCCATTATGGGCGACACCGGCGTGATGGTTAGTCCATTGCCTCTGCAGATAGGAGCGATTCTGAATTTCGAATAACACGTCATTGGTTGGCGGGCTAGCATCTACTCTGGACTGTCAGACAGTACTTCCTGTGTAACCCTGTGGAGCCTGCAATGTTCAAGAACTGGAGTGGTCAGGTCGCATTGGTCAGTGGAGCAGGTAGCGAACATGGGATTGGTCTAGCGATCGCGCGACGGCTTGGGGACTTGGGCGCAAAGCTGATCATCACCGGCAGCAGTGCCCGTATCCATGATCGCGTCGCGGAACTGAGCGCGGCAGGTTACGAGGTGCAAGGACGCGCTGCAGATCTCACTCATCCGGCTCAGGTTGTCGAACTGGTAACCTGGGCTGAGTCGCTATGGGGGCGAATCGATGTACTCGTGAACAACGCCGGTATGGCGATTCAGGGTGAAGCCGAAACGTTTTCTGAAGTGGCCAGTATGAGCGTCGATATGTGGAACACGTCGATTGCCCGTAACTTGACCACTGTATTTTTGCTGACCCGCGCTGTGTTGCCGGGGATGCAGAATCGTCGTTACGGACGCATCGTCCATATCAGTTCTACGACCGGCACCCGCGTCAGCAACCCTGGCGAGGCCGCGTATGCGGCGGCGAAAGCGGGGATTGTGGGCATGAACATGAGCTTGGCGCTGGAAGTCGCGCCATACGGCATCACCGTGAACTCTGTTGCCCCAGGGTGGATCGCGACGCAATCGAGCACAGCAGAGGAAATGACCGCAGCGCAGTATGTTCCCGTGGGGCGTGCCGGTAGACCAGACGAGGTCGCTGCGGCGGTAGCTTTTCTTGCTTCTCCAGAGTCCAGCTACATTACGGGTGAGCTGCTCGTGGTCGACGGGGGCAACTGCCTCTCTGAGAACAAAAGCCCCCGTTGAGGGCCAGGAGCTTGTTAATTTCTTGGTCAATTCAGCCAGAGCGTTTCAGAACGCCAGTCCTCAGCGTGCATGACACGACAGAATGGGCCGGCCAGGGTTGCGTTGTGATGAGCGATGATACTTTCGGCCTTCAACGCAGGAGTGTCAGCGCAGGTATGACCATCGGCGATCAGCACTGCATCGAATCCAAGATCGCGTGCAGCGCGACAAGTACTGTCGACACAATACTGGGTCTTCATTCCGGCAATAACCACGCCCTGAGATCCACAAGCTTTTAACCGATCGGCCAGATCAGTCCTGTAGAAAGCGTTGGGTCGGCTTTTTTCGAAGATCACCTCGTCGCCTTCCAGTAACAGTTCCTGCACCAGTTGCGTCAACGGGCTTGCAGGTTCGATAGGCGAGCCAGGCGGACCTACGTGGCGAGCAAGAAAAATAGGTGCGCTTGCCCTGCGGGCTTTGCTCAACAGGCTATTCAACGTGTTCAGCAGCGCTTCGCCATTCCATGGTTTATCCGGGCCATGAAACAATCCAACCTGCATATCGAGAATCAACAGTGCATGCATCGTGCTTTTCCTTGCGTTTGGGCCAGCGACACAAGGGCAAAGAAAAGGCCCTGTCCATCGCTGGCGGGCCTTTGAAGTTCGTGCGTTATGGGTTCACGACACCTCTCACGACTCGCCTCTGGCGGTCGTGGTCGTGGTGGTCGAGGCAATGCGTAACTGATTCATAGAACCGACAGTATCCGCAGGGTGCCTGGTTGGCAAGGTGGCATGACCTGCACAACGACTACTTTTTGTATCGAGTGCGCTCAAAAACGTTTTTACCCACCCATTGCGGACGGTCGTGGGTTGTTCCAGGGCTTCGCACTAGCGGCGATAGTAACCGTGGGCGTCATTGTAACGATGCCGCATGGCCCGATCCTGGTGGCGCTCCCAATCACGATGGCGTTCAGCTTCTCGGCGGGCTTGCTCCCTTCGCCATTGATCTCTGCGCCACTGATCTCTGCGCCAGTCGTCTCGGCGCCAATTGTCTCTACGATCATGCCAATGGCCGTCATGCCGGTATCGGTCGTCATGGGCAAGCATCAGTCCTGGTTGCTTGTCGGCCATACTGCCCACGGTCAGCCGAAGGTGGTCGGCGGTCTGGACAGGAGCCTGAATGGCTGGGACTTCAGTTGCGAAAACAGGGGTTGAGGTCTTCATCTGTGTGGCTGATGCCGAGCCCATTGCCGCGAATGCGAACAGGCCTAAGAGCACCATCCGTGGGACATGGAATTTCATGAGCGAAGGCAACCTCTGAATGACAATTGGGCGTGTGGCCATCTGGCGGCGGGAAGCCTGCGGGGGCGTGCTTACCTGGCGAATGTGCCTATCCACATAGACCGACAAATAGGGAAAAGTTCTAGGGAGCCGTTGCTTAAATAGCCAACGTGTTCGAACACTTTTGAAGTTTGCTTTCTCCACGCCTGTTTCTGGCCGTTTTCTGCTCCGCGCGAAGTGCAGCAATAGCTCATGCCTGGATGTGGGGTTGATAAAAAATGATGCTGGTTGCGACGGCCGTTGCCCCAGGAACTTCGAGATATTGGCCAGGTCAATAGCGGCCCGGTATCAGAAGTGCCGAGTAGCGTTGTGGTCTGTTTTACGGCAGTGCCGTCCGAATTCACTCGAGTCCACCCCCTGATGCCAACCAAGAGTTTTTTGCCAGGTCTCCTTTTGGTGTGCTGCGCCGTCGCATCGCTTTGTTCGTCTGCTGCCGAACGAAGAGCACCCGCCCAAAGCAACAGTGCATCAACGACCCTGATCGAAACCGCCTCGCGGCAGTATGAAAATGGCCAACTGGATCAAGCCGCCGCCACGCTTGAGCGTGCCCTGCATATCCAGCCGAACAATCCCGCGACGCTGCATTACCTTGGTGTGTTGCGTCTTCAGCAGGGGCAGTACCAGCAGGCTGAAACCTTGGCGGTGCGCTCGAACATGCGGGTGGGGCGCAATATCGAATTGCGCAACCGCAACTTCCAATTGATCCAGGCGGCGCAGGCCCGGTCTTCGGGTATTTCACCTGGCAGAGCCGGGCCCGAAGGACAATTGCAAATGGTGAATGTCGAGCCAGAGCCTGCGTACGGTGAGGTTGAGATGCCCCGCGGCCTTATGCCACCTCCGGGTAAATGCCGGATCTGGTTTCCTGATCGCCCGCCGGGGCATCAGCCTGCACCGGGCAAGTGCAAGAAGCTGCGACATCGGGTTCCGTCAGGGGCCTACCTGGTGCGCGGTTGAGTTGCTGGTGTCCTCTTTTGGCTCCTAAGTCTTGGTGTCCTGCTTAGGCTTCCCCCATCTATTTGGACATTTAGGCCCGCCACGGGGGAAGAGCCCCTTCGAAAAGTGAAAAGGCTCGATGCAGGAAATTGTTGAAGCGAGCGGCATCACGGCGCAGCCCTGCCTGTTGACCCCCAATCAGGCACAGATGGGCCATCTGACCAATCACTTCTGCTCCGCCTGGCATATGGACCAAGCGGCGGCACGTCCGTACCGCGAAGTCCAGTCGTGTTGTGTCAACACGCTGCTGAAACTCGCCTACCAGCGGATCGTGCAGCGACCAGGCTCGGATGGAAATTTCCCGCTCAGGTTGTTTCTCAGCGGCAATACTCAAGTAGCGTTTCAAGATTTCGCCCGCGCTACGACCCTGCGCCGCATAAGCGAGCATGCGCTCCGTGTAGTCTTCTTCCCAAGCAGCCAGCAAGGTGCGGACAAAGTCTTCGCGATTGCGGAAATGGTGATAGAACGATCCGCGGGTCACATTCAATCGGCGGGATAGACTCTCGGCCGAAACGCCGATATGTCCTACTTGATCGAGAGCCTCAAAACCAGCCGCGATCCAATGGTGACGAGTTAGTTTTCTCACCCGTTATTTCGCTCCCTATTTAGCACCATACAGACTGTGTATGGTGCGCAACCGATTGATACGCTGCGAACACCAGCAAAAATGGCCGTTGCGTTTTGCACGCCAGCACTTTTCATGGAGCTCGCCTTGAAAAAAATCGTCCTGGTTGCTTTCGACCAATTCACTGATATTGATCTATTCCTGATGTGGGACATTTTAGGCCGCAACACTGAAGACTGGCACGTGCGAATATTGGGTTCCAGCTCTATCGTGCGATCGGCGCACGGCCTGCCTGTTTCAGTACACGGTCCGCTTTGCGAGGCCAATAGTGCTGACGCGGTATTGTTCGTTAGCGGCAAGGAAGGGATACCCGCTGCACTTGCCGCCCCGGACTTCCTGCCGTCGTTTGAACTTGACTCCAAACGCCAGCGAATCGGCTCCATATGCGCCGGAGCGTTTATTCTCGAACGGCTTGGGCTGCTCAGCGGCCAAGCAACTACACACCCGGATGCACGATCGAGCTTGCAAGCTCTGGGACTTGAGTCCGTGAACCAGCCTCTTGTATGCCAGGGGAACGTTGCAACCGCTGGCGGATGCCTTTCGGCGCTCTATCTGGTGGGATGGCTGGTTGAATCTTGGTTCGGTGTCGACAAGCGCCGTGCGACGTTGCTCCCTGTTCTGCCAGCTGGACAGCAAGAACTTTATGATGCCTTGATCGGGCTCAGTATCCGACAGGGAATGAGCAATGAGCGCGGTGTCCCTGTCCGGCTTGAAAGTCGGTAACCGTCACTTCTAAGCTAGATAAGCACTTACAGGGCGACAAGGAGCGTTACACGACAAACCATCGCAACAAGAAACGCGACATGGCATGTCGTCTAATTAGTAGTTAGAACTCAGGAGAGATCCCCGATGCCACGAGAATTTGAGCTCGTTATGTCCGTGCCAGTCCCCTCGAGGTCCGGCATCACCTACCTTTACAAGTCGATGAACCTAGCGGACGCTTTTGCGATTCGGCTCCCTGCGGGCGCATCTAGCAATCCAGATTTGTTAGCTCGATTCATCCTTTCCCACCAGCCATCCTGGATCGGATGGCTCATGAAAGTCCGAGACACTATCGTTGTCTGTTTTGGTCTCAAGACAGCCAAACATTTGGCATCACTTGCTAATCGGATTGGAATCTTCAAGGTCTACAGCACGAACCAGACTGAAATCGTGTTGGGAGAGGATGACAAGCATCTCGACTTCCGGATATCGATCCTATGTTCTGCAGAGGCAGAGCCAGAAGGCAGTCGCCAACTCGTTTTTTCAACCGTGGTCCAGTGTCACAACCGCTTAGGCCGGGCCTACATCTTCGTTATTGCCCCATTTCACCGCCTGGTGGTGAAGGCCAGCCTGCTTCGTGCAGCGCGCGTCGGTTGGCCTCTGGCTACCTGCCCCTAAGGCTGAGGGCGTTGTGTGCACCCTGAGGTCTAACCCTTCCATCGAAAGGCTGTTCTGGCAAGCCTGGCCAAGTCTCTCATGTCAAACGTTAGGCCTCTAAGATTCATGGCCCGCGAAAGGAAGACGGACAGTTTGATCGGTTACAGCCATTACCAGCATTTCTGGCGCCATCGCTTCTCGGGCCTGCTTGATCGTCAAGCTGAGTTGGTCGCGGTTGGAACCGACGATAGATGGTCATCTCACTTCAGGGTATTACCCCTCTTGTCTGCATTTTGCAGATAGAGTTCCGCTCGATAAATTTTGACATGACTCGGGGCCTCGAATCCTAGAGTCACCTTGTCGCCATTAGTCCCAAACACTTCGATTTGAATTTCGTCGTCGATGCGTATGGCTTTACCGGTATTCAGAGTGAACACTATCATTAGGTTTTCTCTTTGGTTAGGGGCTGAGTTAACTATGAGCGCTTGATTATCAATGTACTTTCAGTGCCAAAGATCTAGGAATTATCTGATTTTTTTGCTGAACTATCTGCATTGTTCCTTGGCCTTGCTGCTCAGCAGGCTTTTTATTTCTAACGCGGGTGATCGCTGCAAGTCAGCACGTTTCAGGGTGCCGGAAGGTGATGTGCTGGGAACGACTGGCCCGCAACAGCAAGCATCAAAACTGTCAGCAGTGCTGCGAAAGAGTTTTTATTTATATATCTATTAGATCGAAGTAATGGGGTCGTGAAGCACGAGTTGAAATGTAGAGAAGGGAGGGGTGGGGTATCAGATGATCTTGTTGGTCGGTGTGACGGGAGGGCGACGCAAAAATTATTAAGAGTTGCGTTTGATGTTGTTAATTATGCATGAAGTTGTTTCAGAATCGTCTGATGGTGGCTGGCCAAAGTGCCAACTTAAGCTACTCGGTGGAGGGGAGGTTTCGTTTTAATAACGAGCGTTATTTTATTTTAAATGCGAACCCCCCTGTGGGCACTCTGCCGGCCACAGTGAGTAAACATGAATACAGACGACACTTTCTTGAAAATCAACCGCAGGCGCCTGCTCGGACTTGCAACCGGAGCCGGTTTGGTTAGCCTGCTGCCTAGGCAGGCGCTTTCGGGGTCGCCGGACTCGGTCATTGCAGGCCAGACTGCATTGAGGGAACAGGTGCGCTACCCGGAAAAGACCGGGATGATTCTGATCACCGATCGGCCGCCGCAACTGGAAACCCCGCTGCATTTCTTTCGTCAGGATCTGACGCCCAATTCGGCCCATTTTGTGCGCTGGCACTTGTCTGGTTACCCGACCGAAGTAGATACGCGAACCTTCCGTTTGCGTCTCGACGGCCTCGTCGACAAACCGCAATCGTTCACGCTCGAAGAACTGGTCAAGGGTTTCGATCCGGTCACGTTGGTGGCGATGAATCAATGCTCCGGTAACGCACGTAGTTTGTTCAGTCCGCAACCGCCTGGCAGCCAATGGCAATTCGGCGCGATGGGTAATGCGCAATGGACAGGCGTGCGGCTCAAAGATGTGCTGGCGCGTGCCGGGGTCAAGTCCGGCGCAGTGGAAGTGGCGTTTTCCGGGCTGGACGAGTCGCCCATGCCGGGGTTGCCCAAAGTAGTCAAATCGTTGAAGTTCGATCATGCCGTCGACGGTGACGTGATGATCGCTTACGCCATGAATGGTGAGCCGTTACCTATGCTCAATGGCTTCCCGCTACGCCTGGTGGTACCGGGCTGGTACGCGACGTACTGGATCAAATCGCTGGCGCACATCGAAGTTCTCGAAAAGCCTTTGAGCAATATCTGGATGGACGTGGCCTACCGCATTCCCGATAACCCGGAAATCAACGAAGAGCCGGGCAATCTGGCGAAGAAAACCGTTCCGATCAATCGCTTTGCTACCCATTCGATTTTCGTGCGCCCCGAACCCGAAGAGCAGTTGTTGCTCAATCATCCGATGATGCTCGAAGGATTGGCCAATGACGGCGGCGACGGCATAGCCCGCGTCGAGGTGTCGGTGGACAACGGCCGCACTTGGGTCGACGCACTACTGGATCCTGAGATCGGGCGCTTTTCCTGGCGGCGCTGGCGTTACCTTTGGACGCCACGCGAGAAGGGTCGTTATACCTTTCTGGTTCGCGCGACCAATCGCGCAGGCGAGGGGCAACCGGTCACGCAGTGGAATCGTGGCGGCTTTGCGCGTCGCATGATCGAGAGCACCAGCGGAATGGTGGTCTGACATGGCCCGCCATTATCTGCCGTGCCTATTGGCATGCGCACTCAGTCCGACGCTCCACGCGCAAGAGTCGCCGGATGTGAATTTCGGCCAGGCGGTACACAGCATCACCGTGCCGCACAACGAGCCGTACCTGCTGGACGGGCCGGGACGTGCAGAGTTTCTTCAGCAGTGCGTTATTTGTCATTCGCCACGCTATGTCGTCATTCAGCCTACCTATCCACGCAAAACCTGGGCGGCGGAAGTGGCGAAGATGCGCGACGAGTACGGCGCGCCGATTCCCGATGCGGCGGTTGAGCCGATCCTCGATTACCTAATGTTCCTGCAAGGTAAGCCCACGCTATGAGTGATGTTGAAACCACCGCCCACTCGAGCATCTCACGCGCGGCGTTGGTCATGCTGATTGGCGTATTGAGTCTGGGTACCGTTATTGCCTGGAGCGTGGTGAGCATGCCCGCGAGTTCGACCATTAGCCCGCGTGGCGACACCTTGCCCCGTGTGTCCCAAGGGACGGCGTTCGACCCGGGCCGAGCGTCTGCCCTGATCCAAACCGGCAAAGTGGTGGTTCGCCAGCGTTGTGCCGGTTGCCATGACGCGCAGCAACGTCTGGAAGGGCCGTCCTGGCAAGCGATTGTGGCGCGCTACCAGCAACATGTTGGTGCAGATCCCATGGGCGCCGATGCCTTGGCACTGATGAATACCGCCATTAGTCACCCGCGTCCGGGCTGGGACGGATATACCCCGGGACCTTCAGCCATTGCTCTGACACCCGATGCACAACTGGGCGTGGCCGCCTGGATATTGAGTCATGCACGAGAAGAAATTAAATGAGAAGTCTTGATTCGGCATCGACCGGAATTGCTCAACGACAGCTGGAATATCTACCGCGCACCGACTACGACCTGATCAAGGCGCACAGTTACGCAGCGGTCATCACGCTGTTTCTGTCCGCCATAGCCGGTCTGCTGGTCGCGCTCAAACTGACCCTGCCGGAGCTGTTGGGTAACCACGCGGCATTATCGTGGGGCAGACTGCGATTCGATCACACCCAAGGCATCTTCTTTGGCTGGTTGGGTAACGCGTTTTTCGCGTTCTGCTATCACATGGTGCCTCGTCTGGCTGATCGTCCGGTGTACAGCCGCAAGCTTGGCTGGGGGATTTTCCTGCTCTGGAACCTCGGCGTGCTCTTGCCGGGATGGGTGTTGATTTCGCTGGGCCTGGATAACCAGTGGCTCGCGGTGCAGTCGCTGGAATGGGCAGAGTTCCCGATGCTCATCGATCTGTTCGCGGTGCTCGGCTTGCTGCTGATCTGCGTGCAGTTCGCCGGACCTTTCGTGCTCAAGCGTCAGTCCGGGGGAGTGTATATTTCCGTCTGGTACCTGGTAGGCGGCGCAGTCTTCAGTTTGCTGGCCTATCCAGTTGGCAACTTCGTCCCGGCCTTTGTTCCGGGGGCGCAGGGAGCGGCCTTCAGCGGACTGTGGATTCACGATGCGGTCGGGCTGTTTGTTACGCCGTTCGTGTTGGCGATTGCCTATTACATTATCCCGGCGACCACCCAGCGACCGATCTACAGCCATTTTCTGTCGATGATCGGCTTCTGGTTTCTGTTTTTCTTCTACCCCTTGAATGGCACCCACCATTACGTCTACTCGGCAGTGCCGATGGATGCACAGAAGGCAGCGATCATTGCCTCGGTGTACTTGGGGATGGACGTGATCCTCGTGGTATTCAACCTGTTGATGTCGCTGCGCGGTCAGGCGGCGAAGGTGGCCAGTGACGTGCCGTTGCGGTTCGTCTGGACCGGCATCATTTTCTACCTGCTGGTCAGCCTGCAAGGCGCTTTCCAGGCTTTGATGCCAGTCAATCGCTTGACGCATTTCTCAGATTGGGTCATCGGTCACTCGCATCTTGCGATGCTCGGTTTCGCCACCTTCATCGCGGCTGGCGGCATTGCCCATGCGTGGCAGCGTATACCGCATGCGCGCTACAACGACGCCGCCATGAATTGGGCCTTCTGGCTGATTACCGTTGGCCTGTTGCTGATGTTCGTCACGTTGACGGCTGGAGGGCTGGTTCAGGCGCACCTTTGGGCGAGCACCGCGCCGTGGATGGATTCGGTTCGCGCATCACTTGCCTACTGGTGGCTGCGAGACCTATCGGCAGTGCCGCTGCTGGCAGGTTTTGTATTGTTTTTCTTCGGGCTGACCACGGGTCCGCGCTCGACTTCGTGCAGCGTCCCAGACCCTCGCTTCCACAGTGCAATGGCAGGAGCCTGACCCCATGCAAACGGCTAATAGACACCGTGTTTTCAACAGCGTTTACCTGGTCATTTTTGTTGCCGGCATTGGTTTTTTTGCGTTGTCGTTCTACCTGCTGGGGATCTTGCCCGGCCAGGAACTGCAAAAGGAAATTGACGCGCGCGCACCCGCTGACATGGCCGATTACACGGCACAGGAAGAGCGGGGTAGAACTGTATATGGCCGTGAGGGCTGCGGTTATTGCCATACTCAACAGGTCCGTTTTGTCGCTGAGGACGTTGCCCGTTGGGGCGCGCCAACGCAGGCCTGGGAAACCCGATTTGATTATCCGCAGTTGTGGGGCACGCGGCGCATCGGCCCGGATCTGGCGCGCGAATCGGGTGTGCGCAGCAACGATTGGCAGCTTACTCATTTGTTCAACCCGCGCTTCGTCGTAGGCGACTCGGTGATGCCGGGGTATCCATGGTTGTTTGACGGCGATCCTGCAAAACCCAAAGCTGATGCGGTGAGTCTGGTGGCTTATCTACAAGCGTTGGGGCGGCCACGGATTGTCTCCGGTTACGACGATGAAACGGCGCCAGCGCCATCGCCAATGGCTGCGGGACATGCCGACAGCATGGACACATCCACGCTGGCAGCGCGGCGCCAGGCGATCTCGGCACAAGCGCGGCTAGACGCAGGGGTGCCGCAATTCTCTCTGCCAGACAATCCGGAAGATTACTCAGTCGCTTTGGCCGCCGGGAAAATCGCCTTCGAGCAAAATTGTACGGCGTGTCACGGTTCGACAGGGGCCGGTGACGGACCAGGCGCTGCATCGCTTCTTCCACGACCGGCAGATTTGCGCGCCGCCAGCTTCACCTCGGGGCACATAGCAGATGCACTGTGGAATGGTCGCTATGGCAGCTCCATGCCGGCGTGGCGCGATCTCGACAACTCAACGCTCGCCGCGTTGACGGTGTACGTTCAGAGCCTGCATACATCGCAAGCCTTGCCAGAGACCGCTACCGGCGAAAGCACTGTGCAGACCGCCACACTCTTCGAGAAAAACTGCAGCAGCTGTCACGGCGCAACTGGGCAGGGCGATGGCCCGGCAGCTCGCAGCCTGGCTCCGCGCCCGGCTAACTTTCAGCTCAAGCAAGGCAACCCTGACTATCTGGAAATGGTCCTGCGCAACGGCATCCCCGGCACCGCCATGCCTCCGTGGGAGGAAGTCTTGACCGATCAACAACGCCACAGTCTGGTGCGTTACTTGCGTTCTCTTTATCAACCTTCTGCTCAGGAATAGCCCATGTTCGCTTTTATGGTCATTACCATGACGTTGATCGTCTTTACCTGCACAATCGCCTGGCTGTCCAGCAAGACAATGAGGAATTGGTCGGAGGTGCCTAAATACCAGATGCTCAAGCGAGAGCAGACCTACGAGCGGGCGCAACGGCGTGACGTCGCCTTACTCGGTTGCGAAAGTGCAGCGAAGAAAGCGACTGTTTGAATAGATTGATTGAGATCTGAAAGTCCGATGTCGGCGTTCACGCTTATCCAGGTGAACGCTTTTTTTTGATAGAGTTCGGCTGACAGATCAGCCTCAGTTAAACACGTTATTTTCCAGGCAATACGTCAGCAGATCCTGATCACTGGAAACATCCAGCTTGCGCATGGCCGCAATCTTTTGCGTGCTGATGGTTTTTGCACTACGGGAAAGGTTGCGGGCAATCGTGGTTACGCTCTGCCCGGCGACAAACATGCGCAAGATTTCGAACTCCTTGGGCGACAGCCGAGAGAGCCTTTCATCCAGCGCTACATTGGGCTCCTTTACGCACGTCGGCGCCGGCTTGGCGCTGTTGAACGAACGACCTTGCGCCACGGCCATCAATGCCAATTGAATCTCGTCATGCAACTGGCTTTTCTGAATGACCCCGACGACGCCCAATTCATGTAGTCGCGTCAGGATCAACGGGCTAGAGATCATGGTCAGTATCAGAATTTTCACATCGGCAAAATGCCTGAGCAGGTATTCCACTAGCTTCAGGCCATCTCCATAAGGTGAATCAGCGGGCATGTTGAAGTCGGTGATCACAAGATCAACGGATTGACGCTTGAGTAACTCGATCAGCTCGTTCGAGCACATCGCTTCACCCACGACGCAAAAGCGTTCATCGCGCTCTATCAGCTCACGTACACCCAACAACACGATAGGGTGATCATCGGCGATCACGACGTTGAGTTTTGCCATGTTCGGCTTTCCCTGATTTATTTTTGAATGCATACGGACTACTCCAGCGCGTCGAGCATGGCTGTCAGTTGCCCCAGCATAGCGCCAATCTCGGTGGCCAAAGCCGGAGTAAGAGGACGGCCATCCAGGCGGCTCTCGAGGCTGACGCAAACGTCCGCCAACTTGTCCGCCCGTACGGCGCCCAAAGCTCCGGCCATGCTGTGCAGATGGCGACCAAGTGCAGCCGCGTCGTTGTCTTGAAGTGAGGCCGTGACCTTGCCAATGTCCTGTTGCATGGTGCTGAAGAACAACGCACGCATTTTCGGCGAAAACTGCGGCTGATCAGGGCGAGGAACATCAGGTGCACACTGGTCGGGATCAACGGCGGGTAATGGATCGGCGACTTTGCAATGTTTGAGCAATTGTGTGCGCAGCATGTGCAGGTTCAATGGCTTGACGAGCCATGCGTTCATGCCCACCGCCGCACAATGTTCGCCTTCATCGCGCAGGGCATTGGCTGTGACGCCGATGATCGGCAAATCAGCATCGTTCCTGCGCAGCGCCCTAGCCAGTTCATAGCCATTCATGACAGGCATGTTGACGTCGGTCAGCACCATGTCAAACACGCCTGGCAGCCATTGGTGGAGGGCTTGTTCGCCGTCGGCCGTGGCGACCACTGTGCAGCCCAGCGCCTCCAGTTGTTCTTTGATGATCGCCCGATTGATCGGGTTGTCTTCGGCAATCAGAATGTTCAGATCCAGGCGTCGGACCTGCTCCGTGAGCGCCGTTCGGCTTCGTTTACCCGCACCTTGTTGGGCGAAACTGACCGCCCAAGCCATCGCCCGGATGTCATGTGCATCGACCGACCAACCCTGGGCGGTGTATTCCGCCGGATTTGCCCCCGCAGTCGTGGCGATGACGCGCGGGCCGGCCCAGGCAGGTTGCGAGGACGGCAACACATCCAGCAGCAGTGCTGAAGAGCCGGGCAAGTGTTTCGCGTCCGGCCCGAGGATGCGGGTTTCCTGGCCCAGTCGGTTGAACCATTTGCAGACATGCTGTGCCAGTTCGGGCGCCGGTGCCTGTACGTAAATCGGCGGCGCATCAGGCGCGAACTCAGGGCAGTCGGTCAATTGGCCTTCTGCGCAAGCGACATGCAAATGCAAAGAGAAACTACTGCCCAGTCCGGGTTCGCTGACCACTTTCAATTGTCCGGCCATCAGTTCACACAACCACCAGCAAATCGCCAGGCCGAGGCCGGCGCCGGCTTCGCTGGACGCATCGCGCACTTGATAGAACGGGTCGAACAGCTGCGTTTGCTGCGCTTGGGAAATCCCGATTCCGGAGTCGCTGACCTGCCATTGCAGATTGGCGCCACCGGCGTTTTGATCCAGCAGCCGTAGTCGCAATACCACGCGACCGTTGTCGGTGAACTTGATCGCATTGCTCAGCAGATTATTGAGAATCTGCCGGATGCGCAGCGGATCGCCTTGCACCCTGTCCGGGACCGACGAATCAATGCAGGCATAAAGCTGCAAGCCTTTGGCCTCGGCGAACGCACTGTAGGCGCGCAAAGTATCTTCGGTAAGCTCCAGCGGGCAGAAGTCCTGAGCTTCAATGGTCATCTGCCCGGATTCGATTTTCGATACATCGAGTACGTCGCTGATCAGCTGAAACAGGGTGGCCGACGAACGATGAATGGTGCGCAAGTATTCCTGTTGACGCGGCCTGAGATCGGTCAGGCCCAACAGTTCGAGCGTGCCAAGAACGCCGTACAACGGCGTGCGGATTTCATGGCTCATGGTCGCCAGAAAGCGCGTTTTCGCCTCATTCGCCGAATCGGCCGCACGCAATGCCTGCTCCAGTGCCGCGGCATCATTTATATGCCGGGTCACGTCATGGAATGCGCAGATCCAGACATCTTCGCCATGGTAGCGTGCGCCTACCACCCCCGCGTGCAGATGGCGTCCATCGATTTCGAGGTCGGTCTGCCCGGGGCTGGTCAGCGGGCGTTTCTGGTTGAGGACCGCGATCAGTCGATCGCTTTGATGCCACTCCTGAATACGCTGGTTTTCCAGCAATACTCGATGATCACTGCAATGCACCACACACAGCCCGGTGGGGGCAGCGTCGATGACCGCGCGGCTGAATGCCTCGCTTTCGGCAATGCTCTGATGCGCTTGATGCGCGGGCAGCACCACGCGGGTTTTGTACCAGCGATTGAAGGCCCAGCCACCACCAATGGTGGCAATCATTAACGTCAAAACGCCGAGCAGTGGCCACCACGCGTAATCGATAAAGCTCTTGAAGCCGACTACGTAAACCGCTGTCCAGCGTTGTGGGCCTTCATTGGAAATCTTGAACACCAGACCGTCGAGGCGAACGTTCAGCCCTTCGCTCAACGTCCGGTCCGGCGGCTCGGTGCCGACCAACAGATTGCCGTTTGGCGCGGTGAGACTGAAGCGGTCGTAGATCGACCATTTCATGATGCGCTCGATATCGTTGATCTGGCTCAGGTTCAACAGCGATGCCACGACTACCCACGTACTGGCACCGTCAATGTCCAGTTGGCTTGCCGGCAGGTCGACATTGATGTAAGCCAGTACCCTCGGCGCGAGGTCTTTATCCACTTCAGCACCATAGCGAACCCAGTGAACCCGGCTGTCCACTGGTTGCGGATTTTTCTCCTGCAGGCGCTGCAATACGTGCGTCACTACTTGCTGGAAGCTGACCCCCTGGATCTGCCCGGCGCCGCGTAATTGCCCGGCGGCGGGCACGGCGATATCAAAGTTGTCGGGGACGTTGAATAGAAACACCTGGGGCGACTGATAGTGCGAGGCCGACCAGAATGCGCTGTAGTAGCTGGCCAGATGCGCGCCCAGCGCGAACACCTTGGCGCGCTCAGCCGTTTCAATCGCTGCCGGGTTGATCTTGACGCTGAAGGGGAGGGAAAAAGACTGCTCTTGAGCCCGGTAAATCCCGCTGCCTTGCTCGGGCATAGGTTCTTGAACAGACATGCTCATCCGCTGCGTATTCAGCGTGAGTCCCTTGGCACTCTGCTTGACGATAGCGCTGAGGAAAGTGTCTTGTTCGCCAATGTTCTCCATCAGTCGGGCGAAGTGATAACGCACCGCATCACGCTGTTCGGCGACCATACGATTCAGGCCCCAGACGCTGAGACCAACCAACACTGATGCCAGACCGCACAGCACCACGACACCTTTATTCATGCGCAGCGAGCTACTGGCCAGTTTGTGCAGACGCGCATTGGGATGAGTCATTGGACCAGCCTGTTGGAGACGTTTAGATAAGCCTTGGACACCGCTACCTCTGATGCAAACAAAATCTGTGCGCCAGGGATTCAATCCACCACAGCTGGGCCGTCCTGGGTCAGCAGTTGCTGAAATTCGGATGATGACACCGCATGGGAAATGAGAAACCCCTGAACCTGAGTGCAGTTGATTCTACGCAATAGCGCCAGCTCCTGTGCTGTTTCCACGCCTTCGGCCACCACCGTGAGACCCAACTGACGTCCAAGTGCGACGATGCTGGTCAGGGCCAGACTCAACTCTTCATTTTCGCCGCAGCCGTGCACCAGCGCCCGGTCAATCTTCAATTCAGTGAACGGCGTCGACACCAGATTCATGTACGAACTGTAGCCCTGACCGAAATCGTCCTGTGAAAGCCCGAATCCTTTCATGCGCAATCGGCACGCACCGGCGTAGAAGTTGCTGATGTCGTCGGGTTTCGAACACTCCATCAGCTCAAAACAGATCATCGCCGGGACACCATGGTGATTGAGGACAAATTGCAGAATCCGGTCCGGCAGGTCCGCACTGTTAAGCAAGTGGGTAGGCAAGTTGATTGACACGGGAATCGCGTAACCTTGAACGTCCCATAGTTTCTGCGCCTTCATCGCTTGCTCGAGAATACTCCAGAGCAGGCTTTCCTCCAGGCCAAATGCCTTGAAGGCGGGCAGAAACACACCCGGCAACAGCACCCCATGCTCGGGATGGATCCAGCGCACCAGCGCCTCTGCTGCGACGATATTGCCGTTGGCCAGCGACTTTTTTGGCTGGAACCAGGCTTGCAATTCACCCTTGTCCAGCGCCCCGAGTATTGCCGGGAGATCAATTTGCGGGCCGGGCGGAGGCAGTGTTGCTTGATGCATTTTTCTCAACTGCTCGGTTAGCTTATGCAATGCACCGCTCTTGACCGGTTTGGAAATCAGGCCGATGACGCTGATGCCCAGATTGCGCGCGGCGAGGCTGGCGCTAGTCAGCATGCGTCGGGAGGCGACGCTCATGATCGCCAGCGCGGGCCTCGAACCTGAAGCTGCCAGACCCTGAATGAACTGGACGCCGTCCATCCCCGGCATTAGCAAATCAGTCAGCACCAGATCGAAGTCGTGTCTTTTAAGGACGTCCAGCGCTACGCTGCCTTCTTGAGCGAACTTCAGCTCAAAGTCTCCCAGTTCGCTGAACAGATTCCGTAAATACCGTTGCTGGAACGGGTGATCTTCAACGATCAGGATACTAAGTGGTTTCATTAGGAGTTCTTTCGTAAGGCGCCAGTTGGTTGTGCAAAGCCTGCAACGTGAAAGGTTTGACCAGGCAATGGTTCATTCCAGCAGCCAGACACAGGGCTTCTTCGCCGCGCATGGCGTTGGCGGTTGCGCCGATGATCGGCACGTGGCAACCCATACGGCGCAACTCTCGCGCCAGTTCGTAGCCATTTTTGCGCGGCATGTTGACGTCGCTCAGAATCACGTCGAAGCGACCTCTGCGCCACATCGTCAGTGCCTCCTCACCATTGCCGGCCAGTTCTGCCGTACACCCTAGTTCCTGCAATTGGTCATGCAGTATCAACCGGTTGATGACGTTGTCTTCAGCCACCAGTATGTGTAAATGCAACTTTTTCAGCTGCCATTGCAGATTGTCTTTTTCCGGTTTGATTGCCGAAAGCCCTTGGGCGCGACTGACGGCCTGATGAATGGCCTCCAGATAGTTGATGTTGACGACCCAGCCGCCGGAACCTGCCTGGGGTTCGTTGTAGCCCTCGCCAGTGGCCATCACCAGCGGCCCCGTCCATTCAGTGACCAGGCGCGCTTTGTAGCAACCGGGATGCAACTCAAGCAGCACGCTGTCTGGCGTATCGGCGCCGCGCGAAGGGCGATCGAGCTGCGGGCGTGCGCCCCATCGACGCAACCAGCCGCTCATGGCTTCCGCGAGTTCGCGAACGGGTGAAAGCACAAACACCACTTTTGGCAACAATGGCGTGAAACTGTCATTCAAGGCGGGGCTTGAGGGCTGTTCCAAAGAGAGAGTCAGCGAAAAACTGCTACCCAGTCCGGGTTCGCTGACCACGCGGATACTGCCATTCATCAAGTGAGTGAGGCGCTGGCAGATGGGCAGGCCGAGGCCAGTGCCGGCGATCACGTTGGCGTGGCCACGAGTTTGATAGAAGGGTTCAAAAATTCGTGTCTGGTCCTCCTGAGTGATGCCTTTTCCAGTGTCCGAGACTTGCCAGAACAAATTGGCGCGCTCGCCGTCGCGGCCAATCAGACTCACGCGCAGGACGATATGGCCCGCGTCGGTGAATTTGACGGCGTTGCTCAGCAGGTTGTAGAGAATTTGGCGGATGCGCGACACATCGCCGATCATCCGTTCCGGCAGTTTCGGATCAATCACCGCATATAGGTCAAGGCCCTTGCCGTGGGCTGCTGCTGCGTATCCCTGGATCACTTCGTGAATCAGTTCGAGTACGCTGAACTCCGTGAGTTCGAGCGCCAGTTGCCCGGCTTCGATTTTCGATACATCGAGTACATCGCAGATCAATTGCAACAGCGTCGCGGATGATCCTTCGATGGTGCGCAGATAGTTGGTTTGTTGCGCATCCAGTTCGGTTCGGGCCAGCAATTCCAAGGTGCCCAACACGCCGTATAAAGGCGTGCGGATTTCATGGCTCATGGTGGCCAGGAACAGGGTTTTTGCTTCGTTCGCTGCATCGGCCAATTGCCGCGCCTGATCCAACGCATCTTCAATCTGAGTGCGGGTGCTGATGTCACTGAAGGCGCAGAGCAAGACGTCTTCGCCCTTGTAACGGGTGGGCGCGCAACTCAGGTACAGGTGACGACCGTCGGCAGCTTCGAAGTAGTCAGTGACTTGCGGGTTCATCTCATCGAATGCCTGGTAGATCCAGCGCGGACTGAGCCGTTCACGCTCACCACTTTGGCCCAGCCATTGCTGTGACAATGTGTTTTCCAGCACCACCTGGCCGTTGACGCGCCGCAGCACACACAGCGCAACGGGTGCGGTCTGGATCACGTCGCTGCTGAATAGTTCGCTTTCGACCAGCGCCTGGATACGACTGATGGTGGGCGTGATGAACCGGTATTCGAGGCGTCGAATCACAATCCACACCAGGCTGATGCTGAACAGGCAAAACAGTAGGGCGCCGCCAAGTCGTGGCCATAGTGCGATGAGCACATCGCGCAAATCGATGGAGTAGACCAACTGCCAGTCGGATGACTTCAATTGTTTGCGCATCACCAGATTATCGGGCAGAAAATTTTTGCCGACGAAGCCAAAGAAATTCTGACGCTGCATTTGCATGAGATTTTTACAGATCTGTGCAGGTTGGCTGTTGCTGAACACCAGCATGCCGTCGGGGTTGAACATCATGAATTGCCCGGCGCTTTGATCATCCAGCGCGTGGGATACTTCGCGGCCGTCCATCTCAAGACCCAACCAGCCGGAATCGAGGTCGTGCGTATCAAGGCGAATGAATATGTATAACTGAGAATGGCTGGACGATTGATTGGTCAGCCACAGCTCGTCCATCGCACTTGAGTTCTCACCTTTCAACGCTTGCAAGCGTTTGAGCATTGCCTGTGGAAAATCGGCCACGACCGGTGTTGCCGTATAAAGCCTTTTCACCTGAAGATTGTTGCCACTGCTGACGTACAGCAAGTTGACCTGCTTGCTCGTCAGATATTGCCGAATCCGCTCGCTCAGCCAAATGCTCCATTGCTTGCCGCGCGTATTGCCCAGCAGCAAATGGACTTCCTCGGGTGATACTTGCGGCTTTACGCCATCTGGCTTGCGAATTGCCGACAGGCTAAGGCTTTCGAGCAGCGCTTGGCGGATGGTGAAAAATGTATGGGCTTCTGCAATCGCACTGCTCATGTGGCTGCGTCTGCGCGACACTTCGGCGTTGAACGTGAGCAGCAGGAAACTGTAGACGCCGCTTAGTATGCCGACGAGCAAAATCACGCCAAAAATACGCAACAAACGTCTTGCGGCGTTTGGCGTAGAGAGGAGGGGGTTGATCTGGTAAAGGTAGTTCTTCAGTTTCATCTGACTACCCTATCGACAGGGTATTTGAGGGGGTATCAGTCGATTCCTAAAACTGGCGCTCTTTACCTTTGTTCGCCGTCGGTACATTAACATCATCCACGGTTACATCATCTCGAAGCTTTAGTTTGGTGTTGCTAGAATGTATAAGCCGCAGGACTACCTGACTCGTTAAGATTTTTTGTGTGGTTTTATAGGGTGTTCCATTGATTGATCACACTAACTCACGGCTATAACTATAAGAACATAAGACGATTCCTAAATGGCAATAATTTATTTATTTGCCGTTCTGTGGTCGATTTTCGGGGTAAGTGGGCATGCGTATATAGGAAGATTCTTATATATATTCGGTAGTATATTTCACGTGAACTGTGTAAAGTCTGTGACGTAGACTAAGCTTCGCAGACTTGGCCGCGCCAGGCGGCGAGTTGAATTATGTCGTAGGAGGCAATGTGAGTAACCGTATTGAGCAGACACTGCTCAAACAATCGACCGCGCTGATGTTTGCTGTGGCAATTGCCGCTATCATCACGGGTTTTTTTTCTGGCTCCCAGTCGATTTTGTTCGATGGGTTTTTTTCGTTGATCGCAACCTTCATCAAGGTTCTAATGCTGATCACCGCCAAATTGATTGCCAAGGAGAGCAACCAGCGCTTCCAGTTTGGCTTCTGGCACCTGGAGCCGATGGTACTGCTCATCGAAGGCAGCTTTCTGTTATTGATTGCAATTTACGCCTTTCTCAGCGGTATGTTTGGCATAATCAATGGTGGTCGCGAGGTCGAATTGGGCATAGTGATCCCTTTTGCGGCACTGCTTAGCGTGGTCTGTTTGGGCTATTTCTTCTATGTCCGATATCGCAATCGTAAGTTGAAATCTTCGCTGATCCAGTTCGACAATATCAGTTGGTTGGTGGATGCAATGCTTTCGATCGGCTTGCTGGTCAGCTTTCTCACCGCGTTGGTGCTCAAGTCGCAAGGCTATGGCGCATGGGCCGCTTACGTCGATCCATCTATCCTGATCCTGTTGGGTCTGAGCATGCTCGCACCGGCGCTTAAGATCTTAAGGCCAGCTTTACGCGATGTACTCGGGATCGTCCCGGATCAGCTGGATGAAAAAGTTCGCCGAGTGATGGATGAGGTTAAAGCCGATCAGGGTTTTTCCGAATACGTCTCGTATGTTCAGAAACATGGACGCGCGCGGTTTATCGAGATCCATGTAGTGTTGCCGATGGATTATCAATTGCAGGATGTGGGAAAGCTAGATGCACTCAGGGAACAGATTTCCGCCAAGCTTGGCAAGCCGGACAATACACGATGGTTGACCATCTGCTTTACCGGAGATCGAAAGTGGATTGTCTGATTTTCTTAGGGATCAAACGAGAGCGCGCATGAACGCATGCGACCATCAATAGTAATTAAGTGAACCAGTATTGTTGCCTTGCCGCGCATTTTTATTCGTGCAGATTAGTGACGTTTAAGGATCGTCTTATGGGTTGGGTGCATGTGCCAATGCATCATTGATTCACCTGCTACGGCAAGCCGTGGAACAGGGACGTTAAATGATGAAATTGCACATCTACTACAGCTAAAGGTAACTTTCATGGTTAAGAATATCTGTAAATGCACCGCCCTGTGTGGCTCCTCGTTGTTGATCCTGATGGCCGCCGTCAGCGCGCAGGCGTCGGACGGCCAAGTTGAATTCACGGGTTCGATCAATGACAACGCTTGTACCATCAGTACCGAAAATGTGAAGAAGTCGGTTGATTTGGGCCAGGTTCGCGTGGCTGACTTTGCCAATACGGTCGGCGCCACCGCTGGCTCCGCTCCGTTTTCCATCTCGCTGGAAAACTGCAGCAGTGCCACGTTGAAAAATGCGGCGATCACCTTTCGCGGGCAGCAGTCGTCTTCCGATCCAACGATCCTGGGCATGACCGGTGCCAATCAGGTAGCGGGAGTCGGTATTCAAATCAACGATGCCCGCACCGGAGCCAAGCTACCCCTCAATACCGCCAGCACGGATTACGTGTTGCGTCCGCAGTCCAATACCTTTGACTTCACCGCATCCTACGTGCGCCTGGTTGCAGACACAGAAGGGGCTGATGGCAAGCCTGGTGTTCGCGGTATCGGCACCGGCCAGGTAAATGCACTGGCCAGTTTCGATGTGACCTACAAGTAATCATGATATTAACGCCAGGGGTCGAATTCAGCAGCGAGCCCTGGTGTTAACCGAGGACTATTTATCATGCGCTTAAAAGTTGCGGCCTTTACGGCTTTGGCGGCGTGTTTTTGGTTGCCCCAGCTTCAGGCGGGCGTCAACGTGGGCACCACACGCGTGGTTTACCAAGGTAAAGACAAAGAGGCGAATCTTTCTCTGGCCAACACCGATGATGATTCGCCTTATTTGGTTCAGTCTTGGGTAAGTCCTTATGACAATCGCGACATCAGTGCCGATGAATTTATTATTACTCCGCCGTTGTTTAGACTCGATGCGAAAAGTCAGAACATTCTGCGAATAATCGCAACCAACGTACAGCACTTGCCCGGCGATAGGGAGAGTTTGTTCTTTGTCAATGTCAAGGCTATCCCGGCGGTGAGCGCCGAGCAGCACAGTCAGAACGTACTGCAGATTGCATTGAAAACGACGATCAAACTTTTTTATCGCCCGGAACACTTGAAGGGGTCACTGAAGGAGGCCGTTGATCAACTGCAGTGGAGCGTTGACGATGGCAAGCTGAGTGTTCGTAATCGCTCAGGTTTTAATGTGGTGGTGAGTGAGGTATTGGTTAATAACACCCTTAATAAAGATTTGCCTGAAGTTATTAGGCCTGTTAGTACACTGCAGTCCTCGCAAGCACTTAAAGCGGGCGATAAGATTGTACTAAGTTATATAAATGAATACGGCAGCACCGTCAAGGCAGACCCCGTCACAGTTCACTAAGTATTAAGGTTCTAAATCTTAAGGAAAGGACTCTCTCATGCCTCGTTTGCGCATGTGTGCCTATGCGCGCCTACCCAAATATTGGAGTTGTTTTGCCCTGATTACTTCAGGTTTGACAACCCCTGCGGTTTACGCGGATTACGGCTTTGATGCTTCATTTCTTGAAATTGGCGGAGGTAACACTTCAGCCGAAGTGGTCGAGCAAGTCAAGACCATGAGCAAGGGGCAACTGCCGGGCGTGTACCGTGTCAATGTGACCGTCGATAATCGGAAGGTAGAGCAACGTGACGTGCGATTCGTTCAGGAAACAGCGAATCAGAAACCATCTCCCACGGGATTGTTCCCCTGTTTCAGTGTTGATGACCTGGCAGCGTTGGGGGTTGAATCGAGCCGGTTAGCTCAGGCCGATATCAGTGTCGACCAATGTGTCTACTTCAACAATGACTTGGCTGATATCACCTATACGTACGACTTTCATAAGCAGCATCTGGATCTGCAGATTCCGCAGGCGTACATCGGCAGCGTTCCGTTTGCAATCAGGCGTAAAAGCTGGAGTGACGGGGAGCAAGTAGCCTTTTCCAACTATAATTTTTCCGGTAGCCATTACGAAGCGTCGTACGGCAATCGTCAGTCACAGTTCGGTAGTTTGCGCAGCGGTATCAATACCGGTGCCTGGCGCTTGCGTAATTTTTCGACCTGGCAGAAAAGCACCAACGTCGATGGCAATTGGAAATCGGTAGATACTTATGCCCAGCGCGATCTGGGCGACATGATGGCCATTGCCACAATCGGCGAGAGCTCTACCGATAGCGAATTATTCGACTCCATTTCCTTTCGCGGTGTTGGCATCGAGTCGGACCTGGACATGCTGCCTGAAAACTCGCGCAACTTCGCGCCCGTCGTGCGTGGCGTGGCAAACGGTCGATCATTGGTCACGTTACGCCAGCGCGGTTACGTAATCAGTGAACAATGGGTGCCTTCCGGTCCGTTCGCGTTAAAGGATCTTTATTCAACTTCCAGTAACGGCGATATCGAGGTGACTGTCGAAGGCCCCAATGGCGAGCGTCAGGTCTACACCCAGTCGTTTTCTTCGGTGCCCTACATGATGCGTGAAGGCCAGCAAAGCTACTCGTTGACGGCAGGGCAGTATCGACCGGCTGATGAGGCAGTCAGTCAGGAAAAACCAGCCTTTGTGCTGGGCACGTTGCGCCGCGGATTGAGCGACGGCACGACGCTGTTTGGCGGCGCCATAGTCAGCGATCAATACAAGTCATCGCTATTGGGTTTTGCTTACGATTTTGCCGGCGTCGGTGCGATTTCCGTCGATGTGACCCATGCGGTCAGCGATGACATGGGGCCTGAGGCTAAAACGCTTTCGGGTCAGTCCTATCGTTTTCGCTATTCCAAAACGTTAGACCTGACAGACACCAACTTCAGCCTGATTGGCTATCGCTATTCCACGAGCGGTTATTACAGCTTCAATGAGGCGGTCAATGCGCGCAGTAATCGTTCGTTAACCCCCTATGTCGATGAGTCCCTGGACAGCGGTCGGGTATTTTCGCCGTACCTGCAAGGCCATATGAAAAGCAGCTTTACAGCCAGTGTATCGCAGCAATTAAACGATTACGGTGGCATGTTCGCCAGCTTGACCAAGACCGATTACTGGAATATGGCCCAGAGCAACACGTCGTTGCAGCTGGGTTACAGTTTCAGCGTCGGTTATGCCTCTTACAACCTTGGGCTGGCGCAGAACAATAGCAGCGGTGATGACACTCGCAGCCTGTCCTTGAGTGTGAGCATTCCTCTGGGACAGCCTGGCAGCAGCAGCCGTATTGGTTTGAGCAGCACCCAGGATTCCAACGGCGGAGCCACTCGCTCAGCCACTTTCAGCGGCTCCAAGTTCCAGGACGATGCGCTGTCCTACACCTTGGGCGTCAACCAGCAGGTCAGTAATGATGAACGGGTCGTGGGAGGTTCGGTTGCCGCACGTTACAACGGTGCCAATGGAATTTGGCACGGTTCGTACAACAGCGATAAAAACAATCGGCAATTGGACTATGGCGTAGAAGGGGCTGTCGTCGCCACGCGGGATACAGTGATGTTTTCTCAGCCGCTGGGGGAGACGAATATTATCGTGGCCACACCTGGTGCCGCCGATGTCGGCGTATTGACCCGAAGCGGCGTCAAGACCAACAGCAGTGGCTACACGATTATTTCGTCGGCCCAGCCTTATCGTAATAATCGAGTGTCACTCAACACTGACTCGTTATCCGATGATGTCGATATTCCTGGACTGGTCCAGGAAGTCACGCCTAACCGCGGCGCTTTCGTGTTGGCCAATTTTCAGACCCATAACGGCCGTCGCCTCTTGGCCAGCGTCACCACACAGCAGGGCGCGCCCGCGCCGTTTGCGGCACAAGCCCAAGTATTCGATCTTGAAGACAACTTGCTCAGCGACGCGATGATTGCAGACAAGGGCAGGGTGTTCCTGACCGGTGTACCGGACAGGTTTCGACTGGTCATCAAGGTTAACGACAAACTTTGGTGTAGCGAGAACCTGGACCTAAAACAATACAACCTGCCGCCAACGGGCATTGGTCAGTTCAAAGTCACTTGCACCCCCTCCAAAAAGATAACGGCTGACGATAACGAATGAGAGGTGCTCCTATGCGTGATCTGACAATGGGAAAATTTATCTGGTTAATAAAAATCAGGCGCTGCTTATTTATTGTTTTTTGCAGCGTTGCCAGTCAATACGCTATGTCTGCGGATCCAATACTTGATTTAACTTGCAGCAACCGCCAAACGGTCTTGTCTCTAAAAGAGGTTGGTCCACTCAGTCCTTTTCAGACCCGTTTATCAGGAACTTGCAAAACGAACTCAATCATCGCGCTGGGTGGGTACTATGCCCAAACACAGACCGTAAAGAGTATTCCGGGGCAATATGTAACGGTAGTGGCAGCAGCAACCGGTGATCCCGTGCCTTATGAAAGTGCTCTATCAGCAACTAATTGCTTTGAACCGCGCAATTGTGAAGGGTACCTGGATGTCGACGATACTTTTCCATACGATTTCATGATTTCTGGAATTACGATGTCCACGCCAGGATTTCAGCATATCGAGGTGAGTATATATGGATACGATAGAGCTTTTTCTACTAAATTCCTCGTTGGGACGGTACTAGTCGCCTATACCGTCGTTCAACCCGCCTGCTCCATGAACTCGGCGTCTCATCTTTCTCTTGGGTTCGGTGCGCTTACGAGCAACGATTTCGCCTCGTCGCAGCAGGTGGCTGAAATCAGCTTGAACTGCACCGCAGACACGCAAGTCAATGTCACGCTCGTACCGACGCAAAGCGCGGTCAATGGTTCCCCTGGTGTATCCGCAACCACCCTTGACGGTTTATCCATGGCCGCCACATGGGTCGACAGCAGCAGCGCCGTTGTTTTTAACACGCCACGCAGTTTTGCAATGAGCGCGGGTACCAACCTCATACAACTTGGGTTCCGGCCCCAACTCAATGCTGGCAGTTCCCCTGTCGGGGAATTTTCCAGCCAGTACACACTGAACATTGTCTATCCCTGATCTTACAAAGGAACTTGATCATGAAATTGCCTCTGTCGCTGACCGCTGCCGTTGTCGTGATGCTGACCTGCCGGTCTGCACTCGCGATTACCGATACTGTCACCATTAATGTATCTGGCACTCTCACCAGGCCGCCTTGCACGGTGACCAGCAGCAAGACGTTGAGCGTGAATTTCGGCAGCCTGCGTTATGACCAAGTCTCCTCCGCGCCAGTGATCCCTGTGCCCATTACGCTATCTTGTCCGGCGAACTCTTCCTTGAGTGTCAGCGTCAAGGCCTCGAGCGCCACGGCCGGCTCGACCACCCGGGCGGCAACGAACAAGGCCAATCTAGCGTATACGCTGACGCTGGACAGCGACAGTTCGGAAGTTGATATCACGGGGGCGAAACGTACGCTGACCGCGCAAAGCGGCGCCGTAGACTTGAGCATGAAGGCAAAGCTCGTTGCGACGGGTGCGCTCACCGAGGGTGATTTCAGTGCTTCGACGATGATCAGTATCGAGTACTTGTGATATGTCAACGGTCATCAGGGTGATGCTGTGGGGGACGTTATTGTCTGCGGTCATGCTTTGCTCCACCAAGACCATAGCCGCTGATACCACCCGTCTCGACATCAGCGGCAGCCTTATCAAGCCGCCCTGTACCGCCAATTTTGGGGCTATGCAAAGCGTTGATCTTCCCAGCGTGAGTCTCAACTCATTGAGAATGGGGCTTAACGAGTGGACAGACGTTGCCCTGGGTTTCCAATGTACGAAAGGCAGTAATGTGCAATTGCGCTTTACTGCCGGCAACGGCGCCTACGACGCCTCTACATTGCGTACCACGTTGGACAAACTGGGATTGAAAACCCGTCTGAGCGACGTGACAGGCACTGTCCGCGAAGTGGATTTCAACCTTGGCGAGCCACTTACTTTTTTGGTAGAGGAGACAGCGCTCAATCTCAAGCTTTCGGTCAAGCCGGTACTCGGCGCACAGGAGTTACCTGCGGTTGGCAGTTATAACGCAACCCTGATGATGGAGATCGTTTACCTGTAGTAGCAGTAGGCTCTCATTTATGTAACAGGTTGGTGGTTTTGTAACTGCATCTCTCCCTCCATTAAAGAGCCTGGATGCCGGCATATTCGAAAGAAAAAATGTCTCGACCTTTGTAATAGTTTCGGGCGGTTACCCTTGTCAGCGATTTAGCTTCTGTTTTTTTATGCGCCTCGTCTGGATTAAATTGCGTTAAGCATCATGCAAGGAGAGATACCCCGTTTCAAAAGCCTTATCGGTAAAACAGATAAGCCTTGCCGGTAATACGGTGAAAAGCCGATAAGAAAATGACTTAAACTACATACCTTCACATCAGGAGGACTGCTATAACGCATTATCACGCATAAGAGGTATGAACACCGTACAGATCGCTGCTGTTCTTAATGGCTTTGCGGAGTTCCATTTCTAGAGTTCCTGGAAAAAGCGAACTGTGGGTGTTTATGGATGGTTAGTCTCGCGTGATTTAACACTCATTCAAGGGGTGGGGTCTTTAAGTCAAGACTTATCGTGCTCCAATGACTTGCGTTTTGTATTCAATTCTGGTGATTGAAGTTGGGCTTATGATCTTTTGCTGATTTAAAAGACTTGAGCCGGATTACCTTCCGTGATTCTGCGTGCCATCTCGGCAGAGAAAGTACATCGGTAATGTAGAGCGCAGTCACTTACTTAAAAGTGCTGTTGCAGTCATGCTTTATCTGCATATAAGAGGGCAGTATGTTTAACCTACAGGCATTAGACTTGGCGCGAATGCAGTTCGCATTCACGGTGTCGTTCCATATTCTGTTCCCGGCTATCACCGTCGGTTTGGCGGGTTACCTGGCTGTTCTTGAGGGGTTGTGGCTCAAAACCCGTAACGACACCTACCGTGATCTGTACCACTTCTGGTCGAAGATTTTTGCGGTCAACTTCGGCATGGGCGTGGTGTCCGGCATTGTGATGGCCTATCAGTTCGGTACCAACTGGAGTCGGTTTTCGGACTTCGCCGGTCCCATCACCGGGACTTTGCTGACCTATGAAGTGCTCACCGCCTTCTTTCTTGAGGCGGGCTTTCTGGGCGTGATGTTGTTCGGCTGGGGCCGCGTCGGGCGCGGATTGCATTTCTTCTCGACTGTAATGGTGTCTCTTGGAACGCTGATATCGACCTTCTGGATTTTGGCGTCCAATAGCTGGATGCAAACCCCCAATGGTTTCGAAGTCGTTAACGGACAGGTGATTCCGACGGATTGGCTGGCGGTAATTTTCAACCCGTCGTTTCCCTACCGCCTCGCACACATGTCGATCGCTGCGTTCGTCGCCACCGCCTTTTTTGTCGGTTCATCGGCTGCCTGGCATCTGTTGCGCGGCCGTGATAACCCGGCCATCCGCACCATGCTGTCGATGGCCATGTGGATGGCGTTGATTGTCATGCCCATTCAGATCATGGCCGGTGATATGCACGGCCTGAATACGCTGGAACATCAGCCGGCGAAAATTGCTGCGATTGAAGGTCATTGGCAAAACCGTGGTAACGAACCGACGCCGCTGATTCTGTTCGGCTGGCCGGACATGAAAGCGGAGAAGACTGGATACACCGTCGAAATTCCGTACCTGGGCAGTCTGATACTGACCCATAGCCTGGAAAAACAGGTTCCCGCCCTGAAATCGTTTGCCCCTGAAGATCGGCCGAACTCGACCATTGTGTTCTGGTCGTTCCGGGTCATGGCCGGCCTCGGCATGTTGATGCTCTTCACCGGATTGTGGAGCTTGTGGTTACGCAAACGCGGAACGCTTTACCAGTGCCGCCCCTTTCTGTACTTGGCGATGTTCATGGGGCCGTCCGGTTTGATCGCGATTCTCGCTGGTTGGTTGACTACGGAAATCGGTCGTCAACCGTGGGTGGTGTATGGACTGCTGCGTACTGCCGATGCTTCCTCAAACCACAGCGTGGCACAAATGAGCCTTACCCTGGTGCTGTTTGTGGTGGTGTATTTCGCGCTGTTCGGGACCGGTTTCGGCTACATGATGCGCCTGGTGCGCAAAGGTCCGAAGACCAACGAAAGCGCAGAAATCAGCCACGCAGGTCCTGGTCAGCAACGTACGCCGGTTCGTCCACTTTCCGCTACTGACGACAACGGTGAAGGTGATCACCACCTTAGCCTGAACAAGGGGAATTGAGTTATGGGTATCGATCTTCCATTGATATGGGCCGTGGTCATCATTTTCGGCATCATGATGTACGTGATCATGGACGGCTTCGACCTGGGGATTGGCATTCTCTTTCCGTTCATTCCGGGCAAGACCGATCGTGACGTGATGATGAACACCGTCGCCCCGGTCTGGGACGGTAACGAGACCTGGCTCGTACTGGGTGGCGCGGCGCTGCTCGGTGCTTTCCCGTTGGCTTACTCTGTGGTGTTGTCGGCGTTATATCTGCCGCTGATTCTGATGCTGTTCGGGCTCATATTCCGGGGCGTGGCCTTTGAGTTCCGCTTCAAGGCCAAAGAACACAAGCGTCATATCTGGGACAAAGCCTTCATAGGTGGTTCGCTGGTCGCCACCTTCTTCCAGGGCGTGGCGCTGGGAGCGTTCATCGATGGTATACCGGTGGTCAATCGGCAGTTCGCTGGTGGTGAGCTGGACTGGTTGACACCTTTCAGCCTGTTCTGTGGCGTGGCCCTGATCGTCGCGTATGCCTTGCTGGGGTGTACCTGGCTGATCATGAAAACCGAAGGCAGGTTGCAGGAACGAATGCATAACCTGGCTCGGCCGCTGGTGCTCGTGCTGCTGGCGGTAATTGCCATCGTCAGTATCTGGACCCCACTCACCCATCCCGAGATTGCCTCGCGTTGGTTCACCTTGTCGAACCTGTTCTGGTTTCTGCCGGTGCCGATCCTGGTGCTGGTCACAACCTGGTGCCTGCTCAAGGCGGTGGCGCGCAACGCGCACTACACGCCGTTCCTGCTGACCCTGCTGCTGGTATTTCTGGGCTACAGCGGTTTGGGCATCAGTCTGTGGCCGAACATCGTGCCACCGTCCATTTCAATCTGGGAGGCTGCTGCCCCACCGCAAAGCCAGGGCTTTCTCCTGCTGGGCACCTTGTTCACCATCCCGTTCATCCTGGGTTACAGCTTCTGGAGCTACTACGTGTTCCGCGGCAAGGTCACCCACGAAGACGGTTACCACTAGTAGAGGAGGGCTCCAATGGACAGTAAGACAATTGTTGAACCGGCCGAGCATAAGCCACTACTGCGGCAGAAGTTGGGCTGGATGCTGGTGATTTATGTGGGCAGCGTGGCGGCACTGGGTGTGTTTGCCATGCTGATCCGACTGTTCATGCAGGCGGCGGGAATGAAGTCGCACTGACTACCGTTCTGATTCCGGATACAGCCTCTTCAAAAGTCGAGCGTTTGGCCGAAGAGGCTGTTCTTTGCTGTCGATGCATATTCATTCGTGGGGGGCATACCCGTATTAACCAACGAACGGCGAAATTGCGATAAGCAACTCACCCAAAAATGAGCGCACGCTCAGTCACACATACATCAGGAAGATTGTCATGTCGCTTAAAGATCCCGCAACTATCAATGCGGGAGCCAAACCCCTTAGCCATTTGAGCCGACCTCGCGATGCGATACGCCAGTTCACGCCGAACTGGTTCGCAGCGACCATGGGCACCGGCATTCTTGCCTTGGCCCTGGCTCAGTTTCCTCTCGCCATTCCTGGCTTGAGGTCCATTGCCGAAGGGCTCTGGATGTTCAACATCCTTCTGTTCTGTACATTCAGTGCGATGTACATGGCTCGGTGGATCATGTTTTTTGACGAGGCCAAGCAGATTTTCGGGCACTCCACGGTCTCGATGTTCTTCGGCACTATTCCGATGGGGCTTGCGACCATTATCAATGGTCTTCTAGTGTTCGGCGGTGCTCGTTGGGGCTCAGCGGTCATACCGTTGGCTGAGGCCCTATGGTGGATTGATGTGGTCATGGCGCTCGCTTGCGGTGTGCTGATTCCTTACATGATGTTCACCCGTCAAGAGCACAGCATCGATCAAATGACGGCCGTCTGGTTGCTGCCAGTTGTCGCGGCGGAAGTCGCGGCTGCAAGTGGTGGGGCGCTGGCTCCGCACCTGCTCGATACCGGCGCGCAATTCGTTATGTTGATTACCAGTTACGTACTGTGGGCCTATTCGGTTCCTGTCGCGCTGAGCATTCTGGTCATCCTGCTGTTGCGCATGGCGTTGCACAAACTGCCCCACGAAAGCATGGCCGCATCCAGCTGGTTATCCCTGGGGCCTATCGGTACGGGCGCGTTGGGCATGCTGGTCATAGGCAGCGACGCTCCCGCGATCTTTTCGATGCAGGGATTGCAGGGGATTGGCGAGGTTGCTCAAGGCATTGGCCTGATTGCCGGCATTCTTTTCTGGGGCCTGGGGTTGTGGTGGATGGCAATGGCCACGCTCATCACGGTCCGTTACTTTAAGGCGGGTGTTCCTTTTAACCTGGGGTGGTGGGGGTTTACTTTTCCTATCGGCGTCTATGCCCTCACGACGCTCAAATTGGGCGCTATTCTGCATTCCGTGTTTTTCAATATTTTTGGCGGATGCTTGGTGTTGGTGTTGGCGGCCCTGTGGTTGATCGTGGTTTCCAGGACGATTGCTGGCGCCTATCGAGGAGATCTTTTCGTCTCGCCATGCCTCGCGTCTTTGGCTAAATAGTCAACTCATCAATAGCTGCCTCAGGCTTGCGAGCCTGAGGTCAGCGGCCTACCTGACCTCCTGCATGACCTCTCTTTATTTACTCAGCCTGGGTGCCAAGTGAGTGCTGTTTCATTAGCACTGACTGCATCGTCCAGATTCTGGACAGTCTGAGTACCCGCCAGCATTTGCCTCCAGTCATGATTATTTCTCTTATATGAACCTTCATCACCTCTTAATCTTTCATACGATTACCAAGACCGGCAGCATCACTGCCTGTGCAAAGGCGTTGCACATTTCGCAACCGGCGTTGTCTCGCGAATTGCGAAAACTTGAGGAGCGCTTCGGTCTAACACTGTTTGAACGCCAACCGCGTGGTATGCGTTTGACGCATGCAGGGGACGTTCTTGCCGAATATGCCGATCGGCTCTTTGATATTGCCAGAACGGCCGACCTGGCAATGAAGGAGCTCGAAAGCGCCAAGATTGGGCACCTATCCATCGCGGCGAGCAGCACTATCGGCACCTATGTCTTGCCGCGCGTTCTTGCACGGTTTCGCAATAACAATCCAGGTATAAAGGTCAGCCTTTTCGTGAACAACACGGAACAGGTTTCTGAGGCCGTTGCGGATATGCGCTACTCGCTGGGCTTTATTGAAGGTCCGTTGCATATAGAAGGATTGACCGCTACCCGTTTTCGCGAAGATGACTTGGTGCCAGTAGTCGCCGCGTGGCACCGGTTGGCCGATGCTACTGCCATTAACCCCGGTGATATCGATGACGAGCCATTGCTGATGCGCGAGATGGGATCGGGCACCCGCGAATTGGTGGTGGCAGTGCTCGAAGACCTGGGTGTGCAGCAAGGATCAATCATGGAGTTCGGCAACACCGAGGCCATCAAACAGGCTGCGATTCATGGTGCCGGTATCGCTTGGCTGCCCTCCATCAGTATCACCGATGAAGTGGCCAATGACGTACTCATCCCTTTAACCTGCGCGCAGCTCACGCTTCGCCGAACGTTGAGCATTGTGCGGCGCGCGGCTGTTCCTGACGGGCCGGCCGAGCGCGAATTACTCTCCTTGCTCGGACAGTAACTGCAAACGAAGGGCAAATAGAGGTGCTGCATGAAAAAGGCTCGCTATCTTTTAGATGCGTTTGCTCGCGCGACGATCATCAATCAGTGGCGTTCTCGTTTCTGTGTCTTTTGATCTGTGTGAAGAGGCAAAAAAAGGGCTGAGTAGCGAACTCAGCCCGAAACTCTTCAAACGGAACCTGCAGAGCGGCTTGGGTTTAGCGATTGCCCGTCGCCGGCGGTTGATGGTGCTGCGGGGTGACATTGACCATGAGGCTACCTGGCGCGTTCTGAATTGAATCGAACAGCCACGCAGGCCTATGGGTCACTTCGGCCAACGCGGGAAGACCTTGGCCAGCCAATGGTCCGCGCTGACATAGCGACCTGCGCCATAGAAGAACAGCACCATAATCATGATGGCGTAGGTCACCGTGAATTCGATGCCGTTGTTGAGGATTATCGGGTCACCCAGTTCCGTCACATAGTTGAAGCGGCCCGGAAAGGATTGCTGCAGCCATGTCATCAGACCACTGAACCGCATACTGGCTTCGCTGGATTTGTCGGCAATCGCGGCCCAGCCGTGCGACCAGTGGACGGACAGACCGGCGACGGTCATCAATATCGCCAACGGAATGGTGACGATGCGGGTGAACAGACCCAAGGCAATGCAGATGAGTCCTGCTACTTCGGTTCCCGTCGCAAGCGTGGCCATCAGCGTAGGCAAAGGCATGCCAAGGCCGCCTTGAGCCGTTGGAGTGGCGAACCACTCGATCAGGCCACTGAAACCGGTAACTTTAGCGTGGGCGCCCTCGTAGAGGGTGGGCAGCAGATACAAACGGATGGAAAGGAGCGCTACGAAATCCAACTTTTTGGACTTTTCGAGGCCGCGATTCAGAAGTGCGATCAGTTTAGCCATGGTGATGCCTTAGTGTTCGTGGTGTGAGGTAATGAGTTCGTGTGCAAGTGCGTGCGTGAACCAGTGTGCTGACTCTTCTGACGAGATGAACCGCTCGCCGTCTGTGAAGGAGGACAGTGCTGCGATGTCTTGATTTGAAAGCCGTTGCGTCATGACCCTGTGGTCGAATGTGCGAAAGATGGCGTAGGCATAAGGCGCATCGTTGTTCAGTAGCGCTTGCGCCGCCTGTTGGTCGTCCGCGTACAGATCAAAGGGAGTGGCCAGCCATCGCAAAGTGGGGTTGAGGTAAACCTGGGTTGGGCGACGCGCCTCCTGTCCATAGGGGCGGGGGACTGGGGTCTTATCGACCTCAACGTCAAACAGCATCCATTCGTACTCGATAAGGGGCCGCCCGATACCTGGCGGCAAGCGCGGCTGCATGAAGCGGACAAACTCGGTCGCGAGGTGAATGAATTCGGCCCGTGTTGCGCCAAAGCATGTGTAGAACGCATCGATATCCTGGCGTAGGCGCTCGGCACCGCGATGTTGGGTAAACCGCGGGAACATCGTGGTGACGAGCTCTTGGGCGTTCACCCGGACCAACTCGCCATACGGGCCGAGATCACCACGGCGAACGGCCTGACACCGACGCTCTGCTTCGCTGGCGACATCTGCTGCGATGCGAACGTTCATTGCAGGTTCCTGGTCGAGCCGGTCATGGCCTCATGGATGCTGCGCAGTTCCTCACAGAGCTCGTCAAGGCTGGGTATATTGTTGTCGCGCTCCAGCACAATGGGCTGCTCGCCGAACCGATGAACCGCATAGGCACCCAGATTAAGCACGGCGGCCGAAACGTCGGTTCCATGGGTATCCAGGACCCGCTCTTGAGGACCATTATCCAGATGGCCGGCAACGTGAAAGTAAGTCACCGCATCCGTGGGTAATGCATCTATGAATGTGTACGGATCGAATCCGTGATTGCGCGAGTTCACATACGCATTGTTGACATCCAGCAACAGCCCGCAGCTTGAGGCGTCGATCAGCCGAGCGATGAATTCGGTCTCGGCCATCTGTCCCTCCTCATCGTAGTAGTAGGAGATGTTCTCCAACGCGATACGCCGGGATAGGTAATCCTGCACTGCCTTGATCTTATCGACCATCAGCTGCAGGCTGGCCTGCGTGCGACGTACCGGAATCAGCTCGTAAAGGTAGCCGCAGCTATCACGTGACATGCTGACGTGATCGCTGTAGATCGCAATGTCGTAGGTGTCCAAGAAGGTCTTCACAGCGCTCAAGTAATTCATATCCAGCGGTTGTGCGTCGCCGATGGACAGGCTCAAGCTGTGGGCCACCAGTGGATATTTATCTGCGATGGCATCGAGTTGTTCCAGGCTCTCTCCACCCAACCCCATCCAGTTGTCGGGTACGACTTCCAGAAAGTCGAAGTCATTCCGGATGGGGCCGTTGGCGAGAGACGAGGCAAACTCACGTCGGAGCCCAAGCCCTCGTCCTTGGATAATCATTGGCCACAAACCCCTTCGGAGAGCTTCTTCTGGGGCGTTTCGACGATGTCGTAACCCTCGGCGGTCAGGCCACATTTACCGTCACGTGTGCGGACCAGGCGACCCTGCGGGTCTTGACTGAGTTTGGTCTGACCGTAGATCTTTTCGGTGCCGCACTTGCCGCTGGCACACTTGCCGCCACCCGTGGCGGCCTTGGCGGTGGCCGGTGGTGGGGTTTCACTGGCATGAGCCGGCTGGCTGATGACGGCGAACGAGGCGAGCGAAGCTACGGCGATGGACAGTGCGAGTGTGTGTTTCATTGGATGCTCCTGAGTCATGGCATTTCGAAGCGCGACAGATCACGACCTGCGTAAACCGGGCCGTGGTAGTAGCGTTTGATGATTTCGACATTGCTATCCTTATCCTTCAAAGACTTACCCATGAAGTGATTGAGGATGAGCATTTTGGGATTGACGGCTGCGGCAATCTTGCCGACGACCGTGGGTGTTGCATGGAGGAATTTAGAGGTGTCGTCGGCATCGTCATCGATGGCAGCCGGCATAACCAGGATGTCAGCGCCCTTGGCAAAGTCGACGAAGCCGGCACGACTGCCGTTCTGATCCGCGGAGATCACGATCGTGCCGCACTTGCCTTCGATGCGAAACGCCAGGGTCGGCACATCACCGTGCGGAATGCCGTACGCATAAACCTTAACCTCGGCGTCTTGATAGACGAGGGAGGCTTTCTCGGCGTGGCGATCCACGTTGATAATCGGGCTGACCTTTAGATTCAGCCCATCGCTGCCATCATGCAGGCCCTCCAGGTAGGCAAACGAGCCCGTCTTGGCAGCAAACGTGTCATGAAAGAATTCCGTCATGCTCGGGAATGAATCAGAGCCGTCCGGCCCGACCAGTGCGGTTGTATGGCCCGAGGCCATAAAATACGCGCCCTTCAAGATGGCGGGTAAGTCGACGCTATGGTCTGTGTGGAAGTGCGAAATGCCGATGAAGTTCAGGTCTTCCAATCGGGCATGCGCCTGACCAAAGCGAAGGTACGTACCGCCGCCAGCGTCAATGAGCAGTCGCGACTTTCCATCAATCCAGACTATTTCCCCCGATGAAGCACGAGCGTCGTCAGAGATTGGGCCACCAGAACCGAGCAGTTGAATGCTCATGGAATGCGATGTGTCACAGCTGGTTGTAGCGGCGAATGCACCGCTGGAGAGTACCGCCAAGCTAAGAGCGGTGGCGATTCGCATAATTTTTTTCACAGTGAAGCTCCAAGCGGACTGAAGTGGAATGTGCGGGTCACCGAGTGGTGCCAAGCAGCACCAATGAGGTGTGACACATCGTCATCTACAGTTGATGTATGCACCATTGCTTGTTTTTGATAGGTCGCATGCCTTTTTGGTATGCATTAGCGCGATGTTGCCGTGTGGGCAGATTTCACTCTCTCGCTGGGCAGGGTACGCAAGCCATGCCGATAGGGCATGGCACACATGCGAAAAATGTCATCGTGCAAATCGAGTGAAAGTGGAAGGATGAATTCGTATCAATCATCGGCCCATCCCGCATTACTTGCTAATGGAAATACCATGGTCATTTCTCGTCCCTTTTTTCGCGCTGAACTTGTCCCTGGAGGACGTTCCCCCGTTCATCCCGATGGGGAATCAGACTTTTCTAGGCAGTATCACAATTGTGAGTGTCCGGCTTATTAGCCCTCTACACATCTCATGCAGTGACGCCTCATGAGTTTCAAGGTGGGGCGAGATTGCACTACAACTTTTGCATTGTTCTGTTCGTAGATGGTTTGAGTCGGATTAGTTGCAGCAGGCGATTTATCAGCTAACAAGAAACTAACCGATAGAGAGATGATTCAATGAAATTGTTTATGCTTGGATTTACTACCTTGCTCACCAGCGGTTCAGTTTTTGCTGATACTGCCGAGCACTCATCGGTGATTCACGACAAGACCGGCTTCTATGTTCATATGGATGTCGCAAAAGTCATATCAATTACTGATGTCTCGGACCAGTGCGGTGTGATTTTCGCACGTCTCGATTACCTGGATCATCAGGGGCGGGAGCATGTTTTGGACTATCTGGTTCAAGGAAGTTGCACGAACGAAAACTGATGATCACTTAACGGTCAGTTAAGTTTCATATAGCCCAAGCAGCAGCCTCTTTTATCACCTCAGGAAAATGTATCCTATGAAACTGTCTACTCTTGTCATTACCGGCCTATTATCCGTTATCCCTGTCGCGGCCTTTGCCGAAGACGGTTCTGACCGGGCCCGTGCCCGTTGGGAGGCGTTCCAGGCCAGTCAGGTGGAGACCCACGCTGAAGCCGCGCAAAAGACCTTGGCAGGCCAGACCAAAAAATCCGCAGCAGACACTACTGAACAGAAGCAACAGTCCGATATCTGATCATTCGAACCGGCTCACTTGGAACGGGTGTTTAATTTAGCGCCCGATAATACGGGCGTTTTTTGCTTGTGCGCAGGAGACGTGGACGAAGGCGGAGCCGGACACGCTGATGGCACGGCTGCTTGCACCCGCCAATTTCAAGCGTGCGTATCAGTACGTTGAAACGAGAGAGAACTTCCAACCCATCCGGTTTGATGTCGAGGATGATCAGGTCAGGCATTCGCGGAGGCACTCCGTATGAAATGATGGTGAAAGATTTTGGTCGAAAGTAGCCGGTAGCGGATGACGCTACCGGTTAAAATCAGGCACTCAAATGCGTCCGCAGAATCGAGGGGAACTCAAGTAGATCTTGTTTTTTATTAGTTGCTTAAGACGTGGGATTACTGCCGAGTATTGTTCTGTGCTCGCTGAGTTTCTTTTTCCTTTTTGTGATTATTGATGTCTAGCCAGGCACCCCAAGCGATGATGATGACTCCAAAAACGACCAATAGAATCAGTTGAATGGTAAGCATGGCTGTCTCCCTATAAAGGGTCTATTGGACTTGCAATTGCATTCCATGCCAAATTGAAGTTGTTACAGTATCTTTCAGCGATGGACGGATATGGCGAGCCGTGCTCAATAACGGGGTGGTCGTTTTCTGAATTTATACGAATGAGCACTAAGCCCTGCCTGTGCGACACTCTGATTTTAAGAATCTTCTTATATCCAATCAGATAATGCAGCTGTCACATTCTTCTCCATTAGTCTTCTCGCTATTGAACAACCATGAAAATAGATAGATCCATAAAAACTTTACACAACCCTTTTTATGCTGGCTGTTTTCTATTCTGCGACTGCTGTTGGCGCCGCCCCGACGTGTCATACCGTTACGTAGTAAATCATACTCAAAACTCCCGACTTTTTCGAAGTGGTGCAGGGGCAGGCCGTCGACGTATTTGGTCGCCAGCTACATCGCCAACACATTGGGGCTGACCATGGTTGTGGCAGGGCCTTTGAGCGCCAAGGCCAATTGATCGCAGGCCTGGCCGACGGTTTGCGGGATGGCCAGCCCGGCAACAAAGCGGGTCCGGACGCACCAGGGCAATGGATGTCGAACCACGGGCGAACCATTCCTTGAGGCGGCCGGTGCTGTCACCGACGCGAATCACACCGGGGCTGGCGTTACTGGCGGCCTTGAGTTGCACCTCTGGCAACACCTGTATAAACCGCGTGCCTAGCGCTTGCCATTGCTCGATTTGAGCGGCCGTCAGGCCCCAAGTCGGATTGCAGCCCCAAGCAATGATCGCGAAGTGTCCACCGATCAACTTCATCGAGCAATACCGTCTCGCCGTTGTCGGTCAGCAGGCGGGGTTGAATGAACATCTAAAAGTCTTTTCGCTCGGTACGATCAAGGCGCCCTGGGTATATTGCGGCATCGGCTTGAAACGCATGTCCAGAAAGTAGCGTTTGACCGGCGGCCTATATTTGAGCAGCCACGACACACCATCACGCAGGATGTCTTGCCAGCGTTTGGGTGGCGCCAACACATAGCCGGCGAGCACGGAAAGGTCGATCATCGCCTCCGTGCAATAACTTCACGGCTATTCAGCCGATGTAATCTGCACGGCGTTCGTCTTCCGCGCACGCATGATCCAAAAAATCAGGAAACCAGCTACGCCGAAGGCGGCATTCAGAGCGACCATCGGAAAGGCCGTGTCGTCCTGCAGACGGCTAAGCAGCAGGCCAGAAACAGTCGCGCCGGCCATTTGAGCAAAACCGATAAAACCCGCCGCAAGACCAGCGCGAGTCGGGTTAGGAATTACTGCGCCTGCAACCGAACCTGGCAAGACCATGCCCGAGCCTAGCGTCAGCACCATCTGCGGCAGCATCAGGCCGGCCACCGATGGGCCGATGAGTTCATGAAGTACCAGTACCGAACCGGCGCCAACCGCAACCAGGCTGGTGCCGATGGCCACGATTTTTTCCGGACCGAACTTCATGATGGTGCGGTTGGTGAAGATCGCGCCAGCAATCAATCCCGAAACGATACCGCCGAAAACCAGGCCGTACTGGGTTGGACTCAATCCGAGTTGCCCGACGAGCACGCGCGAGGAGCCGGCAATAAAGCTGAACATTGCACCGTAGGTGCAGGCAATGGCAATGGCGAAGCTGCGCAGGGATGAGCCTTTGAGCAGCACTGCGTAGTTGCCCAGAAGCGTCTTTAACCTTCCCGCCTGCGAGTCGAGCTGCAGGTTGGTCTCCTTGAAGAACAGTGAGGCGACGAGAGCGGCAGCGCCAAACAATACAGTTGTGAACAAGACCGCGCGCCAGCCACCGGCATGGGTGGCAATCATTCCGCCAAGCACCGGCGAGAGCATAATCGCACTGAGCATGCCAATCACCGTGATGGCCATTACCGGACCGGCTTTTTCTTTCCAGACGTCGCGCACGATGCTACGTGCTACCACTAGCGCAACACAGGCTCCTAGTCCCTGGAGCGCGCGGCCGCCAATGAACTCAGGCATGCTCCCGGCGAATGCCATCCACAAGGAGGCGAGTACATAGGTGGCAACGCCGGCGAGCAGCATCGGTCGGCGACCGATGCGGTCCGACAGCGGGCCGAAAAACAATTGCCCGAGACCAAAGGCCGCGACAAACACCGACAACGCCGCCAGGGAGGCACCCGGCGCGGCGCCGAGCCCTGCCTCAAGGTCGCGCAGGCTAGGGATCAGCATCTGAGTGGAAATCTCCCCCAGTGCGCAGAGCCCGATCAATAGTGCAAGCAATATGCTGGAACGACTGGGAAGTTTCATGGCTTATCCAAGAGTGGAATGGAAAGATGCATGCCCGACTCTGTCGGGATTTCCGGCTGGCGTTCGAGGTGTAAAAACACCAAGGTGACAGCGGGGCAGGGCCTATCTATGGTTGCGTTCATAGCGAAAATCTCTTGGGGTGCTGCTGCGCAGCCGCGCTGGAAACTCTCCCTGTTTGCGCGGAATTATGGGCATAATAAAATTTCTTGTAAATATGATGTTTATAATATTTTTTGGCCGGCTGCTTCGGCACACAAACGTTTTGGTCATAGCCATGGTTGCGGAACGGGGCTATCGCAGCAATGAAATGAAGCTGGCGGAACAACTGATCGCCACTACGCCCGTGCCATTGCTGCTACTGGTTTAGAGAATCAGCAGGAATTCAAATCAGTCGATTGCTGGGATTGATCAGGCCACTTTGCTGATTGCGGAGATTACCGATAGCGCGGTCGACCTTGAACCACTCGAAAGCCTCCAGAGGTTCCCACTGCAATAGCATTATTTGCTCAGCACGCTTTTCCGATGTAGCTGGATTCAGCCATTCCCGGGCCAGCTCGGGATTGAGCGTCACCGGCTGCCAGTCGTGTAAATCTACCAGGCCACCCTTGCTGTCGGCGCTGATGAACACGAAGCCGTCATGTGCCTCCGGCTCATGCTCTGCGGTGGGAAACTGGCCTATCGCGGCGCAGAGAATTGGGGCGCAATCCTTGCGGCGAACCAGATAAGGCTGTGTTTTCGCTCCATCCTCATCTATCCATTCAAACCAGTTGTCGATCGCGACGATTGCCCGATGCGGCCATATCGCTGCAAAGAATGGATTATGGGCAACTCTGTCTACTCGGGCCTTGATCGGCGCGGCACGCTCCATTGCCCAGCGCGGCCGCCATCCCCAGCGCACTTTGTCGGCTCGCAGAAACTGACCTTCCTGGTGAAAGAGGGCGAGCTGAGCGGACGGCGCGACGTTGTAGAGCTCTAAAGGCTGGTCTCCTGCATAGTTGATCAATGCGTTTGGAATGTTCAGCGCCGCGACAAAGTCATGAATGCTTCGGTACTGGGAAAGACGTCCGCACATAGTTGGAAGCCTCCGATTGTGTTTTCAGCGTAGACCAGAACCTGGCGGCTTGATGAGGTAAACGTCGACCCGAACATCGGTTTGCGCTGTGGCGGCACTGATCCGCGGTCCAATCTAAAGATAGAAAAAGAGACTTCTGTTTCTTTTTTTCGTTAATGCACCACACGCAATACACGCAACGCGTGTCGAAATCAGACTCGAAAGTGGCGCACTCGGGCTATTGGCTTCCAGGTCAAGACGCGTAAGGTGACGCGTCACTTCATGGCTGTGTGCGGCTGTGATGCTTGATTTAGAAACTCCGGAGCGTTGAGGTACGCCGCGTTCGAGACGCGGCTACAGGGAAAAATGATGATCGCCTGACCCTCAGTCAGTACGCCCTAACGTCGATCACCAGAGAACAAAAAAGAACAATGAATAACCTGAACTCCAGAGATTCGAACGGTCAGTTGGCGCAGGGTTTCAAACCGCGTCACGTCACAATGCTTTCTATTGCCGGGATCATCGGCGCAGGTTTGTTTGTTGGCTCCGGACATGCCATCGCTGCGGCGGGGCCGGCGGTATTACTGGCTTATCTGTTTTCCGGCCTTTTGGTCGTTCTGGTCATGCGCATGCTGGGCGAAATGGCGGTTGCCAACCCGGACACCGGATCTTTCTCTACCTACGCCGACCAGGCAATCGGGCGTTGGGCTGGGTTCACCATCGGCTGGCTCTATTGGTGGTTCTGGGTGCTGGTGATACCCATCGAGGCGCTCGCGGCCGGGCATGTATTGAACCAATGGTTCCCGCAGATCGATACCTGGTTGTTTGCCTTGACGTCAATCATCCTGTTGGTCGTGACCAACCTGTTCAGCGTGTCCAAATACGGCGAATTCGAATTCTGGTTTGCGATGGCCAAGGTCGTGGCGATCATCGGCTTTATCGGTCTTGGTTTTGCGGTGTTGATGGGTTGGATTCCCGAGCGCGAAGCCAGCGGGTTGAGTCGACTCATGGAGGAACATGGCGGTTTCGCGCCCAACGGTTTGTCCGCGGTTGTGGGGGCATTCATCACCATCATGTTCAGCTTCATCGGTACAGAAGCGGTAACCATTGCAGCCGCCGAATCCAACAACCCGGCGCAGAACATCGCCAAAGCCACACGCTCGGTGATCTGGCGGATCGGGGTGTTCTACCTGCTGTCCATTTTCGTGGTCATTTCCGTGGTGCCCTGGAATGATCCGTTGCTGGCGTCGGTGGGCTCCTACCAGCGAGCGCTGGAACTGATGAACATTCCCCACGCCAAATTCATGGTAGATGTCGTGGTGTTGATCGCCGTGGCCAGCTGCATGAACTCCTCGATCTATATTGCCTCGCGCATGTTGTTCTCGCTGGGCAAGCGCGGTGATGCACCGAAACCGCTGAAGGCGACGTCATCGGATGGCGTGCCGAGGGCTGCGGTGATCGCCAGCACCGTACTGGGCGCCGGCGTGACCTTGTTCAGCTACTTCATGCCCGCCGGACTGTTTCAGTTTCTGCTCGCCAGCTCCGGCGCCATAGCCTTGGTGGTGTACCTGGCTATCGCAGTGTCGCAACTGCGCATGCGCAAGATTCTGCGTCGGCAGAATGTCACGCTGACCTTCAAAATGTGGTTGTTCCCCTGGCTCACCTGGTTGGTCATCGCCTTCATCTGCGCTGCGTTGGCGGTGATGATGGTGACGCCCGAGCACCGTATGGAAGTTACTTCGACCATCGGCCTGGCATTGGTGATTTCCTTTATCGGCCTTGTGACCTCGCGTCAGCATGGGCAGCCGCAGCGTGCAGTGTCGGCGGAAAGCGCATAGCAGCTGTATCTGCGTAAACCTGCTTGCGATCTTTTCAGTGTGCCAGCAGTGGCGGGGCGGTTAACGCCGCCAGCGCCACGGGCCATTACCGCTCACTGCGAGTAAACACTTCGATGGCTTACGACACCTCCAAGGCCGTTCCTCTTCAAACCATCGGTTTTTTGCTGCTGGACCAGTTCACGCTGATTTCTTTGGCATCTGCCATAGAGCCTCTGCGAATGGCCAATCAGTTGACCGGACAAGAGCTGTACCGTTGGCACACTTTCAGCTTGGGAGGCGAGCGGGTGTGGGCAAGCGATGGCATGCCGATCACTCCGGATGCGGCTATCAATAACGCACCGATACTGGATACCGTGATTGTCTGCGGTGGCATTGGCATTCAAAGTGCAGTGACCCGTGAGCACATTACCTGGTTGCGAGCCCAGGCGCGGCGGGCGAAGCGAATAGGGGGCGTGTGCACAGGGAGTTGGGCCTTGGCCCAGGCAGGCTTGCTCGATGGCTTCGACTGCAGTGTGCATTGGGAGTTTCTGGCGGCCATGCAGGAAGCTTTTCCGCGAGTGAACCTCAGCTCCAGTCTATTCACCCTTGACCGAGACCGCTTCACCAGCTCCGGTGGCACCGCGCCAATGGACATGATGCTGCACCTGATCAGTCGCGATCATGGTCATGAGCTGTCAGCGGCCATCTCCGACATGTTCGTCTACGAGCGAATCCGCAACGAACAGGATCATCAACGTGTACCCCTTAAACACATGCTCGGTACCCACCAACCGAAGTTGCAGGAAATCGTCGCCTTGATGGAGGCCAATCTGGAAGAGCCGATCGACCTCGACGAACTGGCGAATTATGTCAGTTTGTCCCGTCGACAGCTGGAGCGGTTATTCCAGAAATACCTGCATTCCTCACCCTCGCGCTACTACCTCAAGTTGCGTCTGATCCGCGCTCGTCAGTTACTCAAGCAAACGCCGATTTCGATAGTAGAGTTGTCGGTGGTGTGTGGCTTTGTGTCCACACCTCATTTTTCAAAGTGCTATCGCGAGTATTTTGGCATCCCACCCAGCGACGAGCGCTTGGCAGCGCAAACGCAACCTCAAGCGACATCAAGACCGGTTGTACAAGCACTGCCAATGGCAAGGTCGATGAGTTTGCTGGATCAGGCGCGTGACGAATCAACGTTCGCCAGTATCAAAATTCTGAAACCCTGAACGACCCGGTACGCGATAAAGTCAGCCTCTGCAGCCGAAATTGCGTCGATACTTCCCCAGCGATGAAGCATTGCATCGTGTTCGAGAAAGCCGCCGCCGTTTGAGCTGCCGCTGACGCTGGCTTCTGGATCCAATCAAGGACGGCTCGGCGAACTGCGCTCTCTGCTCTTTCGATAAGTTGCCAGTGAAGGCACAATGCGCATCCTTTTTTTGGCTGGCCTTGCCGGAGGCCTCGAAATGATCAAGACGCCGTACTACCTCATCGACAAACAAAAGCTGCTGGCGAACATGCAGAAGATCGCTTATGTGCGCGAACAGTCCGGGGCCAAGGCCCTGCTGGCACTCAAGTGCTTCGCCACCTGGTCGGTGTTCGACCTGATGCAGCAATACATGGACGGCACTACGTCGTCGTCGCTCTACGAGCTCAAGCTCGGTCGACAGAAGTTCGCTGGCGAGACCCATGCCTACAGCGTGGCCTGGGCCGACGACGAGATCGAGGAGATGCTCGACAACTGCGACAAGATCATCTTCAACTCCATCGGCCAGCTGCAGCGCTACGCCGAGGCTTCCGCAGGCAAGGTGCGCGGTCTGCGGGTCAATCCGCAGGTGAGCAGCTCGGATTACCTGCTGGCCGATCCGGCGCGGCCGTTCAGCCGTCTGGGTGAGTGGGATCCGGTGAAGATCGAGCAAGTCATCGAGCAGATCTCGGGTTTCATGTTCCACAACAACTGCGAGAACGCCGACTTCGGCCTGTTCGACCAAATGTTGAGCACCATCGAAGAGCGGTTCGGCCATCTGCTGCATAAGGTCGAATGGGTCAGCCTGGGCGGTGGCATTCACTTCACCGGTGAAGGCTACGCGATCGACGAGTTCTGCGCGCGGCTCAAGGCCTTCTCACAGAAATACGGCGTGCAGGTCTATCTGGAGCCGGGCGAAGCTGCCATTACTCAGAGCGCCTCGCTGGAAGTCACCGTGCTCGACACGCTCTACAATGGCAAGCAACTGGCCGTCGTGGACAGCTCCATCGAGGCGCATATGCTCGATCTGCTGATCTATCGCCTGAATGCCAAGCTGGCGCCCAGCGCGGGCGAACACACCTACATGGTGTGCGGCAAATCCTGCCTGGCCGGCGACATTTTCGGTGAATATCAATTTGATCGTCCCTTGGCCATTGGCGATCGGCTGTCGTTCGTCGACGCGGCGGGTTACACGATGGTCAAGAAGAACTGGTTCAACGGCCTGAAAATGCCGTCCATCGTAGTGAAACAACTCGACGGTAGTGTCGAGGTGGTTCGTGAGTTTGGTTTCAACGACTACATGTCCAGCCTTTCGTAAGCTGGCAGTGAAGGAGAGAGAGAAAAATTGAAGAAGAACGTACTTATCATTGGTGCAGGAGGTGTCGCCAAGGTGGTGGCCCACAAGTGCGCGCAGCACAACGATGAACTCGGTCGTATTGCTATCGCGTCGCGCAACATCTCCAAATGCCAGGCCATCATCGACAGCGTCAAGGCCAAGGGCAGCCTCAAAGAGCCCGCTGACATCAAAGCTTTCTCGCTGAACGCTCTGGATGTCGAAGCGACCAAGGCGCTGATCCGCGAAACCGGATCGCAGATCGTCATCAACGTCGGTTCTGCCTTCCTCAACATGTCGGTGCTGCGTGCCTGCATCGACACGGGCGCGGCCTATCTGGACACCGCCATTCACGAAGAACCGGGCAAGATCTGCGAGACACCGCCCTGGTACGGCAACTACGAGTGGAAGCACCTCGAGGAATGCAAAGAGAAGAACATCACCGCCATCCTCGGTGTGGGCTTCGACCCGGGTGTGGTCAACGCCTATGCAGCGCTGGCGCAACAACAGTATTTCGACCGTATTGATTCGATCGACATTCTCGACGTCAATGCCGGTTCCCATGGCAAGTATTTCGCCACCAATTTCGATCCGGAAATCAACTTCCGCGAATTCACCGGACAAGTGTGGAGCTGGCAGAACAGCCAGTGGACCAGCAACACAATGTTCGAAGTCAAACGCACCGACGACCTGCCAGTCGTAGGGGCGCAGAACCTGTACCTGACCGGCCACGATGAAGTGCACTCCCTGTCCAAGAACCTCGGCGTGCCCAACGTGCGTTTCTGGATGAGCTTTGGCGAGCACTACATCAATGTGTTCACCGTACTCAAAAACCTCGGCCTGCTCTCCGAGCAACCGGTCAAAACCGCTGAAGGCCTGGAAGTCGTGCCGCTGAAAGTGGTCAAGGCCGTGCTGCCTGATCCGAGCTCGCTGGCGCCCGGCTACACCGGCAAGACCTGCATCGGCGACCTGGTCAAAGGCACCAAGGATGGCCAGTCGCGCGAAGTGTTCATCTACAACGTGGCCGACCACGAAGAAGCCTTTGCCGAAACCGACAGCCAGGGCATTTCCTATACCGCTGGCGTGCCACCTGTGGCGGCCGCCCTGTTGGTTGCCCGTGGCGAATGGGATGTGCAGCGCATGGCCAACGTCGAGGAGCTGCCGGCCGAGCCGTTCCTCAACGCACTGGATGTGATGGGCCTGCCGACCCGCATCAAGGATGAGAATGGAGACCGTCCCTGGAATTGCAACGCCTGAGGCGCGCAAAATCCAGGTGAAACTCGTGTTCGCTCTAAACGCAAAAACGCCGCTCTTTGAGCGGCGTTTTTGTTTGTGCGTCTTGTGTGTCAGTCCCGGTACGGGACTTTACTGCAGGGGGGATTGCGCCTGATACACGTCCTGTTTTTTGCTCACGCTGGCGAGGCGGGGTTTGTCGCCTGGCGTCAGTAACCGCTCGATCGCACCACTCACCATGTTTTCCAGCAGACTGTCGCGCTCTTGTTCATCCAGCGAATAGTGCGTCAGCCAACTGGGCGCGCTGTTAAGCAAGGCGCCAATGGCATGACCGGCGGCCATCACGCCCTGTTCACTGAACCGGGGACGGATACGCAATATCAGCAGCAACTTGCGTTCGTACTGCTCGCGCAACTGCCGCACCCGTTGCTGCTGCTCTTCATTCAGGCAGCCGCTGTCGCGCTCCACCAGACGAAAATGCCAGGGCATTTCCTGATGCAGAGTGAGGTGCGCGCGAATCAATTGATTGAGTCTGTCGCGTTTTGCCGGGGCCGTTTGTTCGATGCGCCCCAACGTGGCCAGCAGCTCTTCGTAAAACTCCTCGATCAGATCTAGCAGCAAGTGCTGCTTGCTGGGGTAATGGTGATACAGCGAACCTGGGGAAAGCCCCAGGCTGGTCGCGAGCTCACGCATGCCGACTTGACCGAAACCCTTGCTGGCAAAGAGCTCCAGCACCTTGTCCCGGTATTCGGCGAAGCGCGAGCACCGCTCAGGCATAGGCATGGAAGCCACGCCCCGTTTTGCGTCCCAGGTAACCGGCGGCGACCATTTCCTTGAGCAGTGGAGCGGGGCGGTATTTGCTGTCGTTGAAGCCATCGTAGAAGGCCTCAAGGATTGCCAGCACGGTGTCCAGGCCGATCAGGTCCGCCAACGCCAGCGGGCCGATCGGCTGGTTGCAGCCCAGGCGCATGCCGGCGTCGATGTCGTCGACACTGGCCAGGCCTTCCTGAAACACCAGGATCGCTTCATTGATCATCGGCACCAGAATCCGGTTGACCACGAAACCCGGACGGTTGCCGGCGGTGATCGCGGTTTTGCCGAGTGTGGTCGCCATGTCCAGCGCCAGAGTGTGGGTGGCATCGCTGGTTTGCAGGCCACGAATCACTTCGATCAGGCCCATCACCGGCACCGGATTGAAAAAGTGCAGACCGATGAAACGCTCAGGCTGGCTCACACTGGCGGCGAGCTGGGTAATGGACAGCGACGACGTGTTGGAGGCGATCACGCAGTCAGCGCTGACCTGCGCGGCGATTTGTTGCAGCACGCGCAATTTCAGGTCGAGGTTTTCCGTGGCGGCTTCGATCACCAATTGCACGTTTTGCAGGCTGTTGTAATCGGTGCTGGTGCGAATCTTGTCGAGGGCAGCGAGTTTTTGCTCGTGCGTCAGCGTGTTTTTGGCGACCTGCCGATCGAGGTTTTTATCGACAGTCGCGATTGCCTTTTGCAGGGCGCTCTCGGCAATGTCGATCAAGGTCACGTTGAAGCCGGCCAAGGCGCAGACTTGCGCAATGCCATTGCCCATGGTGCCGGCGCCGATAACGCCAATGTTCTGAAGAGTCATGCGCATGTCCTTATTAAACCCGCTCGAACAACACAGCGATGCCTTGGCCGCCGCCGATGCACATGGTTGCCAGGGCATAACGGCCTTGGCAGCGATGCAGTTCGTGAATCGCTTTGGTGGCGATGATCGCGCCAGTGGCGCCCACCGGATGGCCCAGCGAGATGCCCGAACCGTTGGGGTTGACCTTCTGTGGATCGAAGCCCAGTTCTTGCGCTACGGCACAGGCCTGGGCAGCAAAGGCTTCGTTGGACTCGATCACATCGAGGTCGGCAACGGTCAGGCCGGCGCGCTTGAGCACCAGGCGGGTGGCGGGAATCGGTCCCAGCCCCATCATCGACGGTTCAACGCCTGCATGGGCATAACCCACCAGTCGAGCCATAGGTTTGAGGCCTTGTTCCTGAACAGTCTGGCCCGTGGCCATGATCAGTGCGCCGGCACCGTCATTGAGGCCGGACGCGTTGCCGGCGGTGACGCTACCATCTTTTTTGAAGGCGGGTTTCATGCGGCTCAATTGCTCGGCGTTGACCTCGGCCCGCACATGCTCATCCGTCGCGAACGTAACCGTGCCTTTACGGGTTTCGATTTCGATCGGCACGATCTGCCCGGCAAAACGCCCTTCGGCAATCGCCCGGGCAGCGCGCTGCTGGCTGAGCAGCGCCAATTCATCCTGGGCCTGACGCGTGATGCCATAGTGTTCGGCGATATTTTCAGCGGTGATACCCATGTGGAAACCGGCAAACGGGTCTTGCAGCACCCCAAGCATGTAGTCGATGGCCTGCATGTCGCCCATGCGTGCGCCCCAGCGCGCCTGTGGCAACAAGTACGCGCCTCGGCTCATGGACTCGACGCCACCCGCCAGCGCAGCGCCTGCATCGCCCAGCATCAAACTTTGCGCAGCGCTGACAATCGCCTGCAAACCCGAACCGCACAGGCGGTTGACGTTGAAGGCGGGCGTCTCTTTCGTCAGGCCGGCATTGATTGCTACGGCGCGAGAGATGTAGGCATCACGCGCCTCGGTCGGGATCACATGGCCCATCACCGCATGGCCGATGTGCTCGGGCGCCAGGCCTGAACGCTCGATGGCAGCACGGCAAACGTCGGTTGCCAACTGAATAGGCGGCACATCCTTGAGTGAACCGCCAAAGCTGCCAATGGCTGAACGGACGGCGCTCACTACAAAAATATCGGAATGGTTCATGTTGGCTCTCTGAATAGGTCTTTTTTGTTGGCACGAGTCTAGAATCAGCAGCGCCACTGGCCTATGCCAAAACTGTTCAAGGGTGATGGCGTTTTTTGCCATGTTCAGATGTGACGAGAGAGGCATTCAAATGCGGGAAACGGATTCGGTGGCGGTTTACTTCATGTACCCCATGATCCATGCGTTACGTGAGCAACCGCAGCGTCTGCGGTCAGTGCTTGAACAGGCGGGCATTGATCCGGCACTGATGGACCAGCCGACGGCACGGGTGCCGGCCAAGGCTTTCGCCGCGTTGTGGCTGGTGCAGATTCGTGAATTGAACGATGAATTTTTCCGGCTGGACTCCCATGGAATGCCGCCGGGCAGTTTTGCCTTGATCTGTCGGGCGTTGATTCAGGAACCGACGCTGGAAAAGGCCATGCGCCAGTGCCTGGCCAATTTCGGCCTGTTCTTGCGTGATTTTCGCGGCACATTGAGCGTGCGGGGCAAGCGTGCGGTCATCAGCTTGCAGACCCATGCGCAGAACAGCGAGGTCAGCCGGTTGGGCGAGGAAACGTTTCTGGTGTTGATGATCAGCCTGTTGTGCTGGCTGGGCGGGCGGCGCATTCCGATCGATCGGGCGGACTTTCGTCATCAGCGTTTGTCGTTGCGTGACGATGCCATGCTCTGGGGCCCCAACCTGACCTTTGGCACCGAACGCACCGAAATCGAGTTCGCCAGTCACTACCTGCGCCTGCCGGTGATTCAAGACCTTGCTTCGTTGAAAGTGTTTTTGCGCACCGCACCGCAATGGCTGGTGATTCGTTTCCGCAACCAGCATGGGCTGACTTCGCAGGTTCATCAGCGCCTGCGCCACAGCCATTACAGCGAATGGCCGACCTTGCAGGCCTTTGCCCTGGAGCAGCACCTGAGCCCCAGCACCTTTCGCCGCAAACTGGGACGTGAAGGCTGTTCGTATCAGGAAATCAAGGATGAAGTGCGGCGAGCGGTGGCGTTTGAACGGTTGCGCCAGAGCAAGGCGAGCATCAGCGATATTGCCGAGCAGTTGGGATTCCAGGAGCCGAGTGCGTTCCATCGCGCATTCAAGAAGTGGACAGGGGAGAGCCCGGGGCGGTATCGGGCGCGGTTTCAGGCATCGGAGGCGATTGATTGATAAATGGTGCTTGCTCGCGATGCGCAGGCCCGCGAGCAGTTCTTCCGTGCCATGACACTGAACACCGGCTCTGCCACTGCTCAACCGCTTACGGCTGCGTTGTCGTTTCGCAGGCCCGTCGTTGCGCCATCACAAACAAAATCGATGAACGCTCGTAACTTTGGCGTCAGGTAGCGGCTCGACGGCCATACCACCTGGATGTTCAGCGTGCGCAGCACTTTGTCGTCCAGTATCGACACCAGCGCTCCGGTCGCCAGTGCCTCGCGTACCGCAAACTCCGGGACGCAGGCGATGCCCAGGCCTTGGCGGGCCATGTGGATCAGCATTTCCAGATTATTGCAGACCATCGTGGCCGGTACTTTCAACTCGCTGCCTTCGGCAAGCCCCGGCAGTGGCCATTTTTCCAGCTTGCCTGTGGAAGGCAGTTTGTAATGCAGGCAGTGGTGCTCCTGCAGTTGCTCGACATTCTGCGGGTAGCCGTGGCTCGCAAAGTAACTGGGGGCGCCAACCAGGTAGAAGCTGAAGCTATCGAGTTTCCTGGCCATTAACCGGGAGTCGTGCAACTGGCCAGTGCGCACCACGGCGTCGAAACCTTCCTCGACCACATCCACCAGCCGATCGGTGAAGTCCAGCTCCAGCTGGACTTCCGGATAATGCTGCATGAATCGTGAGAGCTGCATGAACAGAACGTTGCCCAGCAGCGGCAGGCTGATGCGCAGTTTACCTCGCGGTGTCTCGCTTGAGCTGGAGAGTTCCTGCTCGGCGGCTTCCAGTTCGTTAAGCACCCGGCGGCAGCGCTCCAGAAACAACGAGCCTTCGCTGGTCAGGTTGATGCTGCGGGTATTGCGATGGAACAGGCGTACGCCGAGTTTCTTTTCCATGCGCGCGATGCTCTTGCCCACCGCGGAGGCGGAGATCCCCAGCAAACGGCCGGCCCCAACAAAACTGCGGCTTTCGGCAACCTGCACAAACACCGTGATGCCATTGAGCTTATCCAACACTCACTCCTTTGACTGCGGACCAAAAGGTCCGTGAACCTCGGAATTGTAGCCTCTGTTTCCAGATAACGGCCCCCTCTACCATCGAGACATCAAGTCCTTCAATCCCACTGTTCAGGCCCGCCAATGTCAGTCACCGAACCGCTTCGCCCATTACAGTTTCTCCGCGCGTTTGAATCCGTCCCGCTGGCCTCATGCATCGATGCAGTGCTGGAGCAGACCTTGCGCGATCAGCGCCTGGTTGGCGCAGTGGTGCTGGTGGCTCACCGCGGCAAGCTTATTTACCGGCGCGCAGCCGGGTTTGCCGACCGAGAGGCGCAGTTACCGATGCGCGAGGATGCCTTGTTTCGGCTGTCTTCGGTGTCCAAGCCGATCGTTTCGGTGGCGGCACTGGCGCTGATCGGCCAGGGCAAACTCAACCTGGATGACGACATCAGCCGCTGGCTGCCTGACTTCAAGCCGACCCTGAGCGACGGCCAGCCAGCCACGATCACGGTGCGTCAATTGCTGAGCCATACCGCCGGCTTCACCTATGGTTTTCTGGAAAGCGATCAGGGTGGCCCTTATCGCGATGCCGGTGTGTCCGATGGCATGGAGCGCAGCAACCTGACGCTGGAAGAAAACCTGCGCCGCCTGAGCCACGCGCCCTTGTTGTACAAACCGGGCAGCTCATGGGGCTACTCGATTGCGACCGATGTCCTGGGCGGCGTGATTGCTGGGGTCACCGGCACCTCGCTAGCCGCTGCAATCGACGCGTTGATCGCCAAGCCATTGGGTTTGCGCGATATCGGTTTCAGCGTGTCCGACGCCAGCCGCCTGAGCCCGGCGTACCTGAACGATCAACCACAGCCGCGGCGCATGAAAGAGCTGGAAGTGGTGCCGGTTTTCGAAGGCACCGCCGGCATCAAGCTGGAGCCGAGCCGGGCCCTCGACCCACAGGCTTTCAACTCCGGTGGTTCGGGATTGATCGGCAGTGCCGGTGAGTTCCTGCAATTGCTCGAAACCCTGCGCAAAGGCGGGGCGCCGTTGTTGCCTGAAGCGCTGGTGGAAGAAATGGCCACCAACCAGACTGGCGAGCTCGAACTGGAAAACTGGCCCGGTCGCGGCTTCGGTCTGGGCTTTACCGTGCTCAAGGACCCGGCTGCCGCCCAGACTGCCGAGTCGGTGGGTAGCTGGCGATTGGGCGGTGCCTATGGACACTCCTGGTTTGTCGACCCGACCGAGCAATTGACGGTCGTTGCCTTCACCAATACCGCCTTCGAAGGCATGTTCGGACAATTTACCGTCGACCTGTGCAACGCCGTTTATGGGGCGATCAAAAGTGACCGCAACAACGTCGTGGCCCCGCTGGAGTCAGACTCATGAAAATGCTCCATCCGATCTACTTTCTCGCTCTAGGTCTGTTTGGCGTTTACACCATTGAGTTTGGCGTGGTCGGGATTCTTCCGGTGATCATCGAGCGCTTCGCGATCAGTGCGGCCCAGGCGGGCCTCTTGGTGGGGTTGTTTGCGCTGATCATTGCGGTTTTCGGCCCGGTTATGGTCTTGCTGTTGTCGCGCTTCAATCGCAAGAAGATCCTGACGTTTGCATTGTTCATTTTTGCCGGCACCAGCGCGCTATCGGCCTACGCACCCAACTTTGAATCGCTGATGGTGCTTCGGATCATCCCTGCGTTGTTTCACCCCGTGTACTTTTCCCTGGCCTTTGTCGCGGCCGTTTCGCTGTACCCGCCGCAGGAGTCGACCCGCGCCGCTGCCAAGGCTTTTGTCGGCACCAGCATGGGCATGGTGTTGGGGGTGCCGTTGACGACGCTGATCGCCGCGCAGTTTTCCTATGAAGCGTCGTTTCTGTTCTGCGCCGTGGTCAACTGCATTGCCGGTCTGGGGATCATTGCCAAGCTGCCGGACGCGCCCGACAAACAGCGGGTTTCCTATAAAGAGCAACTGGCCATTCTGCGCAAGTTCCCGCTCTGGCTGAACATCACCGCCTCGACGCTGATTTTTGCCGCGATGTTTTCCGTCTACAGCTACTCAGCCGAGTATCTGGCCAAGGAAGCGGGCATGAGCGCGCTGATGATCAGCATCCTGCTGGTGATCTTCGGTATTGGCGGCGTCGCGGGCAATCTGTATGCCGGCAAGCTGATCGGTCGGAACATGGTTCGCACAACCCTCCTGCACCCGATCCTGCTGGCCGGTGCCTATGGGCTGTTGTACCTGTTCGCCGGCCCGTCCCTGATGACCATGCTGGTTATCGTGGTGTTCTGGGGCGCGACCCATACCAGCGGGCTGATCGTCACACAGATATGGCTGACCTCCGAAGCGCCGGAAGCCCCCGAATTCGCCACCGGCATTTATATCTCGTTCATCAACCTGGGCGTGACCATTGGCTCAACGACGGGTGGATGGTTCCTGGCACGCATGGGCTTGCAGGGCACCCTTTACAGCGGTTTGCTATATGCCGCGCTGGCCGTGTTGGCCATCGTGGTGAAAGTCCTGTTTTTCAATGCCGAGACGCGCAAGGGAGGCGTGCAGATCGCCGCGGATTGAGTTGAACTCATATGCTCGTTGTTTGAGGCGATCCGGCCAATTGCTGCACACAGTCCTTCGGCATGATCTAAGCTCCAGAAGATGGTTTTTGCGAGCAGGGGTTTCAATGCGAAGCACACCTGAAAACAGCCTGAAAAATGCGTTGAAAGCCTGTAGAGAGAGCTTTATTTCTGTTGGCTTTTTCAGCTTTTTCATCAACGCACTCATGCTCGTGCCCACCTTCTATATGCTTCAGGTGTATGGGCGGGTGATGGCCAGCGGAAGCCTGACAACCCTGGCAATGCTGACGCTGATCATGACCGGGCTGATCATCACGCTTGGCTCCCTGGAATGGATCCGTTCGCGCATCATGGTTCGGGTCAGTACCCGACTGGATGTGTTGCTGAGTCGCCAGGTCTACAAGGCCAGTTTCAAACGGGCGCTGGACAGCGGCGGGATGGATGCCTCGGCCCAGTCACTCAACGACTTGACGGGTTTGAGGCAGTTTCTCTCCGGTAATGGGTTGTTCGCCTTTTTCGATGCGCCCTGGTTGCCTATCTACATCGCCGTGATGTTCATGTTTCACCCCTGGTTTGGCTGGGTGGCGACGGGCAGTGCGCTGCTGTTGTTATTGCTCGCGTTTATCAACGAAAAGCTGACGGGGCCAGCGCTGGCCCAGGCGAACAAGGAACATATCGGCGCGACGCTCTACACCACGAAGAATTTGCGCAACGCTGAAGTCATCGAGTCCATGGGCATGCTTGAGACCCTGATGGATCGTTGGGGTCACCGGCAAAGAAATGTTCTGTTGCTACAGGCCCAGGCCAGCGATAGAGGTGCCATTGTCAGCACGATTTCCAGAACGTTCCGGATCCTGGTGCAATCATTGATCCTGGGTCTGGGGGCCTACTTGGCCGTGGATCATCAAGTGGGGGCAGGCCTGGTATTTGCTGGCGCCGTGCTACTAGGGCGCGCATTGGCGCCCATCGATCTGATCATCGGCAGCTGGAGGGGCTTTATTGCGGCTCGCTCGCAATACGGCCGTCTCAACGACATCCTCGACAAACAACAGGCTCAACCCGAGCGTATGTCGTTGCCTGCGCCCCAGGGCCATGTGCAGGTGGAGAATCTGGTGGTTGCGGCACCTGGGTCGAGAACCCCGATCATCAACAACATAAGTTTCAGCGTACCTGCCGGCTGCGTTGTCGGCATCATCGGTCCCAGTGCCGCGGGCAAATCGACCCTGGCCAGGGCATTGATGGGGGTATGGGTGCCGCTGCACGGCGTGGTCCGCCTCGATGGTGCGGACATCAGCGCATGGGATAAAGATGAGCTTGGACCGTATATAGGTTACTTGCCCCAGGACATTGAGCTGTTCGAAGGCAGCATCAGCGAGAACATTGCGCGCTTTGCCGAGGTCGACTCGGTAAAAGTCATTCAGGCTGCCAGGACCGCTGGCGTCCACGAAATGATTTTGCAATTGCCCGATGGTTACGACACCGTCATCGGCAGTGAAGGCCTCACGCTGTCGGGAGGGCAACGCCAGCGCATCGGACTGGCCCGCGCCCTGTATGGCAGCCCGCGACTGATCATTCTCGATGAGCCCAACTCCAATCTTGATGAAGTCGGTGATCGCGCCCTGGTGGCAGCTATCCAGCAGATCAAGCAGAGCGGCGCGACCCTGTTCGTCATTACCCACCGAACCAACATCGTGTCGCAACTTGACCGGCTCATGGTGATGAACGCAGGAGTTATCAGCCTCTATGGGCCACGCGAGCAAGTGCTCGCCGAGCTTGCGCAGAAACATCAGGCACAAAAGCACGCCATGTCGGCAGGCGCCACCATGGCTTCGGTCAAAACCAGCAAGGGGGACGCCGATGAACCCTACGATGCCCAGTCGTCAAATTGAAAGCTTCGCTGGCTTGCCGATATCTGATCGTAAAGTACGCCGCCTGGGCATTGCTATTGTCGGGGTGACCTTCGGCCTGTTCGGCACTTGGGCGGCGCTTGCGCCCCTGGACGGTGCCGCTTACGCGCCGGGGGTGGTCACCGTGCAGACTTACCGCAAAACGGTCCAGCATCCTGAAGGGGGCATCGTCAAAGCGGTACTGGTCCATGACGGCGACATCGTCAAGCGTGGTGATCCGCTGATCATTCTTGATGATGCCCAGTTGCGCTTCGAATACGAGATGACCCGAGGTCAGTTGGTCGCGACCAGAGCGATGGAGGCAAGGCTGAGAGCCGAGCGCGACTCGCTGTCAGCAATCAGCTTTGGGGAGATAGCCGACCCGGAGAGTTTGCGTGGTGTGGAGGCGCGTCAGGGCGAGACTCGGGTATTCAACGCCAGACAAGGCTCGCGGCTGGGCCAGATGGCGGTGTTGCGCGAGCGCGTCGGCCAGTTGAGTCAACAGATCAAGGGACTGGAATCGATGATTGCTGCCAAAGTTCATCTGGAGAAATCCTACAGCGGTGAAATCGTTGAACTGACCGACCTGCTCAAGCAAGGGTTCGTGGATAAACAACGCCTGCTCGAGCAGGAACGCAAGCTGGGGATGCTCAGGTCGGAGGTGGCCGATCACCGTTCTGCCATTAACAAGACCCGCCTGCAGATCAATGAAACGCAACTGCAAATTCTGCAAATCGACAAGGATTTCAACACCGAAGTGGCCAAGGAGCTGGCCGAGGTTCAGACCCGAATGTACGACCTGCAAGAGAAAACCTCGTCTCTGGAGGACCGGCTCAGTCGTATTGTGATCCGCGCACCCGACGCGGGCATGGTGATTGGCATGACCGTGCACACCATCGGTGGTGTGGTGAGCCCGGCGACGCCGCTGCTGGATATCGTTCCATCGGTTTCCGAGCTGGTCATAGAGGCCCAGGTGGCGCCGGTGGATATTGATCGCGTCGCCATCGGCAAGCGTGCCGATATCCGTTTCGGTGCATTCAATAGCTCGACCACTCCCGTGATTGAAGGCGAGGTCAGCAGCGTATCGGCTGACCGGCTGGTCAACGAAAAGGCGGGGACGGCTTATTACCTGGCGCGGGTGCGGGTAACCGAGGAGGGCATACGCACGTTGGGTGAGCGTAAGTTGTTGCCGGGGATGCCGGCGGACGTCTTGATCATCACCGGGCAACGCACGTTGTTGCAGTACCTGATGCAACCGGCTCGCGATGCCATCGCTCAATCGATGATCGAGGAATAGCCGATGAGTGCGTCGACAGTTCTGCTGGGCGGTGTGTTCATGTTTGCAGCGGGTAGCGCTCTGGCGCAAACCCTTGCGCCAACACCGACTGGAGTCAGCGCGTCGACGTTTTCCACCGACCTCATGCAGTTGTACCGTGAGTCACGGCTGGAAGATCCGCGGGTACTGGCTTCCTATGCGCAAGCCCAGGCGGGCAAGGAACATCAGCGTGAGGCGATGGGGGCGCTGTTCCCGCAGGTCTCGCTCAACGCCGGGACGAATCGGATTCATCAGGAGAGCGACCTGGTGGAGCAAAGTTACGACAGTGAAAACTACAGCCTGGTGCTGCGTCAGTACCTTTACAACAAGGCCGCGTGGGAGAACTACCAAAAATTCAAAAGCCTGGCCAAGCAGTCCGAATCCCAGGCGCTGGATGCTCAGGCCGAGGCCACAGTGGACCTGGCGCAGCGTTACTTTGCCGCGTTGGCCGCCGAGGATGAACTGGAGTTGGTGAGGGCAGAGCGTCGAACCACGCAAAAGAGCCTGGACCGAGTCAATGCGTTGTACGAAAAGCAGCTGGCATTGATTACTGATCAGCTCGACCTCAAGGCCCGGGTAGATTTGCTGGCGGCGCAGGAACTGGATGCGCAGAACCGGGCCAGTATCAGTCGCGAGGAGCTGGCGGAGATCGTCGGCCGGCCGGTCAAGGAGAAGCTCAACCGGATTCGCGATGACGTGCAACTACGGGTTTCGGCGCAGAGTCTGGAATCCTGGGTGCGCGAGGGTATAGCGCTAAACCCGGCGCTCAAGGCCAACGAGAGCAGCGTCGAGGCAGCGGGCGCGGCGTTGCGCAGCGGCAAGGGCGGACACTATCCGACCCTGAGCCTTACGTTGAGCGCGCAGCAGACCAACGAGGGCTACAACAATGCCCTGGCGCCGCGCACCGACAGCTATGTCGCCGGGATTGGCGTGCAGGTGCCGCTGTACAGCGGCGGTTCGACCTCGGCGCGGGTGCGTGGGCTCTATCAGGATCAGATTACCGCCGAACAGGAACTGGAGGCGATCCGGCGCCGGGTGGTCAAGGAGATCACCAGCGCTTACCTGACCGCCAATTCCAGCGGAGAAAAGATCAGTGCGAGCCGCAATGCCCTGGCCTCGGCACAGCTGTCCAGAGTGGCGGCAGAGAAAGCGCTCGATTACGGAATGGTCAATGCCGTCGATGTACTGGCCACCGTACGCAACGAATTCCGGGCGCGTCGTGATCTGCTCAAAACGCAGTACGAATTCGTCACTAATGTCCTCACGCTCAATCGCTGGGCGGGAAAGCTGCCTGCCGAAAGTGTTGAAAGCGTTAATGGCTGGTTGGGCGCCGGCAGTTCCAGCCAGAACTTCACATCCCCCTGATCCTGCCGCAATACCGCCTGCGTCGTCGATAAATTGACGCCAGTATTGCGATTACGTCTGCGTGCAAGCCATTCGTCGGTTAATTGACGATTTTGAGCGCGGCCAGACTTTGATTGCAAGTCGCCACGGCACGCCTAAGACCCTGATTTTCCTTTAATTAATAGGCGTTCGGTACAACGGCCGGGCTACCCGCATGAGGCGTGAATCGACGACTGGCCGGTGGGCGTGCTGGCAGTGTGCTGGTCTGGCCTAGACTCAGTTGAACAGCTCGAGGGAGCACATCAATCAACGCAAGTTGTTGATGATTATTCCTATTTATGTTGCCTCGATGGCTTTGCCCGGCTTTTGGAAACGCCCGCTACCCTGCTCGTAAAGCCTGTGGATGGGACCCAAAAAATGAATACCCGGGCAGGCACCGCTAAGGCCTGTCGGCGTTCGCATCTGTCCTTCGATCACGGTGGGCAGTTGAGTGAGCTGCTGAATCAGGGAAGGCCAAGGGAGGGAGGTCATTAATTCTTCAAGGGAGTCAGGAAAATATGACGACCCACAAAAAACCTATACGTGTGATGCTGGTCGATTGTCGTCCCCTCGTTCTCATGGGCCTTCAAGATTTGATCAATGCCAGAAAGCCTCAGATGGAAGTGAGCGGCCAGGCCACCACCTATACCAATGCGCTGGATCTTGCCGACCAGTTGCGCCCCAATGTGATTTTTTTCAGTTTTTTTCCAGATGCGCTGAACCCATTGGAAGTTGTTGCGGGACTCACCCGCGACGCCGAAATGAAAGTGCTGGTGCTCAAAGGCTTGTATGAAGCCATCCCCGTTGCCCAGGCAATAGAGGCGGGCGCACGCGGCATCGTGCTGGCGGAAGACCCGACGGAATCGATCATCCAGGCCATCATCACAGTCCACCATCGCGATACCGGACTGGATAGAGCCTGGGCCGGCGGGCTTTCCGGCTATGCCGCGACCGGGAATATCCATTTGAGATGCAATGTGGAGGAGGCAAAACAGGCGCGGCTGACACTCCGCGAGAGGGAATTGATTCGCGCCATTGTCGGGGATCCGTCCGCCAAATACATGAGCATCGCCGGGCGTCTGGGTATCAGCGAACACACCGTGCACAACCACCTCAGCAATATTTATCAAAAGCTTGACCTGATCAACCGCATCGATCTGTTGATGTATGCGCTGAAGCACGGGCTCACCAACAACGAAAAACCACCCGAGTCCACATGGGTGGAACTGGATTTGGTTTCACGTCGAAACAAAACGATCTGACACCCTTGGGTGCCTGTCGCAGGCGAGAGCGGGCGTATCTGAATAGTGGAACTGACAAAAGAATGCGAGGGTGGTTTGCGCCACCCTCGCATTCTCTTACGCGCGTTTCTCAGACGCTGCCGTTAACAATGTCGCTACTCAGAAGATCAACCCCGACCAAGGTGATGGTCGTGACTTGTCCGCCCGTTTCGGCAACCGTCACGATGCTGTCGGCGCCGCTGTTGTCGATCGATTGGACAACGGCGCTCTGGTCGCCGTTGAGCACCAGGGTGTCTCGCAGGTTTACGTTGGCATCGAAGCCGGTGACCTGGTACAGGTTCTCATCGACTGACAAATCGATGTTGAAGGCATCCCGTTCACCGCCCGTGCCCGCCAGCGTGAAGTCGAAGGTGCCGGTCAAGTCGTTGGCGAACAGGTTGGCGTCGAACGTACTCGTCGCCGAGTCCCCATCCTTGTCGGTCAGCGTCGCGTTGAACGTCAGCTGGACATCGCTGGCAAGGCTCTCGCTTTCCTGAATGAACTGGATCGTCGGGATCTTGATCTCGCCTCGGGCCATCGTGAGCTGGACAGCGTCGATCAGATTCGTGCCATCGCTCTCAATGAGGAAGGAGACCTGTCCGCCTGCCTCCGGAGTCAGGGTGTTCACTTCGATGAGGTCCGAGAACGTGCCGTCCTCATAGTAGGCCCTGTAGTACAGGTCCTCGGTTGCCGTGTTGTAACCTCCTACGGAGTTGTCGATGAAGACCCTCATGCCCGTCAGCAGGCTCTCCGGATTGACGACAAAACTCTCATCGTCAACGCCGATGGCCGCCAGGTCGTCTCCCTGGAACAGGTTATTGGCGACGCCGATGCCGGCGGTGCTCACGTTCATGGCCGACGGGTCGATGTACGAGGGCAGAGGGTTGGTCTGTAGCGTGGCTTCGGTGGGGTCGGGTTCTCCGAGCCCGATACCGCTCAGGATGTCCGAAGTCGACGCAAGTGCCTTCGCGGAAAAGAACACAACCTCCTCAGATGGCGAAGGAATAGTCGGCGGATCCTGCTCTGGAATTAACAAGGTGCGCACGGGATCCGGGCCTCCGGCACCGAGCGCGCCATCGGCAGTGCTGAGCACGATCTCCGAACTGAAGCCTTGCACCAGATCCAGTGCATAGCGGCCATCGGCATAGGCGGTCAGCGTGTAGTCGACGCTGGTGTCCGCCGTTGCGGCGTTGTTGTCGAAATCACCGGTCAACGTCCCTGCAAATTGGTACGCGCCATTGCCGTCCGGTGAGGGTGACTGCTCGGTGAGCGTGGCGGTCCCGGTGGTGGTCGTATTGTCTGGTCTGACGAGGGTGAACTGGCTATTCACCGAGATATCCAGACCAGCCGCACCCAGCCCGTCGGCGCCCGCCGAATGACTCCAGAAGCCGAATTGCGGCAGGACGCTACCGGTGCCGATCAGGTTGCCGAACGCGAGTGACGGGCCGTCGTCCTTGAATATCAGGTTCTGCCCGATGTTGAGCGTCGCCTGAGCGCTGTCGCCGTCCTTGTCGGTTGCGGTTCCTATCAGCGTCACCAGATTGTCCGCCGACAGCGTCGTCGAATCATCGGGATCGGTGGCATCGGGATGCACCACGGCGCGCAGCTGGTCAAGGGTGACGTCACCGTTGGCGGCGACGCTGACCGTGAACACCAGCAGGTTGGTGGTGGCGGTGCGGCCTTCGACCACACCGTTGTTGAGCGACAGGTTGACCGCTTCGCCGGTGGCCGTATCGGTCAGCCCCGAAGGGCCGGCCATGACGCCCAGCGCATAGGTCAGCGTGCCCGCACCATCCGCGCCAAACGCCGAGCTGAAGTTGGCGGTAAAGCTCTGGGTGGCGTCGGTCGCCAGCACCGTTTCGTCTACCGTCAGTACTGGCTCGGTACCGGTGGTGCTGATGCTTGGGCCGTCATCCTCGAACACCAGGTTCTGGCCGATGTTGAGGCTCGCCTGGGCACTGTCGCCGTCCTTGTCGGTGATGGTGGCCGTCAGCGTGACCAGATCGTCCGAGCTCAGGCTCGTCGCATCATCGGGGTTGGTCGGGTCGGGATGCACCACGGCGCGCAGCTGATCGAGGGTGACGTCACCGTTAGCGGCGACGCTGACCGTAAACACCAGCAGGTTGGTGGTGGCGGTGCGGCCTTCGACCACACCGTTGTTGAGCGACAGATTGACCGCTTCGCCGGTGGCCGTGTCGGTCAGCCCCGAAGGGCCGGCCATGACGCCCAGTGCATAGGTCAGCGTGCCCGCACCATCCGCGCCAAACGCCGAGCTGAAGTTGGCGGTAAAGCTCTGGGTGGCGTCGGTCGCCAGTACCGTTTCGTCTACCGTCAGCGTCGGTTCGTCACCGGTGGTGTGGATGCTTGGTCCGTCGTCCTCGAACACCAGGTTCTGGCCGATGTTGAGGGTGGCCTGGGCGCTGTCGCCGTCCTTGTCGGTGATGGTGGCCGTCAGCGTGACCAGATCGTCCGAGCTCAGGCTCGTCGCATCATCGGGATCGGTGGCGTCGGGATGCACCACGGCGCGCAGCTGGTCTAGGGTAACGTCACCATTGGCGGCGACGCTGACCGTGAACACCAGCAGGTTGGTGGTGGCGGTGCGGCCTTCGACCACGGTGCCGTTGAGCGACAAGTTGACGGCCTCGCCAGTGGCCGTGTCGGTCAGCCCCGAAGGGCCGGCCGTGACGCCCAGCGCATAGGTCAGCGTGCCCGCACCATCCGCGCCGAACGCCGAGCTGAAGTTGGCGGTAAAGCTCTGGGTGGCGTCGGTTGTCAGCACCGTTTCGTCTACCGTCAGCGTCGGTTCGTCACCGGTGGTGTGGATGCTTGGTCCGTCGTCCTCGAACACCAGGTTCTGCCCGATGTTAAGTGTCGCCTGGGCACTGTCGCCGTCCTTGTCGGTGATGGTGGCCGTCAGGGTCACCAGATCGTCCGAGCTCAGGCTCGTCGCGTCATCGGGATCGGTGGCGTCGGGATGCACCACGGCGCGCAGCTGGTCTAGGGTAACGTCACCATTGGCGGCGACGCTGACCGTGAACACCAGCAGGTTGGTGGTGGCCGTGCGGCCTTCAACCACAGTGCCGTTGAGCGACAGGTTCACTGCCTCGCCGGTGGCCGTGTCGGTCAGTCCCGAAGGACCGGCCGTGACGCCCAGCGCATAGGTCAGCGTGCCGGCGCCATCGGCGCCGAATGCGGAGCTGAAGTTGGCGGTAAAGCTCTGCGTGGCGTCGGTGGTCAGGACCGTTTCGTCCACCGTCAGCGTTGGCTCGTCGCCGGTGGTGGTGATGCTCGGTCCATCGTCCTCGAACACCAGGTTCTGGCCGATGTTAAGCGTCGCCTGGGCACTGTCACCGTCCTTGTCGGTGATGGTGGCCGTCAGCGTGACCAGATCGTCCGAGCTCAGGCTCGTCGCATCATCGGGATCGGTGGCGTCGGGATGCACCACGGCGCGCAACTGGTCGAGGGTGACGTCACCGTTGGCGGCAACGCTGACCGTGAACACCAGCAGGTTGGTGGTGGCCGTGCGGCCTTCGACCACGGTGCCGTTGAGCGACAAGTTGACGGCCTCGCCAGTGGCCGTGTCGGTCAGCCCCGAAGGGCCGGCCGTGACGCCCAGCGCATAGGTCAGCGTGCCCGCACCATCCGCGCCAAACGCCGAGCTGAAGTTGGCGGTAAAGCTCTGGGTGGCGTCGGTCGCCAGCACCGTTTCGTCTACCGTCAGCGTCGGTTCGTCACCGGTGGTGTGGATGCTTGGTCCGTCGTCCTCGAACACCAGGTTCTGCCCGATGTTAAGCGTCGCCTGGGCACTGTCGCCGTCCTTGTCGGTGATGGTGGCCGTCAGGGTCACCAGATCGTCCGAGCTCAGGCTCGTCGCATCATCGGGATCGGTGGCATCGGGATGCACCACGGCGCGCAGTTGATCGAGGGTGACGTCACCGTTGGCGGCGACGCTGACCGTGAACACCAGCAAGTTGGTGGTGGCGGTGCGGCCTTCGACCACACCGTTGTTGAGCGACAAATTGACCGCTTCGCCGGTGGCCGTGTCGGTCAGTCCGGAAGGCCCGGCCGTTGCGTTCAGCGCATAGGTCAACGTACCCGCGCCATCCGCGCCAAACGCGGAACTGAAGTTGGCGGTAAAGCTCTGGGTGGCATCGGTCGCCAGCACCGTTTCGTCCACCGTCAGTGTTGGCTCGTCGCCGGTGGTGCTGATGCTGGGTCCGTCGTCCTCGAACACCAGGTTCTGCCCGATGTCGAGCGTTGCCTGAACGCTGTCGCCATCGCCATCGGTTATGGTCGCCGTCAGCGTCACCAGATTGTCCGCCGACAGAGTCGTCGCGTCATCGGGATCGGTGGCATCGGGATGCACCACGGCGCGCAGCTGATCGAGGGTGACGTCACCGTTGGCGGCGACGCTGACCGTGAACACCAGCAGATTGGTGGTGGCGGTGCGGCCTTCGACCACGGTGCCATTGAGCGACAGGTTGACTGCCTCGCCGGTGGCCGTGTCGGTCAGTCCCGAAGGGCCGGCCGTGACGCCCAGCGCATAGGTCAGCGTACCCGCGCCATCAGCGCCGAACGCCGAGCTGAAGTTGGCGGTAAAGCTCTGGGTGGCGTCGGTCGCCAGTACCGTTTCGTCTACCGTCAGCGCCGGTTCGGTGCCGGCGGCGCTGATGCTCGGGCCGTCGTCCTCGAAGATCATCCTGGAGCCAATTTCGGCGATCGTGCTAGAGGCTTGGCTCAGCGTGAAGCCGCCGATATCAAAATCGGCGTGGTCATTGCCCCTGGCGTCGACGGCCGCGCCGTTCTCGATGAGTACGCGGTTGTGGTCCGACGTGGTGGTGTATCCAATCTGGTAACCGGCCAGGACGCCGGTGATGGTTGCAACCCCACCGGAAAAGCTGATGTTAATGTTCGGATCATCCACCGAACCGTCTGAATTCTCGATCACCTGCCCGGTGCTGATGTTGGTGACGAGCACATTGGTGATGGCAACCGGCGTGTCATTTGCGTAGCCGTTGACGAAATTCACGCCAGGTTCAGCCGCAGTGTTGAATGCGCTGATTTTTACCACGGCACTCTTGCCGCCTTGCAACTGCACGACATCGAAATTGGCCGAGGTCGTATTGTAGACGCTGGTGAAGTCGATGTTGGACTCAACATCCGCTTCGGTCTGACTCAGATTGGGAACGGTCACATCCTGCCTGGCGCCCGTGACGAACGAAAAGCGGATGCCTTCCTGTTCCGTAATCATCTGGTTATTGGTGCCGATGGTGGTCGGGCCACCCCCCTGGCTGGTATTGATCGTGTCGCCAGTGTTGATATTGGCACCGCTTGACTGGTCTGCGGGGTCCTTCCCGGTGGCGATGATGGTGGGATCGGTGATCCGCACGACACCATTGACCGTTTCAGTTGTCGGGTTCAATTTTGTGAACATCAGGAACAGGTTCTGACCAGAGGGGGCATTGGCCAGACTGAATTCCAGGTCTTGAGTGGCTCCGATGAACACCTTATCCAGCAGATTGAGTGAATCATCGGGATTCGTCGCGTCTGGATGCTTGAGCGGTTGGTATTCCACAGTCCAGATCTTGCCGCCGGTAACCGGGGATCCGGTTTCTTCGATATAGGCCGCGAACACGATCGCGCCATTAGCGCCGCCGGCTCGGCCCAGAAGGATGTTGTTGTTCGTATCCGTGTAGAGAAGGATGCTGGTGCCATCGAGGGTAAACAATCCGCTGTCCACGCCATCGAGCGGTGCGCCAGTGCTGTCGACGAAGCTGATATCGGTAATGCTTGCTCCACCAGTGATGGTGAACGCATCGCTGCCCGTGTCGCCCACGGCACCGGTATAGCCACTCAATGCTGCACCCGTTGCGGTGCCGGCACCCAGTGCGGTCAAACGGGTAGAAAAGGTCGAGGGCAGGGAGGCCACCAGAATGTCGTTGTCGTCAGCGTCTCCTGCAGGGGTTGGCGTGGCGGTGGCGTTCTGTAGCCCGACCGTTTCGTCTAGCGCAACGTCCTCGCCTGTGATTGCAATAGCCATGATTTTTCTCCCGAGCAATTGCGGTCATTGAGGTCTGACCATTGACCTCTACAACTATGACCAAGCACCGGATAATGCGCATCGGCCGATACTCCCAAGCGGGATGGGAGTTTCGGCCTAGTCGCCTTCGTCGATGGTTTGTCGCAGGGTGCCCAGGTTGATGCGAGCGTGCGGATGTATTGTTGGCATTGCAAAAATGCGAGGGTGGCGGGTGCCACCCTCGCATCCTTTCATGCGGTTCTCAGGCGCTGCCAAGCACAATGTCGCTAGTCAGAAGATCAACCCCGACCAAGGTGATGGTCGTGACTTGTCCGCCCGTTTCGGTGACCGACACGATGCTGTCTGCGCCGCCGTTGTCGATCTGAACAACCGCGTTCTGGTCGCCGTTGAGCACCAGCGTGTCTCGCAGGTCTACGCCCGCATCGAAGCCGGTGACCTGGTACTGGTTCTCGGTGAATGACAAATCGACGTTGAAAGCATCCTGCTCACCGCCCGTGCCCACCAGCGTGTAATCGAAGGTGCCGGTCAAGTCGTTGGCGAACAGGTTAGCGTCGAACGTACTCGTCGCCGAGTCTCCATCCCTGTCGGTCACCGTCGCGTTGAATGTCAGCTGGACATCGCTGGCCAGGCTCTCGGTCTCCTGAATGAACTCGATCACCGGGATCTTGATCGTGCCCAGGCCCATCGTGAGCTGAACCGCGTCGATCAGCGTCGCATCCGCCTTCTCGATGACGAAGGACGTCTGTCCTCCGGCCTCCGGGGTCAGATCGGCGGCAAGCACCTTCGTCGGCGCACCCGACGTGGTGCCGTCCGCGTAGTAGATCGTGTAATACAGCTCTTCCGTTGCCGGGTTGTACCCTTGTACCGAGTTGTCGATGAACACTTTCATGCTCGACAACAAAGACTCGGGATTAATGACGAAACTCTCGTCACCGGCATTGATGCCTGCTGTCGTATTTCCATCCAGGTTGTTGTTGGCGATACCGATGCCGGAGGTGCTGACGTTCATGTTCGCGGTGCCGATGAAGGCAAACCCGCCGGCTTCTACCTGCGCTTCGGTGAGGTCGGGTGCTCCCAGCCCGATGGCGGAAAAGATGTCGCTTGAAGAAGTGGTCGCGTTAACACCAAAAAAGACAATCTCCTCGGACGGTGAAGGAATAGTTGGTGGATCCTGCTCCGGAATCAACAAGGTGCGCACGGGGTCCGGACCACCGGCATCGAGCGCGCCATCGGCACTGCTAAGCACGACCGTCGAGCTGAAGCCTTGCACCAGATCCAGTACATAGCTGCCATCGGCCAAGGCACTCAGCGTGTAGTCGATGGTGGTATCCGCCGTGGCGGCGTTGTTGTCGAAATCGCCGGTCAAGGTCCCGGCGAACTGGTACGTACCATTGCCATCCGGTGAGGGTGATTGCTCGGTGAGTGTGGCGGTCCCGGTCGTGGTGGTGTTGTCTGGCCTGACGAGGGTGAACGAGCTATTTACCGAAATATCCAGACCGTTCGCATTCAGCCCGTCGGCGCCGGCCGAATGACTCCAGTAGCCGGTTTGTGGCAGGACGCTGCCGGTGCCGATCAGGTTGCCAAAAGCGAGTGCTGGGCCGTCATCTTCGAAAAGCATCCTGGAGCCGATTTCAGCGGTCGCAACAGCGGTTTGGAGCAGCGTGAAGCCGCCAATATCAAAGTCGGCGTGGGTATTGCCCTTGGCATCGAGGGCTGCTCCGTTCTCGATGAGCACGCGGTTGTGATCCGCCGTGGTGGTGTATTCAATCTGATAGCCGGCTTTAACGCCGGTGATGGTTGCGACGCCACCAGAAAAGGTAATGTTAATGCTCGGATCATTCACCGATCCGTCTGAGTTCTCGATCACCTGCCCGGTGCTGATGTCGGTGACGAGCACATTGGTGATGGCAACCGGCGTGTCATTTGCATAGCCGTTGACGAAATTCACCCCAGGTTCAGCCGCGGTGCTGAATGCACTGATTTTTACCACGGCGCTCTTGCCGCTTTGCAACTGCACCACGTCGAAATTGGCCGTCTTCGCATTGAAGACGCCGGTAAAATCGATGTTGGATTCAACGTCTGCTTCGGTCTGATCCAGGTTGGGGATGGTTACATCCTGCCTGGCGCCCGTGACGAACGAATAACGAATACCTTCCTGTTCCGTAATCATCTGGCTGTTGGTGCCGAAGGTGGTCGGGCCACCCGCCTGGCTGGTATTGATGGTGTCGCCAGTGTTGATATTGGCACCGCTTGACTGGTCTGCGGGATCCTTACCGGTGGCGATAATGGTGGGGTCCGTGATCCGCAAGACACCACCATCGTCGACAACCGTGGGGTTGACTGTCGTGAACATCAGGAACAGGTTCTGACCGGAGGGGGCATTGGCCAGACTGAATTCCAGGTCCTGACTGGTTCCGATGAACACCTTATCCAGCAGATTGAGCGAGTCATCGGGATTCGTCGCATCTGGATGCTTGAGCGGTTGGTATTCCACGGTCCAGATCTTGCCGCCGGTGACCGGCGATCCGGTTTCTTCGATATAGGCGGCGAACACGATCGCGCCATTTGCGCCCCCGGCTCGGCCCAGAAGGATATTGTTGTTCGTATCCGTGTAGAGAAGGATGCTGGTGCCATCAAGGGTATCCAGGCCGCTGTCCAGACCATTGAGTGGGGCACCCGTGCTGTCGACGAAGCTGATATCGGTAATGCTTGCTCCGTCGGTGATAGTGAATGCATCGCTGCCCGTGTCGCCCACGGCACCGGTATAGCCACTCAACGCTGCACCCGTTGCGGTCCCGGCGCCCAGGGCGGTCAAACGGGTAGCGAAGGTCGAGGGCAGGGAGGCCACCAGAATGTCGTTGTCGTCAGCGTCTCCCGGTGGGGTTGGCGTAGCGGTGGCGTTCTGCAATCCGGCCGTTTCGTCCAGCGAAACGTTCACGCCGGTGATTCCAATAGCCATGATATTTCTCCAGAGTAATTGCGGTCATCTTGGCCTGACCGTTGACCATTGGCCGCCACTATGGATAAGCACCGGGGATCGCGCATCGGCCGATACTCCCAAGCGGGATGGGAGTTTCAGACTACCTGGATGGGGGAACAGCACGAGGGGGGAAGGAACGGTGCCGCTTATTCCGTTTATGAATGAGGACATGCCGCAAGGCTCGCAGGGGCCATAAAAAACGGCTTGGCCCCTTGCGGGAGCCAGGCCGTGTACCTGCAACGGTTTTCAGACAATGTCAGTGCTTGCGATGTCGGTCACCGGATCAAAGCACCAAATCTGTCGGTGCCAGGTTGGTCACTCCCACCAGTTCGACCACGACAGGATTTTCGATATCAATCGTCTGGACATCGGTGAAATCGCTATCCCTGTCGACGACCTTGAAATCCAGCGTTAGATCAAGGGTTGCGGGTACAGTCGTGGTGGTGGAGAAACCGGCATCGATGATCTTCAGTGGATTCGTACTCGTATCCTCCGCAATCGTGTTTCCAGGCCCGACGAGACCACTGACCGGCTGTGCGGAAGTGCTGCTTGCGCCATCGGCACCGACATCGCGATTCAGATTTATCGCGCTGCCCGTAAGGCCAGCATCATTCGAAAGAATCTGAATACCCTTGATGAGCCAGTTATCACCGGTCTGAATGTTGAAGTCATTACTTTCAACAATCAATAGAGCATCATTATTGTCCAGGTACGGGTCGTTCGGATCGGCTGGGTCGTTGACGATAAGGGCCTCGTACTTGGTTCCAACCAGATCGGTGTTGACCGTATCGTTCTCGTACACATCGCCTTGGTCGACGTAGATAGCCCGTGTTGTAGTGATGGAGGGATCATTTGCATCAGCAAGGCTGACTATAAGCAAAAGATCATCGCTTTCAGTCTCGTAGCCATCGAACTTGATAAAGAAATCGGTCGCGTAACTAAAATCGGTCGCGCCCAGATCTCCTTTCGGATCAGTCTGGAAGAAATTGATGTTGGCCGCTTCACCGGCCTGGATCGTATTTCCGGAGACGCCCAGAGCCGTGCTGGACAAGGTTACCGGGGCCTGCGTGCCGCTCACCAGCTCACCTTCCGCCACGGCAGTATTGTCGCCGGCACTAAGGGGTGACTCGAAGCCCGTGATCTGGATGTAGAAACCTTCCCCAAGCTTCCCGGTGGCCACAGGTGATGGGCCACTGGAAGGGCTCGTACCATCCACGTCATACGTCTCGTATCCAGTGCCTTCGCCCAGCGTGACGTCTTGCGTCGTTTGCAGCGCATCCATCTCGAAGGTGTAGGTGTCATTGACTTTGTCAAACACCAGCGTGCCTTCCACCAGTTCAGGATCGGTGGCAGCGTTGCGGTCGTGATCGTATTTGAACGACACATCAAACGTGGCAGCGTCGAGATTCTCCGAATCCCAGGTGACCGTTGGATCAACGATCGCAACATCGTTCGCCGTACCAGCGAGGGCGAGTTCGGCAAAATCGCTGTCCGCTGCCGAAGAGTAGGTCGGCCCGCGCTTGTCCGCACCTATGGAGTAGGCGAAGTCACCCGAAAAGGTCCATGACGTCGCACCCAAAGTGGGATCGGCATCCTGCACAGGGGCTGTCTCTATAAAGGGCGTATCGTCATCGACGTTGATCCCCAGCGTGCCGTCGGTTGTATCGCCATCACCATCGGTCACCCGGTAGCTGATGGTGAACGCCTGGTTGTTCTCGTTCAGACCTGCTGCATGAAGGATCGGATTATTTTGCACCACCGAGTAGGCGCCTGTTGTCGCGACCATCGTCAGGGTCAGCACCGTGGTCGTGCCTTGCTTGACCAACAAACTGGTGCCGTCGGCCACATAGGTGAAGCCTGTGGGCGCGCCGCTGGTGAGATAGGCCACCGTGCCGGCCCCGTCCTGACCAAAGTCGTGGCCCAGCGTGCCGCTTGCGTTAGCCGAGTCTGCATCGTCGTCCGTGCCGCCAGAATTGCCACCGGTGAGTGCATCGTCGTCGAGCAGCACTGTATTGTTGGCTGACACCGTCGGCCCATCGTCGTCGAAGTTGATGTCGCCGCCGATACCGACGCTGTCGGTGCTGGTGTCGCCGTCGCCGTCGGTCACCGTCACCACTGCGTTGATCAGGCCGGCCAGATTGACCTGGTCGTCATGGGCCGCCGCCGAGCTGCCGGCGATAGGGTGCGTGAGCGAGACATACTGCGCCACCGCCACGTTGCCGTCCTGCAGCAGTGCAATCGCGAACGCCGCCGGATCGGCTCCCGTGACCGTGCCATTGGCTACGTCATAGCGGCCGATAATCAGATCGCCTTCCTTGAACAGCTTGATGTCCTTGCCATCGGTGGTGTTGAGCAGCGAGTCGGTGCCGTCGCCGCCCACAATCGCCAGTGACAACACTTTCGTCGCACCCTCCTGGTCCTGGCCAAAGCTGCTGAGCGCCGTGGTGGCCAAAGGCGTGGTGCTGATCGCGAACTCGGTTGGATTCAAGTCCGTGCCCTTGTTCAACACTTCCGTGTCGAACAGCGCCAGAACCGCCGCCGCATCACTATCGCTGTCTTGATTGCCGGCCGTCTCGTCGATCGTCACTGAACCGCCGCCATCGGCCACGTCTGCGCTTGGCCCGTCGTCATCGAAGTTGATGTCGTCGCCGATGCCGACGCTATCGGTGCTGATGTCGCCGTCGCCGTCGGTCACCGTGACCACCGCATTGACCAGACCGGCCAGATCAACCCGGTCGTCATGGTCCGTCGCCGAACTGCCGGCGATAGGGTGCGTGAGCGAGACATACTGCGCCACCGCCACGTTGCCGTCCTGTTGCAGCGCAATCGCAAACGCCGCCGGATCATCCGCCGTGACCGTGCCATTGGCCAAGTCATAGCGGCCGACAATCAGATTGCCTTCCTTGAACAGCAAGATGTCCTTGCCATCGGTGGTGTTGAGCAACGAGTCGGTGCCATCACCGCCCACAATCGCCAGCGACAGCACTTTCGTCCCGCCCGCGGCGTCCTGGCCAAAGCTGCTGAGTGTCGTGGTGGCCAAAGGCGTGGTGCTGATCGCGAACTCGGTTGGATTCAAGTCCGTGCCTTTATTCGTTACTTCTGTGTCGAACAGGGCCAGCACCGCTGCCAGGTCGCTGTCGTTGTCCTGGTTGCCAGCCGTCTCGTCGATCGTCACCGCGCCGCCGCCATCAACCACGTCCGCGCTCGGGCCGTCGTCCTCGAAGATCATTTTGGAGCCGATTTCGGTTTTCGAAACAGAGGCCTGGACCAGCGTGAAACCACCGATATCAAAATCGGCGTGGTTATTGCCCTTGGCGTCGAGGGCCGCGCCGTTCTCGACGAGCACGCGGTTGTGATCCGACGCTGTGGTGTATTCAATCTGGTAGCCGGCCAAAACGCCGGTGATGGTAGCAACCCCACCGGAAAAGCTGATGCCAATGGCCGGATCATTCACCGATCCGTTTGAATTCTCGATCACCACCCCGGCGCTGTTGAAGACGCGAACATTGGTGATGGCAACCGGCGTATCGTTCGCATAGCCGTTGATGAAGTTCACGCCAGGTTCAGCCACGGTGGTGAATGCGCTGATTTTTACCACGGCGCTCTTGCCGCTTTGCAGCTGTACGACGTCGAAATTGGCCATCTTCGCATTGAAGACGCCGGTAAAATCGATGTTGGATTCAACGTCTGCTTCGGTCTGATCCAGGTTGGGGATGGTCATATCCTGCCTGGCGCCCGTGACGAACGAATAACGAATACCTTCCTGTTCCGTAATCATCTGGCTGTTGGTGCCGAAGGTGGTCGGGCCACCCGCCTGGCTGGTATTGATGGTGTCGCCAGTGTTGATATTGGCACCGCTTGACTGGTCTGCGGGATCCTTACCGGTGGCGATAATGGTGGGGTCCGTGATCCGCACGACACCATTGACCGTTTCGGTTGCAGGGTTCGCTTTGGTGAACATCAGGAAGAGGTTCTGCCCGGAGGGGGCATTGGCCAGGCTGAACTCCAGGTCCTGACTGGCTCCGACGAACACCTTGTCCAGCAGATTGAGCGAATCATCGGGATTCGTCCCATCTGGATGCTTGAGCGGTTGGTACTCCACGGTCCAGATCTTGCCGCCCGAGACCGGCGATCCGGTTTCTTCGATATAGGCGGCGAACACGATCGCGCCGGTAGCGCTCCCGGCCCGGCCCAGAACGATGTTGTCGTTGTTCGCATCCGTGTAGAGAAGGATGCTGGTGCCATCGAGGGTATCCAGGCCACTGTCCAGACCATTGAGTGGTGCGCCATTGCTGTCGACGAAGCTGATATTGGTAATGGTGGCTCCGGGGTCAGTGGTGACGGTGAACGCATTGCTGCCTGTGTTGCCCACGGCACCGGTATAGCCACTCAACGCTGCACCCGTTGCGGTGCCGGCACCCAGGGCGGTCAAACGGGTAGCGAAGGTCGAGGGCAGGGAGGTCACCAGAATGTCGTTGTCGTTAGCGTCCTCCGCAGGGGTTGGCGTGGCGGTGGCGTTCTGCAATCCGGTCGTTTCGTCCAGTGAAACGTTCACACCGGTGGTTCCAATAGCCATGATCTTTCTCCAGAGCAATTGCGGTCATCTTGGCTGACCGTTGACCATTGGCCGCCACTATGGATAAGCACCAGGGATCGCGCATCGGCGGATACTCCCAAACGGGGTGGGAGTTTCAGACTACTTGGGAGGGGAGACGGGATGAGGAGGCGAAGGAGCGGCGCGATGAGTACAGGGCCCATGGATCAACCATAAGCCCTGATCAGAGAGGGTGTTGGGGGACTCGATTCCGTTTGGCCACCGACATTGGATACCGGGAGGTAGACCGGAAATGGAAAGCCCCGCTGCCTTGTGGGTCGCGAGGCTAACCAATACACACCCCAATTAAGGGATCAGACGAAGTCTCCCGGTGCAACTTCGGTGGCAAGATTGACACCGACCAATACGATCGCGGTGTCGCCAGCATTTACCGCGCGGGACAGGTTTTACATCCTGTCTCGCGCGTACTCTTCCTGGCGGATCAAAGCACCAAATCTGTCGGTGCCAGGTTGGTCACTCCCACCAGTTCGACAGGATTTTCGATATCAATCGTCTGGACAGCGGTGAAATCGCTATCCCTGTCGACGACCTTGAAATCCAGCGTCAGATCAAGGGTTGCGGGTGTAGTCGTGGTGGTGGAAAAACCGGCATCGATGATCTTCAGCGGATTCGTACTTGTATCCTCCGCAATCGTGTTTCCAGGCCCGACCAGACCACTGACCGGCTGTGCGGAAGTGCTGCTTGCGCCATCGGCCCCGACATCGCGATTCAGATTTATCGCGCTGCCCGTAAGGCCCGCATCATTCGAAAGAATCTGAATACCCTTGATGAGCCAGTTATCACCGGTTTGAATGTTGAAATCATTGCTTTCAACAATCAATAGAGCGTCATTATTGTCCAGGTACGGGTCGTTCGGATCGGCTGGGTCATCGAGGATAAGGGCCTCGTACTTGGTTCCAACCAGATCGGTGTTGACCGTATCGTTCTCGTACACATCGCCTTGGTCGACGTAGATGGCCCGTGTTGTAGTGATGGAGGGATCATTTGCATCAGCAAGGCTGACTATAAGCAAAAGATCATCGCTTTCAGTCTCGTAGCCATCGAACTTGATAAAGAAATCGGTCGCGTAACTAAAATCGGTCGCGCCCAGATCTCCTTTCGGATCAGTCTGGAAGAAGTTGATGTTGGCCGCTTCACCGGCCTGGATCGTATTTCCGGAGACGCCCAGAGCCGTGCTGGACAAGGTTACCGGGGCCTGCGTGCCGCTCACCAGCTCACCTTCCGCCACGGCAGTGTTGCCGCCGGCACTCAGTGGTGCCTCGAAGCCCGTGATCTGGATGTAGAAACCTTCCCCAAGCTTCCCGGTAGCCACAGGTGATGGGCCACTGGAAGGGCTCGTACCATCCACGTCATACGTTTCGTATCCAGTGCCTTCGCCCAGCGTGACGTCTTGCGTCGTTTGCAGCGCATCCATCTCGAAGGTGTAGGTGTCATTGACTTTGTCAAACACCAGCGTGCCTTCCACCAGTTCAGGATCGGTGGCAGCGTTGCGGTCGTGATCGTATTCGAACGACACGTTAAACGTGGCAGCATTGAGACTCTCTGAATCCCAGGTGACCGTTGGATTAACGATCGCAACATCGTTCGCCGAACCAGAGAGGGCGAGTTCGGCAAAATCGCTGTCCGCTGCCGAAGAGTAGGTCGGCCCGCGCTGGTCCGCACCTATGGAGTAGGCGAAGGCACCCGAAAAGGTCCATGACGTCGCACCCAAAGTGGGATCGGCATCCTGCACAGGGGCTGTCTCGATAACGGGGGTATCGTCGTCGACGGTGATGACCAGTTTCTCGGCCGCGGCCGTCACCGTGTCGCCGTCCTTGTCGGTGGCTTGCAGCAGCGAGCCCAGGTTAAGGGT